>JAGLTS010000016.1 GCA_023135165.1 Phycisphaerales bacterium | reverse complement strand
TGCGACGTGCCGGCGCCGAACACCGGCTTCGTCTCTGTCGCAGCGGGCAGCTATCACGGTCTGGGCCTAAAGGACGACGGCTCGATCGTGGCGTGGGGAAAGAACACCTGCGGCCAATGCGATGTGCCGGAGCCGAACACCGGCTTCGTCTCTGTCGCGGCGGGCAACTCGCACAGTCTGGGGCTGAAAGGCATACCAGCTTGCCCCGGCGATCTCGATGGTGATGGCGATGTCGACCAGAACGATCTCGGCATCCTCCTCGCCTACTACAACATCAACGACGGCGGCGACTTGGACGACGACGGCGACACGGACCAGAACGACCTCGGCATCCTGCTCGCCGACTACGGCTGCCCCTGGCTGTAAGGCCGGCTGCCATCACTGGGCGTGTTTCACACTTGCCGGCACGTCCTGTTTTGCCGCGTTTTGCCGCATTCTGTCGAGTTCAGAAATCGCGGGGGAAGAAACGGTGTCGGATACCGTTTTTTGGCCCGGCGAAGTGGGACGAGCTGGGCGATGATCCGCTCATGCCGGCGGAGTTTGATGCCGTGCGCTGCTGCGTGCCCTGGGTCGTCCAGGGGGATGAGAGGTAATCGCGTGAGTCGAGTTCCACAGAGCAGAAGGCGCCAGCCGGTCGGCTCGTACCGAGCCGGGTCCGCGCGATGACCGGGTGATGATGCCTCGCGGGTGCTCGGCCGAACTCGCAGCGACCCCCACATCACCCCGTATCGCACGCACCATGCGCACCACCGCCGACATCGCGCTTCGCCGCCGAACATCCTGCCCGATGCGCGCGCGATGCCGAGCGAACCTCAAAATGTCGCTCAAAACCGACCCAAAACGGGTCGAAACTGATCCAAAACGCACCGAAACTCGCCGAAACCGGCTCAAACTCGCTCAAAACTGTAGTCCGATAACACAAAACCGGGCGATCCGTGCGCATTCGTGGCCGAGATGCCCGCCGCAGTGCGCGCTGAGCGTGAAACCCGAGGTCGGTCAGCGGGATCTGGCGGATGAGACCGACGTAGCGAGGCAGCTTTGATGCGCACCGGATGGACTCCCCGGGCGGGAAGAAAACGGAGGAAGAAAACGGTATCCGACACCGTTGTTTCGTTCGGCGCGCGGAAACGAAGGCTCCGGACGGTCCGGAGCCTTCGCGCGATCTTGTCGCATGTCAGGAATTGATGTCAGATTCAGCGCCGACGGCGCAGGCCAAGCAGGCCCACCGCACCGAGCATCGCCAGGCCGCTCGGGGCTGGGATCATGGCGCCGACGTAGAAGTGGTCCATTGTCGCCCACTTGTAAACGTCGGTATCCACAGCGTCGATCGTCATCTGAACGATTGGAACGTCAGAGGTAAACCCGCGGAACGTGGTGTCGTTGGGCGGGTCATACGTGATCTGCGTGCCATCGCTCAGGACGAGGACCATCGAGCCGGGCATGTAGAAGCCGTTGATCTCGCTGGCGAAGAAGAACCCGCCGATGGCCGTGACGTCAAGGCCGGTGAAATCGACGGTGATCGGGTTCAACGCACTGTTGGTCGACATGTTGCCATCGCCCGACCACAGTCCCGCAGAGCCCGCGCCATAGGCGGACAGCGTGTAGGCGTACCCGTTGGCTTCCAGATCAAGGGTTTCCCCTTGGAAGCTGCCGTAGGTGTAGCCGTCGAAGTCCTCGAGGTAGTACCCCGACTGGATCATGGCGAGGAAGTCGGCCTCGTTGTCGTAGACGATCGCGCCGGTCGCAGCCGAGGCGGCTCCGAGAATCAGCCCGCCGACCACGCTCATACTCACAATTGCTTTCATGTTTCTTCCTTTCCCTTGATTTCCCCGCACGGATTCACCGTGCGCTGGCATAGCGCGCCGGAGCAGCGGTCCGCCGCGCGGTTCGTGATGTCCTCCCTCGCACATCCGTGCGACAAGGGGCCTCCCGCATCGCTGCAGAGAAGCTGACGTTGCCGCTTCCTTGCTTTGCTGATGATCACGAGTACATGCGTACCCATTGGAGTATGACACGCCCGCGACCGGCGTCAAAACAATTCACGCGGTTTCTATCGCCTGATTCGTCTTTCCTCGCCCCGACGGCATCCCCGCTGACATAATAGGGAATGTGGGGTATATAGAATGCATACGACGCACATCGCAGCATGATCGGACGTTGGGCGTCTCGCGTGAAGTCCAGTGCGTTGTGGGCGCGTTGCTTCCATGGGCGCTGTGGTCGTACGCTGATGTGGATGACCTGCACCTGCCGCATCCTGACTGCTCCCTCGCCCGGGGCGGTGGCGATCATCCAGCTCACGGGCGATGTGCGATCCGTGCTGGCGGATCTCACCGGCAAGGCACCAGTCGAGGTGGGACACGTAGCGGTGCGCCGACTGGGCGGCATCGACACAGGGCTGGTCGCACGTCTCGACGAACGGATCGCCTACGTCATGCCGCACGGCGGGCGGCGCATCGTCTCACTTCTTGTTGAGCGTCTGGTCGAGTTGGGCTGCGTTGTGCAGGAGGCTGCGACCGACCCCCGTGATGCCTACCCGGAGGCGCAAGATGCGTTCGAGGCGTTGATGCTCGGCGCGTTGGCCCGTGCGGCAAGCCCGATGGCGATCGACCTGCTCACCGTGCAGCCGGGGCGCTGGCGGAAGTGGGATCCGAGCCTACACCCGGAATCAGAGCTTGCCGACCGCGCCACGAGGCTGAGCCGCCTGCTCACGCCACCGATCGTGGCGCTGGTGGGTCCGCCGAACGTGGGCAAGAGCACCTTGTGCAACGCACTGGCCGGGCGGAGCGCGTCGATCACCGCCGATCGTCCGGGAACCACACGCGATTACGTGGGCGTCGTCATCGACCTGGGCGGGCTGGTTGTGCACTGGATCGACACGCCCGGCATTCGGCCCGCTGCCGACCAGATCGAGCACGATGCGGCAAGACTGACGAAGATGATCCTGAGCCGGGCCGACCTGATCATCGCGGCGGATGATGGTCAACAGACGCCCGGTGCGGGGGCTGTGCCGCGGGCTGACATCCATCTCCGCACGAAATGCGATCTCCCGGGGCGGACAGAGGCGGCCTACCTGTCCTGCTCCGCCAGAACAGGCGAGGGGCTTGCCGAGCTTGTCGCCGTCATCCGAGATACGCTGGTCCCCCCTGAGGATCGCGATGCGGATGCGCCATGGCTGTTTGACGAGCGTCTCATTGCAGCCGCTCAACGCGGGGCGTAGACTGACCCGATTCCACCGTTTCGAGTGCGTAGATGAGGCCAAAGGCGTGGACAAACGGCTTGAGCAGATAAAAGAAGGGGCAGGGCTTGATGAATCTCGTCTCAACGAGGAGTTGATCGAGTTTCTCAAGAAGCACAATGACAAGTTCTTCCTGGTCATTCTGATCGCGGCGCTGGGGATCCTTGGGCATCGCTACTGGCACCAATACCAGATCGGCGTGGAGAACGACGCCTGGGCTGCGTACGAGGAAGCGCTCGTCGTCGGTCGGCCCGAGGCGCTACTCCAAGTGGCGGCGGATCACGACGGCCGACCGGGGCTTGCCATCCAGGCTCTCACCGATGCGGCGGACCTCTACATGCAGGCGGTCGGTTTAGGCCTGACGGTTCAAGCGACGGCGGCGGTCAATCAGAACCCCGGCCTGGTGTACGGCGCGATGTTCGGGCAGGACCAGGAAAACCAATTGACCGAGGCGGATGAACTCAGCGATGAGGAGCGCGACGGATTGCTCACCGAGGCTGACGATCTGTACGCCCGCATCATCGAGATGGCCGGTGACAACGCCGGGATGCGTGTGCGCGCACTGGGGGGGTGGTTCGGCCGAGCGGCGGTGGCTGAGGCGAGGGACGACCCAGAGCAGGCGACGCGGTGCTACAAGGAGATCGTCGATGGGGCGGGTGAGTATGTAGCCTTGGCCGGTCGCGCGGAGAGACGCATCGGCGATCTGGATGGCCTGAGTCGTGTCCCACGGCTGGTCGAGCCTGAGCCGTTGCCGGAGACGCCAACATTGCCGCCAGTACCGGATAGCACGGAGCAACCCTCCGGTGACGATACGGAACAGCCCGCCGACGCGCCGGCTGAGGATGGCGCTGCTGAGGAACCGACCGAGCCCCAGCCGGCCGACACCTCGGAATGACCCGTCCACACAACGGTGACGACCGTGATCCGCTGCTGACCGGCGGCGGTTCGCTCAATCCCGAAGCCGTCGGCGACGCCATGCAGACAACTGGGAACGACGACGGCCCGGTGACCGTCACGTTCACACTCAAGCGCAACCTGAGCAAGCGCCTTGACAAGTACCTCGCGGATCGGATTCCGTACATGAGCAGGTCGGCGCTGCAGCGCCTGATCGCCTCCGGCGCGGTGACGGTGAACGGGCGGGCATCCAAGCCTTCCACATCGCTGCACCAAGGCGACGAGGTCCGCGTCATCGTCCCGCCTCCGCCGAGCAAGGACATCCCCGCCCAGGACATACCGCTCGACATCCTGTTTGAAGATGAGCACATGATCGTCGTCAACAAGCAGGCGGGCCTGATCGTTCACCCAGCCCGTAGCGAGAAGTCCGGGACGCTCATCAACGGCCTTGCATACCACTTGCAGCACAGGTCGGCGGGCAGGCTCTCGAGCGTTGGTGAGGCATACGCTCGTCCGGGCGTCGTGCATCGGCTGGACCGCAACACGACGGGCGTGATCGTCTCAGCCAAGACGGATGAGGCCCACTGGCGGCTCGGCACTCAATTCCAGGACCGGACCACTGACAAGCGCTATCTGGCGGTCGTGCACGGCCGACTGGATCCACCGGCTGACATCATCGACCTGCCGCTCGGCCACCATCCTCGCCGGGACAAGGGCTATCGCGAGAAGTACGTCGTCCGCCACGATGACGCCAGCAAGCCGTCGGTGACGATCTACCGGGTCCGTGAGTACTACCAGGGCTACACGCTCGTCGAGTTGGAGCCTAAGTCGGGACGAACGCATCAGCTCCGCGTGCATCTGTCGTACCTCGGCTACCCGATCGTCGGCGACGACATGTACGGCGGCAAGCCGGTCTGCCTCGATGATCTGGCGGGCGGCGGGTTGGATGTGCCGGACGGGCTGGAGGCAGGCGGGTCGGTAGTGATGGGCAGACAGGCCCTGCATGCGGCGCTGCTGACGGTCGCGCATCCGATGACCGGCGAACGGATGACGTTTCAGGCTCCGCTTCCCGCGGACATGGCGAGGCTGATCCGAGTCCTCCGCGCGTGCCGAAAGCGAGGCGGCCCGGTTGCAATTCAGGGCACAACAGTCGATCTTGGTGCGGTGCTCGGCGACGAGCCTGCACTGTGACAAGAAAGAGGACACCCATGTTCAAAGCGATGCTTTTCACCACAGTCGGTTCACTGGTTCTTCTCTCCGGCTGCGCCGGCATGGACACGGGCTCCCGCCTCGGCGGGCAGCGTGTGCTTGAGCCGTATGACTACGACGACCCGGCCAATACGCGGCTTCCAAATGTGGCGGGCAGCTACATCATCTCGCTGGATGATGCGGATCCGCCCGTCGTGGGCTACACCGACGGCCGCAGGCTGCCGCCCTCGACGGATCGAGGCGACACGCTCACCATCGTGCAACTCTCGCTGACGGATGCGGGCGGCATTCAGCCGTTCGCACAGGTGGATCTGCCCACAACCGTATCAGGCCCAATCGACGCGCTCACGCTGAGCCCGGACGGCACGCTGGCGCTGGCGCTGTCGTTTGATCTGGATGTCCCGCAGGAAATCCCGAAGATCAGCGGAGGCGCCCTCCCGGGAACGGCCGTCGTACCGATCGATCTGACCGACCCGCTCAACCCTGTGATCGGAGAGAAGTACGACCTTGCTGAGCCGGGCGTGATGGCCGTGGCGATCCATCCGGACGGCCGGCGCGCGCTGGCATTGTGCTTCGGCTCAGATGAGATCCACGTGCTGAACATCGAAGACGGCGTTATCACGAATACCGAGTCTTGGCCGCTTCTGATCGACACGAAGGCGCCGTACCACCCGACGAGCATCCAATGGCATCCCTCAGGACACGGCTTTGCGGTGAGCATGGCTGACTACCGGCACCTGGCGCTGTTCCAGTTCAACACCGATGGCGAGAACGGCATGATCAAGATCGAGCCTTGGGGCGAGCCGATCAAGACCGGGCCGTATCCGTTCACTGTTCGCTTCTCGCCGGACGGCAGGTTCATCTACACAACCGAACTCGCGTGGAGCGCCAGGACGGGGTGGTTCGAGAACGCCGCGGCAGGCTACATCTCCGTCTATCAGGTCGATCCGATCATGGCGCCCGATGCGGTGCACGAGCACTTGGGCACCGTGACAGTGGGACGATCACCGACATCGATCGACATATCGCCGGACGGCTCGCTCATTGCTGTGGGCTGCATGGAGGGCGGACTCGCATCCAACCCGGACAAGCCCGGCGCGACGTCGACCGGAACGCTGTACCTGCTCCGTCATGATGGCCTGGGCGGGTTCGACATCCTCACCGAGGTCGCTACGGAGGTGATGCCCGCAGGCGTCGCGTTCAGCCCGGACGGCGTACACCTGTTCGTGGCAGGCTACGACGAGAACATCATCTCGATCTGGGAAGTGCAGCAGATCACCGGTCGGCCGATGCTCATTGACACCGGTTACGGCATCGAGCCGGGCACCGGCCCGCACGACATCGCGGTCATTCCGTGAGTGCAGTCGAATCGTCCACAGCAACGTCGTGCGGACGCCGGCCGCGATGACCACAGATCGGTGACGGGAGCTTTGCATCACCAGGCGAGGCCGTGATGTGCGTGCAGCGGGCGAACCTGAGAGAGGGGACCTGCAAGCCCCGCAGCGGAGTTGTGTCAAGACCTCAGCGGAGGATGGGCCAGCTCGTCCGCATGCGGCTCGCCGTCAACCGAGGGCTTTGCGGTAGTCAGCGAGGAAACGCTCGATGCCGCTGTCGGTGAGAGGGTGCTTCATGGCACCAGCGATCACCTTGTACGGGATCGTGGCGACATCGGCACCGGCGAGGGCAACATCCACGATGTGCTTGGGATGTCGAAGCGAGGCGGCGAGGATCTTCGTTTCGTAGCCGTAGTTGTCGTAGATCGCGCGGATCTTGTGGACGAGATCGACGCCATCCTCGCTGATGTCGTCGAGCCTGCCGAGGAACGGGCTGACGAGAAACGCACCCGCCTTGGCGACGAGCCAAGCCTGGAGCGGCTGAAAGCAAAGCGTCATGTTCGTACGGATACCGCGATCGCTGAGCGTCTTGCAGGCCTTGAGTCCATCGGGCGTGCATGGGAGCTTGATGACGATGTTGTCGGCGATCTTCGCCAACTCCTCGGCCTCGGGCACCATCGCATCATGCTCGGTAGCCAGCACTTCGGCGGAGACGGGCCCGGCGACAATCTCACAGATCTTGACGAGTTGGTCGGCGTAGGGCACGCCTTCCTTGGCGATGAGGCTCGGGTTCGTGGTCACGCCGTCGAGCACGCCCAAGTCATTGGCCTGGCGGATTTCGTCGAGGTTCGCAGTGTCGATATACAGATCCATCGCAAGCTCCCTGGGTCAACAGCAGCAACGACAAGGCGAGATCATAGCGAACCGTCGACGGGAACGGCATCGAGGAAGCGAATGAGCTGTTCGGCTGAGAGCCCACCTTCGACACGGCCCAGTGTCTCCCCATCAGGCGAGAGCACCAGCATCGTCGGGTATGCCCGAATCCCGTACTGCCGCATCAGATCCGGGTGATCGTCGCCATCCACCTTGACCGGCTCGAAGGATGCAAGCGAGGCGCGGACCTTTTCATCGGGGAATGTGCTGCGATCCATCTCCCGGCACGGTGGACACCAGGTCGTGGTGAACTTGACGAAGATCGGCTTGCGCGACGCTCGGGCGGCGTGCTGCGCGTCAGCCAGTCGAACGTGCCACGTGATTCCGTCATCGGGCGCCGGTCGATTCGTCCACGCCATCAGGAAGATGAAGATGACGACCGCGCCACCGATGAACATGATGTCCGGCCAGCGTTTGAGCATATGTGTGGGAGTGTAGGCGGCCGACTCACTCGGGGCGCAGGCATCACGTGGCGAAGAGCGCCAGCAGCACGTTGGCGAACGCGCTGGCGATCAGTGCAAGGAGGATGATGATCACCGCGGGATGCTGGAATGGGTTGCCGGTGTAGATCTCGCGCACGTGCACGATCTCCGGCTCGGCACCCTCCTCCTGGTCACGGATGTCCTCGAGCATGCTCAGATCCGTATCCTTGCGCGCGATGGGCGGGGCTTCTCCCTGCTGGAGCGCCCGCAGGTCGGTGAGCAGGTCCGGCATGGTCTTGTAGCGATCCCGCTGGCTCTTGGCCATCATCATCTCAATGACCTCACTGATGCCTGCGGAGAGCCTCGGATTGAGATGGTCCGGCGGTGTGAGCGCTTCCTTGATGTGCTTGTGCATCACATCCGACGGGCTTTTGCCAGTGAAGGGAACGCGCCCGGTCACCATCTGATAGAGCGTCGCGCCGAGGGAGTAGATGTCAGCCTGAGGACCGATGTTCACCTCACCTCGGATCTGTTCGGGGCTGATGTAGTACGGCGTGCCGAACGCACGGCCGGCCTCAGCCTCGGCGGCCTCCTTGTCTGACATCGCACGCGCCAAACCCATGTCCGCCAACTTCACGATCCCCTCGCGCGTGATCATGATGTTCTTCGGCTTCACATCGCGGTGGATCAGCCCCTTGTCATGCGCGTGTTCGAGCGCCTCGGCCACCTGGATGATCACATCCAGCGCGTCGGATTCGCCGTACCGCTTGTGTCGCACAATGTCGTCAAAGACGGTACGCCCTTCGACATATTCCATCACGAAGTAGTGGTACTCACCGGCCCTGCCCACGTCGATCGCCTGAACGATGTTCGGATGATTCAACGTCGCAGCAGCTCGGCCTTCGGCGTAGAAACGCTCGATGAACTGTACGTTCGAGCTGTACCGTTTCGGCAGCACCTTGATCGCCACCACGCGGTCAAGACTGACCTGTTTTGCCTTGAACACCGTCGCCATCGCGCCTGAACCGAGCTTGCCCAAGACCGTGTAGCCTGGGATCTGCTGGCCGGATCGCTCCGCCTCGACCATCTGACGCAGCCGGGCAAGCTGTCTTTGCGTCACGTATTCGTTATCGACGAGGATCTGCGCCAGACTCTTGCCGCTTGGGTCTTCCGCCAGACCTCGCTGCTCCACCATGCAGATCTGGACTTCGTCGGGCGTCGCCAGTCCCTGCTCGACGACCACTCGCCCGAGAATCGTATCGACGTTCGTATCGGTGAGCGTCGTCTGGGAGAGGTCCGGGTGTGATTCGCCGGCCATGTTCGACGCATCGGAGTTCTCAGACTGGGAAGGTGTTTCAGCCATGACTGATTGCATCCGCCCCGCCGGGCCTCCACGGATCGCCCCGGGCTTGGCTGTGAAACTAGGCGTCCCATCCTGAGGTGTCAAACGCCGCTCCTCGTGCTGGACCTGTTGACGTCTCATCATGCTTGGATACGTCCCCTCGGCGCCGATGGTTGCACCGAACCACGTGGGAGCCGCTGCTTGGCGTTCCCGGACCGTCGGCTCGGCCCCATTGCCCCTGATCAGTTCGGCCGGCGTTCGACAAACCGACCGCCCTGGCCGATCATGGTGACATCATGTCCCAGGCAGAACAGCCTTGTCGTGCCCGCGTCCGCGATGCGTACCCGCACCACTGCGATGTCGAGCCGGTCGATCACGAGCGCCCACCTTGCCTGCGGGTCGCCCTGTCCCAAGCGCTTCCCAGCACCGGAGAAACCATCGTGGTGGCTGGCGACTGGGTTGACATCCAGCCGATCGCCTCGCTCGGCGCCACGGTTCAACCGAGACACCTCACGCCGGACATCGAGTGGGCGATCACGCGGGTCCACCCACGCACCACCAAGCTGTCACGACCCGGCCACAGCAGGCACGGCGGCGAGCGATTCGAACAGTGCATCGTCGCCAACGTCGATCTGCTCGCCATCGTCGTCTCCGTCGCACACCCACCTTTCCATCCCAACCTCGTCGACCGCTTTCTCGTCGCTGCCCAGCGCGGCGAGATCGAGCCGATCATCTGTCTCAACAAGATCGACCTGCTCACGCGTGACGCCCCGCGCGAACTCAAGCTCATCGATCACTTCGGCGTCGATGTCATTCGCTATTCCGCGCTGACGGGCGAACATATCAATGAGCTTCATCAACGTACCTATACAAAGACCGTCGCGTTCGTCGGCCACTCGGGCGTCGGCAAGTCAGCGACGATCAACGCGCTCTTTCCGGAACTTGATCTGAAGGTAGGCACGCATCGCAAAGGCGATCGCACGGGCAGGCACGTGACAACACGAGCATCACTGCGCCGCGTTGACGATCAAGGTACGATGCTTGTTGATACGCCCGGCATCAAGTCGTTCGCGATCTGGGGCATCGAGCCTAGCGAACTGCACTGGTACTTCCCTGAATTCGACGACTACTGGCCGGAGTGCAGATTCAATGACTGCACACACACGCACGAAGTCGGCTGCGCCGTCAAAGAAGCCGTCGAGCAAGGCGGAATCACGCGCACTCGCTACGACAGCTACGTGCGTCTCTACGAGTCAATGCGAGAACGGCGATGATCTCGCTCGCCTCGTCGGTGTCTCCGATGAAGATCCACGGAACTGGTCGCCGATCATCGACAACGGCGACACGCTGTGGACGTATTACGTCGGGCAGATGCCGCACGTTGAGATGGCCTACGACGGCACCGGTGATGAACTGATCTACTACCTGCCCGGCGTCGCCGAGCAACACGAGGGTGAGTCCGAGACGACGCTGCGCTATCGGCACGGCGACCTGATCGGCTCGACGTGCTGCCTGACGACCGAGGCCGGCGAACTCGACGGCGCGGCGCTCGAATGTGTAGGGACACTCGCACGACAACCAGGCTGGGCTCCGAGGGGGTGCTGAGGAAGGATGGCTGGATGCACGGCCTGACGTGATGTGCGAAGAGTCCCCCCGGCAGCAGCAGGATGGCGACGTTCCAGACGCATCCACACGCGCATCGGCACAGGCGGGTACGATGATCGCGCATCCCTTGCCCGTGATGGAGGCAGTCGCATGGACATCATTGGTTTCTTCCGGTCGATCGCCGTCGTCTCCGTGCTCGAAATCGCTCTCGCCCTGGTTTTCACGCTCCTGCCGCACCTCGGCGGTGTTGGTCGCCGTCTTTCCGATACGTGTACGCGTGCGCCGCTGCTCGATGTGATCCTCGCAGTGATGATGTGGATCCCTTGGATCATCGGCGCTGTGCTCGCCGGTTGGATGGGGCTGATCGGCGCGATCGTCGCCCAAGTTGCTGTCGTCCAGCTCTGGATCGCCGCACATGAGTTCACGCACCGCAAGGCTGTGCGGGGCCCGCGTATCGTGCGATTCCTTGACCAAGAGGTGGGCTGGTGGCGCAACCGTCTCGCCCTGTGGCTCACCGTGTTCGCCCTGCCCGGGTTCTGGGTCGTGCGCCTCACGGAGATCGTCGCCTACCCCATCCTCGTGCGATTGCTCGGTTTCCCTGCATACCGGCACGGTGAGTGGATTAACCTCAGCAGGCACAAGTTTCAGGATCTCGTCGGCCACGACCTGCTTTGGTGCCTGTACTGCGACTGGATGACCGGCGTGTACTCGATGGGCGCCGAGATGCTCCGAAACGTCGAGTCGTTCTGGTGCCCGATTCGGTTTCCAAACAAACACAAAATCGAACACTGCAAGCAGGACTTCCCCGATATCGAGACCGGCTGGGTTCCAGCGGATGGTTCGATGCAGGATGTCCAAGACCTCCTCGAGGCCATGTACAGCGAGGACAAGCGATCGTGGTTTGGTCATCCCGAGCGCGAGGACGCCACATATCCGGCAGCCGCAGATTCCCCGCCGGAGACACCTCCCGTCGACGATGAAACACAGATGACGGAATCGGCTGGCTTGCCGTCTGAAGCCGACGCCAGTGACGGCAAGCACGGTGATGTCGAGCCTGACGACGCTGCGCCGCCGACGTAGCATCGGGTAAGAGCGAGTCGGGAGGCAGGTCGCGCGCAAGGCAGTTCTCCTTGCGATTGTCCAGTGTCTCGGCCGCTTGGCACATCCGCGAATGGACCGCCCGCGAGCCGGTGATGTGGGTGCGCTGCGGATCAGTCCTGGCCGTCGAACCAGCGGGCGGCAGAGATGTAGTCGCTGATCAGGCCGTGCTCGGACTGCTGGGCTGCGGTGGGGCCGACGCGGAACAGGCCGAGGTAGATGTTGATGTCGTTCAGATCGGGAAACGGAGCGCCGACAGTGGGGTTAGCCTCGTCGAGGAAGAACCCGTCGCAGATCTGAAGCGTCTGCTCACCGGATGTCGCCTGATACACAAAGTCGGGCCGATGCGTCGTGGTTTCGAATATGACGTGGTTGTCGTTGTAGGCGACGTTGCCCTCCCAGGAATCAGCAAAACCGTGCATGCGCAGCGTGATGCTGGACGTGCCGGTCATACCTGGCGCGAGCGCCGTGCCGGTGATCGCATGCGTCGTCGAATCCCACGTTCCGTTCAGTTCCTCCGGCCCACGATTTGCCAAGACGGGGTAGTCACTGTTGAGCGTCGCCCGCCATTCAGCCATCCGCCTAGGCCCGGCCAGAGCAAGATGGGCGTACGACACATTGCCCGGCCCGGTCTGGCCGTCGCGGATATCTCGTGGTGTTCCACGAAACGCTGGGTCCCACCTCGCCCTGCTTGGATTCACCGCAGCGGATGGATCGTAGTACTCGTAGTCGTCCTTCTTCACGATCTCATCGCTCGGCTCAAGCGGACTGATCAGGACATCCGGCATGACGAGACCGTTGTAGACCAGAATCGAGTAGATCGAGCCGGATGCGTTCTTCCGCGATGCATCTCCGTCGACGGTGATCGTATCACTCGCGGCGTCAATCTCACTCGGAAGCGGGTAGGCATCGCTGTTCTGTTGCGCCCACATGATCAGGCCCTTGTGAATCTCACGGACCTGCGCAGCATCTCGCGTGTGCAGGGCTGCATCACCCGGCGCGCGCGGCCGCCACGGCGTATTCAGCAGGGGCAGCAGGAGAACCACCAACAGACACACCATCGCCATGATGACGATAACTTCGATGAGCGCCAGTCCGCGGGTTCGCCTCGTAGTCATGGTGACAATCCCCTGTTTCGGGTCGGCCACTTGCAGTCGGCTGTCCACAATGGAGAATACGTGAAACCACAGCCCCACGGTTGCCTGCTTTGTGGTTTTCCGTGTGAGGCAGCCCCCAACGCGAAAGGATCCTCCCTGTGATTCGTGATCGCTTCAACGAACTTGGTCTGGTGCTTCCCGATGCCCCCAAACCGGTGGCTGCCTACGTCCCTGCCGTCCGAACGGGCAATCTGATCTTCGTGAGCGGACAGCTTCCTTTACGCGATGGCGAACTTATAGCGATCGGCAAAGTGCCCACGAACGTCGATGTGGACACGGCCAAGGCGTGTGCCCGCCAGTGCGCTCTCAACGGCCTGGCGATTGTCGCGGCGGAACTCGGTGGCGGCGTCGATGGGCTTGACAAGATCGTCCGCATCGTTCGCCTCGGCTGCTTCGTCGCGTGTGATCCATCATTCAGCGATCCGCCGAAGGTCGCGAACGGCGCGAGTGAACTGGTCGTCGAGTTGTTCGGCGATCGCGGCAAGCACGCCCGCGCCGCGGTGGGCTGTGCGAGCCTGCCGCTGGATGTGCCGGTCGAGATCGAAATGACCGTCGAGGTGCGCTGAGCCAACGCGCTTCCCCTCGGGGCGCGGCTCAACGGCATCACCACTCCGGGCCGCCGGTGTATCGGCCGTAGATGTCGACCATGGCCTGGACCATCTCGCCCATCGTGCAGTTCGCCATCGCGCCGTCGATCAGGGCGGGCATGACGTTCCGGTCCTTTTTCGCAGCATCGCGGATGGCGTCGAGCGCCCGCTTGGCGCCGTCGCTGTCGCGGCGCTTCTTGAAGTCGTCGAGGTGTTCACACTGGTCGATCTCGACCTGCTCGGTGATCTCGAGGATCTCCACGGTGCGCTGCTCGTTCTCGTCGACGTATGCGTTGACGCCGACGGTGAGACGATCGCCCGCCTCCACTTCCTGGCTGTAGCGATGGCTGGCCTCGGCGATGGATCGGCGGAAGTAACCCTTGTTGATTCCCGCGACGACGCCGCCCATCTCGTCGATCTCAGCGATCATGCGGTTCGCCTCCGCTTCCATCTGATCGGTGAGCGACTCGATGAACCATGAGCCTGCGAGCGGATCGACGGTGCGTGTGACGCCCGTCTCGTGCGCGAGGACTTGCTGCGTACGAAGTGCCAGCGTGCAGGCCTCTTGCGTCGGCAGGCCGAGCGTCTCATCCATCGAGTCGGTGTGCAGCGACTGGCATCCGCCGAGCACACCCGCCATGGCTTGATAGGCGACGCGGATGAGGTTGTTGTAGGGCTGCTGCTCGGTGAGTGAGCACCCTGCGGTCTGGACGTGCGTGCGCATCCACATGGAGCGTTCGCTCTTCGCGCCGTATCGCTCCTTCATCGCACGTGCCCAGATTCGGCGTGCAGCGCGAAGCTTGCAGATTTCCTCGAAGAACTCGTTGTGGCTGTTGAAGAAGTGGCTCAGCCGTGGTGCGAAGGCATCGACATCCAGACCTCGCTTGATGGACTCCTCGACATACTCCATGCCGTCGCGGAGCGTGAAGGCGAGCTCCTGCGTCGCGGTCGAACCCGCCTCACGGATGTGGTAGCCGGAGATCGAGACGGAGTTCCAGCGAGGCAGGTGCTCCGTCGCATACTCGATCGTATCCACAACGAGCTTGACGGAAGGCTCAGGCGGGTAGACCCATTCGTTCTGTGCGTGGAACTCTTTGAGGATGTCGTTCTGCAGCGTGCCCGCGAGGTCAGCCATGTTCATGCCGCGCTGCTTCGCCATGCCGATGTACATCGCCCAGATGATCGCAGCGGGCGCGTTGATGGTCTGGGAGACGGAGACGCGATCGACGGGGATGTCCGCGTAGAGGCGGTGCATGTCCTCGATCGTGTCGATAGCGACGCCGCACTTACCGACCTCGCCGCTGGAGAGCGGGTCGTCGGAGTCGCGTCCCATGAGCGTGGGCAGGTCAAACGCGGTGGACAGGCCGGTGTTCGCCTTGGTGCCCTTGGCCTGGTCGAGCAGGTACTTGAAGCGCTGATTCGTATCGTCAGCCGAGCCGAAGCCGGCGAACTGGCGCATCGTCCAAAGCCGGTCGCGGTACATGCCCTTGTGAACGCCGCGTGTGAAGGGAAAAACACCCGGCTCGGGGATGTCGCGGTCGATGTGCTGAAGAGCTTCAGTCGGGTTGTCCGGGCCATACGACTCGTCGAGCACGAATCCGGAGATGGTGACGTTGTGCGGATCAACGTCGCGCATGTCCGGGCGCTGCTGATGGCTGTCGAGCTTGGCGGCGGCCTGTGGGCTGAGCGTGGCGTGAGGCGTTCGCGAGCACTGGGTTTGGGTCTTCGACTCGGTGGGCGTCGTAGGGTTCGTGGGTGTTGCCATGGTGGTTGCTCCATCAGGGGTCACAGTCGCCTGCGAGGCCGCTCACACCGGTCGATGGCCGGCGAGGGTTGCAGGGAGTTGATCCGTCACTGACAAGGATACGCAGTTGCCCACCGCTTGAGGAGCAGCAAGGCACGGTAGCAGCACCCTCGTTCGCGGCTAGGCGGGCATCGTCCGGACCGAACCCCCAACAGCACCCCCACACCCCCACAGAACCGTGGGACTCATCCGGTTTATGCCTCGCGGGTCTCAGCCTCGGCCTGCGGCTCAACGACCTCAGGCTCAACGACCTCAGGCTCAACGACCTCAGGCTCAACGACCTCAGGCTCAACGACCTCAGGCTCAACGACCTCAGGCTCAACGACCTCAGGCTCAACGACCTCAGGTTCAACGACCTCAGGTTCAACGACCTCAGGCTCGACGGCATCAGGCTCGACGGCATCAGGCTCGATGACGTCAGGCTTGAGAGCCTCGGCTGCCTCCCGCCCCTCGGCTTGAGCCTGCTTCGCTTCTTCCTTTTGGATCGCGCGGATCTTGTCGCGGTCCGGCATGAGGATGATGTGCATGCGGTTGCCGACCTGCCGGGGTGGGATCTCGACCTTGGAGACGTCAGCCAGTTGCTCAACGACGCGCTGCAGAATCTCCCTGCCGAGGTGTCGGTGCATCATCTCGCGTCCGCGAAACTGTTGGGTGATCTGCACCTTGTGCCCCGCCATGAGGAACTTGTGTGCTCTCTTCACGCGGATGGCGATGTCGTGCGGGTCGACCTTGATGGTGCGTCCCAGCCGAACCTCCTTCATTTCCGCGGCTTTGGTCTTGGCGCGTGCCCGCTGCTCCTTCTTGGATTCCTCGTAGCGGTGCTTGCCGTAGTCCATGATTCGGCAGACCGGCGGACGGGAATGGGGCGCGACCTCGACGAGGTCCAGTTCCGCCTCCTCAGCGAGTCGGTATGCCTCCTGAAGTTCCACGACGCCGACCTGGTTGTTGTCTTCGTCGACGAGCCGGACCGGCGAGATGCGGATCTCCCGGTTCACACGGAGCTTCTTGGGGGGAGGGACCGGCTTGAAGTAACGTCGTCTGGCGATGAGCGGATTCCTTTATGCAAGTGAGCGGGGTCAGGCCGAGCGGTCGCCGCCGAATATGGAGGCGTCACCGAACGACGCGGGAAACTGTCGGGAGGAGGGGTCGGAATGGACGATCAGACCAGTTGCTTGCATCAGCGAACGTGCACAGACGCCTCGGCAACATGGAGATCGCAAGTTCGAAAGCTGGGCACACGCATCCCCTGATGACGTTCCACCATCGACCTTCGGCAGCCGAGCCACCGAACCATTCCACCTAAGAAGATATCGGCATCTCCCTCCGGGGGCAATAAGCAAGTTCCAGATAACGGGGCGGCTTAAGACGACGCGGCCGATTACTCCCGCCGTGGGCCACCCCCCAGCCGTTTGACGCTCAGCCCCCGACACACCAAGATGGTGGGCAGTGGCGCGTCGCGACCGGCCCCCTGGGGTACCTTGCCTTGATCTGTCCGTTCTGTAACACAAACGATGACAAGGTGATTGACAGTCGGCTGACCGACTCGGGTCACGCGGTGCGCAGACGCCGCCAGTGCCTGAACGAAGCGTGCGGCAAGAGGTTCACCACCTACGAGCGCGTCGAGGAAACCACACGGCTCATGGTCATCAAGAGGGACGGCTCGCGCATCCCGTTCGACACGCGCAAGATCCGGGCCGGCGTCCAGGCGGCGTGCGGCAAGCGGCCGATCCCCGAGGATGCCAAGCAGCGGCTGTTCGAGCAGGTCGAAGATGACATCTTCCGCACGTTCGACCGCGAGGTACCTTCCGGGGAGATTGGCTCGCGCGTGGCGACGCTGCTGCGCGACCTGGATGAGATCGCCTATCTGCGCTTCGCAAGCGAGTACTACGCATACCACGCGCTCGATGAGTTCATCGACGAGGTGCGTCAACTCCGCCTGCGCCCGCGAGATGTGCCCAAGCAGGGCCAGCTCTTCGATGCGGAGAACGCAGCCGACCGACCATGAGCGCCACCTGAGCAGGCGGGGCAGTAACGCGCGAGAAGCGATCAGACGATCGTTGCGAGCACGTCGATGGCTTCCGCCACCTGCTCACTCGTCACGTCCAGATGGGTCACCGCACGCACACGCCCAGGGCCGGCTGGGAGCATAAGAACATTGCGCGATTCGAGGCGATCGCACAGCGCCTCGCTGGTGCCCCACTGCTCGTCGATATCGAAGTACACGATGTTCGTCTCAACGACGTCAGGATCGACGGTGAGCCGTGGGAGTTGAGCAATGCCGTCGGCGAGCAAACGGGCGTTGGCGTGATCGTCAGCGAGTCGGTCAACGTGATGATCGAGCGCGTACAGCGCTGCCGCCGCGAGCAAGCCTGACTGGCGCATCGCGCCGCCGAGCATCTTGCGGAACCGGCGTGCGCGGTGGATGACCTGTTCACCTCCTGCGACGATCGATCCGACCGGTGCGCCAAGCCCCTTGGAGAAGCACATCGAGACAGTGTCGAAGAACCTCGCGTAATCGGCAGGCGCGGCACCTGATGCGACACTGGCGTTCATAAGCCGTGCCCCGTCGAGATGAAGACGCAGATCCGCCGATCGCGCCGCGGCAGCGACCGACTCGACCCGCGTGACAGGCCAGACAGTGCCGCCGCCTGCGTTGTGCGTGTTCTCGACGACGACCAGCTTCGTCACGGGGAAGTGTTGGTCGGCAGGCCTGATGTTCGCCAGCACATCACTCGCGTCGAACATGCCCCGATCCCCCGCGATGAGGCTGACGCTACACCCGGAGAGCGCCGCGAATGCCCCTGCCTCATATTGGAAGAAGTGACTCCCCTGCTCGCCGATGATCTCATCACCCGGCTCGGTCAGCGACCGAATCGCAAGCTGATTCGCCATCGAACCGGATGGAACGAAGACCGCCGCCTGTTTGCCGAGCAGCACCGCGCATCGCTCCTCGAGCGCCTGGACGGTCGGATCATCGCCCAGCACATCGTCACCGAGCGGCGCATCCATCATCGCCCGCTTCATCGCAGCGGTCGGCTGCGTCACCGTGTCACTTCGCAGATCAATGGGGCGTTTGGGCATCACGACATTCTACGGCCCGGCATGGCATGGCCCAAGCGAACGGCACGGCCCCCCACCCCTTCCCGATCCCGGATTGCACTATCATGGCTGGCTCCCTCATACGTCGACAGAACCGGACAGGAACCAACGTCATGCAAGATCCCCGCAACATCACGCTCGCCGAACTGCTCATCAACCACTCGACCCGCATCCAGCCCGGCGAGCACCTGCTCATCGAGTTGTTCGACGCGCCTGAGTCCATCGGCCTGGCGCTCATCGACGCCTGCCGAAAGGCAGGCGGCCACCCGCACATCATCGTCCGCAACAACAGGCTCACGCGCGCCCTGGTCACCGGCGCCGCTGCGGACAATATCAAGACATGGGGCGAATATGACGCCGATCGCATGAAGAAGATGGATGCCTACATCGGCCTGCGCGGATCAGCCAACGTCAGCGAGATGTCGGGCATTCCAGATGACGAGATGAAGCAGTACACGCGGATGTACATGAAGCCCGTGCACTTCGATGTGCGCGTCAACGAGACGAAGTGGTGCGTCCTGCGCTGGCCGACGCCGAGCATGGCGCAGCTCGCGCAGATGAGCACCGAAGCGTTCGAGAAGTTCTACTTCGACGTCTGCACGCTCGACTACAAGCGGATGGACCGTGCCGCCGCGGCGCTCAAGGCTCGCATGGAGAAGACGGACAAGGTCCACATCAAAGGCCCGGGCGACACGGATCTGACGTTCTCAATCAAGGGGATCCCCGCGATTCCGTGCTGCGGCGAGCTGAACATCCCCGACGGCGAGTGCTTCACCGCGCCCGTGCGCGACAGTGTGAACGGCATCATTCACTACAACACGCCGACGCTCTACAACGGCATCACGTTCGAGAACGTGCGCTTCGAGTTCAAGGCAGGCAAGATCGTGAAGGCGACAGCCGATCAGAATGCCGACAAGATCGACGCCATCCTGGATACGGATGAGGGCGCCCGGTACGTCGGCGAGTTCGCCATCGGCTTCAACCCGTACATCCTCGACGCGATGAAGGACATCCTGTTCGATGAGAAGATCGCCGGATCACTGCACTTCACGCCCGGCCGAGCCTACGACGAAGCACCGAACGGCAACGACTCGGAGATCCACTGGGATCTCGTGTTGATCCAGCGCCCCGAGTACGGCGGCGGAACGATCACATTTGACGACAAGGTGATTCGCAAGGACGGCCTCTTCGTCGTGGACGACCTGACTGCGCTCAATCCCGATGCGCTGAAGGGATAACACACCCCCACGTCTCGCTGCGCCCTGAGGGGAAGCGCTGTTTCTGAAACGTCAAGGCGCATCGGGTGGCCCGGGCTCGTCCTCTTCCGCATAGAGCGGGACATCTTCGATGACGATCTCGCCGTCCCAGACCTCGGTGATGTCGATCGTGCGCTCCGCCGGACCGACGTCGGTGCGCAGAACGATGTCGATCGTCCTCGCATCGGGAAAGACCTCGCGGGGATCGGTGCGATAGTCAAACGGGCAGTTGGTGTCACGACCAGCCCTGGCCATCGCCGAGCCGAGCCGCTTCTCGGTCTTCCCATGTCGGCCGAAGACCGCGAAGCTCAGATCGACGGGCGGCGACAGGAAGACAACCGTGCCCTGCAGAACCGCCATTGTTTGCTCCCCGCCGAACCCATTTGGAAGTACGACCTTCTCATCCACACACTCGGCAATGATGCCTGCGACAATCTCGTCACGGACCGACTCGTCCGGCACGCACATCACGACCGGCACATCGGCGGGTACGACTTCGATGTCGAGGGAGAGGACTCTCGTCCAGCGGGCAAGCGGTGAGGGGATATCCTCGATATGGCTGTACTCTGGCCGGTCCGCACCGCACGTTGATAGGATCACGGCGAAGTCACATACAATCCGGATCTCGTGAGCACCCTCATCCATGGCAAGCTCAACCATCGGGGTCCACCGCGAACCACCTACGACGGGCGACACGCGATGCCTGCCGATCCAGGGCTTGCGACACTCAACCGTCTTCCCATTGATGGACAGATCCTGCCACTCGGAGAAGCCGAAGAGCACGGGACCATTTGGGGCTAGGTCCCATCGACGAAACGAGAGACGAAATGGAATGGTCGATATGCGGAACGGAATCGGCTCGCCTGCGCGGACCTTCGGCCGGCACGTGATGTCGAACGAGAACTCGAGCGTCTGCCGGTAGTACGTTTCCTCCTGTTCATCGGTGAGCTTGCCACGCTCGATCGCCTCCTCGATGAAGTCGCCCCACTCGTCATTCCACGTCGCGTTCGGGTCGCCCTGGATCGAGAGGCCCGTCTGCACGAGATCATCAACCTGCTGCTCCGACAGCCGCCCCAACATCAGCCGACGGAGCAGTTCCTGGTGAGCGGGTGTCGGGATCGTCGTACTCGGCACGATCGCCTCTCGCTTCAGCCAGGAGACAGGCTTGATGCGGTTCCAGTCGTATGTCACCGCCGACGCCCAACCGGCGACGCCCCAGCCGCCAAGGCCGACGAGCAGAAACAGCGAGCCGAATGCGATGACGCGCGGCCGCTTGCACCTGATCCCGTGACGCACCGCTCGATGATCGGCGAGACCACGTCCACACTCTGGACAGACGCTCGCCTTCCCGTGCATGACCAGGTCATACTTGCACCGTCGACAGAAGGGGTGATCGCTGATCTTCCGGCCGCGCACACCGGCGACGAGCAGCCAGATCCCGGTCAACAGGCTGAGTGCGATCCCCAGGACGATGAGCGACATACATCTCTCCCTGCAACGCCGCTTCCCACGCGACTGGGTGCTGCGGAAGGCTCGGATCAGTCCGCACACCCATTATGCCAGGATTCGCATGCCGAGTCAGTCGCTCCACATCGTTCAGACATCGCCACAGTTGCCGCAACGCCTCACTGGGCGCCCAGTATCAGCATCAGATAGTCCTCACCTTCCACGCCGAACATGGAGCCATGTTGATGCGAAGCACACCCTTGCGACTGCTTGCGTACCTGATCGTGCTGCTCACAACCACGTCGGCTGCCACCGCCCAGAAGGAAGGCGAGCCGATCGTCATCGGGCGGCGCGTGACGGTTCACTCGGACATCCTCGGTGAGGATCGACCGATCGTCATTCACCTTCCGACTGGATATGACCGATCGCAGACGCACTACCCGGTGCTGTACATGCTGGATGCGGAGTTCCACTTCGCGCACGTGGCGGGGATCACCGACTTCCTTGCCGCCCAGGGCGAGGTCATCGGGGCCAGCTGCATTCCGCAGATGATCGTCGTGGGGATCGAGAACGTGAATCGCGGACGCGACCTGGCACCGCAGATCGTGCCCAGCGAGGATCAGTCGCAGTATGTGCCCGCAGGTGATTCCGAGCGGTTCATTCGGTTCATGGAGGATGAACTGATTCCATTCGTGGATGCGGAGTACCGGACCGAGCCGTACCGTATCCTCGCCGGTCATTGCTTGGCCGGGCTGTTCACGGTGCACATGCTGCTTGCGTCGCCGGACACATTCGGCGGGTACATCGCGATCACGCCGTACCTGCTTGAAGGCGACGAGCTCCCGCTGGCGTACGTGCAGCCGATTCTGGAGCAATCGGATGATCTTGGCTGCTCGCTGCATGTCGTCGCCGGTGCGGAGAGCGATGCATGGGTCGACAAGATCAATCGGTTCGCCGCGATTCTCGAAGAAACGGATGCGCCGGGTCTACGATGGCAGTACCAGCGGATGACCGACACCGGGCATGGTGCGGAGGTGCATCAGGCGGTGTACGACGGGCTGGAAGCGATCTACGCCGGTTGGGGTCTCAGCCGGGAGGTGTTTGATCGGGGGCTTGACGCCATCGAAGCGCACTACCAAGCGATCAGTGATCGGTTCGGCTACGGAGTCAGGCCGCCGGAAGCACCGCTGAATCAACTCGGCTACGTGCATCTTGGAGCCGGCGACATCGCGGCTGCCGTGCGCGTATTCAAGCGGAACGTCGAACTGCATCCGGAATCATGGAACGTCTATGACAGTCTCGGCGAGGCGTACACGCATGCGGGCGATCGCGATCGCGCAATCGAGTTATACGAGAAGTCGCTGCGGATCAACCCGGACAACATGAACGGGAAAGAGATGCTCAAGCGGTTGCGCGAGTCGGCGGTAGGCGGGTCATGAGCGTGCGACGACGCGCAGCGTGCTCCCATTCGCATCCCGCCTGAAGCGATCTGGCCCATCAGCGGCGGCGGCGGCGCTTCTTGGGGGTGGGTCGCTTGCGCAGCGTGTCGCCGACGTGCGCCAGCCAGTCCCGCGTCGGGAGCGCGTAGGGGCGGAACTTCTCGGGGAACCCACGTTCTTCGCTGTAGAACAGCGCGCGACGAAGGCCGAGCTTGCCGGCGATGGGCGAGTCGATGAGATGGCTCGAGTCCGATGCGCTCATCTGGAACAGGATGCGCGTCTCGAACTCGCGCATCGCGGTCCGATCGAGCGCGCGGTCGAGCGTGTTGACCGTGTCGCACCACGTGAGCGTGTGAATGCCGACGTTCGGGCCGTCGCGCAAGAGCGATGTGAACTGCTTGTCCGGCGCGGGCGCTTTGGCCTCGTCGCCCATCGAGAAGCTGAAGTCATCCTCACTGCGGCGCAGAGCACGGAAGCGTTGCAGGGCGTAGATGATGAGGTAGATCGCCGGGCCGTCGGCGTGATGCGAATCCTGACGCCGGGCAAGTTCGCCCGCCAGCTCGCCGATCAGGTCGGGAACATTGCGCCAGTCGGTGACATCGGCGCGATGTGGCAGCATCTCAGCGAGCGCACCGAGGTAATCGGCATTGGGTGAGTCAGGCGGGCTGCCGTCAAGAATGCAGAAGCGAGCATCCTGTGGGGAGCGCTGCGCCGCGAGGCTGATGATTGCGGTAGCGAGCATGGCGAGCGAGACATCTTCTCGCTGTCCGACGATCATGACATTCGCCCCGCCTTGCGCATGAAGGATCGCAGCGGTAGGCTCCTTGATGGCGATCGGTTCGCCGAGCCACGCAGCGGGCGCGGCTGCGCGTTCGGGCCATGCGGGTTCCGCGAGCAGCCCTCGCAACGGCTCATTCGTGCAGATGTCAGCCGGGACGTTGCCCTCGAAGACGATCTGACTGTGAGTCGGCGTCGTGTGATGTTCCTTCGCCAGATCCTGAACGCTGGAGAGAAAACCGTCGCGATGTTCGTCAGAAATCCATGCGACCTGAAACGGGCTGTTTCCTTCGACCACGCCGCTGGCATCGTTGTAGATCGCTTCGCCCGGCCTTGAGAGCAGTCTCGCCGCGGCATTGTCATCGTTCATGATGAGGTACGAGTCGGCCTCGGCGCACTGGAGCGCGATGCGCACCGCCATTTGACCGACCGTGCTACGCGCGAGTGTGTACGCGCCGGCGAGGGTCTGCGATCCGAGCAGGATGTGGATGCCGAACGCTCTACCTTGGCGCACGAGACGGTCGAGCAAGAGCGCCGCATCCTGGGCGACCTTGTCATCCTCGACGAAGAACTCCTGGAACTCGTCGACGACGAGCAGGATGCGCGGCATCGGCCCTTCGCCTTCGAGCTTGCGGTAGCCTGCCAAATCCTGCACGCTCCGGTCACGAAAGAGATCGCCCCTGCGTTTGAGTTCCGCATCGAGCCGTTGCAGCGTGCTCAGGCCGAACTCACGATCGCTCTCGATGGCGATGACGCGCGCGTGGGGAAGCTGATGCGCAGCGTAGGTCTTGAACTCGACGCCCTTCTTGAAGTCCACGAGATAAAGCTCGACCTCATCCGGGCTATACCAGAGCGCAATGCTCGTGATGAGCGCATGCAGCAGCGTGGACTTGCCCGACCCGGTCTTGCCCGCGATGAGTACATGCTGCGCCGTACCGTAGCCCAGCGTCATGTACTGGAGCTTCTTGGCGCCGGCCCTGCCGAGCGGAACGTGCAGCTCGGCGGCGCTGCTCAGCGACCAACGCTGCGCCGCGGGTGGGGCGATCATGTTGAACGGAACCTGCACCGGGCCCACCTCTTTCGCAGCTTGTCCGATCCGCTGCAACAGACGCGTGAGCAACTCATCCGGCGGGGCGTTATCCACACGAAGTGGGAAGCTCATGATGTCCGGGTCCTGCCACACGAGTCGGCCGTCATGGTATTTCAGATGGGTGCACCGTCGTGTCAGGTCGTCGAGTTGGAACCCGCGTGGGATGGACTGGCGAGAGTCGATGCTGATGAGCGTATGCACGCCGCAACGAGGCCCGCTCGTGATGATGCTCGCAAGACGCCTGGCCGCCGCCTCGCTCACGTTCACCGGGAAGTCCGCAAGAACGAGGAAACGGAACGGCTCAGCGACTTCACCCGCGTACTCGTTGTACTCCTCGATCGTCTCGAACTCGTTGCGCAGGTACTTCTGGATCACGTGCTCCATGTGCTCGCTCAGGTCGGCCAGTCGCTGCTCGATATGCCTCGCTTCCGTCCAGATCTTGCCTCCGACGTGCGACTCGTCGTAGTCAGCAAGGTGCATGAAGCCTGCAAAGCTCTGGCCCAGGCCAACCGGGTCGATGAGCGTGAAACGCACCTTGCCGGGCGGCAGTGAAGTGAGCAAGCGAAGCATGAACATCTGAAGCGCAGCGATCGCCGCGTCACGCCCGTCTCGGCCGGTCTCGATCACGAGCGAGCATTCATCGGGAAAGGCGAGCAAGGCTGGAACGGTGAACCGCGCCGGGCCGGGCAGTGTCAGTGATTCGCTCTTGGGCATCCCGCCGGGCAGTGCGTGCATATCCACGCTTAGTTCGCCGAACCGAAGCGCCTGCGGAAACGCATTGGGCGGCACGAACGAATCCCACGCATCGCTCAGCCAATCCGGGAAGAGCGAGGCTGCACCGGATCTGATGCGGTCGAACGCCTCGTATGCCTCGGTCATGCCTTCGGACCATGCGCGATTGAGCACAGTCCACGCTTCATCGTGCGCTTCCTGAATCGCACGCAGGCCGGCATCGCGTTCATCTTCCGCATACAACGAGTCTCGTCGGTGCTCCTCGTTCAGTTCACTGATCGTTTCGCGGTAGTGCTCTTCGAGGCGGGCATCGGCCTTGGCGCGGCGCTCCTTGATGCTCTGGACCTGCTCCTTGTAATCAGCATCGAGTCGCTGCAGCTCGCGGTCGCGCGTGGGCTCGATATCAATGAGCAGTGTGCCGGCTTCATCTTCAGCGGCCGCCAGCTCGCAGTCTCGTGTTTTCAGCAATTCCTCGTCAGCACGCCGGCGTGTCTGCGCAGCGAGTTCCAGCGATTCATCGTATGAGGCATGAGCGGACCGGATTGCATCCGCCAGCGGACCCCAAGCGCGGCGCACCTGTGATCGACCGATCCGAAGAAGCACCATCGCGACAATGACGCTGACCATCAGCGTGGACCCGGCGCTTGCGAACACCGCTGTGCCCAGACGCCAGTCTGCCAGGAAGGCGGGAATGACGCCTGCCAGGATGACGAGCGAGATGACAACGGCGAACGGCCGGGCGCCGATGAAGAACCGAGGGACACGAAGGTCCCGCAGATCAAATAAGCGAGCATCGACGTTGCCAAGCTCCGTCTCAAGCGAGGGCAGTGGCCGAGACCGTTGCGATGACAGCGCGTTCGGCGCCCGCGGCGCATCGGCCTCATCGAGCAGTGATGCACAGCGATATGCAGTGAGCAGATCCGCAGCTTCGTTCTTCATCCGTTCCAGCTCGACGAGCTGCTGTCCAAGGACGGTTCGCCTCTGCCGGTATGCTCGCTCCGGCTGATCCTCCGACGATTCGTAGACGGACTCAGCCAGCCACTTCGCCTTCTCTCGTTGTCTCTTTGCGTGCAACTCAACGTGGCGTGCATCGGCGATGATCTGTTCACGCTGCGTGCTGTAACCCGCCTTGGTGGGACGTTGCTCAACGTCGAATCGTGCGGCGATCTGCTCAGCCTCATCCTGGTGCTCAGCCTCGGCTGCCTGCGTGGCTGCTTCGAGTCGGGTGTCAAGCTCCGCCTGTCTTTTCGCGTATTTCGCCTCCGTCTCAGCCTTGCCCGTCTGAAGCGACTGCTCCGCCTGGGCTTCATCACGTGCGCAGCGATCCACCAGCTCGATCAGGCGTCGAAGCATGGCTCGTTGTTGTTCGCTTGCCGGGCGGTCAGTCATCGGTCGCATGTCCCCACACGGGAGGAGACGGTCTTGTCGCAATCAGAAAGCACCATCGTACACATCGGGCAGCGGTTCCGGCTGATCCAGCGTCAATCACATTCGCGGCGCAAGCGAGCGAGAAGTTCCGCCATGCGGGTCATTGCCGTGAGGCTCGCCGAGATCCTCGGCTCAAGCGGCGCGAGGTATTGCTTCTCGAACTCATCGCGCGCCACGTCGCGCCAGACCGCCCGCGTGTGAGACCACTTCGCCTGCAAGTCCTTGTAGCTGTCCTGCAGTTTCGTTCTACCGACGTTGACACTCACGATTGAGCTCCTTCACAGCGGCGGCGCTGGTCACACATCGTCATCAGATTCCGGATCATCGGCTGGTGCGGGCGGCTCCGAGGCGGTTGGTCCGCTGTGTGGCGCTGACGCCGCATCGGTCTCCGGCACGGCGAGCCTGACGTAGCGCTCCAGCGACTCGATCAGCCGCGCAAGATGCTGCGTCGCCTGCGGAAGCTCCAGCTCGACCGCCGTAGCGAGCTGGCGCGTCGGGCCGCGGTACTCAGCCGCTTCGTGTGCGAGCGTTCGCTCCCAGCGCTGCACGGCGATGATCTTCGACTCAGCCTCATCGCGCCGGCGCTGCACGTACTCCAGGCGTTTCTTCTCGTCCACGGCGGACGGCTTCGCGTCGTCAGCGGACGCCGTGATCTGTCGGCGGTACAACTCGCTCTTGGCGCGCGTGACCTCCTCAGCCCACCTGCGCGCCTCCGCCTTCCACCTGCTGATCTGATCGTGGCGCAACCACTCAGCCGTGCGCTGGATCTCGAACTCAGCCTCATCGAGCGCAACGCGAGCTTCTTCGACGAACGTGACAAGCGCCGCTCGGAAGTCCCTCAGCGCTGCGATCGACGCGACCTGGGCTGTTCGCCTCATCGCGGAGACTCCTACCGCTGCTGAAGGTACTCTTCGATGCGCTCAGCCTTTCGCATCAGGAATGGGATGTGCTGCTTGGATGCGGACTGGAAGCGAGCCAGCGCGCGGATGGTCTGTTCGAACTCCTCGTGGAATTTCTGATGCTCCTGATCGCGCCACGTTTCACCGAGCGATTCCAGGCGAGCGTGCAGCAGCGTGAGCTGGTTCTGCAACTCGTCGTTGAACCGCTTCAGATCGTGTGCGAAACGCCGAAGTTCATCGGGATCGACGATGGCTTTGGACATCACTGCTCCCTCGACTGTGGGGCGTAGCGGGTTCACCTGTATCGTAGCACGTGCGGCGCCGGATCGGCGGCGCGGTGCGGTGTAGGTTTACTCGCCCATGACGGTGACGACGATCGTGCGCTCCCTGGGGCGAACATCGCATTCGAGGTGGATGATCTGCTGCCAAGTTCCGAGGATCAACGCGCCCTCGCCGATCGGCACGGTGAAGTCAGGCCCGAGGATGCTCGCCTGGAGGTGCGAGTGTCCATTACCGTCGTGCCACGCCTGCTCGTGCCCGTACTGCCTGCTCGGCGGCATCAGCTTGTCGAGGATCTCCGGCAGGTCGCGCTGCAGGCCGGGCTCGTACTCGATCATCCCGATCACGCCTGTGCTGCCGACGTTGAAGACATGCGCGATGCCCGTCTGGATGTTTGATTCACGAACGACCTGCGCGACCTGTGTTGTGATGTCCGCCATGTCGCCGTGGCCCGTTGTCGAGATGGTGATTCGTTCTTGGAACGTCATGGCCACAGTGTAGTCGTTGAGCCGCGACGCACAGCGGAGCGCTTACTGTTTCGCCCTGCGTCCAAACAGGCATTGCCAAAGTGTGAACGGATGCTCCTATTCACTCACAAGCCAGAGCCCAAACACACGCAGGGCTGTTGCTGACTCGTCAGTCTATCAGGCGCAAGGGCGGAACGACCCCGGGGAGCCGGCCGCGTTGCTACGCACCGCAGGCGCCTGGGCTGCGTAGCAGCCCGGCTATCCGACGTCAGCGAGGCCCAGGGATTCGCCGTGGGTCTTGAGGAGACGTTTGCGCAAGAGTGTCTCATCGGGGCTGGCGAGTCTTGGTGAACGCTCAATCCACTCTTGTGCATCGCGGCGGGCGAGCTGTAACAACTTCAGGTCGTCGGGGAGACGTGCGACGCGGAAGTCGGGCAGGCCGGACTGGCGTGTGCCGACGATCTCGCCCATGCCTCGGATAAGCAGGTCCTGCTCGGCGATGACAAAGCCGTCCATTGTCGAGACGATCGCTTCGAGCCTGGCGCCGGCATCCTCAGTTGTCGGGTCGGCGACGAGGATGCACACGGAGTTCTTGCTGCCGCGCCCGATGCGCCCACGAAGTTGGTGCAGTTGCGCCAGGCCGAAACGTTCCGCATGTTCAACGATCATCATGGTGGCGTTGGGCACATCGACGCCGACCTCGATGACGGTCGTGGCGATGATGGCACGAATCTCGCCCGCACGGAACCGGTCCATAATGCGCTCGCGCGTCGCGCGCTTGAGTTGGCCGTGGACCGCAGCGATGCGCACGCCCTTGAAGTGGGTCTCCTCAAGCAGTTTGCGATGCGAACGAACCGCCTTGAGGCTCGATGTCGGCGAATCGTCGATGGCAGGAAGGACAACATAGACCTGATCGCCCTGCTCGATCCGCTTGCTCGCGTAGGTGTAGATCTCATCATGCTTGGATGAATCGACCAGCTTCGTCGTGATCGGTACTCGGCCGGGCGGCAAGCCTGAGATGATGGAGATGTCGAGGTCGCCGAAGAGGGTCAGCGAGAGCGTGCGAGGGATGGGTGTCGCGGTCATCACAAGGATGTGAGGCACGGTCGGATTTGCGCGGTCATGTGCTTTCACTCGGAACTGTGCGCGCTGCTCGACGCCGAAGCGGTGCTGCTCATCGGTGACCGCCAACGCCAAGCTGCGGAACTGAACATCGCCGGTGAGGAGCGCATGCGTGCCGATCACAATGTCGATCTCGCCCGATCGACACTGCTGGACCAGCAACCGCCGCTGCGGCGTGGGGAGGCTGCCCGTAAGCAAGCCGATGCGGACGTTGGACCCGCGCAGCATGTGCGTGATGACTGCATGATGTTGTTCAGCGAGCAGTTCCGTCGGGGCCATCATGACGGCCTGGTGACGATCAGCAACGGCGAGAAGCATCGCATAGAGGGCAACTGCGGTTTTTCCCGAACCGACATCTCCTTGCAACAGACGGTTCATGGGCACAGCCGTCGTCATATCGCTGACGATCTCGTCAACCGAGGCCTGCTGGTATGCCGTGAGCGTGAATGGGAAGCGTGCGCGGATGTGATCGGCGATGGCATCGTTATGCGTGAGCGCTAGGGCGACCAGCGTTTGTCGCAGATGATGACGCTTCATAGAGACGCCGAGCTGCAACAGCAGCAGTTCGTCGTAGGCGAGTCGGCGTCGGGCATCGCTGATCGCGATCTCCGCCGCCTCTCGACCCTGGCTGACATCGGGATCGTGCAACGTGCGATAGCAGTTAGCGAGTTGCGGCAGTTCGCGTTTGCGTCGAAAGTCATCGGTGAAATGATCGTCGATGAGCGGCAACGCGTCGTCAAGGACCGCATCGACCGCCGCTTCGATCGCTTGGGATGGCAGGTCTTCGGTCGCTGCATAGATCGGCCGAAGGCGCGATGCGAGCCGATCCACCGGGCTGTCGGGGTCGATCACTTCCCACTTCGGGTTGACTATTTGAAGCGTCGAGCGGTAGATGGCGACCTTGCCCTGCACACGCAGCGACATGCCGGGGTGGATGCGATTGGCGAGGTACAGGCTGTTGAACCAGATAAGTTCGATGGCTCCGGTTTCGTCTTGCAGGACCGCCTGGAAGCGGGGCTGACCGAACTTGACGATACGGGTGGCGTCGACGATGCCGCGGACCGCAGCGAGTTCGCCCGGGCTGATCCCGTCGATGTCGGATTCCTCTTGGCGGTACTCGTAGCGGGTCGGGATGTGGTAGAGCAGATGGGCGACTGAGCGGATGCCGAGCCTGTGGAACAGCGCCACACGTTGCGGCGTGACGGTGGGCACCGCATGAATGGGAGTCGTGAGCTGGATCGGTTCCTCCGCCATACTGGAGTCATCGTACCGGGCCGGGCTGAGCGGGGCGTGCCGGGCGGTTCTCGGTCCGGGTATGCTTGACGCATGGCGAGGCTTCCTTTTGACCCGAACAAGATGGTCGGCCCGAAGGCCGGCAGGGGTCATGGGGGTCGGCGCGAACGTGCGAAGTACGGATCGCTGATCGAAGCGGACCGGTTGACCGTCTCGCAGCTTTGCCGACTGATCGATGAGACGCTCAAGGACCACCTGCCTCGTCCGGTGCGGGTCGTGGGTGAGGTGTCCGGGCTGCGCGACCGCGCGCACTGGTATTTCGATCTGAAAGACGCCGAGGCTGTGGTGAACTGCGTCGCGTTTGCGAGCGTCGCCCGCACGGTGAAGTTCCCGATGCGGAACGGGATGGAAGTGGTGCTCACCGGGCGTGTGGAGCATTACCCCAAGCAGGGCAAGACGCAGCTTTACGTCAGCAAGATCGAGCCGATCGGGGCGGGCGCGCTGGAGCTTGCGTATCAGCAGCTTTGCGAGGAATTGCGCCGTGCGGGCTACTTCGACCTGCGGCGGAAGAAACCGCTGCCGACGTTTCCCAGGCGCATCGCGATCGTGACGAGTCGAAGCGGCGCGGCGCTGCAGGACGTATTGGATACGATGCGTCGCCGATGCCCTGCCGTCGATGCGGCGCTCGTCGATGTGCGTGTGCAGGGTGACAAAGCGGCGGGCGAGATCGCCCAGGCGATTGCAGCCCTGAGCGAAAGGCATGAAGCGCTGCGGATCGACGCGGTGATCCTGACGCGAGGCGGGGGTTCGATGGAGGACCTGTGGGCGTTCAACGAGCGTATCGTCGCTGATGCGCTTTTCCGGTGCCGTGTGCCGGTCGTTGCAGCGATCGGTCATGAGACGGACACGACGATCGCGGAACTTGTCGCCGATGAGCGTGCCGCTACGCCGACGCAGGCTGCGATGCGCGTGACGCCTGACCGTGAACCGTTGCGTGAGCAGCTCAGCCTGCTTGGCGCACGATTGGAACGGTCGCTGACCGGAACGATTCGACACGAACGACAACGGTTGCTGGGCGTGACGAGACACCGCGCGTTTGCCGAGCCGGCGGCGCGTGTGCGAGAAGCTCGCCTTGCGATGGACCACCGCTCGCGTCGGCTGGCGTCGGCGCTGCGACACCGGGCACACGATGGGTCGCTGACACTGACGCAGCTCACAGCGAGGCTGCGGTTGATGCAGCCGAAGCGGGCGGTGGATGAAGCCGGTCGCACGGTCGATTCACTGGCAGCGCGTTTGCAGCGTGCTGTGCGGAGCCGGCTCTCCCTCGCTACGGAACGCGCCGGAGCGCTTGAGAGGCAACTTACGCTCAGCGGGCCGGCCAACGTGCTCAGTCGAGGGTACAGCTACACGCTGGACGCCTCAGGCAGGGCGATTCGCTCCGTTCGCAATGTCAAGCCGTCGGATGTGCTGCGGACGCACCTGGCAGACGGCGTGATCGAGTCGGTCGTGCGGGGTTTGAGCGATTCGCCGCAAGCACCGGGGCCTGCGACGCCACCGCGCCGGCCAGCACCACAGCCGTCCCGGCAAGCCGACGAGTCGGGGCAAATGGACCTCTTCGATCCACTGGAGTAGATTCAGCGCATGGCCAAGAGCAAGAGCAAGCCCAAGATCGAGAAGGACCTGACATTCGAGCAGGGCATCGACCAGCTTGAGTCGATCATGGAGCGAGTTGAGTCCGGCGAGGTGGGCCTGGAGGAGAGCATCGCCGAGTACGAGCGTGGGATGGAACTCATCACGCACTGCCGAGCGGTCCTGGATCGTTGCGAGCAGCGAGTTGAGGAACTCACCAAGCAGCTCGCCGCGGCGCCCGCCGCGTTGGATACAAAGCCCGCCGACTCGTCCGCCGGGGAGGAGCCTTCGACTTGACGTGCGCGCTGGTCGATCCTCAGCTTCTTCTGCACATCCCAGTGCTGGCGTTCGTGTTCGCCTTCGGATGTTGCGTGGGGAGTTTCATCAATGTGCTGGTGTATCGGCTGCCGCGCGGGATGAGCGTGGTTCGGCCGGCGTCGCGCTGCCCGTCGTGCGAGACGAAGCTGACGTGGCGCGAGAACTTTCCCGTACTGGGCTGGATCGCGCTCGGCGGCCGGTGCAGATTCTGTCGCGCGAAGATCAGCATCGAGTATCCGATCGTCGAGTTGGTCGTCGGTCTGCTGCTGGCATCGCTTTTCGTGCTGTATTACATGGTTCCGACGGACGCGGTCGTGCTCGGCTCGCGCGCTCCGGAGTGGGCAACGGCGCGAGGGGTCGGCTGGCTCGGATCCTGGCCGATGTTCGTCGCACACGCTGTGCTCATCGCCTCGCTCGTTGCGATGACGCTGATCGATGCACGTCACTTCATCATCCCGCTTGAGATCCCGTGGGTGGTGACGATCGTCGGTCTGATCGCCAACGTAACGGAGACTTTCACGCACAACCGACTCACTGCCTGGCATGGGTGGGATGATCCGGGAAGGTGGGCTCTCGTGCCCGCGACGAGTTGGATGTGGCTGGCGGTCGCGCTTGCGGGCTGCGCCGGGCTGGCGATCGGGATCATGCTTCTGAAAGCGGGCTTGCTGCGACACAGTTTCGAGGATTACGACGAGTGGGAACAGCAGGAGCGGGCACGTGTGGCGACAGAGCGGGGTGAGGATGACGAGGCTGCGTCGTCCGTGCCTGCCGAAGCTGAGCAGGCGCACGCTCCAGCCCGACCGATGGACTTGGCTGATGACGGTGCCTTTGACCCGGCTGCGTATCCACACGTTCGGCGTGAGATGGTGCGGGAGCTGCTCTTCCTCGCCCCGTGTCTGGGTCTGATGATGCTAGCGTGGCAGGTTGGCACGCGACTGGGATGGTCCGGCGAGCCACCCGCCTGGCTCATGGCGGTCGGCGGGTCCATGCTGGGGTATCTGGTCGGAGGCGGGGCTGTGTGGGGCACGCGGATCCTCGGATCGCTCGCCTTCGACAAGGAGGCGATGGGCCTGGGCGATGTCCACATGATGGCGGCGGTCGGGGCCGTCCTGGGCTGGGTTGACCCGATTCTCACCTTCTTCTTCGCAGCCCCGTTCCTCGGCATCGCCTACGCCGTGGGCATCCTCGGCCCGGCCCGGCTCTTCACCTCGATGCGCAAACCCTTGCCCTACGGCCCATTCCTCGCGCTGGGCATCATCATCGTGATGCTCGCAAAACCAGAGTACGAGCAACTCCTCAGCACCTTGCTCCACAGAACGGTCAACCTCCCGTGAAGTTCGCGGGTATGCTTTACAAACGCGTGCGGGGCGAGTGAAATCAGCGTCGGCACACGGAGGTTCTCGCGACGAACCGGAAAGGAATCAACCCATGACAAGGATTGGCGTGGATGGGGTGGGCGCGATCAGGCCCATCATCAAGGGACTGGCGGGAGCAGTGGTCGCTGTGGTCCTCTGTCTCGGCACGGGCGGCTGCGCGGACAACTCGGCGCAGACCACCGCCCTGCTCGAAGCGGAGAATCAGGAGTACCTCGACGCCAACGAGCGGCTCAAGTACGAACTCGCAGCGGCGGTCGATCAGCGCGACCAGGCTGTCCGGCGAGCACAAGCGGTCGTGGATGAAAACAACAAACTCCGGACCGAGCTGGACGAGCAGCGGGCACGCCCGAGGACTGGTTTCGAGGGAATCAAAGGCGTGAGCGGCACAACTCGCCCCGGCGAGGTCGTTGCGGAAGTGGCGGGCGATGTGCTCTTCGCATCAGGTTCGGCCACGCTCCGCTCCGCTGCCAAGCGGACGCTCGACCGCATCGCCCATGTGCTGAATACGACCTATGCCGGGCACAACATCCGTATCGAGGGCCACACCGACACCGACCCGATCAGCAAGTCGGCCTGGAAAACCAACGATCGACTCAGCGCCGAGCGCGCGATGGCGGTGAAGGCGTACCTCGCGACCAAAGGTGTTGACGGCGCAAGGATATACATCGGCGGCTTCGGCGATACACGCACGCGCGCGACCAAAGAAGCTTCCCGCCGCGTCGAGATCGTCGTCCTGGCCAAGTAACCCCGCCGACTGATGCCAGTCCTGGCGGAGGCAGCACTGCGCTTGCTGCCCGCGCCGGTGCATCACACTTCCACCAACGTGCGACGTGTATGGCTGTCTTTTCACAACTTGCCGACCCGGCAGCGTACCGCGCCTGCGAGTGGGATCTGCTCACCGATCAGGTTGGCCGGTCGCACTGGATCGAGTCGTTCCGAAGTCACATCGACACCGTGCAAGAGGCGGCGCTGAAGGCGGGATTCAGCCACGCTCAGTGCGGTCAACTTCGCACCTCGCTCAGCACCAGTCTCGACCGACTCGCAGGTGATCCCCGTGCATTCGGCGATCGGCTCGACATCGGCATCATGGACGCGATTCGAACGGATGCGCTACGCGCCGCAGGGATGCGCGATCCGTTCCAGTCGCTGAAGCAGCGTGAGAACGATCGGTCGCTGCAGATCCTGCCCGATCGACTGCGAAGCCTCGATGCGCTGGGTGCGGGCGAACGGCCTGAAGAGATCGTCCGCGGCATCTTCGCAGGCAACATCTTCGACATGGGAGCGACCGAAGCCGCGAAACGCTTCAGCGAGGACCGGATCGTCCCGTTCGACACGATCCTCGATGAGGTCAAGCCCCGGCCCTGGCTGGTTGATGACTTGCCTGCAATTACCTTGACGGGCTGGCGGCGTGCCGTGCTGTTTGTCGACAACGCTGGCCCGGATGTGGTGCTGGGCATGCTGCCCCTGGCGCGCGAGTTGGCCCGCAACGATGTGGAGGTGATCCTCGCCGCCAACTCCGGCCCGGCGCTCAACGACATCACGTTCGATGAGTTGATCGAGCTGTGCAGCCGTGTCCGCGAGCTTGACGACCTGACGGATCGCCTGCTGCGGACCGGCCGGCTGCGCGTGGTGGCGACCGGCACTTCCGCGCCGATACTGGACCTGACAGCCGTGAGTGATGAGCTGGCGGAGGCATCGGCATCGGCCGATCTGGTCGTCTTCGAGGGCATGGGCCGGGCTGTCGAGAGCAATTGGTCCGCTCGCCTGACGTGTGAGACTTGGTATTTGGCCACGATCAAGGATTCGCACGTGGCCCACCGGATGGGCGGAGAGGTCTTCGACTGCATCTGCCGCGTTCAGCCGCCGACGTGACCTAATTCAGCGCAGCCCCACATCCTGCCCGGAGTTGCTACAATGCCGATGAGGTTTCGGGGTGTAGCGCAGCTTGGTAGCGCGCCTCGTTCGGGACGAGGAGGTCGGAGGTTCAAATCCTCTCACCCCGACTTTAGCCGCAAGAAGCCACCGCAAACGCGGTGGCTTCTTGCATTTGCGATCCGTTCGAACTTCCGCCAGTTGCCTGCCAGTTTGAACCGGCGCTTCACTCCAGGGGACCCCACTTCGCTGCGACCCGCGAGCAATGCTTGACTGAGGCACACAGGCGATGGAAAAGCGGGGATCGTCGCTTGCCCTGAGCGCCATCGGCACGGCGTTTGCCTTTCCGATCAGCACGGCATCGGCCCCGCTATGCTGAACTGTTCAATCAACTGTTAGCTGCTTGAGAAGAAAGTGTCCTCGAATGAAGCTGCAGACCACAGACAATCAATGCGGGATGGCCGCTCGGCTCACGTTGATCCTCATAACACTGTCGGCCATCGCCTGCTCGGCATCGCGCCCTACGCCGAGCCGTCCAACGGGACACGCGTTCACGGAAGCCGAGGTGCTTTTTCACCGGGACCCGCGTTGGCTCGGGGCCGATGCCGCACTTTCGGTTCCGATCGGCAACGGTCGCACGGTTTGGCTCTTCGGTGACACGTTCATCGCCAAGTCGAACGCCCACGTGCGCTCGGAGTCCGAAATGGTAAGAAATACGGTCGCGATCCAGACGGGGGAGGACCCGCGCACCGCGTCGATGACGTTCCACTGGCGACAGGACAGTGATGGTTCGCCCGCATCGTTCTTTCCGGAGCGAGGGGAACGCTGGTACTGGCCCGGGCATGGGATTCGGCTCGACGAAGGGCCGCTGGTCATCTTCCTTTACGCGATCGTGGCGACACCGGGCCAGGGTCTTGGCTTTGCGAGCGCGGGCTATGCCGTCGCTGTGATCAACGATCCAGATGCGTCGCCGGAAATGTGGAGCCCGCGCGTTGTCGATATCGCTCCGAGCACTTTCGATGCCGTTCCCGCAACGGCTGTAGTCCAAGACGGCGCGTACATCGTTGCTGTAGCCATCCGTCAAGAAGGAACGCACGCGGGCGCGCTCGTTCGCTACCCGACGAACCTGCTTGCACAAGGTGATGTCAGCCGCGCCGAGTGGTGGGCGGGTGAGGAGCGAGGGTGGGTCCCGGAATCCTCGCTTGGGGCAGACGGTCCAGCGTTCGTTCTGAACGATGCGGGAAGCGAGTGCTCGCTCCATTGGGACGAGCGCAGCGGAGCGTTCATCCACGTCGCGAGCTACGGCTTTGGCGCATCGACGATCGGACTCCGTACCGCACCAGCGCTCACAGGCCCGTGGAGTTCGCCAGTCGTCGTCTACCGTCCACCTGAGTCGGATGGTCCGCGAGCATTCGTGTACGCGGCAAAAGCTCACCCGGCGTTGGTCGGTCCAGACGCTGCGGACCTCCTCGTCACGTATGCCACGAACAGCTTCGAATTCGGCGATCTATTCACGCAGCCAGGCGCACGTTCTTTGTACTGGCCGCGATTCGTCCTTGTGCCGGTCGGCAAGTGAGGCATACAGTTGTGTCGAAGCGGCGAACAACGGCATGCAACAGACGCGCTGGCATACGCAACCGATCAGCCGTCGCCCTCCAACGGTAGTACCGGCATCGGCTCGCGCCGCGCGCCGCACTCGGGGCATCGCTGAGCATCATCATCCAAGCCGCGCAGCCAGTAGCCGCATCGCGTGCAGACATCGCAACCATGCCTGCGCGTCGCCTCATACACGCATGGCGCGAAGCGCCAGCGCTGCAACACGGCCCCTGCCAGCACAAAGCATGCCGCAGGAAGAAGGATCACGACGCCCGCCCGCACCATGCGTTGGCCCAAGCCGTCTGCCCCGAGCGTGCCGGCCAGCATGCCCGCTGCATCGCGGAGCAGCGGGAGCGCCAGGACGTAGCTGATCGGCACCAACATATACAGGATGAAGTTCCACCTGTTTCTGAACCACATCTTCCACGCATCGCGGTCGATCGCCCTGCGCTGCTCACGCGTCAGCGGTAACTCCCGATCGACAAAACTCGGCCAAATCCAACTCACGTACGATCATCCTCCGGAGAAGATGCCCTCACCACCCCACACTCCGGGACGCTGCACGATGTTCCGCTCAGTTCGCTGCGGGCGTCGCCGCACCGGCTGCGAGAGCGAGTTCTTCACTGCGCTCTCTGAGCCGAACGAGGTACATGGCAAGCGGCCGATAGATCATGTGCGCCCACTTGCCGATTCCCACCTCGACATCCAACATCGCGACCATAGCCATCACGTGGATGACGTACATCACGTAGGTCGGCCAGGGCCAATCGGCGTACCGGAAGATGTGAAGGAGGATACCGGTCAGCGCGCCGACGAAGAGGAATCCCGGAAAAAGCCAATCCGTCAGATCCGAGAACTTATGGATCTGATCTCGCTTGCGGATGCGTCCCACGAACATCGAGATGGATCCATACAGCAACGCCACGGTTGCATAGTAGCCGAGCCAGCGTTGGGGGTGGTAGATGGGATAGATTTTGTCCGTCTGGAACCATCCGAGCAGGCCGACGACCAGCAAAAGCATGATGAGGTAGCCGGAGACAAAGAACATGTGTTCCAGCCACCGACGATGATGTTGCTCCCCGCACTCACGCCACCGCTTCTGGGTGAAGAAGTGCAGCAGGAACGTCTTCAGTTCACTGAGATAGACGACAAACGGCAGGTTGAACGGCTGGGAACTGGCGCCCAAGACGTGCCGGCTCATTGTCAGAGAGCCGGACATCACTCGGTACCCGAGGAAGATGAAGTGAATCACCACGGCAAGCCAGACCCACATGACCGGCGCAAAGGTATTCAACTCAACATGATCGGTCACGATCCACTTGAACCCGGTGATCGCGTGGAATAGCGCAAGCAACACCAGCGGGATCATGGCTCGCAGAAAGATCGCCATCCACAGACGTTTCGCGGAGGTATAGAACTTGGCAGCGTGCCCGGAGCGATCATACTGGGCAGTAGCCCACCGCCGGAGGGCCATCATCGTCTCACCGGGATTGGCATCGCGCGGGCACGTGTCGGAGCACTCACCGCAGTAGTAGCACAACCACGGCTCAGGGGATTGCAGCAGTTTCTCTTTCAAGCCCAGTTGGAGGTAACGGATGGTTTTTCGAGGGAAAACAGTGTTGCCTTCCGACAAGGAGCAAACGGCGGTGCAGTTGCCGCAGTTGATGCACTTATCGAGGTCATCGGCACCAAATCGCGCCACCTCACGGCGAAGATCGGGATCGACGCGAGTGCTCACTTTGCCTTCTCCTGCTTCTGGACCAAGACGTATTTGAAGTAGTCGCCCTGCTGATCGCCCTCGACCACCTCTCCGTATTTCTTCATGGCCATCAGATGCCAGAGAACTTGGTGGCTGGGCAGTTTGGTCGTCTCAGCGATCTCCGGCACCGTAGCGGACCCCTGCCGCATCGCGTCGACAATCGTCCGGCGGAGACGATTCTGCTCCTTGTTCCGCTTGAGGACTTCGTGCGGCGCGCCGCCCAGTTGCTTTCGCAGGGCCACAGCTGTTCGCTGCGTTTTGGCGGTTTTCTTCTCAGCTCCGTTCTCAGACATTGGCATGCTCCAGCGCGGGATAGTCCGCGACGAGCGCATCGATCATGCTGTCGTATTGATCGAGACGCCAACCTTCAACCTGGATGGCTCTATGCGGACAAACGGCTGCGCACATGCCGCACCCATTGCACAGAGCCGGGTTGACCTCGGCACGCGTGACCCGCTCGCCGTCCACCTCCGTCTCAACCATCGTGATTGCGCGTCGATGCTCGCACTCGTCAACGCATTTTCCCTCGCCTTGGCACCGGTCGAGATCCACGCGGGCGACAAATGGGTCGAGTTCAAGGTGTCCTCGGCCAAGTAGCGCAGCCGCCTTTGCGGCAGTTGCGGAAGCGGCGGCACAGCCCTCGGTCATATCCATCGGCGCCTGGCAGGTACCCGCAAGGAATACCCCCTCGACAGCCGACTCGACTGGCCTCAGCTTCGGGTGAACCTCCTGCAGGAAGCCGTCAGCGCTGCACGGCAGCTTGAGAGTCTCCACCAACCCCGCGATGTCTCGAGGCACCATGCCCACGGAGAGCACGACCAAGTCGGCAGGGATTTCGAGTTCCTCTCCAAACGTGAGCGTGTCCTTGACCCGCACCGCGAGGGAAGGCGCTGCTTCCCCTTCCGCGCCACTCACGGTAGGCGGCTCTTCGGCGCGATAGCGGAGGAAGGTCACTCCGCGACGGCACGCATCTTCGTAGATCTCTTCGTGTCCACGGCCGTAGGTGCGTATGTCCTGGTAAAACTCGAAGACGTTTATTTCGGGAAAGCGCTCCCTGATCTCCAGCGCCGTTTGCAGCGTTGCCGTGCAACAGACGCGCGAGCAATACTCGTTCAACCGCCCGTCAGGCCCCGGCTCGTGGATTCCCGGCATCTGCCGGCTACCCACGCAGTGAATAAGGCAAACATTCTTTATCGGCCGATCGTTCCACTGGAGTTGGCCGCCCGTGGGACCGGTTTCGTCCATGAGCCTTACGAGTTGGGGGAGGGTGATGACGTTGCTGAACTCGCCGTGGCCATACTCACCGGAGCGGGGCTGATAGAGATCGAAACCGGTTGCCATGACAACCGCCCCTGCGTCGAGCGTGATTTCCTCAGGTTCCGCGTCAAGCGTGATGCTCTCGCCATCGACCACTTCCGCGCATTTCCCGCATCGAGTACAAGTCGTCCAATCAATGGCGGCTGCGGAAGGGGAAGAGTCGGGGTACGGCCGGTAGATCGCCTTGCGCTTCACCAGTCCGTGGTCGAACTCGCTTTGGACCGCTTCGGGGCAAGCCTCGATGACGGCCTGAAGCTGTTCCGAGGTCAGGTCTCCATTGACGCCACGCGGATGCAGACGGACCTGGAGTTGGAAGTTACCCACATAGCCCGAACTTGAGACGACCTCCGCTCCCGTCCGCACCGTGATGTTCGGGTCTGCCATCACTTCATCGAGAATGCGGCGCAGCAGTCCTCGCGCATCGTCGCGGGAGGGATATACGTGGCTCAGTTGGGCGATGCGTCCACCAAGGAAAGGAGACCGTTCCAGCAACGTGACGGCCAAGCCGCACCGGGCGAGATCCCGGGCCGCGCGCAGCCCGCTGATGCCCCCGCCGATCACAAGCACATGCTGTTTCGCATCGACGCGGATGGGATCCAAGGAATGAAGGAGCCTGGCCTTGGCCACGGCGACTCCGACCAAGCGGATCGCCTTCTCGGTGGCCCCCCGTGGGTCGGACTTGCTACACCAACTCACCTGCTCACGGAGATTGACATGCTCGTAGAGGTAGGGGTTCAGTCCGGCGCGCGACAAGGCCCCGCGAAACGTCAACTCATGCAGGCTGGGAGAACATGCGCCCACAACCACACGATTGAGTTTGCTATTGCGGATGTCGTCGACAATGAGCTGTTGCCCAGGGTCGGAGCACATGGACATGTCGCGCCTCGCGACGACGACGCCGGGCAGTCCGGCCACGGCACGGACCACCTCCTCCACATCCACGACATCGGAGATATTTCCGCCGCAATGGCAAACGTAGACGCCGATCCGCGGTTGCTCGGATTCCGGCGACTGTTGCTGTGCTGAACTTTGTGTGTCGGTCTGGCTCATTTGGATGACGGTCAGTTTGCTTGTTGGGCAAGCGTGCCTTGCGTGGATTCCTGGCGGGCGTTCATATCGCGACCTGGAGAACGGCCGTTGCGCCGGAGATGGGCTGCCGCCTCAAGGGCCGCTGCGCCCCCCTCCACAATCGAGTCGGGAATATCCTTCGGTCCGGCTGCCGTTCCGGCGACGAACACGCCTTCATGGTCGGTGCGGCAGGGGGCTAGCTTCGGCTCGGCGGCAAGGAAGAACCCGTCCTCCGCCCGGCTGGCGGGCAGCACACCGTCGGCGTGTCCCGCTGGGACGATCCCCAACGAGAGCACAACCATGTCGTGCGCTCGCTCCTCCACCCGGCCGTCTTCCTCGATCACTTCGATCCGCACGACCGGATTCTGCTGTTCATCCTCGGTGATCTTCGCCACTTTGGCCTTCACGAACTCGATGCCCATCGCCTTGGCGTTTTGGTAGAACTGCTCGAAGCCTTTGCCGAACGCCCGGATGTCCATGTAGTAGATCGTCACTTCCACCAGCGGCAGGGAGCCGGACAGCAGCATCGCCTGCTTGATCGCGTACATGCAGCAGACACGGGAGCAGTACGGCACGCCGAGCGTGTGATCTCTTGAACCGGCGCACTGGATGTAGGCGATCGTGTCAGGCACCTTGCCGTCAGAGGGCCGAAGCACTCTTCCGTAAGGCCCGTGCGGGGCTAGGAGCCGCTCGACCTGAAGCGGGTTGAGCACATTGCGCAGCCGACCGAGGCCATACTCCGGTTTGGCTTCCATGTGGGTCATCTCGAAGCCGGTGGCGATGATGACCGTTCCCGCCTCAACAGTGACTTCCTCAGGTTCCTGGAAGAAGTCGATGGCCCCCGGAGGACACTCCTTCTCGCAGCGACCGCAAAGCAGGCAATTATCCAAGTCCACCATCGCCACCTGTGGGATCGCATTCGAGAACGGCACGTAGATCGCCTTGCGCGCCACCAACTCCCCCTCGAACTCGTGCGCCACATTGACAGGGCAGGCGTACTCGCACAGCCGACAGCCCGTACACACCACCTCATCCACATATCGCGGCTTTTTGAGGATGCGCGCGGTGAATCCGTCCCCGGCAGGGTCCACCTGCTGAACTTCACAGTAGGTGAGAATGCTGATGTTCTCGTGGTGCGCGGCTGCAGCCATTCGTGGCGTGCAGATGCAACTGGAGCAATCCAGTGTGGGGAAGACCTTGCTCAGCGCGATCATCTTCCCGCCGATGCTAGGTTCCCTCTCGACGATCAGCACTCGAAACCCTTGGTCTGCCAAATCGAGGGCTGCCTGAAGGCCTGCGATTCCGCCTCCGATGACCAAGGCGTCCGTAGCGATCTTTCCTTGCTGCATCCCTGGCCTTTCCCTGCCCGCATTTGGGGCATACTCAATGCTCCTGACCCCGAAGCTCGGGAGTGCACCGACGATTCGTGGATCATCAGCGTCCGTAGCTCGGCGATCAACCTCCTAGCTCGACGCCGACGCCTGGCCGGCCAACAACTCCCCCATCTGGCGAACCTCTTTGAGAAACGCCTTGGCGCAGACGGTGCAGATAGCGCAGAGACGGAGCCGATTGGTGTTCAGCCCTCGCTCTTTCATCTGCTTGTGAACCTCGCCGATCCGTACCGCCAAGCGGTTGTAGGCGCCCTCGTAGGGACACTCGTGCCCGCAACTCATGACGATGATCCCGTCAATGCCTTTCTCGAAGCATCGCAGGTAGAACTCCTCGGGAAACATCGCCGGTGCGGGCACGCGCATGATGTACGTGTTCGCCGGGTACTCGGAGTGAATTTGACCGACGTTGTCCGCGCCAGGATAGGCGCAGGCATCAGTGGCAAGAATCAGGATTCTCGATGTCGTTGCCTGCTCATCTCCAGCCATCGGCTCCAACCCTCATTTCTTCCGAGTGATGAACAAGCGGTCGTAGCCCTCGCCGGCCAAAGCACCGACAAACTCGTGTCCTACCTTCGTCGCCCACGCAGGAAGATCGTTCTTCGTGGAAGCATCGCCTGACCACACCTCGAGCGTCTCTCCCACCTGGACGGTTCCAATCGCTTTTTTGGCTTCCAGAAGCGGACCGGGACAGCCCATGCCTCGCGCATCCACCACTTTGGCCACTTCAATGCCTTCCAAATCGACGTCGCTCATGATTGTCACTCCAGAAATACGCCGTACGTCAAAACCACCGGACGGCAGGCCAAACGTCAGCCCGCCTCTTCATACGTCAGCAAAACGTGAGAACAACGTCTGCCTCCTCAGCCCCGATCACGAAACTGGCGACACCACCGCACTCGACGCCGTCAATCAGGTCGTCTTCGCCAATGCCTACGATCGGAAAAGCAGCGGAGCAGGCGATCAGCTTAGCGCCTCCGTCCTGGACGACCTTGAGGAACTCGGGCAGCGTCTTCGGGGCACCCGGCAATGCGATTTTCTCCGCGCCACCCTTGCGGATGATGTTCAAGCCGGTCATCGTGAAGAACATCGTCACATCCATCTCGGTGGCAAGTGCCCCCGACCCAAGCATGAACGGGGGAAACGCTTTCTGAGGGTCATCCGATCCACAGAACACCATCATTTTCGAGGCCATAGTCCTTTTCCTTCCTCAACAGGCGCAGGCTGAGAAGCCCTTGCTCAACACGCTACGATCCCGTATGGACCGTCCGACAAAGACGCGGATCTCGGTTCGCCCGCATCCATCGCGTCGGAGTATAGCCAAATTCGCCCCAGCATGTCCGTTTCTGATCTCGGTGAGCCTTTTCGCCCTGACTGTACGGTGGTTGTTTGTGTTCTCAATCTCGCCGTGCGGTCTCGATCCACGTCGATGATGTCATGCTGACGCAACAGATGCATCGCCACCGGCTCACGCAGCGCCAGCCGACCTATCGCGAGGCTTCGGTGGGCTGTGGCGTTCACTCACTCATCGGATGCATTCTCGCCGGAGGACTCATCCACCTCATCCACGCGAGTGCGAACAAGCTCAGTCCCGTCCGGCATGATCGCGGTGAACGACACGACCTGACCGTTCTCATCTTCATCGAACCGTATCTTCACCGACTGATTCACGCGCAGCGACCAGAGACCGCTTTCGTCAGGCGGATAGAGATCCAGAGGCATCATCACGTCCGGCGTCTTGACCGCCAGACGACCGTCGTGGATCAGCATCTGCACGTGCTCGCCCGTCTCTTCCACGAGGTACGTGCCGACATACTCCTTCACCTGAGCCAGGTCGATCATCGGCTCGGGTTTCCGCTCGGCCTTACCCTTGGGCAACTCGAATGTTTGACCCGCCTCGTACATCTTCAGGCCCGTCACGTCACCGCCCTCGCCTGTATCGAACGACACCGCAACCTGATCGGTCATGACGAAGTACCATTTGCCTTCATCGTCCGGGTTGTGCAGATCGAAGACCAACTGCCCCGGCACATCGAGTGCAAGTCGGCCGTTGTGAACAAGCACGGTGAACTCAACATCCCTGAATGACGCGAAGTTGGCGACATACGTACCGAGATAGGGCTTGTACTCGTCAGGAACCTCAGCTGTCCGCACTACGCGGTCCGGATGAATGAGCAGGCGGTCGATGTCCTCTTCGATGCGGAGCACACTCAGGCTGCCGCGTGACTGCGTGAAGTACAGGACCATCAGGTCGAGTTCGGGCCACACCCACGCCATCGTGCCGTCCGACCCACCGTGCCCGATCACGACCGGGGTCTCGCCTTCCGCTGCATCAGCGGGGAGCCAGAGCTGCGACATTCGGCCGTAGTACGTCTCCAGATCGGGGAAGAACGTCGGACTGCGCATATCCGAGCCGAGCGATGTCATCTCCGAGATCGGTTCAAGCGTACGTGCGACGGCTTCACGCGACAGGAGTTGATCCTCACCGACTCTACCTTGGTCCATCCACATCGCCAGGAACTTCGCGTAGTCCATCGGCGTGCTGTAGAGCGTCTGTGAACCCCATGCGAACGGATAGAACGGCTCACCGCCCGGCTCCCAGCCCTTGCTCCACGCACCAACGCCGCCGAAGTAGAGGCCGGCGATCCGCTCGACGCGAGGGTCGGTCATATCGCTTACGTAGAACGTATCCGCCATCCCGAGCGGCGTCAGCAGGTTCGTCTCGATGAACTCATTGAGCAGTTGCCCTGAGACGACCTCAACGACCGCGCCAAGTACATCGGTACCCGAGTCGCTGTACCAGAACCTGCTGCCCGGCTCAAACTCCGGTCCACGCTCGCCGACCGCATTCGCCATCATGTGGAGATCGGGATATTCATCGATGGCAGTGAGGATCGAGAGCGGCAGGCCGGCGCGATGACTCATGATCTGGTCGATCGTGATCTCTCTCGCCTCATCAGTATCAAAGCCCGGGATGTACTGCGCCACGCGGTCATCGAGCTTCAGCTCGCCCCGGTCGATGAGGAGCTGCGCAGCAGCACCGGTGAACGTCTTGGTCATCGACCTGATGTTGCAGATCGTGTTCTCCTCCCACGCCAGACCGTCTTCGCGGTCCCGGTAGCCGAACGTCTCGTGCAGCACGGTTCGTCGGTTCTTGATAACGAGCAGTTCCGCGCCGACGAGGTGGTCTTTCTCAACCTGCAAGCGAGCGACCTCGGCCAGCGCGTCGAGCGCTTTGGTTGCGACCCCTTGATTCTCAGGCGCATCGACGGGGAACGCCGAGTCTGAGTATGCAGGCCCCGAGGCTGTGAGTATGAGCGTCGTGAAGAGCGTAAGGCAGAGTGAAAATGTGTGTCGCTTCATGGTCTCTCCTGTCATTCTGTGAGGGTGGCATACTTGATCCTACAGCGGATGTGCCTTCCAGTTGCAGCAAGGCCGCCGCGACAACACATCGCGCCGGCGCGGCGGATGTGCACCGATGCACCGCAGCCGCCCTACCACGGTTGTTGGGAGAAGCCGCCTCGCTCAGATGTCCATCTTCCTGCCGAGTCGGACACGTTGGGCGTCAGCCGAACGCGGGCTTCAGCCCGAGCGCGCGGCGGATGCTGCTGAGTTGCCCACTGTGCCAACCCTCATGCCAGGCGAGCAGGAGCGGAGCCCCGAGCAGATCCCCTTCGTAATCGACAAGCGGTTCAGCGAGCGTCGCAGCATCCGCAGCCTCAAACACGTCGAGCAGCCGCTGACGCACAGCATCGAACTGGTTGCGCACTTCATCGAACGGCGGATACCCATCGGCCGATCCGTGGACCATTGACTGGTAGCCGAATAGTCCGTCGTACGCCGCCGGAAGCTGCCCCTTCTCACCGAGCTTCTTGATGATCCACTCATCGGTCACCGCGAGGTGGCCCAGTATCCACAGCGCATGGTTATCCGTGTCGCTCGGTCGGTGCGCCGCCTGATCCGCCGGAAAACCATCCAGCAGCTCCACAATCGCGTCGCGCGTCATGCGCAGATTCGCAATCACTCGTTCCTTCTCAGTCATGTCATGTTCTCCGATGGTGTGATGCGGTGATCGTATCGCACCGTGTCGCAATGTGCCTTCAGGGCAACTGCTCGCTCGAGTTCAGTCGAGAAGAAACCCCGCGATTGCTCACGGAGTTCGGGGCACGAGCGCTACTGGGCATGCAGCGCTCAGCGCAACTTCTCGCCGACGAGGGGAAGCTGCTTGCGGCGAAGGAGAATGATGACGAGGGAGAGCGCTGCGACGAGGATCGCCATCCCGAAGAGCATCCCGCCGTCGCCTTGGCCGGTTTCTGGGTTGACGACTTGGATGCCGATGACGAGAAGATGCGAGAGGATTGCGCCGCTGATCATCATGAGCGTGAGGACCGCCCCCACTGCCGCGGTCTTCGGGATGACCAGCAGGATGACACAGACGAGTTCGACCAGACCGGTGAACGTCGCAGCGGGCCTGCCGCCGAGCTTCTCGAAGATAACTTGCGCTTCGGGCGCGAATGTGAACTTGAAAAACAGCGATTGCGCAAGGATCAGCGCGGTGAGAATCTGGCTGATCCATGTTCCGACAGTCCGCATGACGTGGCAGCGGCTGGTTCCGGTGCAGCAGTCGCAGGGAACGGGTTGGGTGGCAGTCGTGTCAAGCATGGTCTCTCCACGTTTGTTCGGGTCACGGCACCTTCCGCACGATGAACCAAGCAGCGGATGCTCCTATTCCCCGAATCCGAGCGCAATGGAAAACGCCGCACGGTCGGCGCGGCGTGATCGCAGGTCGGGTAATCAGTCGGCTCAGTCGATCAGCAGCACACGAGGCGAAATCAGCAGGACAGGCTCGCGCCGCAGCAAGAGCAGGCCGCTGAGCGTGTCGCGCACGACGGGCCAGTGTTTCTCACCGACGAGCTCGCGCAGCATCATCGCCAAACCGGCCGTCTGATCGGGCGCCGCCAGCGACATGATGCTGCCCAGGAAGTCCTCGATACTCTCCGGCTCGGGATAGTCCACGACGTCGTACTCACCGGCCTCCAGCCCGGCGGCATCGGCGACCGCAGCAATCGTTTCGGGCAGGCCACCAATTCGGTCCGCCATACGAAGCGCTATCGCCTGACGCCCGGTGAAGAGCCGACCTTCCGCAACGACCGACAGGTCGATGCCGTCACGCGCATCCGTGACGTGGTCGGCAAACATGTCATACGTCTCCTCCATCATCGTCTGGATCACGGCGCGATGCTCGGGGTTGAACCCCTCGACACTGCTCATGATGCCGGCAAGCGGGCCGCGTGCGCGGGGGTAAATGCCGACGTGGAGTTTGTCGTACAGTCCCTTCATGATGATCTTCCCGCCGACCACGCCGATCGAGCCGACGATTGACGATTCGTTGACGAAGATCTTGTCACCGCCCACCGCGCAGTAGTACCCGCCGCTCGCGGCGAGTGAGCCAACCGAGATGTAGACGGGCCTGGTGCTGCGCAGCTGATCCAGGCCTTGCCAGATGATCTCGCTGGCCATCGCCGAGCCGCCCGGGCTGTCGATGCGCACGACGACCGCTTCGATGAGATCCTCTTCTTCAATGGCCTTGAGGGCTTCGCGCATCGTTCGGCTGCCCGCCGACTCGCTTGCGAACATCCCGCCGATGCTCGATTCGCCATCCACGATCGTGCCTGTGATGTGCAGGACGGCAACGGTCGGTTTGGTGATGCGATGCTTTGGCGAGCCGCCTGTCATGAGCGTTTGCCACAGAGCAAAGAAGTTCAGTTCCTCATCACCGCCGGTCGAGAGCTTCGTCCACTTGACCGTGTCGCCCTGCTTTGCTTCGAGCCAGTCGCGCAGCTCTCGAACATCGATCACAGCGTCGATAAGGCCGAGCTTCTTCGCTTCCTCGCCGCGCAATGCAAGCGTGTGCCCGAGAACAGCGTCAAGCGTCGAACGGCTGAGCTTGCGATCGCGCATGATGCGCAAGAGCGACTGCTCGTAGATGTCATCGAGCACGCCGTCAATATTCTCGCTCCACTCTTCGCTCGGCCCGGTGCGTGTGAGTTGCTCGCTTGCGCCCTTGAAGTCGCCGACCTGAAGGAAGTCCGCCTTGAGACCGAGCCATTCCAGCGTGCCGCCGAGGTACATCTCCTCCGCGTAGAGACCGGGCAGGCTGACAACGCCGCCGCGTTGAAGCAGGACGTGATCCGCAGCACCGGCGATGGCGTACGCACCCGGTCCATACGCATCGGCAAAGACATAGATCGGCCGACCCGCCTCGCGCACGTGTGCCATGCCGCGACGGATCTCCTCGATCTGCGAACGTGTCAGCGCGATATCCTTGATGCGAATGACCAGCCCGTCGAGTGTGCTGCGCGTCGCTGCCTCGTCGAAGAGCGAGAGCACATCCGCGAGCGTCGGCTCGGCATCCCCGCCCATCAGCCATGTGAACGGGTGAGGCTGCTCGCGCAGCGCGCCGTCGAGCTCCATCCATGCGAGACGGTCCGCGCCCCGGGCGGGAGCACATGCAAGCAGCACAGCGGCCGTCAGCGTCCACAATACGGTGAATCGTGTTGATCGAGTCTGTCCAGTCATAAGAACCTCCGGTCGTTGTACAGCCCGCATCCATTGCGGTGGCGTGTTTTCCGCAGAACACAGTAGCACGATCACAGCGGTCGGGCGGCAGCGACAGACCACACACCCCTACAACGCGGCCGTACCCACCAAATCCGTGATGCGCGCGGCGCCTCGGCGATGTGCCCACCGACGCAGGTCGGCAATCACACGAAGCGGCGATCTCGGGTCGGCGAACAGGGCCGTCCCCATCCCGACCGCCGTCGCCCCGGCGAGGATGAACTCCGCAGCGTCGCGCCATGCCATCACACCGCCCGTCCCGACGATCGGAACGCCCGCATCGGCTGCCACATCACGGTACACCTCATGCACCAGCCGCACGGCCAGTGGATGAATCGCAGGCCCGCTCACACCCGCCACGCCGCGTGCGATCCGCGGTTTCCCCGTCGCCGGATCGAGCGCAAGCCCAGGTATGGTGTTGCAGATCGTCAGCACATCCGCGCCGCCCTTGATCGCCGCCGCTGCGAGCGTGCTGATCCCCTCCGTGCTCGGCGGGAGTTTCACGAAGAGCACCGCACGCTGCACCACATCCTTCACCTCACGAACAAGCTCGCTGAGCAGTTCCGGCGAGCCGCCGAACTGCCGGCCGTCATCCGTGTTGGGACAACTGACGTTCAACTCAATCGCAGGGAGCACGCCGGCTGCATCCATCGCTTGCGCCACGCGGGTGTATTCGTCGATGCTGCCGCCCGCCACCGAGCCGATGACCGGTATGTCGAGGCGCTCGATCCTCGGAACGACCTCTTCCAGGAACCGGTCCAGCCCCATGTTGGCCAGCCCGATCGCGTTCATCATCCCGCCGGTGATTGGCACGATGCGCCACGTCTCGTTGCCGGCCCGGGGCGCTTGCGTGATTGACTTCGTGACGACAGCTCCGAGGCGAGCGAGCTTCGCCACGCCCGCCAGTTCATCGGCGTACCCGGCCGTACCTGCCGCCGCGATGACGGGATTGGCGAGCGTCAGCCCGGCCAGATCGACATGCAAGATGGAAGCATCCGCCGCCACGGTTCGCCTTGTACCACACTCGCCGTCTTGATGCATCGCCGACCCGGTGCTGGGGGCCTATGATGCGGTCCGACGTTCCCACGCCCCCTCACGACGGAGCCTGATGACGATGGACATCCAGCAACGCATCGCCCAGTTCGAGAAGATGGCCTCAGCCGACCCGGACAACGACATGGCGCACTTTAGTCTGGGAAACGCCTACTACCACGCTCAGCAGTTCGAGCAGGCCGCCGCGTCGTTCCGCCGATGCACGAACCTGAACCCGATCATGAGCAAGGCGTACCAGCTCGGCGGCGAGTCGCTCGTCAAGACGGACCAGATCGAGGCGGCGACGAGGTACCTGACGACCGGCTATCGCGCTGCGGCTGGGCACGGCGACCGCATGCCGATGGAGGCGATGGGCGAGTTGCTCGAATCGATCGGCGCGCCGCTCCCCATCGTCGAAGAGCCGATCTCAACAGAGGAAACGCCCGCAGGCACGTTCCGTTGCGAACGCACCGGCAAGCTCGGCACACAACTCGACAAGCCCCCGTTCCGAGGCCCGCTCGGTGAGCACATTCATGCCACGATCAGCGCCGAGACATGGCACGCGTGGATCAGCCTCGGCACCAAGCTCATCAACGAGCTTCGTCTCGACTTCTCGCGCGAGGAGGATCAGCGCACGTACGATCAGCACATGATCGAGTACCTCGGCCTCGAAGAGGTCGCAGCGAAGTTCAAGACGTAACACGCGCACCCCGAGGGAGCGTCGCCGGCTCCCGCCTTCGCAGCGAGCGGAGCCGGACTCCGTGAATCCGGTGCATCACCGCGATGCAACACACCTATTCGCTCACACGGGTGAAGCAAACCCCAGGGCTGCGTAGCAACTCGGCTACGTGTGCATGCGTGCCCACGGGCTCTGCGTCACAGGTACACGCGACGATTGTAGATCCACCACTCGAAGAACAATACGGCCAGTCCCAAGCCAAGCGCCCAGGGCCAGAGCGGGCGCTGTACTTGCGCGGAACCAACTGATACGGCTGACACGGATGATCTCGCCATGCGAAGATCAAACTCCGGTTGCACTCGGCTCTCCGCCGGGTCGAACAGATTCGCGGCGATAAATCGCTCGTGCTTCTCGCCGTCCAATCTGTAGAGCACGTGATAAAGCCCTGTGCACTCGACTGGGCCGTATGTCAGCGCCGTCGGATCCTCGGCGCGCCACGTCTGCAGACCGCCTTCTCCGGGAATGAGCAATCGCACATCACGTGCAGTCTCCGCCAGGCGCATCGTGATCGCCTCACCTGGAACGATCGACTGTTGCGTCGCCGACTGGCCCCTATCCGTGAGGTAACGAATCGAGTCGGCAAGGAACACGATATAGCTCACATCCAGCGGCCACCACGAATCAACCGGCCGGAACGCAACAACGATCGCCTGAAGCTGACCCCGGCTGACCGACACCGCAAGAGGCCCGGTCGCCCCTTCCAGGATGAGCTGCATCTCATCCGCTGTCTTGAGTTGCCGATACGAGCCGATGAACAGGTTGTCCAGTTCAAGATTGCGCATCGCGGGATGGGTCTTATCCCACGTGATCGCAAACGTGCCCTGCCCCGCTCCCGAATCTTCGAGACCCGCAATCTTCGGCGGCGAGCCGAACGTGAGGAATCGGCCGGAACGCAGTTCGTTTTCCGGAACATACCCATCGAGCACGATCACATCATATGCCGATGCACGCCCGTCCTTGATCTGCGCATCGAGTTCACGACCTTCCAGGAACGTCACGTCGATCGGCATACCCGACAGCGCATCGCGCAGGAAGAGATCGGATGTCACCGCAGCAACCGCAGCGCGCTTGGGTGGAGGAATCACAAGTATGCCGGCATCATCCGAAGCCAGCACATCCTCCCGGAGTTGACGAATCTCAACCGTCCCACCGGTCAGGAGCGATGGAATCGAAAACGTGATACCGCGCGTGCCCGGCAGCACATCGCCCGCCTCATCATCCTTCTGCGCTGCGGGCAGATTGATTGTGATGAGTTGCACCGGCGTTCCGCTCAACGAAAGCTGAACATCCGCGGCTCGCTCCTCGCCGGCAAAGTTGGCAAGCGTCGCAAAGACCGAAAGCTCGGTCGGCCGATCGTAGAGGCGCATGGCATCCATCGCGACGACGGCCAGGTTGTCCTGCGTCTCCGGCTCGCCGATGGCGTGGTAGTTCACCTGCCCACCCTCGACGACTTGGTCAGCGATGTCCGCGATGTTGCCATCCGTGAACAGCTCGATCGTCGCGGGATCTTCGATCTGCTGGCCGCGCGTCTCCGCTTCAACGCTCCGACCGAACGCGCGCGACAGCTTCAGCGCCTCGCCGATGTTCGTTCGGCCATCCGTCGGCGTGACCGTCTTGATCGCGTCGATGATCTGCCTGCGATCAGTTGTGAAGTTCGTATAGAGCTGCGCCCGCTCAGCGAACGCGATCACCATAACGGATGCCTGCTTGTCGCCCGACGCGGCGCTGAAGAGGCGCGGCGACGGAAGCGCCTCGACAAGACGAATCGCATCACGCTTGGCCTGTTCAAGCCGAGAGAGCCCGCCCTCCTGATCAACGGCCGACATGCTGCGCGAGCGGTCAATCATAATAACGATGCGTTCAGCGGTCGGACGATTCCCAAGAACATTTGGCCGAGCGATGGCGACGATCACAAGGATGAGAATGATAAGTTGGAGCAGCAGGAGCAGGTTGCGCCGCAGCCGTTGAAACGGCGCGTTCGCACGCAGGTCTTCAATGCTCTTCTTCCACAGGAGCGTACACGCAACCATACGCGGCGCACGACGCAGCTTCAGGAAGTACAGAATCACCAGCACCGGGATGGCAATGGCGGCGATCACACCGGCAAATGGCAGCGCCTCCCACGTCATGGGCAAGTGCTCCTTGCGGGGCGAATGTATGATCCGCGATCACCGTTCACTTCAGCAGCCCCCGTTTACGCAGCGTATCGAGCAGCAGCACATCAAGCTCCTGGTCCGTGCGGATCAAGAGGTGCATCATGGAGCGGCGAACACAGAAGTTCCGCAGCATCTCGCAATACGCAGCAAGGTTTTCCTTGTAGCGCTTGATGAGTGCAGCGGAGATCGTCACCTCCGCAATGTCTTCATCTTCGACATCGGTTAGTTTCAGGTCGCCTCCCAGCCCGCTGGCAGTGTCCGGTTCCATTTCCTCCTGGGACAAAAGTTGCATAAGGAACGTGTCGTACCCGCCGCCGACGAGGTAGCGCAGCCCTCGCTCGTATCCCCCTTTGAGCAGGAAGTCGCTGATGACGATCATCACGCCTTTGCCCTGGCGTGACAACGCGACAGCGCGCATCGCATCGTTAAACGGACTTTCCCCGGTCGGCTCGACATCTAGCAGCCACCGCCCCATTTCCTGCGTGCGCCGCCTTCCGCGCAGGTTCGGCAGGCGACTCACCACGCCGCCCGCGCCGAACGATGTCAGCGTCACGCGGTTGTGGTTGACCAGGCCTATGTATCCGAGCGCCATCGCCAGACGTTGCGCGAAGACGAGTTTGTTGGGCCGACCGTAGTCCATCGACCCCGATGCGTCGATCACGATCTGAAGCGACAAATCCTCCTCTTCGAGAAACAGCTTGAGAAACAGCCGATCCAGTCGGGCGTAGATGTTCCAGTCGATGAAACGCAGGTCATCGCCGGCGACGTACTGGCGGAAGTCAGCGAACTCGACGGATTGACCTCGCCTCTTGCTCCGCCTTTCACCTTGCAGCTTGCCCGCGAATATCTTGCGGCTCATCACGTCGAGCTGATCGAGCTTAGCCATCAGCCCGCTGTCGATCAAGTCGTCGATCCGCTGCGGTCGTTTCGTCGTGTCGGGGGGAAGCTGGGTCATCACGGCTGTCGTTTCTCGTCAAGGCGCACGGGCGCCCGGCTGTCACGCATCCATATCCGTCGGGACTTCTGTCACGATGCTTTCGATGATGTCGTCGGTCGTCACACCTTCTGCCTCGGCCTCAAAGTTGCGGATGATCCGGTGGCGCAATGCGGGCAGCGCCGACTTGCGCAGGTCACGGTACGCAATCGCGTATCGGCCGTCGATCATGGCGCGGACCTTTGCGGTGAGAATGAGAGCCTGCGCGCCGCGAGGGCTTGCGCCGCAGGAGACATATCTTTTGACCATGCGCGTCGCAAGCTCGCCGTCGTGATGTGTCGCGAGGACGAGCCGAACGGCGTAATCCTGCACGTGCGGCGCTGCGACGATCCGCCTGACAAGTCGTTGCGCGGCGAGGATTCGCTCACGATCGAGTAGTCCGCGCACGGTCTGATCGACCTTCGCCGTCGTGCGTTTCAGCACCTCCGCCAGCTCGCTGCGCGTCGTATATGGCACGGTCAACTTGAGAAGGAAACGGTCAAGCTGCGCCTCGGGCAGCGTGTACGTCCCCTCCTGCTCGATCGGGTTCTGCGTTGCCAAGACAAGGAACGGCCGATCGAGCGTATGTGTCGTCGAGCCGACCGTCACGCTGCACTCCTGCATCGCTTCGAGCAGTGCTGACTGACTCTTGGGCGTCGCGCGGTTGATCTCGTCAGCGAGCAGGATCGAGCAGAAGATTGGGCCGGGGCGGAACGTCATCACGCGCCCGCCTGCCCCATCTTCAACGACGATGTTCGTCCCGACGATGTCGGCGGGCATCAAGTCGGGTGTAAACTGAATCCGACGAAACGGGAGTTGAAGCGTCGATGCGAGCGTACGCACAAGAAGCGTCTTGCCAAGCCCCGGCACACCTTCGAGCAACACGTGGCCACCTGCGAAAAGCGATACAAGCACATCCTCGACGATCTCATCCTGGCCGACGATGACCCGCCCGATCTCATCGCGCAGGCGCGCATACACCTCACGGAACGCCTCGCAGAGCCTGCGCACTTCCGTCACATCATCCAACGATGATGACAGCGAGGGCAGCGCATCGGTGGGAGGCGCATCACGCATCGCTTGCCTCCTCATCATCGGTAATCGGACCCCGCCTGGCGCGACGTTTTGCATCGAGCAATCTTGCGGTGACGCTACGGTCATCATCGGCATCAGAAGCGCTGGGCGGCGTTTCATCAAGTCGATCGCGGCGTGGGGCGCGATGCGGCTTCTCGGGCATGTCACCTTCAAGGGGCAGCACAGCGCCTGCTTGCGATTCGTCCGCCTCGAACCGCGCTGATCCGTCGATGTGTTCCGCTTCCGCCGCACGCTTCTTGCTACCGCGCAGCCGGCTGCCAACTTCGGCGCGGCTCCGCTTGAACGCCTCCATACTTTCGGTCGTCGCCTCGGCACGCTTCGCCAACAGCGACCGCGTCCAGCGAATGACGGCTGGGACGTCGATCGCCACCCGCCGAATCCCAACGTCGAGGATGAAGACGCCCACAGCGATCATCGCGAAGAGCGGCCACACGTCGGTCAACGTCTCGGGAAACGTCAGCCCGGTGCGGTCGAACAGATCGGTCGCTTGCGGATCAAACTGCGTCAAATACCGACCACCTGTCATGTCCGCGATGTCTTGCAGCAGCGCGTTGTTGCTCTTGACGGCACGGAACTCCCGGCTGAAGGGCACCGCCACGGCTGCCTGGATCGACCCGCCCCGCACGGCAGTGCCTGTTCCACCCATGCCCGTTATCATGCTGACAAGGTATGCGCCGGGCCTGCTCACTCTGAACTCTCCCGCGTAACGCCCCGGACCGATCTGGCTCATGCGTAACGGCTCGGATTCGTTCGCCGGGTCGATCACGCGTGCTCGCAAGTGTTCATCGTTGGCGAACTCGCCTTCATCGGTCAGGATACGAAGCTCGACGCGCACGATATCGCCATCCTGCTCGGTGAGGATCGAGACGTTGCGCGGTTTGGCGGGACGCATCACCCAGCGAATGGTCCGCTCCCAGAACTCCTCGAAGTTCTCCCAGGGCACCCAGTTGTTCGCCCATCGTGTCGGATTAACGTCGAACGTGCAGGCCACCGCCTTTCCCAGGCCGTACTGCCAGGATGCACAGATGGGATCGCCGAGGTTGCTCGTGATGCCGATGTTGCTCTTGCCGCCTCGATCGGTCGTGAGGACATACCCGCTGATCGTCGGCAGCTCGCCGCGCAATCCGGCGGTCGGCCCGATGAGCGATCGCTGGGTGAGCGAATACGTCTCGCCTTCGACGATGAGCGAGCGCTGCGTCTCGATCGCTATCTTCTGAAATAGCTCGGGTAGTTTCTTCGGGTTGCGAATGTGGAAGAACTCGCCGCCGGTCTTCTTGGCGATGTCCTTCATCGTGCCTTGCGTGCCGTGACCGGCGATCATCACGCACGTCACGGTGATCTTGTTTTTCACACATCGCAGGATCGTCGAGCCACTCGCGCGGGATGCGTCGCCGTCGCTGAAGATAATCACCGACTTCTGCCCCGCCCTTGCGGGCACGAGTGCGTCGAGCGCCATGCTCAGCGACGATTCGAAGCTCGGCATGTCACCGACGGGCATGTTCTTGATAGCGCGATTGACGGCAGATCGATCTCCGACCTCCTGCAGCTTGTACTCCCATGTATCACCGCCCTGCCAGTTGTAGTCGATGACGCCGACCAGATCCTTGCGCGTCAGGCCGTTCACTGCCGCGATCGCGCACTTTTCAGCCCAGAAGTTGCCCTGCGCCATTTCCGTCGAGTGCATGATCATGACCAGTGCACCACGCGGAATCTGCCTGGTCTGAGGCGGATCGAGCTTCACGGGGAGCGCATCGGCGACCGGGCTTGCGATCCATCCGCCGGCCCCGAATGAGTCAGGCCCGCCGACCATCACAAGCCCGCCACCCACATCATGCACGTACGCCCGCAGCGCTTCCTGCTGCTCGTAGCTGAGGTCATATGCAGGCACGTTCGTCAGGATGATCGCGTCGTAGACCGACAGCGCGACGACATCCATCACGGCGTCTTCCGGTTGTTTGACTTCGACGTTGATGCGCGACGCCCGCAGAGCCTCGACGAGCTTGCGCGATTCCTCACCGGTGCGGTCGATCACCAGAACCGTTCCTTCGCCGTACACAAACGTCACCGCCTCGGCGATGTTGTTGTTGGGATTGTCCAGTTCGTCAGCTTGTGCCTGCAGGATGAACATCACTGCAAGCGCGCCGCCTGGCTCTTCCGTCGCGGGCATCTCGACGCGGTCGCCGGCCGCCGACTCGAAGTACGCCTGCCAGCGATAGACGCCCTTGTTCGGAACATCCACGGGAATGCTGAACGTGTTGGGACCGGGCTTGACATCGACGGCAAACGTCGTCCCAGGCTCGCCGGGGTTCAGGTCGACCGGCTGACCGTTGCGAAGCAAGCCGATCCGCCCGCGCGCGTAGCCGGTGGATCGCAGGACGAGCTTGACGGTCATCGCCTGCCCCGGTCGTGCCTGCGCCGGGACGATGACCGAGTCGAACACGACCTCGGACGGGTGATCGTAGGTGATTGGGATGACATCGACAGGGATACCGTTGGCGAGGCAGAGTTGGGCGACGGATCGCACGCTGTCCACAGTCTCCAGACCATCGCTTACGAGCAGGATGCGGGCGGCGGTATCGTGAGGCGCGACAGCCATGGCGAGCCGGACGCCGGCCGCGAGGTTGGTCGCATCACGCACGGAAGAATCCGGGGCGGTCGGGTCAAACGCGGCAAGCCGGTTGGGCATCGACGTGATCCACGCCTCGTCGGCAGCGGCCACGAGCGCCAGCCGATCATCGGCTCGCTTGCGATCCAGCGCCTCGCCGATCACGTGTGTGACCACATTGAGCTTGCTGCTGGGCATGGAGTAGCTCTGGTCCACCACGACCAGGAGCGTCACGTCGCTGCTTCTCTCCGCCCACCGCGGCTTCGCCAGCGCGGTAACGATCACCATGATGAGGATGCAGCGCATCACGAGGACGACCCACCGCTTGACGCCTCGCAGGCCCGTCAAGCTGCGCCGAGCCATCCAGATCGTGACGAGCACACAGATCGGAATCAGCCAGAGCAGCTCGGGTTGTTCGAATCGAATCGCCACGCGCTTGTCACTCGATCATCGTTGCGACCAGCCTATCGGATGCTGACGTTTTACCGGAGTGTGAACCGCTGCACACGGTTGTTTCTGGAATCAAGCACAAATACGTCGAAGCCGTGCGTCACGACGCCCCAAGGAGCGGTCAGTTCGCCGGCACGTCGCCCCGGACTGCCATACACCGCTATCGCCTCCCCGTCCCGCGTGAACCGCTGAAGCCGACTGTTCCCGTACTCGCATACGAGCAGCGTCCCATCCGGGAGGAACGCGAGATCGTATGGGTATCGCAGTTCGCCCAGCCCATCGCCCGGCGTACCGAACGTCCGCAGCGCGTTTCCATCCAGGTCCGTCACGACGATGCGGTGGTTGCAAGCGTCAGCGATGAAGATCTCACCCGCATCCCGATCCACGATGATCGACTGTGGACGATTGAATCGCACGTCGCCGCCCTGTGTCTGCTCATCCGGGTAGCCGAACTCGCCGAACGCGCGAAGCACCGTGCCGTCCGGTTGAAACGTCGTGATCCGGTCATTTGAGCCGAACTCGCTGACGAAGACCTTACCGGTCCGGTCGAAGGCAATCGCGTTGGGATAGATGAATTGTCCCAACTCGGTGCCGTAGCTGCCGAACATGCGCACGATCTCGCCGTCGGGTGTGAAGACGATGACGCGCTGCTCGTGCGTGTCAGCGACCCAGACGTTGCCGTCGGGGCCAGCGGCGATGCCTGTGGGTTTGCCGCGGTCGATCTTGGGCATCGTCCAGCCCGCGAGGCACGCGCCATCGAGGGTGAACCGCTGGACCCGGCCGGCCTTGTCCACGACGTAGATCCACTCGTTGACCGGATCGAGCGTGATGGCACGTGGGTAGGCGAATTGGCCGTCGCCGTAGCCGGGTGAACCGAAGATCAGGTCAGGTTCAAACGTGGGATCAGCAACCGTCTCTTTCTCGCACCCGGGCATCATGGGAAGCACAGCCAGCAGGAGCAGGCACGCCGCCCACCGTCGCCACGCACGGTGTCCGCCCGCAAGGACCAACATGACGACAAAACCGGTGACAAAAAGCAGCAGGCAACTGACAAGCACCACCTCGTCGTGCGCGTAGTGAAGCTGGTTCAGGAGGACCGCACCCACGAGCGATGCACCGGGCGGGGCGAGCGCCACGGTCGTCGCCACCTCGCCCATCGACAATACGCCGGCAAGCAAACCCGCAGCCGCGGCAGGCCCGACGAGCCAAGGCCCGCTTGAACGCAACCAACCCGTCAGCGTCGTCGCCCCATCCAACTCGCGCATGTCGCGCAGCAGTTTCGGCTGCCGCGCCGCGGCGAATCGCGCAAGCAGCACGCTCACCAAGCTGAAGCGAGCGACATGCGCGAGCACCACGATCAGCGTCGAGCCATATACCCACGCCGTCCAGTCTCGGTTGTACGCAGTACCGAGCGCCATCGCCGCAATGGTACCCGGCACGAGCGATGTGGTGAGCCAGAAAGCCGCCTGAGCCGTCGTGAGCCGACGAACCCATCGGCTTCGGCTGGACCATCCGAGCGTGAGGTTGATGCACACGACACCGGTAACAAGTGCGACGCAGGCGGCGACGCAGGCGCTTCCCATGCCCGCACTGATGATGCCGCTGCGCGCCAAGCCCGCCCGAGCAGCGCTCAGCGACCCAAGGGCGACGACGATCAGGATCGCCGGCCCGGCGCACGTGCCGAGCCAGATGACCGCTGTCACAATCCCCAGCGTTCTGCCAGCGCGTGCCGTATCCGTCGGCAACTCCTCATCGCCGGCAAGCCGTAGCGAAGCCAGCAACACACACGCACCAAGCATGGCGAGTGCGATCGAGGGAAGCCCTGCCGCGAGCAGCACACCGGGCGGAACGACCAGGGCACGGAGCACGTCAAGGTGCAATCCATAGGTTGGAATCGAGGCAAGGTGGAAGTTGACGAAGCTGTTGACAATCAGCGCCGCGGTGACGCCCCAGCCGAGCAGCGCTCCGGGCCATGTCTCACGAGCACAGAGCGCGATGCGCGTTGTCACCGGGCAAGGCTCGAGACGAGCAAGCTCCTGACGAGTGCGCGGCATTCTCCCGGCAACGGCCGCGACACAAATCGCAACGATCGGCCAAGCCCAACCAACCAGACCGATCCACGCCTGGACATGCCGAGCTGCGAACCCGCGAGAACGGTCCAGCGCGATCCAGTCGCCGAGCATCGTTCCGGGCGTTCGCAGCAATCCCCACGCGTAGTACGACACGTAGCTTGGAATACAAAGCATCGCGATGAAGAGCGCCAGCAAGAGCAGACTGCGCTTTCGACCCAGGAGCACGCCCGGCGCCCAGCCGAGCAGGGTCGCTCCCGCGCCGACCGCTCCCGCCCAGCCAACGCTCGTCAGGAACAACCTCGGCGCGCCGGCCCAACCCCCACTACTCCCACAACCCCCACTACCCCCCCCACCACCGCTGGCCGCCGCGACCAGCACCGCCAAGGCGGGCCAGACGACAGCCGCGAGCAGGATCAGCAGACCAACGACGACGACTGCCCACGCGCCCCGGCGCACTTACCGCGTGCCCAAAACGTCCGAAGCCGTCTCGATGACACGATCCATCATCGCTGCAACCTCGGCGAGATCGATATCAAGCGGATCGGGCACGGCATACTGGGCAAACTGTGCTCGCAGCGCCGGGTGCGATGGGATGTTGTGCGAATCACTCTCCGCAAGGAGCCGTTCGACTCCCTCACTGAGCAGGTAGACGATCAGATCATTCGCCACATCCCCGTTCGGCCCGCCCGCCACGCGCGCGACGGTGTTGGGGATCACGAGCGTACCGCCGCCCGCTAGGTCGGTGTGGCGCAGGTAGAGCATCTCAATGTCCGCACCTTGCCGTTTCGCCGCCCAGACGTCATCGGAATCGGTGATGGCGAAATCCACCTCGCCTTCGACAAGCCGGCGGACAGCCAGCGAGTTCCCGTCGACGATGAGCAGATCATTCGCATCCAGCCCGTGGAGGAAACGTGTCGCGGTGGCTTCGCCGTAGACGTGGAAGAATGCCGCGACATGCCCGCGCGTCGTGCCGAATCGCGGGTCCGCCATCGCCAGTCGGCCGGCGAACCTCGGATGAAGCAGATCCAACCAACGCTCGGGCAGGTCGGCTTGGTCAACCCGATCCGGCACATAGGCCAGCACGCGAGGCCGGGCTGCGAACCCATACCACATGCGCCTCGCACCACCCCAAGCCGGCTCATGGTCCATCTCGGCGGTAATCGGCGTGAGGACGCCCTCATCCGCGAGTTGAATCGTCATGAACGCCTCACTCGACCAAAAGACATCCGCGACGGATCTGCCTTGCGCGTGCTCATCACGAAGCCTCGCCACGAGTCCGGTCGTCTTGGTCGCTTCCGTGTCGTAACTCTCACGCACACGAATGCCCGTCTGATCCTCGAACGCGCGAAGGATCGGTTCGGCGATCTGCCGATCCACCGACACGTAGATGACGACGTCACTGGAGCGAGGCTCAGGGGGGACCGCTACGTCATCGGTGGCATGGACCGCTTGCGACGTATCGTCGGCTGCACCCCCATCATCCGCATCCTCCGTATCGCGCGAACATGCGCTCAGGCCGATCGTCAGCACGATCGCAAGCAGAAACAGGCCCACTGCACTCAGCCATCTTGTCATGGGGTCGCTCCTTCACGTTGCTTGTGAGGATACCACGGACGGCTGCGGGTGTGCGGGTGTGCGGGCTGCGTGCGGAACAACGCCCCTCAGGGAGCCGCTTGCGGCTTCGCGTCGTCCGACTCATCGGCAGGGGCTTCGTTCTCGCCCGTCCCACCACTGTCCGTCCCACCATCACCGGCCCCGTCGTCGGCTGCCTTGTCGTCGAGCCTGGCCTGGAGATCGCCGAAGTACCGCTTGATCGCTTCGTGGTACTCCCGTGGAATCCGATCCTCGACCAGACCGTCCTCAAGCCCCTCCGTGATCTCGGCCAATACTTCGACGAACTTGGCCCGTGAGTCGCCGCGAACCTGTGTGCCCTGCACGAGTTGGCGAGCGATCATCGGGCCTTCGCCCAGGATCGTCTGGAGCGACTCCCGCTTGAGCCTGGTCCGCGTCTCGCTCTTCACGGCCTCACCGCCGGCCCCGTGGCCCGGGTTGTTGCCCATCCCCTTGCCGTATTTGAGTTCTTCCTTCCAGATCTCGCTCCACTCCGTCGGGTTCATGCCGGTCGCGACGATGTACTGATCGAGTCCCTCTTCCCCGCCCTGGCAACTGCCGCAGGCCGCAGCCATCTGCTGCAACTGCTTGATCATGTCCTCGGTCAGCGTGCAGCCGCTCTGCAGCTCGCTCAGATCCCCAAGCTGTGATCCCAGCCCGGCTAAGCCCTCCAACGTCATCCCCATGTTCCCCATCGACATGCCCTGACACATCTTCGTGGATGCATCGCACATGCTCTGCGTCATCTCCTGGACCTTGGCGTTCTGCTCAGCCAGCTTGCGAAGTTGCTCCTTCTGCTCATCCGTCAGGTTCTGAGCATCTTTGAGGGCTTGCTCCAGGGCCTGCATGCTGCTTGCTGCCGCCGGATCGAGGCCAGCCTGCTCCAGGGCGTTGGCCAGCGACTGCTGCTGCTGCTGAGCCATCTGCTGAAGTTGCTCCGCGAGCTTCCTCATCTGCTCGGCGAGCTTCGCCTGGTCCTCGGCGCTCATGTCGCCGCTACGAATCTTCTCCGCCAACTCGCGCCGGGCCTGCTCCGCCTGCGCGAAATCACCCCGCTGCAAGGACTGGATCATCTTCGACGCCGGACCGTCTCCGGGGACGCGCAGCCTGCGCATCTGTTGCTCGATCTGATTCATCGCCTTGGACTCGGTGCTGTCCCGCATCGCTTCAAGGCGTTTTTGAGCATCGGTGATCTCTCGAAGCTGGTCTCGCAACTGGTCGATCGGCTCGGCGCCGGTGGGAAGGTCGATGTCGCCGGCGTCGCCCTGCGCATCCTCAGCCATGCCGAACCGGCTCTCCATGCCCGACGCAGTCTCCTTGATCCGATCAAGCTGCTCTTGGATCTCAAACCGCACTTCCCGCACACGCTGCGTCACCTCCGGATCTGTACCGGGCTTGCGTGCGAAGATGTCACGTGGGGACAGAAACGTGCAGGCGAGCGCCGCGATGATCACAACAGGCGAAACCCACGCCGATCGAGGCAGCGCCATTGGAAAGCGCTGCGCGACAAGACGATCCGTTTCCGGTCTCGACGCCGCAGCGATGCCATCCTCCACAGCCGCACGCGCGAATGAGTCATCCAGGCCTCGGCACTGCAGCGCCGTCGAGATGCGTTCATCCAGTTCCAGACGCTCGTCAATCAGCATGGCAAGCTGCAACTCACCCAGCCGACCGATCATCGCCCAGACACCTGCGATGAGCAGCGCCAGCGCCGCGAGCGCCACGCCCGTGATGGTCAGAGGCAGCACCGCCGCTGTGAGGCGATCCACCAGAACCAGCAGCAGCCCGACCGACGCGACCGCAATCGCAACGATGTGGAGCTTCACGATCAGTCGAGACAGCAACAGCCGACGAGCGGTACGCCGCAGAATGCATCTGATCCGTTCCATGTGTGCAACCCCTTTGACGTAACACGGCTCGGCTGTCCGTTTCATTGTAGGATAGCACCGAACTGGCCTGCTGAATGCACAAAGCAGGTCCGTATCAATCAATACCGGAGCGACGAGACATGGTTCGCGCGTTTCAGATCGGATTGGCTGTCATCCTCCTGCTTGCCGCCGCACCACAACCCGCGTCAGCGCAGGAGAGCGATTCCCAGCTTCGCAGACAGAACGAGCAGCTCCGCGAGGAGAACCAGCGACTGCTGCGAGAACTCTCTGATATGAAGAAACGGCTCACGGCGCTTGAGGAAGAGGTCGCGCAGATCAAACGCCTTCTCGCCCAAACCCCCGGTGAGCCGGCCAAGGCACCGGACGCTCCCGTGATTGAGCCCGCCCCGCTGCCGGATGATCCGATGGCTGCCCCTGATGCGCTCTTCGCGACGCTCGCCGAGGCGTACGACTCGCAGTTCGGAGACCCGCAGGCGACGGCGGGGCAGAACGTCCAGCAGCGCCGGCGTGCCGTTGAGCGATGGTGCCAGGACATGAATCGGCTGCACCGTGCCGACGTCATGTGGATCGTCCGCTACGAGCGACTCAGGGAAACCTCGCCCAGCGATCTTGTCTTCGAGATCGTCGTACTCGACCCAGCAACTGGCGAAGCGATCGGCGGCAAGCACGCGATCCCCATCCGATCTCGTGAGGCTCGACTTCTCAAGAGGTTTTCGGAAGACGATCTACTTGTTCTTCACGGGACCTTCAGCGCAGCCGTGCGCTGCAACGAGGACCGCGAGGAGCCGGGCATGTTCAACCACCCGCGTTTCATCGGCCGATACGCCGAGTTCGGTTTCGACCTGGTGATTCGATCCATCGACGCCTACGAACCACCCGCGAAGGGCGCAGGCGAAGCGAAGACCGAGCCTGGGAAGTAGCTGCGGCGCACGCGCCTCCCCCACACCCCCACAGCGCGCGTCAACCGGGACGGGGAACCGCACGGCTCGCTTCGGAGCAGTCGTCGCCAGTCTCAGTCCACGTATTCCCACACGGTCACGGTGAGCTTCTGCCGTCCCCACTGACGGGCGATCTCGTGCGTAGGATAGAGCATGTCCAGGCGATTGCCCTTGATCGCGCCGCCGCGATCAAGAACCGGAACGACGTTGTCGCCGTCGTAACCGGGCACGGTGATGAGCGAGCCAAAGGGGAGAATCGACGTGTCCGCAGCAGCGAGCTTCATCCCGTTGGTCCAGACGGAGTAGCCGCTCGCGGTGATGCCGTCAGCGAAGTTGCCGCACGAGCGTGAATCCGGGCTGTACGCCGTGACGATCATCGTCAGCGTCTTCACGGGACGAATCGCACGACCGTTGAAATACCGGACACCATCAGCAATGTCGATCGGCTCGACCTGAAGCTGCGTCGTCGCGGCGATCGTCTCGTGCGCGACAGGTGCATCGCTGGACGTCAGGTTCGCCATGGCCAGGGGCGTGACATTGCGCAGGTCACCCGCCAGCAGGCCGACGCTTGCCGCAAGCACGCACAGGCCGGCGAATCCGCAGGCTCGGCGAACGACCGAGACGCGCAGAAACCCACCGCGCAGTTCGCTTGACGCACATGTATTCAACCTGATCGACTCCGATTCAACTGCACCCTCGCGCCAGCCCGATTCCCTTTGGGCTGCCTGGCAAACGTCCGTCCGCCTCTGGCACGGTCCCACGTCGCAGTTGTGCTGATAGAGTACGTTCTCCGCTGCCGAAGGCAAGTTGGCCGTGCCGGGTGCCTGCATCTGGGTGTCATCTCTGGCTGTTGTGCCGTCCTGGCAAGCCGGGCAAACCGGCTCACGCACGACTCATCGGATTGTGAGGCTTGCTCTTTCACCCACAGACACGGGAATCACACCTGCATTCCACCTGCCATCCCCCCACATGGACATCCGTTTTCGGACCACAGCGGATCGGAGGAATGACGGCTGCCTAATCCCCACCGACTGGCAGCCAATGGAGAATCCCCGCGCCAAGAACCGTAACCAAGCGCGGGTACGACACCCAGGGGAGTCCTATCCGGTGCGCACCAAACCTGACTCGCCGCGTCGGTTTTGTCCATTAGATCCAGCCGAGCGACTTCGGTTTTGCGCTCAGCGCGCGCACTGCGGCAGACATCTCGCTCACCAATGCCCACAAATGCGCACGGATCGCCCGGTTTTGTGTTATCGGACTACGGTTTTGGGCGAGTTTTGGCCGGTTTTGGCGAGTTTCGGCGCGTTTTCGATCAGTTTCAGCCCGTTTTGGGTCGGTTTTGAGCGACATTTTGAGGCTCGCTCAGCATCGCGAGCGCATGGGCGAGGATGTGCGGCCGGGGAGCACGATGACGGCGATGGTGCGCATAGCGCCTGCGATGCGGGTCGACCGCTGGCGGATTTCGCTGGACTCTCGGGCCGGGGCGGCGCATCATACATCGACATGATCATCTGCCGTGACAAGGATGCGAACACCGACTGGGATGCCCAGGCGGATGGCACGCTCGAAGAGCGCGTGTACTACTTCCACAACTGCTGCGGCGATGTCACTGCACTACTCACCGACGATGGATAGGCGGCGGCTTACACAAATGAGGGTGAGGAACGTTGCATGAAACACCACTGCTTAGTAGGTATTGGCGGCAACGGGGCTCTCGTTACGCTATTCGTCGCGACATCTTGGTTGTTCGCAGGCCCGACCAACCAAGAGAACTGCGGTGACGGGTCGGTCTGCCGAACGTCCAAGAAGCATATCGAGCAGACAGAGGGAGAACCAAGGTCGCTGACACTCTACCTTGACGGCATCGACGACCTTGTGTCGTTCGTCTACGTTGATTCCGGCACCCTTACTATGGGATCTGGTTGGTTCGAGAAAGAGGGTTCGCTCAGCGCCGCTCTCTCCTGGTGGCTGTTCTCCAGCAAGCAGGGGAACGAAGGACCGAAGCGGAAAACGACGATCACGAAGTCGTTCTATATCGCATCCGTCCCGGTGACGGCGGCACAGTACAGCGCCTTTCTTAACTGGCAGGAGGACTCACAGCAGTACGTCATACCGAGTGACTGGGCGCGCGTCGTTGATGTTGACGGAGACTGGCAGCCACGCGACGGTTCGGGACTCTGCGAGGTGAACTGTGCGTCGTGGGACGGCGGAGTGATGTTCTGTGTGTGGTTGAGCGAGGCGAGCGGATACAATTTCAGGCTGCCAACAGAGGCGGAATGGGCTCTTGCCGTGCGCGGCGAGGAGGGGCGAATGACGCCGTGGGGAGAGAGGGAATTTGATGTGCGCAGGATGGGCAGTAATGATCCACGGGGGCGCTTTCCCGACAAATACCCACACCCGTGGAGTTGCGACCCAGTCGGCTCGTACCCCGGGAATGCAACACCCGGCGGCCTGATGGATGCGCGGGGACCGGTAGCAGAATGGTGCTCGGATCACTACGCGCACGCGTTTGACCCAGATCAGACGATCGACCCCATCGGCCCACCGACGGGCGACTATCACGCCATGCGCGGAAGGAATTCGCGTGCGACCACGCGCATTGCTGGTGGCGTGTACCCTGCAGGCATTTACGGATTTCGGGTAGTCCTGGAGTTTCCACCGGAGGGGAAAGTCGACGGCAAGGAGGAATGCGGCCCACCGACGGACAAATCTGTCGCCACCTCAGCCAGTGACAGCGCGAGCGATCCTCCACGGGCAACTCGTGAAGGTGCCACAGACGACTGAGAATCGGGCCGATGGGCGTGCGCGTACAATACCGACAAGCCGAGGCCGGTCTTTGGCCTGTCTGTCTCCGGGCCGGTCGCACGTGGTGTGTGTTTTCCGTTTAGCATGCGTCAGGGATGTACTAAGGTAACTGTCCCTACTATTCTGAGAACACAGAGTGCGCCACAAGATGCGATGAGGAGCACGAGCATGCCCGATTCCACTAGACGATGTAGCCCTGCGTGTGTTTGCTGGTGCTGCATGGCGTGCGTCACGATCGCCCTGATCATCGCAATCCCGCTTTGCTACAAGGCGTGTAGCGGAACGACGCGACCGTCCGCCGAGGCGGAGCTGTGGATCTGGCAGATCGTATCGCCTCCCACGGAGGAAGGGGACGGGTTTGCTCACCTAACGGGAGCTCTGGCGTATCTTGAGGCCGCGACGGCTGGGGACAAGAATGCGATGGCGAGGTGTGTTGATGAGGTGATCGACGCGTCGAACAGTCGGTCGTTCAGTGGTCGCCTAATCGATGTCGATCCGCGTGCCATAGGGGGTGGAGCGGGGGGGTGGTCGGGTGCGGGGAATGGCTTCGTGAGGTGTGCGGACATACTCGCGATCCTGCGAACCATGCAGGATGCTGCCGCGCAACGGCTGGAGGCGGGCGACACCGCCGGGGCGCGTGACGTCGCAGACGCAGCGATTCTGCTTGGCTACCAGCTAGGGCGAAATAGCGAGTCAGTGACCGAGAAGGTCTACAGAGTGGCAGCATGGCAGGTTGGCCTCCGGCTTCACAGGCAGATCGCCGTCGCGCGCGACGACCGTGCGGAGGTGGCGAGGTTGTCAGCGTTCACGGATGATCTCTTTGCAGAGTTTGGACGAGAGGAGGAAGAGCCATGATCCGGCAGGGCGCGATGTCGTGCCGTACTTGTGGGGAATGGCTGTAAGGAGAACGGACGTTATGCATTGCAGCGGTAAATCCGGAACGCGGCGATCCGCAGCCAGGAGCGTCTCCAAGAAATGGATGTGGTTCGCGGTGGGCATCAGTAGTTTCGCGGTCGCAGTGCTGGTCCTTGAGTGCCTCGCGCTCCGATCCTTCCCGAATACGTTCAATATGCAGCAGGCAATCGAGAGGCAGAACGTGAATGCGGTTGAACGCCTCGTTCGCTCTGGTCGAGACATCGACGCTCCATTCGACGGCGCCGCAGGGACTGGCCGCACGCCGCTTATGGTGGCCGCACGTTTTGCCGAACCCGATTTCCTCGAGGCTATGGTCGAACGTGGCGCCAATGTGTCGGCCCAAGATGCATTGGGTCACACTCCATTGCACCATTGCCTCTTGGCAGTGCGGACAAGCAGCAATGCAGATTTGAAGGCCCGCGCCATTCGTTTGATCGAATTGGGGGCTGACACGAACGCCCGCGCTCAGTTGATGGAGGGGCAGACGCCGCTCCATTACGCGAGCGCTTGGCGATTGGCAGGAGTCGTTTCAACCCTGTTGCGAGCCGGTGCCGACCCGCGTATCAAGGACGACCGTGGCCGAACAGCTCTTCACTTGGCCCTGGTGGGTCCGCTTGCCGATCCCGCCATACTGCACGCGTTGTTGAGGGCTGGAGCGGACCCCGATGCGCGCGATAGCCACGGTAAGACACCGCTGCACGTCGCCGCGGAAGCTCTTGTCGATCCCTTGCTCGTCTCGCTGTTGCTCGAGTGGGGCGCGAATCCGCTGACGAGGGACGGCACTGGCTTGCTGCCAGTAGATGTGCTGCCGAAGACAGACCTCCGGCATCCAGAGCGAATTGATAAGTTGCGCGTCATTCTGCTATCGGCGATGAAATGTGAAGGTACGGAGCCGCCGTCGGGGTGATTGTCACCAATGAAACATGGACGGGGGCGGGAAAAGTGGATAAGTACATTAGATGGGCGCGGGGAAGGAGCAAAGGGGCATAGGCACAAAGGCAGAAGCGTGGGAAGGGAAGCGGGCGCGTGTCGCAGTTCTTGCGTGCAGGAACGAGTTCCTGCGGCATTGGGCGCTGCGCCGGGCGAAAACAGGGATGCGTGTATTGTGTGGGGGTGGTGTGGGGGTGGTGTGGGGGTGGTGTGGGGGTGGCGTGGGGGTGGTGTGGGAGCTGGGTTGGTCTTCCTGCCGCCGTACAGTCCGGATCTGAATCCGATCTAGCCTGACCGCTTTTTTGCGTGACCCTTTTTCACGAGCCGGTGTGACCGCCTCGCCGACATCCTACGACCACACGGGTGTCTTCCAGATCGGGACATCTTGCTTCATCCGGTCGATGAACTCATCCATCGCGGCGATGGCGGGCTTGCGGTGTGCTGCGGCGAGATGCAGGCGGAAGGAGCATTCGCCGGCCGGGACGCGACCAGCGCTGTGCAGCACACGAATGGCAAGCAGGCTGTGCTTGCTTGCAACCTCGTCGGCGATCTGCGTCAGCATCTTCGTAGCCATCGGCTCGTAGGCTTCATAGTCGAGCGCGTCGATCGGGCGGTCCTGCTCGAGTGGACGCACGAGACCCTCGAACTCGACGACCGCGCCGGCATCTGACACAGTCCAAGGTTTGGCTGACTCAAGCGGGCCGTCCACGATTGTGACAGTCGTACTCATCCGCCGGCCACCATTCCGATCAGTGCGATTTCATCCTGCTCGGTGAGGATGCGCTCCGCCTGGGCAAACTCGCAGTTCACCGCGAGCCGACAGTGTAAAACGGTCGCAGCAAGGGCAGGCTGGGTTCGCGCAAGCTCGCCAAGCACATCAGCGCATGTGGGCGTTTCGCCTGGGACATCCACGGCGACTTCGGCAGCGCCGACGCTGCGAGCCTCCGGGCCAAAGAGCTTGACGGTGATTCGCACGGCTGCTCGTCTCCATACTGTGCCCGGCAGGCGGGCGAACGTTGCGATCCCGCGTTAGTGTAGGCGAAGCACGCAAGGAGAGCAGCGCGATGGCGCACGAAGAGATCACGGAGAGGTTCGCATTCCAGACACCGGCCGACGCATTGGACGCACTGATCGCGCGGCTCTCGCCGGTCGCTACGGAGAAGGTGCCCGTTGCGGAGGCGGCGGGCCGAGTGTTGGCGGAGACGGTGCGGACGGATCGACCAAGCCCGTCGTGCAGCGTGAGCGCCATGGATGGTTATGCGGTTTGTCTAGCGGACCTGTCGCGCGATCACCTGCAGATCGTCGGCGAGGCTCGGATCGGTCGGCCCGCCCCGGCGCTTGAACCGGGCGTCGCGCTGCGGATCTTCACAGGGTCGATGGTTCCCGCTGAGGCGGAAGCCGTGGTCAAGCGCGAGGATGTGACCGAGGATGGGGATCGGATCATCCTGTCGGAGACCGCGCGTGCGTCGGCGCGGGGGCAGTTCATCCGCGTGTGCGGCGAGAACGCCCCAGCCGGTGAGACCGTGATCCAGCCCGGCCGGGTCATTACCGCGCCGGTGATGAGCGCCCTGGCATCGTTCGGCGTGAGTCATCCTCGCGTGTATCGCAAGGTTCGTGCAACGATCCTCGTGACGGGCGACGAGCTGCTGCCCGTCGAGGCGGCGCCCAAGCCTTGGCAGTTGCGCGAATCGAACGGGTACACGCTGCGGGTGGCGCTCGCGTCTTGTTCGTGGATGGAACTTCTTGAAATCCAACACATCGTCGATGAGCCGGACCGGATGAACCTCGCGGTGACAGATGCGCTCAATCGCAGCGACGCGGTGATTCTCAGCGGCGGCGTGTCAATGGGCACGCGCGACTACGTTCCCGCAGCGATCCGAAGCGCCGGGTGCGATGTCGTGTTCCACCGTATCCCGATTCGGCCGGGCAGACCGACGCTCGGCGCCGTCGGACCTGACGGACAACTCGTCCTGGGTCTGCCTGGCAATCCGGTATCGGTGATGGTGACATCGCGGCGCTTCGGCCTGCCCGCACTCGCGCGGCGAGCCGGCGTCAGCGAGCCGATCGAGAAGCCCGCCGTCGTGGCGCTCGACGACGATGACGGGGAACGCTTGGACTTATGGTGGTATCGACCGGTCCGGCTGACCGGCGATGGGATGGCGGCGCTCATTGCAAACCGCGGATCAGGCGATCTGGTCGCAACGGTCCAGAGCGACGGCTTCGTCGAGATCCCGCCGAACGCAGCCGGCCTCGGTCCCTGGCCGTTCTATGCGTGGCGATGAGCGAGCGCGAAAAAAACCGCCGACCTTCGCGGGCCGGCGGCGGACTCAACAACGTGACCAACACTTTGGGGTCACGGAGGAGAAACGATCACTGTGTAATCCTCGACTTCGCCGAAGATCGTGACGCCGCACGACTGGGGCGCATCGGACCATGTCAGGCGAATGCGCATCCGCGTCTGACCCAACTCGGTCCCGGCCGGAGGCGTCACCACGGCTGTGTAAGGCCCGTCGCCTGACCACGCGGTTGTGATCTCCTCACCGGCGTCATCGAAGTCGAAGTCCCGGTTCCAGTCGATCCACAACCCGCCGCGATCATTGACATACGAATCCGTAAGCGTGATGGTGATCTCATAGTCGGACCCGATCGCCATCTCCGTGGTGAGGTATGTGAAGTCGCCGTAGCCGTCGCATGCGCTCGCGTTGTCGATATCGCCGACCTGGACGTTGCTGATGTACTCAGCACAACTGTACTCAGCACAACCGCCGGATGCGTCGCAGTACGGCTGCGGACAAGTGAACGTCCCGCACGCTTCGCCTTCGTACCAGTCGCCGCCGGCGAGGTGACAATCGTATGCGGTGAGATCCTCGCAACTCGATCCGTCGGGCGCACAACAGGCGCCCAGAGGTTGAGGCGGACAGGTGAAGGTTTCGCACTCTTCGCCTTCGTGCCAATCGCCGGCAAGCATTTGGCAATCGAACTCGGTGGCGTTGACGCACGATCCATCCCACAGGCAGCACGAACCCATCGCATCGGGTGTGGGGCAGGGGCCGTACGCAGCAAGCAGCATGCCGAGATCAGCCTGGTCGGTGTCGCCGTCGAGGTCAATGTCGCCGCCGTCGTCGATGTCGTACGCGGCGAGAAGAATTCCGAGGTCAGCTTGCCCGACGACGCCGTCACCGTCGAGGTCTTCAGGGCACTCGGGATATTCGTAGATCTCGAAGCCGGCAAGAAAGTCCGGCGAGTCCTGCACAAGCCCCACGAGATCCCACAGGTTTCCGCTGCCCCCGGCGCCGCCCGGCACACCCGTTAAGCCGCCTCGGACGTGACCGGCGATGCTCGTGAAGAACTCGACACCCGTCGTTCGACCGGTCGTCGCATCGATCTCAATGATCTTCGGCGGGTCGATCGACCCATCCCTGCTGTGTGCCCAGAGGTTCCCCGTCACCGGGTCCCACTCCAGGCCGTAGAGCGACCACGCATCGAGGTCCTGGAACACCGTCAGGACGTTGCCCTCCATGTCGATCTCGATGAGGCTTTCGCTGAAGTCCCCTGTCCAGAAGCTGCCAGCCCCGGCGTCGCCGGTGGGATCGTATGCGAGGGCGCGATGGAACCCACTGGGTCCGCCATCCGCAATGATCTGGATCGGGTTCGAACCATCGGCATCGTGGCGGTAGATCCCAGCCCCCACAGCGAAGTACAGGTATGTGCCGTCGGTGGCCCCGTCGCGGTAACCCCAGGCGTCAGCCTGGGCGATCGGGTGCTGGACGAAGTTGTCGACGCCGTTTCCATCTTCATCAAAGATGTAGACCCTGTGTGGCGGCGAGTTCAGACCGCGCGTGGTGACAAAGTACAGCCCGTCGAGGAACTGCACGCCTAAGTTGCCGGTCTCGTTCGTGTACTGCTCGACGTTGATCGGGCCGAACGTTTGATCGCCGATCTCGCCGAATGCCGCAGTGCACATCGCGCCGATAGCCAGAACAATGCCTGACACGAGCGATGCGGATGGTCGCTTGCTCATTTCATCCTCCCCTCACCCCTGCGGCGTCCGGCGACGAACACACCGACGCCGAGGAGCGCCACTGTGCCCGGTGCGGGGACGACGGTGAAGTTGTCAATGTTCTGGTACAGGTACGAATTTGCTGCGAGGTACCTGCGCGTGATCGTCGCGCCAACCCTGTACATGCCGGTCGTATCCGGCGTGAAGGCAGCACTGAGGTGGCCGGTGATCTGCTGCCCGTCGCCGATGCTGCCTCCCCCCGTCGCGGCGAGCGTTGTGTCGCCGACGACGATGCTGAAGATGCCTCTGTCCGAGTTGGTCCCGTAGCCTTCCCAGCGGTACGCACTCCAATCGAAGTCGAGCAGGTACTCAACGTCTTCCACGAGCGTGAGCGACTGAAAGAGGAAGATGCCCTCATATACACCGCTGTAGCTGAGCGCGCCGACCTGGAACCGCGGGGCGAAGGACTCCTCCAAGGGGCCCGGCCCGTCGATGTCCCACATCACCACATCCTGAAGCGTCGTTGTTCCGTTCGCCGAGGTGGGGACAATGGTCCAGCCGGTCAGGTCGCCGGTCTCGAAATCGCCGTTGGTCAGTTGGTTGCCATGCGCCGCCGCTGCGATGCCGATCACGCAGAAAAACGCGGCGATGGTTGTTTTGGGTTGCCTTGTCACTTCCAAGCCTCCTCTTCTGTCAGAGAGAGATTGCCTTGATGTAGCGCACGGTTACGCGCGACGACGACGGCAACCCGTCAGGCCGGCGATTCCCATCAGAGCGAGCGTGCCCGGTGCGGGAACCATCGTGAAGTTGTCCACGTACTGATAGACGCCCGTGGCGGCGTACTTGCGAGTGATCTCGACGCCGACGAGGTAGTCCCGGCTTTCGGTGGGCGTGAAGGTCGCGTCAAGCTCGCCGTAGTAGGAGGCGCCTCCGCTGACAGCGCCTCTCTCGTAACTGGCGATCGCCTCGTCATCAATGATGATGCGGAACCGGCCTCCGGAACTGTTGGAGTTCCCAGCATAGATGGACCAGTCCAGATCGAGCGAGTACTCGACGCCTGCGTCAAGCGTAACGGTCTGCATGAGCCTGATGCCGCCGTGTGTCCCGGCTGTCTTGTACGCGCTGCATTTCATGGCGTAGGAGTCAGCGAGCGGGCCGGCGCCGTCGATGTCGTATATCAGGACAGGGGTCCCGCCATTCGAGCCTCCGTTCCAGTTGGTGACGGTCCAGCCGGTCAGATCGCCGGTCTCGAAGTCGCCGTTGGTCATCATGTCAGCGTGCGTAACGGATGCGGCGCCCATGGCGCACACAAGTGCGGTTGCGATTGCGTATGACGTTTTCATGTTTCTTGTCCTTCTTGTGTGGTTAAAAACCTAAATGACTGCGCTTCGCCCCGCCGACACACACGTGTCAGCCGGGCGCGGAAAAGCTTCAGCGCCGCCGACGGCGGCATCCCACAAGCCCGGCCACAGCGAACACCACCGGCGACCCGGGCGCCGGGACGTACCTCGTGTCAACGACGATCTGGTCGATGATCATGTCCCACTCCACGATGCTGCCCTCGGACCAAACCTGGAACTCCTCCCAGCCGTCATCGGTGGTATCGAAGGTCATGAACCACCGTGTGTACATCCAGCCGTCGTCGAGCGCGAACTCCTCGACGATCTCGAACGGGCCGGGGTCGGGGCTCAAGTAGTCGTACGGGATCGGCCGGTAGCTGCTCGTGTGCCATGTGAATTGGATGTACGCATCCTGCAGCGGGGGCGGGTCCGCGACGTGAGGCAGGGTGATCTCCAGCCATTCCCAGTCGGGACTGATCGTGCCTTGACGATTGAAGAGCTCATCGCTCCACATGAAGCCTGGGTCCTCAAAAGAGCACCAGAGATACGGATCGCCGTATGCGTTGTCCGCAACCTCCGGCCAGAAGACCTGCGGAGTGCCCTGGTCGTTGAGTTCATCAAACCGCCATTCCTGGAATGTCGATCCCGGGGCGCCGCGCCACTCCGGCACGCGCAAGTCGTCAGCCGAGACGGATGATCCGACCGCCACGATCACAGCAAGAGCAAGTGTTGTCTTCATCGTCGTCGTGTCCTTCCAATGCCCAGAACGGGCCGGTGTGAGTTGGCCGGTCACGGTGGGCCGGGAGGAGACCGACCCGGTGAACCGGGTTGCGCTGTCAGGAGCCGGGGTTCACCGCTGCGGATGTGCATGCGATCCTCGTTGCACCCCGGCGAGCAGCAGTGAACCGTGTCTCCATTCTGTTGCGAGAGTAATCTGAGAAGTCTCTGGACAACAGTTCAGACTAGCTGTACAATGAGCGGTGTCAAGCAGATATGTGAAGAAAGCACGAAATGCCCCACCTCAACAGATCGGCAACAGAAGCACTTGGGATGGCGGTCGGCCGGCCCGTCGTCGCCGTCGATGCTTCGGTACCATGGCGCCCGATGGACACAGCCGTTGCGGAAATCCGGCAGGTTGGGGAACGCCTGCGGGCGGTTCTTGGATCGTTCGTCGCCGCCCTGCCCCCGCAGGCGCAACGGATGAGCGGGATGTCAAGCTACCTCGGGGTGGATCGGTCGATCTGCCAACGTCTTCTGGCGGGCACATCGCATCGGGGCGATCCGGTCCATGTCGTGTCCAAGATCCCCGGAGTGCGAGGGTTGCGGATGATCGCCGCCGCCGCCGGGGAGCGTGGGGTTCCCGACGTTGAGATCCAGGCTGTCGAGTCCGCGGTCGATGACTTCGCAAACCTGATTGCCCAGATGGGAGGGAGTCAGTCCGCGATGGCGCGCCAGTTGCGCTCTCTCACCGAGGACGCCAACGCGCGCCGAAGCTCGTCGCCCGCGGAGAGCAACGGGTCGGACGACGAACGTGTTCGCCGCGCCGTGTTCGAGGGCGCAGCCAAGATGATGGGCATTCAGGCGCGTGCTCGCGTCGAGGTTGCGGCGGTCCGTCCGATTCCGGGCGAACCGGAGTCCATCGAGCTTGGCTTGGTTGTCGGCATCATCGGCGTCGTCCGCAACGAGGGAGCTGTGCCGTTTGCATTTCAGATCTACATCGATCCGGATGATCTTGAAGACCAACCCGCCGAGTCACGGGTCATTGACCCTCACTCGCTCGACCCGGATGCGGAGTTGGGGCGATCCCTCAGCCCACTCGTCGATCAGTTCTGCACGCAGCCGCTGCCCAGCGTTTTTACACGGCTTGAAGGCGGCGGAATGCTCCAGGTCGTTGATCTGGATCGAACCGTGACTGAGCCTCTCGACGTGGTTCTGCACCGCCGCATTTCACCAGTGAGCCCGCACCCGGCGAGGCTTAAGCCGCCGATCCTGCTACTGGAGTCGTTTCAGAATCGGCCGGCCAAGGACATGATCCGGGACTCGTACGTACATCGCGACCTGGCGCGGGCGAGCATCCCCGCGATGTCCGTCTTCTCGACCGGTCCCCGAGGCTCGCTGGATGCCGCCTCCTTCCGCAGCCGATGGTTCGACCGCCTGCCGCGTCAACCGGAACTGCGCATCCTTGGTGAGGGAATCTCGCAGGCCGGAAGCGACATCTATCCCCGACACGCCGAACTCACACAGTACCTCTTCGACTCGCTCGGGTGGGATCCCGCGGAGTTCGTCGGCTACCGCTGCCGGGAGCGGTACCCGATCTGGAGCGCGAACTACGTGATGAGCTTTGACTTCTCCACGCCGGAGAATGCCTGACGCAGCTCGCCGATTGCGCAACAAGACAGGCCCGCGTCGCCGATGAGACGATGCGGGCCTTGCACAAGATGTTCATCGCTACTTATTCGTGGTTGAAACGGCTGACGATGTAGGTCACGCCGCGACCGCTCGCGGATGCGACCATCTCGATCGCTTCGTCAAGCCGCCCGCTGTTCTCGGTCGGCAATGTGATGATCCACATCCGAACGCGATCAGCGTCATCCGGATCGGCTGCGACCCAGACCATTCCCAACACATCCTGCGAATCCTGCTCGACGAGGAATCGCGTGATGCCCGAGACGGCTTCATCCGAGACGACACCCTCCGTTGTGCCGACGATGCGGTGCAGGTTGGCTTCAAGTTCAGCATCGCTGAGCAGCGTCAACCCGAGCTTTTCAAACCGATTGAATTCCGCATCAATGAGCGTTTTGACGTCGGCATCCGCAGCACCGGGATGGTCGCTCACGAGAAGCAACTTGCCGATCGGCTCAACGGGTATGGCGGGCTCAAGCTCGACACTCGGCAGCGGCGCATCGGCGACGGCGCTTGCGCTCGCATCGGCTGAGGGGCCGGTGATCCGGACCGTCGAGCCCGACGATGAGTCGTCGGTGATGACGACGCGCGGCCCAAGCGGGGGCAAAGGCGCGATGTTGACATGGACGCCGGGATCCGAGCTCTGCACGCGACTGTTGAAGATGGCGCCGAGCACTGCCAACGAGCCGGCGCAAACGATGACCGCGACGAACACGCGTGCGACGACGGCACCCGGCCCTCGCTGCTTGTGCGCGTGCCGAGCCATGCGGATCTGCGCGCGGCGGCGTCGTGCGGCGGCGCGGCGCTGCGCTGCGATGACCTGCGCCTTCGCGGCAGGCCGACGCTCCTGCGGGCTGACGTAACCGGCTGGGGGCTGCTGGAAGTCCTGCCTGGCCTGTTCCATCGACTGGCGGACTTGCTGCTTCACCTCAGCCACGGCTGCGCGAACCTGCTTGCGGGCCTCCTCGACGGCGCCAGCGGCGGCGACGCGCGCGGCGTGGCCAGGGTCATCCATCGACTGAGCCTTGTATCGGCCGGTCCACCAACTCGTCACGGCGATGTTCGGACGCTTACGCTGACCGGGCGGAGAACCGATCGGCTCAGCCGGGCGCGCCGTGGGCGCGTCGGCGGGCGGAACGGGTGTGCCGGCAACCGCCACGGCGACGAACGGCTGCTCCGGCTCAGGCTCGATCGCCGGTGCATCGCTGCCGGCCATGCTGGGCAAATCCGCCGGCCGAACCGCCCAAGGATCGCTCGCTCTCGCCACGACCGCGAGATCCGCGAGCATGTCCGCAGCCGTCTCGTATCGCTGGTTGTACTCGGTCATCGCTCGGCGCACGATCCATGCGAGGGCATCGGGGTGCTTGAGCGAGAATCTGCTCAGCCCGCCGTGCGCCGGGAACGTGTTTTCGAGCGTGTAGTACAGCACGGCGCCCGCCGCGTAGACATCGAACTTCGCACCGTCCACTTCATGCACCTTGACGCCTCGCAGCGCCATGCGGACGAGTTCCGGATCACGGAAGTACTCCGTGCCGTGCGTCGTCAGCGTCATCGCGGAAGCAAGCGGCGTGACCAGGCCGAAATCCACGAGGTGCGCCGTGCGGTCATGGATGATGATGTTCTCAGGCTTGACATCTTTGTGCCAGAAGCCGTTGCGGTGGTAATGATCGAGCGTCTGGATCAGGTCGGTGCTGTACCCGACGATGACGGCAAGCGTCTTGTTGTCGAGACGATTGCCGTGGACGTTCGCGTGGAGGCGTCTGGTGACCTCGCCGAGGTCATCGCCCGGGACGTAGGCCATGACGTAGAAGAACCGCGCGTCGGAGAGATCGTGTTCGAGGATAAGCCCGAGCGCCTTGGCAGCCTCGAGGGCGCGCGACTCGCGGACCATGTTGGGCAGTGACGAGCCGTCGCTGACGGAGAATGACTTGATGACGACGCGATCGGGGCAACCGCCTCTCGCGGCGAGCGTGGGTTGACGGTTCAGCGAGGCGCGTTTCTCAGCGTCGGGTTCGGCGATATAGAGCTTGCCGCCGCTACCACCGCCCGGCAGCGATCCGACAATCCTGTAGCCGGCGAACTGCCCGGTTCGTTTGCTTGGGCGGTCCGGACCTGGTGCTCGCTTCACATCCTCGACGACGCGGACCTCAACGCCCTCGATGACGCTGTACAGGCCGAGCAGCCGCAAGGGGTGGGCGACGGCGATCCGGTAGATGCAGCGCGCGCCGATACCGATCTCTCGCTTGATCCCTCGTGCGAAGTGAGAGACGGCCGACCACCGCCCGAGCACGACGCTCGCGAGCATGAGCAGCACGAGCACGATCGACGTTGGGACGGCCCCGACCAAGCGGAGCGCATCACCAATGGTCGATGCGATGTACGTGGCGATGTGCTTGATGATGAAAAAGACCAGTCGCAGGGAGAGCACGAGCAGGTACGTGCCGGCGACCAGTGCGACAACGCCGGCGACCAGCGCGAGCAGGATACTCAGTGGTGTGATTGACATTCCCGTGTCCTCCGTCTGGCAGGACGGTTGTTAGTCCGTCAACTCGGCTTCATCCTGAAGGCGAAGCTCAGTCTGTTTGTGGTAAATCTCAGCCAGGATTTCATCGAAGTCGGTATCGTCGCGCCTGGTTCGGTCGAGATTCAGGCCGGCTCGCTCCGCTTCGGTCATTTCATCGTCGGTGAAGCTGTATGTGGCGACGATCTCGCGCAGACGCGCGCAGAGCTTGTCACGAATCTTGGCGAGGTGCCTGCTGACGGTCGGTTCGCTGATACCAAGCTGCTCAGCGACCTCGCGCCCGCTCATTCCGTCGAAGACGCGCATCCGATAGACCTGGAAGTGAAGAAAATCGGACTGTCGTTCCGTGAGACGAATGGCGGCGCCGACCTTCGCGCGGAAGACGGCGCTTTCGTATTCCGCATCCGCCTGGGCGCTCGCGCCGGCTGTCATGTACGCCTCATCCAGCGTGCCCGGCCTGACCCCCCCACCTCGCTTCAAGGCCATCCTGCGGTCGATCTCATCGCCCAGAACATGCTTGGCGATGGACAGCAACCACGTCGAGAATCGCGCGCCGCGCGTCGGATCGTACCGGTCGATCGAGTCGCTCAGCGCGGCGAGCGTCTCCTGCGAGAGGTCGCGCACGGTCTCGACGCCGATTCTGCCCCTGCCCCACTTGGAGAGCTGCCGGCGAAGTACCGGGCCGAACGTCTCCCACAGTTCAAACCACGCGGCTTCGTCGCGGCAGCGCAGCCGGCCGATAAAGTTCGTCGTGAGTGTGTTCATCACCAAGGGGGATCTCCCATGCGTTGTTGGGTGCCCGGCAGGGGTGGTTTCGCGCCGCTGGGGAACTTCGTGCGGCATCTCGCGCGGGGCACGACCGATGGGTAAACATCCGCATTCCCTCCTATAAGAATACGCCATCATCGGCCCGGCACATGTCCTAACCGACTCGGCTTTGGACGCAGTGCGTCACAGCGGGCATTCACACCGGCTCGGAACGCGGTTTCGCCAAACATACACCTATCACCCAGCCATAGCCAATCGTGCCCTCTGTCTCACGAAATCCGCCGCTGGGTGAAAGGCATCGCGACCGGTCCCGAAGAAACAAGCGGACAACACAAGATCGCCACCCAACCTCGCCCGATTGCGGCGAGCAGCGAAAGGAAGCAAGGAGCTTATCATGCCAGGCATCATCAAAGGTCTCGTACGTTACAGCGTCATTGGTGGGCTGTGCCTCGGCGGCGTGACGCTCCTCGTCGGACCGCAGCGTGTCGCAGCGGTCTTCGATCAGGCGCGTTTCACGGTCATCCAGATGATCGACAGCAACATCGACGACCCAATCATTCTTCGCAGGCAGCTTCAATCGCTGCAGGAGAAGTACCCGCAGCGCATTGAGGAGGTCGAAGCGGACCTCGCCGCCGTCGCCAAGGACATCGCTGATCTCGAATACGACACCGACGTCGCGGTGCGGACCGTCGCGTTGGTCGATCACGACCTGGCGCGGCTGACTCAGCTCATCCAGATGGCTGAAGCCAAGCAGCAGAGCGGGACGCAACTCGTCTCCATCCGCTACAACAGCAAGAGGCTGCGCATGCCCGAGGCGTACGCCAAGTCGGCGCAGGTCCAGGGCTTCCGCGACTTCTGCGCCCAGCGGGCTGAGGACAACCACACGCACACCGGCTACCTCCAGCAGCAGGAAGATCGACTCGAAGCGCTGCTCGTGCAGCTTCGCTCGGAGTACACGCAGTTCCAGTCGCAACTCTGGCAGCTTGATAATCAAATCGCAGCCATCGACCGCAACGAACGGCTCATCCAGAAGCTTGAGGAACGCGAGCGGAAGTACGGCACCGATGCGAACTACCAGATGGTGAGTCTCGAGCAGCTTCACGCCCGGCTCGCTGAACTCCGCGACGAACAGGAGCGTCAACTCGCTGCGATCGTCCAGGAGAAGGAAAATATCAGCTACTGGGATATGGCGACGGTTCAGCTTCGATCCGAGCACAACGTCGAAGCGGTCATCGACTTCGACTACGAGCCGCTGGATGAAGCGGTGATCGAGTTCGGCGACGAGATCATCGAGCTTCCCGAAGATGAAAGCTCACTGGTGATGCGGGACTGATTCGCCGCGAGACGACCATCTCTCTCCTCATCTGATGCATCAGAACTGAAGCCCCGGGCCGCACCGCCCGGGGCTTTCTTGCCAGCCGGATCGTGTCGAGCCGGGAGCGAACCCAGCCTTCCCGGGCTGGGCTGCAAAAGAAATAAAGGGGTCAGGCTACTTTTTCAGACCGCCTTGCCATGTGAGGCTGTGATGTGCACGCAACGGGTGGAACTGTGTGCGAACCTCAGCCGCTGTCGCCTCGCTCAATATGCGGCAAGGATCTCCTTGGCGATGTTCGGCGGCAACGGACGGTATGTGTGCGGCTCCATCGTGCTCGTGGCCCGACCGCGACTGAGCGATCGCAGCGTCGTCGTGTAGCCGAACATCTCGCTCAGCGGGACGTCGGCGTCGATCACGCGCGTCGTGCCTCGATGCTCAGTCCCCAGGATCATGCCGCGCCTCGCGTTCAGGTCGCCGGAGATCGGGCCGAAGTACTCATCCGGCGTGGTGATCGCCACCTTCATGATCGGTTCGAGCAGCGCCAGGCCCGCCCGCCCGCAGGCGTCGCGGAACGCCATCGCCCCAGCCTGCTCGAATGCGATCGGGCTTGAATCGACCGTGTGGAACGATCCGTCGACCAACTCGACCAGGACGTTGAGGACCGGGTACCCGCCGAGCACGCCTGACAGCGCCGCCTGACGCACGCCCATCTCGATCGCAGGGATAAACTCCCGCGGGATCGCGCCGCCGATGATTTTGTTCCGGAAGACGACGCCATCCTTGAAGTCCAGTTCGGCGGCCTGTGCCTCTTCCTTCGTGAACGGCTGGATGTTGATGGTGCAATCGCCGTACTGCCCTCGCCCGCCGGTCTGTTTGATGAACCTGCCTCGCACGTTCTTCGCGGTGCCCGTGATCGTCTCCCGGTAGGCGACGCGCGGCTTGCCGACCCGCACGCCGATCTTCATATCGCGGACGAGCTTGTGCGCGATGATCTCCAGGTGCAACTCACCCATGCCCTCGATGATCGTCTGGCCGGTGTCTTCGTTGAAGTGGCTGCGAAACGACGGGTCCTCACGACGGATCGTCACGAGAGCCTCAGCGAGCTTGCGCTTGTCTTCGCTGCTCTGCGGCTCGATCGACATGGAGATGACCGGCTCGGGGAACATCATGCGCTCCAGGATGATCGGATGCGCCGCGTCGCAGAGCGTGTCACCCGTGAAGGAGTGCTTCAGTCCCACCACCGCGACGATGGCGCCCGCCTCGGCCCGGTCCAGCGGAATCCGCTCCCTGGCGTGCATCTCAAAAATGCGGGACAGGTTCTCTTTCTTGCCGTTCGCTGGGTTGAGGTATCGCTTGTTCCGCTCGATGGCGCCGGAGTAGATTCGCATGTAGGTCAGATCGCCGTGCGCATCGGAAACAACCTTGAACACCAGCGCGCTGAAGGGCGCATCGACCACGAGCGGCCGAGTCACGTGCTTGTCCGAATGCTTCGGATCGGTCCCTTCGACATCCGGGCGTTCCAGCGGGTTGGGCAGGTAGTCCACCACAGCGTCAAGCAGCCGCTGCACGCCGATGTTCTGAAGCGCCGCGCCGCATAGGACCGGATTGCACTCCCGGGCGATCGTGCCGGCCCGCAGCGCCCGCTTGATCTCGTGCACCTCGAACGGTTCATCGTGCAGGTACTTCTCAGTCAGATCGTCATCAAGCTCAGCGACCTGTTCAATGAGCCGCTGACGCCACGTGTCCGCGACGGGACGCAAATCCTCGGGGATCTCGGCGATCTCGATCTTCGCACCGAGTTCATCCGCGTCGAAGTAGTACGCCACCATCTCGACGAGGTCGATGATCCCCTTGAACGTCGGCCCGGCGCCGATCGGGATCTGCACGGCGATGGGATTCGCACCAAGCCGGTCACGGATCGAGTCGAAGCTGAACTTGAAATCGGCGCCGAGCTTGTCCATCTTGTTGACGAAGCAGAGCATGGGGACGTTGTAGCGCTCCGCCTGACGCCAGACGGTCTCCGATTGAGCCTCGACGCCCTCCTTGCCGTCGAAGACCGCGACGCCGCCGTCGAGCACGCGCAGCGACCGCTCGACCTCGATCGTGAAATCGACATGCCCGGGCGTGTCGATGAGGTTGACCTGATACTCACTGCCGCGTGCGATCCAGGGGCATGTGGTGGCGGCGGACTGGATCGTGATGCCGCGTTCCTGCTCTTCCTGCAGGAAGTCCATCGTCGCCGTCCCCTCATGGACCTCGCCGAGCTTGTAGTTCTTGCCCGTGTAGTACAGGACCCGCTCGGTGACGGTCGTCTTGCCGGCATCGATATGGGCACAGATGCCGATGTTGCGGATTCGCGTCATGTCAACCATCAGGGATCCTCTCAGGCGATCGACCCGCTCCGTGTCGGGCGATGCTCACGTACATGCACGTCGGCTCGGGAGGGAGGCTCGCGCTCCGTCACCTTTGGGAAGCGCGGTCCCTTGACCCTTGCTTTCTTCGCCGCCGTGTTCTGATTTCGGTTCGTCCCGGCCGGCCTCCTCGGTCGGCTCCGGGCGATCGGGCGTTGTTACCCTCGGCTTACGCCGAGCTTTTTATGTCCTCAGCGCAAGCCGGTCTCGTCTGTATCGCACATGAACTCACTCCTCGTGCATGAGCACGCTTGACCGTCTCGCCGGGCTTCAGGCGCGTTTGCCCGCCCAATCGGAGACTGATCATAGGGGGATTCGTCCCGATTTCAAGACGACGCCTCCCGATTAACTCACTCCGGTCAAGTGGATGCCCCCAGCCGACCCGATCGCCACAACCGGGGACATCCTCCTCGACGCGGGCAACAACGAGCTGGAAGTACTCGTCTTTCAGCTTGGCGCGGGCTGGTTCGGCGTCGACCGCGCTTCCAAGCGCTTCATTCTCGCTGAGGATTCCCCATTCATGCGAGTCCAGATGCGCAAGGCGTTTCTCACCTCCGGATACGACCGCCTCGAAGTCTACAGCGACGGTCTGGACGCATGGGAAGCCATCCAGCGCAGCGACGATACCACCGACTGTGTCGTCTCCGACATCGAGATGCCCAGGATGGACGGCCTGCGCCTGTGCAAACTCATCAGGGAAAGCGAGCGATGGTCGGATACTCCCGTCGTGCTGTTCAGTTCGCTCATCACGGGTGACAACCTCAAGAAGGGCAAGCAGGTCGGCGCGGATGTGCAGGTCGCCAAACCCGACATGGACGAGATGATTCAACTTGTGAATCACATCGTCGTGGGTGTGCCGATTGCCGAGTCCGATGTCATGAAGCGCCTCGCCAACTCGCCAAAGCCGCATAATCCCAGAGGTCCCTCGCGGAGCGTGTGCGCCTGCTATCATCGCAGGACGCCAACACTCTCCTGTGAGGTTCCCATGGATGTCGAGTTACTAAGTCGCCTACAGTTCGCGGGCACGGTGATGTTCCATTATCTGTTCCCGCCGCTCACGATCGGCCTGGGACTGATCCTCGTCATCATGGAGGGGATGTACCTGAAAACGCGCGATCCGGTCCTGGAACGCGCCGTGAAGTTCTGGGTCCGCATCTTCGCGCTCAACTTCGCCTTCGGCGTCGCCACCGGAATCGTCATGGAGTTCGAGTTCGGAACCAACTGGGCTGCCTACTCGCGGTTCGTCGGCGACGTCTTCGGTTCCCCGCTCGCTGCTGAGGCGATCTTCGCCTTCTTCCTCGAATCGACCTTCCTCGCCATCCTCGTCTTCGGCTGGAATCGCGTCGGGCCGAAGATGCACTTCTTCTCCACGATCATGGTCTCGCTCGGGTCGATCCTCTCCGCGCTGTGGATCATCATCGCCAACAGTTGGCAACAGACGCCGGCCGGCCATCACATCGTTGACATGGAAGTGAACGGCCGAATCGTGCAGCGGGCGGAGGTCGTGGATTTCTGGGCCGTCGTCTTCAATCCCTCGACGATTGATCGCGTCGCACACACGGTGATCGGCGCGTTCATCCTTGGCGGTTTCTTCGTCATGTCGATCAGCGCGTACTACGTGCTGAAGAACCGGCATCTGGACTTCGCGAAGCGATCGCTCGCCGTCGGCCTGGGGCTTGCCCTGGTCGCCTCGATTGCGGTGCTGATGACCGGCCACCACCAGGCAATCACGGTTGCTCAGACGCAGCCCGCCAAGCTTGCTGCCTTCGAGGGGCACTTCGAGACCGGTGAAGGCGGCGCGGATCTCTATATCATCGGTTGGCCTGACGAAGAGTCCAAGACCGTCAAGGCGGGCGTCAAGATCCCAGGCATGCTCAGCGTTCTCGTCCACGGCGACTCGAGCACGCCCGTGCCCGGCCTAGACCAAACCCCAGAAGATGAGCAGCCGCCCGTCTGGCTCTCCTTCCAGAGCTACCACCTCATGGTCGGGCTTGGCATGTACTTCATCGGCATCACCATCGTCACGCTCATCTTCCGCGTGACGGGCAGGCTCTGGCGAACGAGGTGGCTGCTGTGGATACTCGTCGCCTCGGTGATCCTGCCCTTTGCCGCAAATGAAGCCGGCTGGGTCGCTGCGGAGGTCGGCAGGCAACCTTGGATCGTCTACCCGGTCGTTGAGGACGGCGTAACAATCGAGCGAGGGCTGAAGGTATCCGAAGCACTCTCCGAGGCCGTCAGCGCAGGACAAGTGCTCTGGTCGATCGTGATGTTCGGCGCCATCTACCTGATGATGTTCGTCATCTGGCTCGCTCTGATGAACGCCAAGATTCGGCGAGGTCCGGAGGAGATGGAGCCGACCGACGCGCCCGGCATGTCCAGCCCATACGCTGTGAGCCAAGGAGGTGGCTCATGAGTCACGAAACGCTCTGCCTCATCTGGTTCTTCCTGCTCGCCATCCTCATCATCGGCTACTCGATCCTTGACGGGTTCGACCTGGGCGTGGGCATCCTCCACCTCACCGCACGCGGCGACACCGAGCGACGCACGATGATGACCTCGATCGGCCCGACGTGGGATGGCAACGAGGTCTGGCTGCTCACCTTCGGCGGGGCCATGTTCGCCGCCTTCCCCGAGGCGTACGCCACCGTCTTCAGCGGCTTCTACATCGCCTTCATGCTCTTGCTCTTCTCGCTCATCTTCCGAGCGGTCAGCCTCGAAGTCAGGAGCAAATCCGAATCGCTCGCGTGGCGAAAAACCTGGGATGCGGCTTTTTCCATCTCCAGCTTCGTCGCCGCGCTGCTCTTTGGCGTGGCTGCGGGCAACATCATCGCAGGCATGGCCATCGATGAAACGCGAACCTTCACCGGCACGATCATCAATCAGCTCATGCCGTACCCGATCGTCATCGGCCTGCTCAGCGTGGCGCTCTTCGCCATGCACGGCGCGATCTACGCACACCTCAAGACCGAAGGCGACTTGCAGCACCGCATCGCTGCATGGATGTGGAGAACTTACATCGCGTTCATCGTGCTGTACATCGTCGCGACGGCCTATACGCTCATCGCCCATCCAAGTGCGATGACGACGCTCAACGCACATCCGTGGTTATGGATCGTGCCCGTCGTCAACATCCTCGCCATCGCCAACATCGGGCGCGAGATCCGCCTCGGCCGGTCGCCTCGCGCGTTCGCCATGTCATGCATCACCATTGCGCTGCTGCTCGTACTCTTCAGCATTGCGATCTTCCCGAACCTCGTGATTTCCAGCCTCAACCCGGACTGGAACATCACGATCTACAACGCAGCCTCATCGTCCAAGACGCTGACGACCATGTTCATCATCGTGCTCATCGGCATGCCTCTGGTCCTGATCTACACGGCAGTCGTCTACCGCGTGTTCCACGGCAAGGTCAAGCTCGACGAAAGCAGCTACTGATCCCCCCAAAGCCGGTGGGGGTGGGAACTTATTCTTGCGGGTTCAGGCATCGCCCAGCGCGGTAGCTGCACGCCGGATGTCTTGGTACCATCCGAGATGTCCGTGTGGGATCCTTGCATCACCACCGGGCGACGGCGATTCGCGAGGACGCAATGAGCACAACGACGCGAGAACCCGTGACGCACGACTTCGCAGCCAAGGCGGCAGCCGGCCCCTATCCACCGCCATGGATGCAGCCAGCTTCATGGTGCCTGCCGCAAGAAAATCGGAGGCGTCTTATGCGGGTCAATCTAATCATTGTTGGGCGAGACAAGAATGATACATCGAGAATCACGAGACAAACTTGCAGAGGCGCTGCGGCACTACGTTTCAGGCCAGATCACAAATGACGATCTGGATGATATCGAGCTCGACACGCGTGACCGTGGAGCGGTAGCTGTACAGGGCATGGCATGGCATCTTTACGACGACTTGGAACAGCACAAAGCAACCGGACGCCATGCCATCTCAAGAGATGGCCGGAGGGAGATTTCACGTTGGATCGCATTTCTGTACTCGGATCAAGAATACATATGGCCTGAGTACTCCTTCATCCAGATTGCTAACTGGCCAATGAATTTCATCACATTCGGGTGGTGGGAGAAGATGAAACGCAAGAAGTGGGAACAGTTTCTCGAAGCTGGAAATTTTGAAGCGTGGCCGTTCTGCAGCAAGGACGAATTACAGAGAATCGTTAAGAAACCAAAACTACTGGCAAACAGAGAATCGCAGAACAATTGAATGCATTTTACATGAATGGGCGTGCCCAATTTTGAAAATGATTCACGACGTTATGCTGATGAATGAAAGGAGATCCATCATGGATAAATGGGAATACAAGCTTCTCGACTCAAAAATCTTGCCTGAAGCCGAGAAAGGTATCTTCAAACAGCCAAAAGTAACATTGGAAGAGGCAGAGACGTATTTGAATAAACTTGGCGAAGAGGGGTGGGAGATTATCGACATTGATTTCGATTTCTTGCTTCATAACACTGGGGCGTTTGTTGGTGTTGCAAAAAGGAAAAAAGCATAACCAATCGCTCAACCGGGCCCCAGCAAGCTGCCGCCGATTAGCTTAGCGTTATGCGGCCAGGAATCCACGATGATTAACTGGATCTACTTCCCGAAGTCCCGCAAGCCACCATATCTCGCCACAGCTGTCGTCACCGTGTTCGAGTCTGAGGCCAAGCTTATCGATTCCACTGTGCACACCCTTACCAGCAATGAAGTGCTCTCGCATCTTGCGGGCGGCCTCCAGGCTCTTGGTTTCGTGGTCGAGACCGGGAAGACCCGTTCGAAGAAGATTCGGGTTCCGGTCCTCTTTGGCGTCAACGGCAAAGAGGAGAAGTGGTTCGAAGCCGACGCTTTCAATGAGGAACTCGGTATGGTAGTCGAAGTTGAGGCGGGAAGGGGCGTCGTCAACAACCAGTTTCTGAAGGACCTATTCCAGGCTTGCATGATGCAGGGCGTCGGCGAGTTCGTGATTGCCGTTCGCAACCAATACCGCTCCAGCAACGACTTCGAGAAAGTTCTCAAGTTCTTTGAAACACTGTACGCCTCCGACCGTCTCACGTTGCCATTGCAGGGGATCTTGGTCATTGGGTACTAGCTGGCCGCATAACCAATCGCTGCACTGGACGCTTCCGCTTGATTCGCTCCCTCCAGGGAACGGGAAGAGGGAACAAGTACATTATTGACTCCCACCGCTCGGGTGGTTTGCGTTGCCAACGGCGATGCGGCACACGGAATCTCTTGCGCTGCACGAGAGGAGCACCGGCCGCCGCTGTGACGGGCTCGGCTCAGGACGACTCGTCAAGACGCAGCCCTCGCCGCTGCGCAGTACGCTACGCCTCATGCGCGATGGCGAAGGACAACCGGATCATCAGACCCAAGTCGCTGAGGCGGTGCAGCGGTACTGGGGATTCGATGCGCTCAGGCCTCTCCAGGCGGAAGCGATTGCGGCGGGGATCGCGCATCGCGATTCGCTCGTCGTCATGCCGACCGGCGGGGGCAAGTCGCTCTGCTATCAGGTGCCCCCCGTCATCGCCGGGCGAATGGACCTTGTCGTATCGCCGCTCATCTCGCTGATGAAGGACCAGGTGGACGGCCTGCTCGCGTGCGGCTACCCGGCGGCGTGCCTGCACAGCGGCATGGATGCTGCCGAGCGGCGCGATGCGGAACGGCAAATCCGCGACAAGGCATGCCGACTCGTCTTCGTCGCACCCGAACGGCTCATCTCCGAGCAGTTCCAAAGCTGGATCGAACCGCTCGGCATCCGCGCGATCGCCGTGGATGAAGCCCACTGCATCAGCCATTGGGGGCACGACTTCCGGCCCGAATACCGCAGGCTCGCTGAACTCCGCGATCGCTTCCCCGACATGAGCATGCACGCCTTCACCGCCACCGCCACGCCGCGCGTGCGCGATGACATCGTCACGCAACTCCGCCTCGAAAACCCCGTCGTCATGGTCGGCCGATTCGATCGACCCAATCTCGTCTACCGCATCGTCCCACGCACGGATGTGAGCCGGCAGGTGCTCGATGTCGTAAGGCGCCACCCGCGCGAGGCTATCATCGTCTATTGCATCACGCGGAAGGAAACGGAGACACTCGCAGCCATGCTCGCCGGCCACGGAATCCAGGCGGCGTCGTACCACGCGGGGATGGAGCCGCACGACCGCAAGACGACACAAGAAGCCTTCTCGCAAGAGCGGCTCGATGTCGTCGTCGCAACCGTCGCGTTCGGCATGGGGATCGACCGCAGCAACGTGCGCTGTGTCATTCACGCCGCCATGCCCAAGTCCGTCGAGCACTATCAACAGGAGACGGGGCGCGCCGGACGCGACGGCCTGGAGGCTGAGTGCATCCTCTTCTACTCCGCTGCCGACTTCATGCGATGGGAGAACCTGCTCCGCAAAAGCGCCCAGGAGACGGACGATCCGGACGAGACAATCGCCCCGCAACTTGTCCTCCTGCGCCACATGCAGCGCATCTGCTCGGGGCTGCGCTGCCGACACGAAGCGCTTTCCGACTACTTCGGCCAACCGTATGACACACCCGACTGCGGCGCATGCGATGTATGCATGGGCGAAGTGACGGGCATGACGGATGGGATGGTGACAGCCCAGAAGATCCTCTCATGCGTCGTCCGTGCCGGCCAACGCTTCGGCGTGGGGCATATCGTCGACATCCTCACCGGCGCGAACACGGAACAGATCCGCTCGTTCGGTCATGACGAGTTGTCCACGTATAGCCTGCTCGACGACATGCCGAGCAAGGTTGTGCAAAACCTCATATATCAACTCGTCGATCACGGCATGCTCGAGCGGACGCCGGGCGATCGGCCGATCCTGCAGCTGAGCAGCAAGGGCGCCGAGGTGTTGCGCGGTGAGCGTGATGTACGTCTGCGCGAGCCGATGGCGCCCAAGGCGAAACGAACGGTGCACGACACACAATCATGGGAGGGTGTGGATCGTGAGCTTTTCGAGCGGTTGCGAGCAGTACGGCGTGACATCGCGCGCAAGCGCAGCGTCCCAGCCTACATCGTGTTCGGCGACGCCACGCTTCGCCACATGGCGCAGATCAAGCCCGACACGCTCGATGCGATGCGAACCGTCCACGGCATAGGCGACCGCAAGCTCGCCGCCTTCGGCCAGGCTTTCCTCGACGCGGTAACAATATACCTACACGAGCACAACGCATTCTGACCCACGCACCCCCACGAACCGTGACCCGCGCCCGCCCGACCTCCCGTCGGCGTCGGCGACTGAGCGCCGCGCCGTTCATCGCCGCAAAGTCCAGCGCCACCCCGTTTAGCGGCGGGGCTGGCCCCGCGCATCACGTCGACTCCCCCAGCGGGCGAACCGACGGGACTGTCCGACCGAAAGCCAGTCCCACGAATGGTGGCCGTGGAATGTGGAACCGATTCGAGAATTTGGCGAAATTTCGTCTCGACAATCGATCTCTGTGTCGTATAAACCTCTGTAGTGGATGCCCTGCGCAACAGCCCGGGGCATGGAAGTGTCCGTTCGCAGCCCGATCGACGGGCGCTGACAAGGAGGTTCTGAGGCTGACCCGCGAAACATGCTGCTGACACATGTCGGTTCGGGGCGCAGGCCAAGGATGCCGCCCGCTGCCTGGAGCCTGCCGGAGGGAAACCGGAGGTGTCCTATACGGTCCGAGACCACGGGCTCCGCATCGTATCCGGGCCAAAACTTGTTGGCCCACAGAAAGTGCCGCATGGATGAGTTGAAGGTGACAAGCGCAAAGGAGCTGGAGGCCTGCCTCGCTCACCGCACTGACCGCTATCTATATAGAGGTCAAACTCGCCATCACATCGACAACAGCAACAACGTCAGCATACCGACATCATTTTCTCGACACGGTTGCATTCCTCCGTTGATGTTCAAATGGGCTCACTACGCGAAGGCCATTCTTTGGGCATATGGGCGCCTAGATTACCATAATATCGATGTCGAATTACCGCAAGCGATACTCCAGCACTATGGCTGGCGATCGTTCTACATAGATGTAACTAAATCACCACATGTTGCCGGCTGGTTCGCCGCAAATAAGTACACAGACACCAAACAAATTCATATGTGCGAAACTTATGACACAATGCCAGTCTGGCTTGTTCACAGAATCGCAGGATATACCGCTAGTACCGAACCAGGCCATATTTATGTCATCGATCGAACAGCTCTTGCTGACAATGGTCTCAAGATACATGATCTCGCAGATCTTCGCACCGATGACGCGACACTACGCTTTCATGCACAGGAGGCATGCCTCGTAGGCAGCCTGAAAAATGCTCTGCCGCCAGTAGCCATTAGCGCACACTTAGAAGTGACTCACGACGCACTGGTGGAATTCTACCAGCGGCATAGTGTAGCGGAGACCGCAGATCTGTTTCCCACAAGAGGGAGGGACTTCATCCTTGATGCATTATTGAGTATTCCGTGGCAATGCGTTTCGAAGTTCGATACAATTCCAGTATACTGCCGCGGATTGGATCTGCCCGAGTACGATGCGCACTTCGTGAAGCATCTTAGTCCTGACATTGCACTGTGGGACGAGTTTTGGGTATCTGATAATAGAGGAAAAGCTGACAGCGTCTTTCATAACATTCCGTTTTACAAGATCCCAGAGCAAGCATACTACGCCAACGCTAATGATGCGTTTGAATTATCGGCAATAAACGATCTTCTCACTACTCACAACAGCTTCGTTGTGGAGCTCGATGGTGTAGTACGAATACCGGAGTTGGGGACAGACGCAGAATATGAAAAAGGTATCTTTGTTGAGCACATAGAGCACGGCTTGGTGTCTGTATCAGGGCTAGTCATCGAGCTGCGGGGTCATGTTGTAGCTGGTGCAGGAGTGCTGCGTGGATGGTATTACGGCATAGAGAACGGGATCTGGAAGAGGGTGAAGCACGTTGAGCAATGTAGTTGTAATAACACGCTGAGGCATGAGTTGCAGTTTGCGCTGCTGCGGGTGCTGAATGAGTCATTGAAGGCAGGGCAAATGGAGCGTGACAGCGAGCGTAGCTACTCGCACAAGGAGCTGAGAATGGCCCAGCAGCACAAGCGACATGGCACAAGGGGGGCAAGAGTGGGTCTGCATAGACGTGCTGAGCAACCTTCAAGTGGTCGGTATGAGGACCGTCTGCGGGTCACCAGGGGGTGTGGCGATCGCGATGACCGTGGGGAACAGGACGTTGCCGCATACAGCGATCGATTTGGTCGCCACGATTATGAACTCGCTGGATTCTTCGCTTGTCCGGTGTAGCGGGAATGAGTACGGGAGCGGTTCGTCACGTTGAGGTTCAGTGCGAATGCGGGGGAGAGGCAGTAGGTGAGTGCCGGGACTCTGTTCGTGACCGTTCTTGCAACGTACGCGCGTCGGCGTTCAGAGGACTTGCACACAGAATGGGCGGACACTTGCGCAGAGAACATGATAGGCTGGTGGACACAGAAGAAGCAATGGAGTCGAGGCAAAGCATGCAGTCCACAGATCGATGCGCCGGAGCGCTCGAAGTTGAGACTGATGTTGATCGTTAACTGCAGAGAAGAACCCAATGAAGCAGTACGACGGCAAACGGTTCCTCCTGTTCAAGGATGGGATGCCCTTCTCTGAACTCGCGGATCTTCTCGTTGGAGAGCCGGTTGAAGACGGGGGCTTGATATACCGTGAAGTCGTGTCGACGTTGCCGGGAATTCCATTGGTTCACCCAGGGCACCAGTTCGTCGTCCGGGACAGGAGCACAGGTAACGAACTCATTTCCTTTTTGTGTGAACGGAGCTACGTGGTCTTCGACCCGGAGCAGTTCACCAAGATGGTAGGCAAGCAGTACATCCGATCGCCGATGAAGACAACAGGCGAGCGGGGGCTGGCGGTTCTGGAGCCCTATCCGGAACTGCGGGCAATCGGGAGAGGCGCTCTGCAAGTCCTCTGCCAGGCTTGGCTGAAGACCCCCGTCGCAAAGGAATGCGGGGTGGCCGCCGTCGAAATCAGAGAAGAGGGCGACACTCTCACTATTTCCGTCGGCTTTAGACTTACACACGCCGTCTCGGACGAAGAGGATTGCTTCTTCCCAATGGACCGCCTGCTCCAGTACCTCGCAGAAGAAGGGCTTGGAGGCGAGGGGGAAGGGGCCGACGTCTTGGATCGCATCACTCGACTTCGCAGAAAGGTAGGTCCTGATGTCTTCCAGCGGTTCACGGCCCGAACAGGGCCGAGCGTTCCCCTTCTCCTGCGGTGCAAGAACACGGCATGTGGCCATCTCATGATGTCCCAGTTCCGCAAACGTCACTCAGAGTCAATCCAATGGGGACCTCACCCGGTCTGCTGTCCCCGCTGCAAGATCTCCTTCCCCTACGACCAGGATGACTTGTTTGTGATGCCCGATAGTGAAGAGTGCAACTAGCCCTCGTCTAGGGTGGGCAGCAAGCAGCCCAGAGGCGGCAGCGAGCGACGGCAGGGCGGTCTCGGTGCCGCGATTTGACGAGCCGCCCATCCGTGAGTATATTGTCACAGAATCACAGATATGGAGCTGCCTCGAACCAATGATCACCGACCGCAAGAAACGGTTGTATGAGCGGCAGGCGGAGGTCGTGGGGGCGCTTGCCCATCCCATTCGCATCGCCATCGCGGACTTTCTCAAAGAGGGTGGGCAGTGCGTCAGTGATATCGCGGAACACATCGGTGCCGAGCGATCGAACGTCTCACGCCACCTCTCCGTCATGCTGAAGGCGGGCATCGTCCAGACCAGCAAGGAAGGAGTCCTGGTTTACTACCAGCTTCGGACACCTTGCATTCTCAACTTTCTCTGCTGCGCTTCTGATGTGCTCCGCCACAACCTGGAAGAGGATGTCAAAGCGCTCAGATAGTCGTGCGTCACAGGAGCCCGGCAATCGCCGCGGGCAGGTCGGTCGCGAGTTCACCATGACGACTGCGAAAGTTTCGACAGACAGCAAGCAGATCGCCAGCAGCGCAGCAGGCACCTGTCCCGTCGCGCCCGCCCAGTCGTCATCGCTGCGGTCGGAGTGGCGCAAACTGCTGTGGGGACTGCTGGTCTTCGCGGCGTTCTTTGCCCTGCCGCTCGGCTGGGGGCGCTTTGATCGATCGATTTACGAGGCGCTGGCCCTGGCGAGGTGGTACGCCCAGGAGCACGTGCTGCTCTGCCTGGTGCCTGCGTTCTTCATTGTCAGCGCCATTGCGGTGTTCGTCAGCCAGACGACGGTGATGCGCTACTTGGGTCCAGCGGTGCCCAAGCCGGTCGCGTACGGGGTGGCGCTGCACTTTGCGGGGCTGAACGGCGCTGTGTTCAGTCGTGAACGACGACGGGGAGGTCGGTCGAGCGCGGGTCACGCTTCGCTCAAGGCTGTGTAGCGTGTGGGGGTTTCAGGTGGGGGGCGGCTGGGTGTTGGCGAGGGGGTTGTGCGGGCGCTGGAGCGGCAGTTCCAGGGCGACGAGCGTGCCTTGCCAGGTCGTCTTTTCGCGGTTCGTGCTCTGGTCGAATCTGGCTTCGCCTCGCGCGGTCGTTCGGCCTGCGAGTTGGTGGGATGCATCACCGCTGATGATGAGCAGCGGTGCGGTGTTCTCACGGCAGAACTTCTTGATCGCGCTGAGGCCGATGCCGGGCTGGTTGTTGCCCGTGGTGGAAACGCCAGGCTCGGCGGACTGCTTCAGCCATGCGGTGGGATGGTCAGCAAGTTCGCGCAGCTTGTCGTCTTGTGCATCACGGAAGGTCTTCTTGATGCCGACGCCGAGATCGCAGACCGCGAGTCGGATGCCGGCCGGCTTGGGGTGATGGCTTGCGAAGAGCCACGCGGGCGAGTCGATCCGGGCGTGTTGAAGGACATTGTCGATCAGGCTGTTCAACGTCTCGGTGAGCACGGCGGCGATGCGCGGCTGCAAGCTCAGGCGGCTGTGGAAGGACTCGACGAGCTGATCTATGAGCTGTGGCATGTTCTCCGCGCCCGGGTCGATGCGGAGGAAGCCGAACGTGCCCTTGTCGTCGAAGCGGAAGGGTTCAGCGGATCGCGTGCAGACCGCCTGGGCGATGTCGATGCGATCGAGGAAGCTCTTGAGGCGTTCGGCGCGTCTCTTGGTGTAGGCGAACTCGACGGTGTGTGCGTTTCGGGATGCCCAAGCGGCGATCGCGGCGAAGGTGGTGACGGATGCATGCGCCGATGCGAAGTTGACGGTGAGGTAGCAGTGCTCGCGCGGGATGCGGCAGTGCTGGAGCGCGTGCAGGAGCGGGCATACCTCCTGCCGATGGAGGATGTCGGGCCGATCTGGGATCGTGACGCTTCTGCCTGTGACGCTGCGGACGTACCCGATGAGCAGTTGCCTCACGTCGTCGGGCGTGTCCGGGGCCTTGGCAAGTGCGAAGATGTCGTGACGCCAGCGTGAGCCCAGGTCGAGGATGTCGTACACGGCGCGGCGTGCGACGGTGACATCGCTGGCGTCGGCGAGAGCATGGGAGAGGAACTCGACGATCGCCGGCCGGCGTTGCTTGCGAGGGCAGTCGTGGAGTTCGTCAAGCGTGAGCATGGATGTGATGATAGCACAAGCGGTGTGGGCCGCGACTCTGGCGAGTTGGATCTATGCACTCGGCACCTCACACACGCACCACGCACATCGGGCCGAGGACGGCCCGGCTCCGTGTGTTGGTCCGCGCCGCGAGCGTCAATCGGCGTCGGGGACGGGGCCTGCGAGCGTCTCGAACTCGCTGAGGATGATGTCATCGCCCGAACAGATGAGCTGCTTGTTCATCTGAAGTTCGGGCATCCGCGCGGCGAGCCAGCGACGCAGGACGGCGCGCTTCGCATCGCTCTCTGCGGCGTGATCGCAGAAGATCGCGCCGATGATGAGATAGATCGCCATGTCCACCAGCTTACGGGCATAAAGCCTGCGGTAGTTCGGGTCCGGCTGATCCTTGACGAACGCGATGGCGTCGGCCAGATCCGCCACGCCTGATCTGATCTGATCGACCATCGGTGCGATGTCGCTTGACCACTGCCGATCAAGCAGTTGGTTGATGATGGTCTCCGCCGCACCGGAGGTGATGCCGCCGATCGCCGCGACGATCTGCAGTTGGCTGGTGCCTTCGTAGATGCTCGTGATGCGCGCGTCGCGCGTGAGCCGTTCGACGGGGTAGTCCTTCATATAGCCCGATCCGCCGAGCACGGCAACCGCGTTGTTGGCGACGCGCAGACACATCTCCGACGCCCAGTACTTGCACATCGGCGTGAGCAGGCCGTTGATCTTGCGATACTCGCGCGCCTTGCTCTTGAGCTTCTTCTTCTCATCGGGATCAAGTGAAGCGGATGCGAGCTTGCGCTGCAATCCCTGATCGACATCGACGCAAAGGGAGGCGTAGTACGTGAGGGCGCGGGCGGCTTGGAGATCGACGCTCATATCAACGAGCATCTCGCGCACCGCGGGGAAGGCGTCGATCGTGGCGCCGAACTGCCTTCGACTGTGTGCGTAGCTGCGCGCGGCGTGGCAGGCGGCTTCGGCGATGCCGAGCGATTGCGCCGCGATGCCCATGCGCGCGCCATACATCAGCGCCATGACGTACTTGATGAGACCTTGCTGACGCTCGCCGATGAGCTTGGCGGGTGTGTCCTCGAAGACGAGTTCACACGTCGGGCTGCCGTGGATGCCGAGCTTATTCTCGATGCGGCGAACCTTGACCTTCGGCCCCTTGTCAGCGAGGAAGAGACTCAACCCGCGTCCATCCGCGATGTCCGGTTCACTACGCGCCAGGACGAGCAGAACGTCGCCGCAGCCGTTGGTGATGAATCGTTTGACGCCGTTGATATACCACCTGCCTGCGTCGTCCTGCCAAGCCTTGACCTTGACAGCCTGGAGATCGCTGCCCGCATCCGGCTCGGTGAGGACCATCGCACCGCTGGCCTTGCCGCTCGCCATGTCGGGGAGGTAGGCCTGCCTGATGTCTTCATCCGCGAAGGCGTTGATCGTCTCGCCGATGCCTTGCAGCCCGAAGAGATTCATCAGCGACGCATCGGCGCGACTGACGATATCAATGGCCATCGTGTAGACGAGGTTGGGGCAGTTCAGCCCGCCGAAGCGGTGCGGGAGCGTGAATCCCATGACGCCGGCCTGGCTAAGGCTCTTCACAGCGTCGGCGATGCCGGGCGTGTATGTCACCGTTCCGTCATCGTTGAGGATATTGCCGATTCGGTCGGTCTCTTCAGCGGTGGGCGCGATCCGTTCAGCCGTGAGTTCGCCAACCGTGGCGAGGATTCGCCGGTAGTTGTCCACGGCCTCCTCAGCATCGCGTGGCGCGTGCTCGAATTCCTCGGTGAAGCGGAAATCCTCTTCCATGATCGCAGCGAGACGCGCGATATCCATGTGGTCGAAGAGGAACTGGATGTCCTGGTTGTCGGTGAAAAAGTTGGTCATCGTCATGGCCCTATGTTGCTGAATCGGCGAGCTGCTCGACGGCGGCCCTGCTTCGGATGCACTGTATCATCTTGGGAATGACATCGCGGAAGTCGCCGACGATGCCGTAGTGCGCTGCGGAGAAGATGGGCGCTTTGGGATCGCTGTTGATCGCAAGGATCTTGGCGGAATGGTCCATCCCGGCGCGGTGTTGGATGGCGCCGCTGAGCGCGACGGCGACGTAAAGCGCCGGCCGAACCGTCGTGCCCGTCTGGCCGATCTGGTGGTCGTCGCCGATGAGTCCGAGATCGACGGCAGCGCGCGTGCCGCCGACGGCTGCGCCGAGGCAGTTGGCAAGATCTCGAATAAGTTGAAAATCTTCCTTTGAACCGACGCCCGCGCCTCCGGTGACGATGACGCGAGCACCCTTGAGATCAACGGTCTTCTCTCTGCGGTGTGATTCGATGATGCGCAAAGGCGATGTGAAGTCATCGAGATCGGGCGTGACGCGAACGACCTCACCTGTGCGAAGTGGATCCGGCTCGGGGCGCACCATCACGCCCTCACGCACGGTCGCCATCTGAGGCCAGCGATCGTAGTTCACGATCGTGGCGATGATGGCCCCTCCGAACGCGGGCCGAATCTGCAGGAGCAGGTTCTTGTGCAGCGCCTTGGTCTTCGCCTGTTTGTGGTCGCCGATCCGCAGGTCGGTGCAGTCCGCGGTGAGTCCGCACTTCATGGCGCTGGCGATCGTGGGCGCGAGATCCCGCCCGATCGCGGTGGCGCCGTAGAGCACGATCTGCGGCTTGTGCTCTTCGATGAGCGGAAGGATCACGCGAGAGTGGACAGCAGCCTGGTAGTGTCCCAGCAGCTTGTGCTGTGCGAGATAGACCTTGTCCGCGCCATGCGCGATGAGCGCGCCCGTGAGCTGCGCGACATCATCGCCCAGGAGCAGGACAGCGAGGGGGACGCCGAGCTTGTCCGCCAGCTCGCGCCCCTTGCCGAGCAGTTCGATCGGCACGTCGGAGAGTGTGGCCGCTTCCTGTTCCGCGTAGATCCAGACTTCGCCTTGTCTGTTGACTTCGATCATTGTTGTCGCCGTATTGCTTGACGTTGTGGTTGTACGCGCCGGTGGGCGCCTCATGCTGGTCAGGCGATCGTGTGTTCTTCGACGAGTTCGCCGATGAGATCCCCGATGCCTTGCTCGGTCGGCGGAAATTCCTTGTAGTCGCCGCCTGCGAGGATGAGCGATTGAATGCGGTGCACCTTCGTCGGGCTTCCCTCCAGACCGCACCACGTGAAGTCCACACTCAGGTCGTCGAGATCCCACTGGTCGATGAGCAGGCCGCGCTGCTTGAGTTCCTCACAACGCGCGTCGAGTTCATCAACCGAGCCGGTGACGGTCCTGGCAAGCTCCGCCCTGGCTCTGGAGTTCTTGAACCTCATGATCAGTCGAACATTCGGCGGCCTCACCGTGTTGGCGGTCTCCATGACCGTCACCAAGGCGGGCAGTTCGCATGCGACGACCTCATACCCCGTGCTGACGTTGCGACGAGCGGTGACGGTTCGGCCGTCGAGCGCGACAGGCTCTTCGAGGTATGTGATGAGCGTGCAACCGAGCTTCTCAGCGAGTTGCGGTCCCACCTGCGCGGTGTCGCCGTCGATCGCCTGCCTGCCGCAGAAGACAAGGTCGGGCGAGAGCGGACGAATGGCCTGCGCCAGGATGTAGCTCGTCGCGAGCGAATCGGAACCCGCCGCCCGGCGATCGGTGATGAGGATCACCCGGTCGGCTCCTCGATAGAGGGCTTCGCGCAGGATGTCGCACGCCTTGGGCAGGCCCATCGTGATGACCGTGACGGTCCCGCCGTGCGCGTCGCGAACGGCCAGGGCTTCTTCGAGCGCGCTGAGATCCTCGGGGTTGAAGATGGCCGGCTGGGCAGCCCGGTTGACCGTGCCATCCGCCTTCATGGCATCCCCGCTGATGTTCTT
>JAGLTS010000015.1 GCA_023135165.1 Phycisphaerales bacterium | reverse complement strand
TACAGAGCATGTCGGATACCGTTTCTGCCCCGGCTGTCGCAATTGGTGCGATTCCGCATACAAGTTCACGAAGGACATGCTCTGCGCCCGTGTGAATGGGGCAGCAAGGACCGCCTGCTTAGCGGCGGCTCAGGCAAGTAAGAAGACGTGCGCTGGAGGGTGTAGACTATGGTGCAGAAACCCGTGATTCGGCGACTCTGGCGCACGCTGGCTGGAAACCGTTCCGCCGGCACGGCGCGTCTTGGCGTGGATGTGGCGCATGCCGTTGCGCAGGCGTTCAGGTTCAACAGCAGCCGAGTGCCGGCGCGGGCACGCATCTACCTGCAGTACGCGCCGATCATCGTGGTGTCTGTCAGTTGCTCTATAATTGGATGCGATCGGCAAGGCGGCACGGGGGCGGCTGGCGAGCTCGACATAGCAGCGGAGTTCCTTACGTGTGTGGACGAGGGCGACGTCGACGGCGTGAAGAGCCTCCTGACGCGAGTATCAGACGTGGACTTGGCCGACTCTGCTGGGTGGACACCACTTATGCACGCGTTGAAGAACGGACACGAGGAGGTCGCACGGCTACTCCTTGACGCCGGGGCGAGCTTGTCGTCGACCACGGCGGATGGCAGCAGCCCGCTGTCAGTTGCAGTGGAGACCAGCACCGTCGGGTGCGTGCGTCTGTTGCTGGAGTCCGGCGGAGATGTGGGGGTAGCGATTCCCTATGGCTTGAGTCTGATGCACTTCGCTGTACTCCGCGACGATGCAGCGATAGTGGAGCTGCTCGCAGAACACGGTGCAGACATGAACGCTCGTGATGTAAACGGGCTATCTCCTCTTAGGCTTGCCGTTCTGTGTGCGCGCCCTGCGGTAGTCGAGATATTGCTTGCCAACGGTGCGGAGATCCACGATCCAGGCGTAAGGGGAATCGACATCGTGTGCTCGGCCGTGCTCAGCGTGGATCGGGAGCGGACAGCGGCGGAGTGCGTGGCGATTCTGCATTTCCTGGCCGATGCCGGCGCAAGCGTGGACGGGCGAAGCCGATACATGACACCCCTGATGCACGCGACGATAGGGGGGAACGTGGACATCGTGAGTACGTTACTGGAACTCAGCGCGAATCGTGACCTTGTATCATTTGATGGGAAGACAGCGCTCGAGTACGCGTTAGATGAGCTGGCTGCAGATGAGACGCAGAGCAGGAAGACAATCGTGGAGTTGCTTCTTGGAGACACAAGCGTCGGGCCAGGCGGGTAGATAGTGGTAATAAAGAGTACCAAATGACAACACAAGGTTAGTCGCCGAGCTATATGAGTATCAAATCACACTTAGTGGTATCTGTCGGCATTGTTGCCGTCGTTGGCATATCCACCGTGATGGTGCTCCTCCAGACCTGCGAGGTGGGTCCATTTGCACCAACGCTGCCACAAGGCATCTCCGCTGTCAGGCCGCCGGTGTCGCCACGGCACGGCGATACATTTATAAGCTCAATCGGAATCGAGTTCATCTTCGTCAGCCCTGGTACATTCACTATGAGGTGTGAACACTATTCAACGGAGTGGCGTGAGATGGCTCATGCCGCTGAAGTGTCGGATGGTCTTTGGGTTGGGATAACAGAAATAACAGAACATCAGTGGTCGATGGTCATGGACCCCCCGCATTCAAGAGGGAGCGGTGGCGACCGCCCCGCTGGCTTTGTTGACTGGTTTGCCGCTCGGCGATTCTGCCGTCGCTTGAGCAAGATGGATGGCCTTGAATATCGCTTGCCGACAGAAACAGAGTGGGAGTATTGCTGTCGAGCCGGCACGACGACTCGATATGCCTTCGGCGATACGCTGGGGCAGAGCCAGGCAAATATCCTCGTTGTTGACGGTATCAATATTGGGCAGACAACCAAGGTCAAGAGCTATCAGCCCAATGCATGGGGCTTGTACGATATGCATGGCAATGTGCGAGAGTGGTGCCAGAACCGGATGGACGAAGATTACTACACGTGCTGGGGGAGGACAAAGGGGAGTAGCAGCAACTGGCGAGCCATAAGGGGCGGGGATTTTAAATCCGTGGCGGTATCGGCTGAATCGGGGCGGCGTATTGCGGCTGATCCCTCTTGGGAACCAGAGCAATACGGGCTTCGCATCGTTCTTCAGCAAGGCAAGCGGGAGCATGATGAGGTCGGTACGGCAACCGATAACTGAATGCGCCCGTACCTCACGCTGTACCAGTTGGTGGGAGAGCGGAAACGGTGTCGGATACCATTTGAGGCCCCGGGGCGATGGGATGCGCTGCGTGACGACGGTGCTTGCGTGGCCACATCACGGAGGTAGAAAACGGAGAGAAGTACATGAGGTGGACCGGGAAAGGAACAGAGGAGCAGAGGCACAGAGGCAAAAGGGTGGGGAGCGAAGCGGACGTGTGTTGCAGTTCTGAGGTGCACCGGACTCATAGAGTTCGGCTCCGTCTGTTGCGAAGTCGGGCGCGGGTTGGTTGCCTTTGCGCGGACGACGGTGCGGGTGAACGGATGGCGCAGGTTGCGGCGGCTGGGCGGGCGAGAATCTGCTACGCTGCTCACGCTCTCATCCGCCGCAGGCGGACTGGTAGATGGAATGAGGGCGGGTCAAGAGATCGCGAGCGCTGCCGGTGGCAGTGCCATCGCTGTTTACATCATGGGAGGCTCGATATGGGTTTGGTATTGCAGGCCGGACACCCCAACGAGATCTATGGGGATGAGTATGGTCCCCAAGTCGCCGGTGTCCTGAAGGACAAGCTGGGCGACGCCGTACCACTCGGCACACCGAACGAGTGTTTCGATTCATTCGATGGGCTGGGGGGCGAGTTGGCATGGGGTTGGTGGAGCGAACTGCAACAACTTGCAGAGGAAACACTCGGTGAGGACGCGACGCCGCATCTGACGCGGGTCGATGCCTGGGAGGGTGTGTATGTTGATGTTCGCTCGGAGCCGACTCTGGTCTGGCCGAAGGGAGAGGGCGAGGAGCCGCAGCAACCCGCAGTGTCTGTGACGATCGCTCCGGAGCCCACGCTCGTGGGGAGGATCTTGCAGCGGTTGGGCTTACGCGGACGCGGTCTTCCCGCCGATGCGCAAGCCATGATGCAGGCGATGGCCGCTGAATTCGGGCCGAGGGAGGGTGAGCGAGGCGCTCTGCAAGTCGGCGACCTTCGTGCGCTTCGTGAGGAGTTGGCCAAGCTCGCCGAAGCGCTGGGGCACCAAGCCAACGACGAAGCGATGCTCACACTTGCGCGCGAGTACAGCGCGGATGACGACCGGTGCGACGATGATGGCGGCGTACAGTGCCTGACGCATGCCTGGATCACATCATCCAAAGCGCTGGAACTCAACGCGCCGATGTGGGTCGTGAAGTAGGAGGTCCGGGCGGAAGAAGGGCGTAAGTACATGACGTGGACGTGCGGGTGGCGGGTTCCCGCAGCTTGGGGGAAGTCGAGCGAGGCTCGTCTTTGCGCGGGCGATGACGAGATGATCGGCCCTGTTTCGGCGGAGGGCTTTGCGGGGACGGGGCGGGGGCGTAGGATGGGGGGGTGAACGGACTTGGAACGACAGGTCGATGGCGCGGCGCGAGCGCGGCGGTGCTGGCGATGCTGATGAGCGTCGGCTGCGGGCCGAGGCTTGACAGTGGGTTCGATTCGCCCGAGAGCGGGGCGCGGATCTACGCGATCACCCAGGCTGCCGAGCAGCGCGACCGGTCGGCGCCAACCATGCGGCATCTCGTGGCGATACTCGACAGCGACGACCCGGCGGAACGGATGCTGGCGATCCGCGCGCTCGAGCAGATCACCGGCAAGACCCACGGATACCAGTACTACGACGATGCGCTCAACCGGGCTGAGGCGGTTGACCGATGGTTGGTGTGGCTGGGGGCGGAAGGGCTGACCGAGACGGAGCCGATGCTGCACAACGCAGAGGACCAAGCCCAGGCGACAACGGATGTGCAGGGAGACGCTACGAGCACGCGATGAGCAAGACGGCACACATCCGGATGGAGGTGCTCAGCCAGGCGCGTTACCTGAGCGGTGTTCGCGCGCTCGTCGCTGCGGTGGCGGAGCGTTACGGGTTTGACCAGTGCGCTTGCTCGCAGATCGCCCTGGCGGTGGATGAGGCGTTGGCGAACGTGATCAACCACGGGTACAAACGGCAGCCGACCGGCAAGATCTGGGTGAGCATCTCGCCGATCGAGGATGGCAAGGATGTGCGGGGCGTCACCATCGTCATCGAAGATGAAGCCAAGCAGGTGGATGTCACGCAGATTCAGTCACGCAGCTTGGATGATGTTCGGCCGGGCGGGTTGGGCGTGCACATTATTCGGGAGTTGATGGACTCCGCGGTGTGGGAGCTGCGCAGTGAAGGCGGGATGCGGCTGACGATTCTGAAGACTCGGACCGGCGGGTGCGGCGACGCCTCGACGAATCCTGATGAGAAAGGCGGGCATGGATGAACGACAGAGGCGGGTTGGAAGTACACATTGATCGGCGCGAGGGCGTGACGATTGTCCAGCCGGTCGGCGATGTCGACCTGAGCCAATCACCCGTGCTGCGCAGCGAACTGCATGGTGTGCATGCGGAGAAGCCGAAGCGGTTGATCGTGGATCTGCGTGATGTGCCGTATATGGACTCGTCAGGCGTAGCGACGCTCGTGGAGGCGATGCGTGATGCGAGAAAGAGCCGGACAGAGCTTGTCCTGTGCTGCATGCAGGAGCGAGTGCGTTCGATCTTCGAGATCGCACGTCTGGATGCGGTGTTCACGATCGTTGATGATCTTGACGCTGCGATGACGGTGTGAGCGAACCATGCCGACCCCGTTGGACGCAACGCCAAGCAACATTGTGACGCGCGTGTTGGCGCGGATCGGGCAACGTGCGTACTGCCTGCTCGATGCGATCGGCGGGATCGTCTTCCTGCTCGTCGACACACTGCGCTGGATCATGCGCAGCCTGTGCACCCGACAGGTCCGGATCGGGCGGGCAGCGGTCGTGTCGCAGCTCGTTCGTGTCGGCGTTCGGTCGATTGGGATCGTCTGCCTCGTGTCGGGCGCGATCGGGTTCATTCTCGGTTTGCAGATGGCGCCGCCTTTGGACAATCTCGGGCAGGTCGAGTTAGTGCCGAACATCATCGGCGTGGCGATCATGCGTGAGATGGGGCCGATCATCGCCGCGATCGTCTTGACGGGTTTCGCCGGGGCTGCGATCGCCGCCGAGCTGGGCACGATGGTGGTCGGCGAGGAAATCGAAGCACTTGAAGCGCATGCGCTGAACCCGATCCGGTTCCTTGTCGTGCCTCGCGTGATCGCCTGTGTGTGTTCGCTGTTCTTGCTGACGGTGCTCGCGGATCTGTGCGCCGTCGGCGCCGGCTTTGTGATGGGCGTGATGGTGCTCGATCTGCCCGCGTCGACATACATCGACAACACGCTCCGTCAGGTCGACAACATGGACTACATCACCGGGCTGATCAAGGCGCTGGTGTTCGGCCTGGAGATCTCGCTGATCGCGTGCTACAACGGCCTGCGCGTGACAGGCGGCGCGGAGGGCGTCGGCCGAGCGACGACATCGACGGTGGTGCAATCGATCGTCGCGATCATCTTGGCGGACCTGGTTTTCACCGCAGCGTTCTACGCGCTCGGTTGGGGGTAAGGCGAAGCCGGTAACCCTTCCACTGCAAGACGCACACATCTGCACTTCTCGCGTACATCGGGCCGAGACAGCCCGGCTCCGTTCGTTGCAGCCGTCTTGCGCTGCTGCCTACATGCGCTTGCTCATGGCGCGCTGGATGTCACGCTGGGCGTCTCGCTTCGACAGCGTCTGACGCTTGTCGTGATGGCTCTTGCCCGTCGCGATGCCGAGCAGGATCTTCGCCCAACCGTTCTTGAAGTACAGCTTCAGCGGGATCAACGTCACGCCTTTCCGCTCGGTCTGAGCGTGCAGCTTGCGAATCTCACGCTTGTGGGCGAGCAGCGTCCTGCCTCGCGTGGGGCTGTGCTGACGATGAGAGGCGGGCGAGTACTCGTCGATGTGGACGCTGAACAGCTCCAGGCGCAGCGGGTTCTCCGCCGTCTTTGCGTACCCCTCTCCGAGTGAGATCCTGCCATCACGGATGCTCTTGACCTCCGAGCCGACGAGGACGATGCCGCACTCGATGGTGTCGAGGATGTGGTAGTCGTGCCGAGCCTTGCGGTTGACGACCTGGAACTCCGCGGATTTGCCCTTTCGCTTGGCCATGGATGGTTCACGGTAGAGGGCACACAGGCGCGGGACAAGTGGCCTTCGCGACCGGTTATGATGCCGCGCCTGAAAGGACCGCTGATGGGCAACAAACGCGCCGTACTTCGGCTGGGGCATTCGCCGGACCCGGATGATGCGTTCATGTGGTGGCCGATCTTCGGGATCGACGGCTGCGCCCCGGCGCTGGACACGGGCAGGTTCCGGTTCGAACCTGTCATGGCGGACATCGAGACGCTCAACAAACGGTCAGCGACGGGCGAACTCGAGATCACCGCGATCAGCATGCATCAGTACCCGTATGTGCGGGATCGGTACGTGCTGACATCGTGTGGCGCGAGCATGGGCGAGCGGTACGGGCCGAAGGTCGTGGCGAGGGAGCCGCATGGTGTGGATTGGCTGCGGGACCCGGATGTCGTCGTGGCGATCCCCGGCGAGCGGACGACCGCCCATCTTGTGCTGTCGCTGCTGCTCGGGCCTGGCACGTTCCGGACGGTGGAGATGTCGTTCGACGCGATTCTCGATGCCGTGTCGTCCAGCCGATGCGAGGCGGGTCTGATCATCCATGAGGGGCAGCTCACATACGACCAGGCGGGGCTTGTGGAAGTAGCGGATCTCGGAGCGTGGTGGTACGACGTGCATCGCCTGCCGTTACCGCTCGGCGGCAATGCGATTCGGCGTGACCTGGAGGCGGCGCACGGCCCGGGGACGCTGGGCGAGGTGACCACACTGCTGCACCGTTCGATCCGGTACGCGCTTGCTCATCGTGATGAAGGGCTGGTGTACGCGATGCGATTCGCGCGGGACATGTCGATCGAGGAGGTGGACCGGTTCGTCGGGCTGTATGTGACGCATCGGACGGTGGATACGGGCGATGAGGGCAGACTGGCGATCGAGACGCTACTGCGGGTGGGCGCGGAGGCGGGGCTGACGCCTGATCCCGGTGTGATCGAGCTGATTCGGCCGGTCGCGGTGTGATTACGAGGTCCAACGGATCAAAACGCGCAAATAAGTGTTGGTTGGGCGGGGGCGCCGTGCTAGGCTGGCGGTCAGGCGCGAGCGGGACCGACCCGGGCGCGTCGGATGCCGCCTGCTGCGCAAGAGGATCGCTTAATGAGCCAAATGCCACATCCGGAGACGCTCGAGGGATACAGCCCGCCGACGGTTCGGCAATTCAACGTCTTTCTCGACAACACGGTCGGTAAGCTGCTGTGCCTCGTCGAGCAGTTCGATCTTGACACGGAAGTGCAGATCTGCGCGCTGAGCGTGATGGAGGCGTCGGACCACGCTGTGATCCGGATGATCCCAAACGACTCGGACGCTGCCCGTCGGCTGCTGCGCCAGCAGAAGCTCCCCTTCACGGAGACGGAGCTGCTTGTGGTAACGCTGTCGGAGGATCACACGCTGACGAGCCTGTGTCTGCATTTGCTCGGCGCGGAGCTCAACATTCGATTCGTGTACCCGCTGCTGACCGAGCCGGACGGCCTGCCGACGATTGCGATTTCGATCGACGATCTGGTGCTGGCGGGGCAGATTCTTCGGCGGAAGATGTACCGGCTGCTCGGCGAGGGCGATCTTCCCAAGCCGGGGACTTGAGGTCGGCTTCGAGAGGGCGTCGGACCTGCTCCTCGCCAGCACGTCGGGGGGCCGCTGGCGACCCCCACTGACGCCGCGGCTCGCTTCACCTGTGTGCATCGCACTTGCTCGATGCACATTGCGCTCGCAGGTCATCAGTTGTCGGGCTGATCGACAGGTCGCGGAGCGGTCACGTACTGCTGAATCGTCTCGACGAGCTTGCCGGGATCGATGGGCTTGGTGAGGTAGTCGTCGCAACCGGCGGCGATGCACTTATCGCGGTCGCCTGGCATGGCGTGGGCGGTGAGCGCGATGATCGGGGTCGTGCAGCCGGCGTCGCGAAGCTCCGCCGTGGCGGCATAGCCGTCGAGCACCGGCATCTGCATGTCCATGAGGACCAGGTCGTACGGCTCGCCTGCATCGGTGGTGCGTGAGCCCAAACCGTGCTCCAGGACCATCCGCACGCCGATTCGGCCGTTCTCGGCGATGTCAACAGTCGCCCCGGCTTTCTTCAGGTGAAACGAGATGAGGCGCTGATTGTCCGGACCGTCTTCGACGAGCAGGATTCGACAGTGAAGGGCGGGCAGGGATTTGATCTCGGTTCTCTTCGGCGGGGCTTGGACGGCTTCGGTGAACTCGCTGATGCGCTTCACGCCGGTGAGTGAGCCGACGGAGATGACGGCCCGGAAGGTGCTGCCTTTGCCGACCGTACCGGTGGCGGTGATGCTGCCGCCGAGCATCTCGGCGAAGCGCTTCGAGATCGTCAGGCCGAGCCCTGTTCCACCGAACTTGCGCGTGGTTGACGTATCGCCCTGAACGAAGGGTTGGAAGAGCGAGGCGACTTGGTCTTCGGTCATGCCGACGCCCGTGTCGACGACTTCGAAGCAGAGTTTGTGATCGTCGCCCTGGGGATCGTCGATGAGGCTGGCCTTGATATGCACGCCTCCGGAGTCGGTGAACTTGACGGCATTACCCGTGAGATTGAGCAGGATCTGACGAATGCGCGTTGGGTCGCTCTGAATCGTCTCGGGGATGGGTGTGGTGAACTCGGCGGCCAGGTCGAGTCCTTTTCCTTCAGCACGAACACGCATGAGCGAAACGACGTCGGCAACGATCTGGGTGGGTCGGCAAGGGACGCGCTCGATGTTCATTCTCCCCGCGTCGAGCTTGGAGAGGTCGAGAATGTCGTTGATGATCGCGAGGAGGTGTCCGCCGTTCCTCCGAATCGTATGGATGTTCTCCAGACGGACCTCGGACGACAGGGACGGATCAAGGAGCAGATCGGCGTAGCCGAGGATGGCGGTCATCGGCGTGCGGATCTCGTGGCTCATGTTGGCGAGGAACTCGCTCTTGGCGCGATTGGCAGCCTCGGCAGCGTCCTTGGCTTCAGCCATGCGCCGCGCGGTCTGCATGATGTCGTCGATATCGACGTGTACACCGGTGATGCGCGCCGGTTCGCCGTTGTCCGCGCGTTCGACGATCTCGCCGACGGTTCGGATCCACTTCCACGTTCCATCCTTCGCCCGCATGCGGACCTCGGTACGGTAGTCCGTTCTGGTCCCGTCGATGTAGGCTGCGAGCAACTCCTGGGCACCGGGCAGGTCCTCTTCATGAACGAGCTGCTTCCACGTCTGGAAGGACATGGGCAGCTCGCCAGGCTCATAGCCGAGTGTGGCGTACCACTGGTCGTTGAAGAGGACCTCATTGTTCCGCAGATCCAGATCCCACAGACCGAGGTTCGCCGCCTCCAGCACCATGCCGAGCCGGCGTTCGTGAAGTTGCTGGGCTTCCAAAGCGCGTTTGCGCCCGGCGATCTCAGCCCGCATCCGTTCATTCGTTCGCGCGAGGTCGGCGGTACGCTCATCGACGCGCTGCTCCAATTCGTCGCGCGCGCTTTCCAGGGCGGTATCGCGGGATTGGATACACGCAAGCATGTCATTGAAGGCGTCGGTGAGGTCGCCCAACTCATCACTGCTGTACCTCGTCGCGCGGACCGTGTAGTCCTTCTGCTCCGATACCCGCCGGGCGGTCTCGGCGAGATGTTGCACAGGCCTGGTGAGGATACGTTGGAAACGACCGGATGCGAGAAAGACAACGGCGAGCGCCGCGCCCATCATGCCGAGCATGATGCCGGATCGGCGAGCAAGCTGCATGTACAGCGGCGTCAGGTCGTATCGCAGGTAGATTGTGCCCAGCACCTCGCCATCCAGCGTGATCGATCTGTACGTGTGGAGGATACGCCCCTCGCGTTGCTGCCCGCGGGGACCGACATCGGTCAGCGCTGCGGATTCATGCACGGCATCGCCGCGGCGGTACCCGGCGAAGAGCTCGCCGGTGCGCGTGTAGATGGACGCTGTGATGATGCGAGGCTCGGCGCGCAGCGTCAGGAGGGTCTCATCCGCAGCATCACGATCGTCGAAACTCAGCGCCGCGGTACAGTTCCCGCCGATCATCTCCGCCTGGATCGACGCATCGCGGACGGTGTCCGCGTACATCGTGGCGTGATCGGTGATCAGGATAGCGCCCCACGCCAGGAGCAACGCCACGCTTGTCACCACCGTGACCAGCAGCATGATCTTGGCTCGGAACGAGATTCGGCGTGGCGTGGGCATGTACAACTTCCCAGAACAATGCGTCGAGCGCTACGGCGTGGCGCCGCGAGTCTTGTGAGCCGGGTCCTTCCTCTTGACGATCCGTGCAAGCTTCAAGAGCTTTGAGCTGACTTTGATCCGTGTGTCCTCGATCTCGTCACGGCATACCTCGAAGATGATCTTCCCTTGCTCGGTGACGAATCCAACCATGCCGCCGATCCGGGCAAACTCCTCGATGTCGCTGACGGTCAGGATGTTCTCATCGTCGACCAGGTGCAGGATGTCATCGAGGTGCTCTTCCTGCGAGTCGCTGATGTAGAGCAGGTGACATTCGGCGACCCGCTTGGCGAAGCGCTCACGCGGGGCTGGATCGTCTCGCCTGCCCTTGGGCGGCGCGATGTAGGTGATGTTCCGCACCTCGATGGAGCGCCCGCCGACGGTTCGCCCCTTGATGGTCTTCCCGACGATACGGCTGAACGACTGATCGCCGAGCACGCCGATGATGATGGGCGCCTTTCGCTTCGAGGACCTGTCATCTGCGAACTTCTCATCCGGCCACTTGGTGAACTTCGTGAAGTTGTAGAGATAGGCTGCCTTCACTTTGGCTGCTTTGGCCTTGTCGATCCCGGGCGACGGCTCGGCACCTGCAGCCGGCAGCGGGCTGACCGCCACAAGCAGAACCAGGATGAGAAGTAGCAGGCGCGTCATGGAGCCTCGGATGTCCTTTCACAAGCGGTGGAACCGACTTTTATGCGTTCGCATCGCAGGTTCGTCTCTCCTAGAAGCGCCACGTGAGCTGCGCATAGACACCTCGCTGGACCTCCGCGCGCATGTCCTGGACGATGTCATCGCCATACTCGCGGTGTGCCGGGTCAAGCAGGTTCTGCCCCCAGACTGAGAGTTCCATGTTCTCATTCAGATGCCATGTCAGACCGACATCAAGCCGGAAGTACGCAGGTACGTCGTACCGGGAAACACCATCGACGTAGTAGCCGGCGACATTCAGTTCGAGGTCGTCGGTGATGTCAAGCATCGATCGGATGTTGAGTTGATGGTGAGGGTCGCCGTCTTCGAAATTCTCATCGCCGAAACGGGTGTGGGCGAGGATCTCAACCAGCGAGTAGGCGCCGGTGACGCGCCAGTTCGGCGCAGCCTGCCAAGTCGAAGCGATCTCGACGCCGAACGACTCAGCCGAAGCGGTATTGTCGGCAGTGCCGCCTGTCGGAGGCATCTCGATGATGTTGTCATAGATGTTGTAGAAAGCAGCGATGTCGATCGTGATCTCGTCGGACACGTGGGCGCGGTAGCCCAGCTCGCAAGCGATCAGTTCCTCGGCGTCGGTACCGTCATCGCCGACGAGTTGAACAGGGGCGAAGATGCCGGCCGGGGGCCCGCCGCCCATCAGGCCGACGTCGACAAACGCGCCTGTCAACACCATGTCGTCGTTGATCCTGGCCGGTGTGCGAACCGCCCGTGAGACGGCGCCCCACAGCGTCTGACGATCATCCGGCGTCCAGGAGAGACGCGCGCTCGGCTGAATCTCGAAGCCGGTGAAATCGTTGTGCAGGAACTTGGAGCCGACCATGAGCGACAACCGGTCCGGCATGAGAGCGATCGTGTCCTGCACAAACCCGCTGAGAAGCCACGTTTCCCGGTCAAGGTCGCGGAACGTGAGGGTCGGGCTTGGGTCAATCCGGGCTCTCGAGTAGCGTGCCCCCAATCCCCAGACAATCTCGTGAGTATCCAAAGGAACGAAGTGATGGCGGAAGTCGATGTCAGCCGTGTCGCGGTTCATGAGCGGGCCGTACCGCCGGGCGTTCAGCCGATCGTAATACGCCTGCAACGACCAGCCGCCGTCATCCGCGTACTCGCGTGTCATCCGAGCGAGCACGTGACCGCCGCTGAACCACGCGTCATCCACGATCGTCTGAAACGTCATGTGCCCGGGTATCGCGACGCGTCGCGATTCACCAACCGTGTCAGTGTGGTACGCATCCGCCTGAATCGTGAACGCGGCGTCAGTCACGTCACCGAAGTCCAGCCGGAAGCCGCCTCGGTAGAAGTCCCAATCGTCGTGCCGGCTGTCACCCGCCGCGTCGACGGACGTATCGCAGAGGTGGTACTTGCCCCAGATGCGATACGACGCATCATCGTCGAGCGCGCCGCCGTACCGGAACTTACCGAACGCCCGCTCTTCCGTTCCCACGCCGCCGGAGATATATGCGCCGTGCGTGTCGTGCGCGGACTTGGATGTGATGTTGATGACGCCGTTGACGGCGTTGGCGCCCCAGAGCGTGGCGCCTGGACCGCGAACGACTTCGATGCGATCGATGTCTTCGAGGAGCAGATCCTGCAATTCCCATGGAACGCCGGACCATATCGGATCGTAGACGACCCGACCGTCCACAAGGACGAGCATGTTGGTGGCGAAGAGACTGTTGAAGCCTCGCGCGCTGATCGCCCACTGGTTGGCGCTCACGCTGGCGACAGCCATCCCGGGGACGATGCGCAACGCCTCGGCGACGTTGCGATGCCCGCTTCGCCGAATGTCCTCAGCGGTGATGACGTACATCGCGGCGGGTGTCCGCAGCAGGCTCTGCTTGACGCCCGCTACGGATGTCACCTCGATGCTCATCAGCGCCTCGATGTCAAGATCGGCGAAGTCGTTGTCGAAGGACGCGTCGCTGTCGAGCGAATCGTCAAGAAGATCATCATCAAGCTCGACGCTGTTCTCGATGGACGATTCCTGCACGACTGCGGGGAGCTGTTCCTGGTCAGGAGGCTCGTCCGCAACGGCGGCTGTCCCGCCGACGGCCAGAAGAGCCGCCGCCGCAAACGACAGCCCGGCAGAGGGGGGGTGAGTGGATGAGCACATGAGCGCTCTCCTTACGTGTGTATCTGGCGCGCCGTGGGGTTCCGGGCAGCGCAATTGTCTATTCCTGTGTGGGGCACCGTGGCCCGAGAAGTGTGGCTCAATGATGTGTGTCGGCTCAGAGAAACAGCGACTTGACCAGCGGCGCAGCCCAATCAGGCCGCCTGCTGACCCTCCTTGACTAAGGTGAGATGGCCGCGGATGGTCTGGATGAGCTGCTCGCGATCGACCGGCTTGGTGATGTAGTCATCGCAGCCCGCATCCAGGCATCTCTCACGGTCGCCCGCCATGGCGTGGGCGGTGAGCGCGATGATCGGCACGGTGCAGCCTGCCTCGCGAAGCTCGGCCGTCGCACCATATCCGTCGAGCACGGGCATCTGCATGTCCATCAGGATCAGGTCGTAAGGCTCGCCGGCCCGTTGCGCCTCAAACGCCAGGTCGCAGCCGATTCGGCCGTTGTCCGCCACATCCACCGCAGCGCCTGCCTTTTTGAGGAAGAAGGCGATGAGGCGCTGGTTATCCGGGCCGTCCTCGACGAGCAGGATTCGGTAGTCAAGCGGCGCATCGCTGTGAGCCTCGGGGTCAGGCTCGCTGGGCGGGCGCCGCTCCGCCTCGCCATGATGAACGAAGGTGACGCCGTCGAGCGGTCCGGTTTCAACGGTGAAGCGGAAGGTGCTGCCGCCGTCGGAGACGGTGGTGACGGTGATGTCCCCGCCGAGCATCTCAGCGAAGTACTTCGAGATCGCCAATCCCAGGCCGGTCCCGCCGAACTTCCGCGTGGTGGAGGAATCCGCCTGCGCGAAGGGCTGGAAGAGACCGCTGACCTGCTCAGGGCTCATCCCAACACCCGTGTCGATCACGTCAAAGCAGAGATGCGGCGTGTCCGACTCCCGATCAAGAAGCTTGACCACGACGCGAACGCCGCCCGTCTCGGTGAACTTGATCGCGTTGCCGACGAGGTTGAGCAAGATCTGGCGGAGCCGCGTCGAATCGGTCTGGATCGTCTCCGGAACCTCGTCCAAGCATTCCAAGGTGAGCGTCAGATCCTTGTCGTCAGCACGAACGCGCATGAGCGAGATCACATCCGTGAGAATCTGGATCGGCGAACAAGAGACGGACTCGACAGTCATTTTGCCCGCCTCAAGCTTGGACAGGTCGAGGATGTCGTTGATGACGTGCAGCAGGTGCCCGCCGTTGCGGCGGATCGTGCGGACGCTCTCAAGACGATCGTCGAGCGATTGAGCAGGATCGAGAAGCAGATCGGTGTACCCGAGGATCGCGGTCATCGGCGTGCGGATCTCGTGGCTCA
>JAGLTS010000014.1 GCA_023135165.1 Phycisphaerales bacterium | reverse complement strand
TCATGTTGGCGAGGAACTCGCTTTTCGCGAGGTTGGCGGCGTCGGCTGCGGTATGGGCCTGCTCAAGTTCCCGGCCTCGCGCCGTGAGATCCCTCGCACGCTGCTCCAGTTCATCCTTCGCCTGCATGAGACCCGCCATGTACCCCTCAATCGCTTCCTCCGCTTGCTTGCGATCCGTGATGTCCGAATCAACACCCCGGTAGCCGATCATCTCGCCGGCCTCATCGTGGATCGGTATGCCGCTCGTGAGCAGGCAGACGCGCCGACCGTCTTTTGTCCGATTCCAATTCTCTAAGTCGCGGATCGGGTCGTCCGCCTCGATTGCTCGCGCCAACTCCTCCCGCACACGCTCCACTTCATCCGGCTCGATGAAATCGAACGGCGTCTTGCCGATCATCTCATCGGACCGATATCCAAGCACCTGCTCGACGCGCGCCGAGCAGTATGTGTATACGCCGTCGGCGTCGATCTCCCAGACCCAGTCCGACATGCTCTCAGCAATGTCTCGGAAACGCGCCTCGGATCGGCGCACCGCTTCCTCCGCCTGCTTGCGATCCGTGATGTCACGGACAAGCGCCATGGCGACGAAGCCCTGCCGATCCTTGTACCCGGACACAGACAGATCGATGGGGAACTCCGTGCCATCCTTGCGCAGCGCGGTCAGTTCGAGCGTTTTGCCGACGGCTGCCCCGGCGCCCGTCCGCGCAAAGCCCGCCATCCCTTTGCGCTTCGCATCGTGGTACTGCGAGGGGACGATCAGGTCCATCAAGTTTTGGCCGACGGCTTCCTTGGAGGTGTATCCGAAGATCCGTTCCGCAGCCTCGTTCCAGAACTGGATCACACCGGTGGTGTCGGCGGTGATGATCGCATCGTTGGCATTTTCGGTGATCGTGCGATACCGCTCCTCGGAGTCCCGCAACTCTTCCTCAGCCTCCCTGTGCTTGGTGATGTCGATCGCCATCTCGTAGCGGACCGTGCGACCATCCGGCCAGAGGATCGCCTTGTCGATACAGCGATACCAGTGGTGGTTCACCGTGTTCTGGAACTCCCAGATGTGCGTTTGGCCGGTGTTGTCTCCGAAGATGCGATCGTTCGTGCAGAAGGGGCACGGGGCATCCCGGTTCTGGAGAACTTCGTAGCACTTCCGCCCGACGCTGTCGCCCCAGTTCGCACGCGCGGCGGCGTTCATGAAAAGCAGTTCGTATGTGGTCGGGTCGCTGATGTAGACGACCTCGTCGATGCTGTCGAAGATGGACCGGAACTGCCTGCGCTCCAGTTCGAGCGCCGCCTCGGCGCGCTTCTGCTCGGTCACATCACGGACCACTGACAGGCTGATGCGCCTGCCATCCGGTTCGGTGCAGGTGACGGTGTTCAGCAGCACGTCGATTCCGGCGCCATCCTTCCCGGCGACCTGGCATGAGACATCCTGCGCCGCCGGATCGGCCAAATGTCGCGCGACCCGGTCGCGGTTGGCTTGCCCAGGCAGGGCAGCAGTCAGGACGGTCCCGAGCTTCATCCCGATCACTTCGTTGCGCTCGTACCCGAACTGCTCTCGCCACATGCGGTTCACATTGCGGATGCGCCCTTCTTTGTCGAGCGAGTGCATCATGACGGGCGCATCGTCGTAGAGCTTGCGATACCGGGCTTCGCTCTCACGCACTTGAGCCTGCACGGATGTGAGCCTGCGGTTCACGCGCACCACCCGCACGATCACAACGATCATGCCGCCCATCGCCGCGAGGCCTGCCGCGGCGGGCCAATACCAGTACGTGCGGATGGCGCTGGCGAACGTGATCCTGCCGAAGTCCTCGTACGGAGTGACTCGCAACTCCTTGAGGCACTCGTGCACAGGCTGGTAGTTGAGAGGAACGGTCCAGCCGGCACATCGCGCCGCTCCCGCCGCAGGCGAGTCGGGAGATATCCCGATCAACGCCACGGCAACCTGCTCCGCCAGCTCATCCGACGTGTGCCGTGCCTTGGCGAACGGCCATTCGGGGTAGTCGCGCGTCGAGTGCAGGAAGGGGAGGTGTTCCTCATCACCTAACGAGTGATCAACTCCACCGTGAGCGTGAATCACCGTGAAATCAGCGAGGTCGATCTTGCCCTCCGCATCCATGCGTTCGAGCGTGTCAGTTCGGACAGTGCCCGCATCGACGAGGCCGTCTCGGACCGCGTAGACGACGGCGTCATGCGTCCCGCCGAACCGCAGTTCACTGAAGTCCCGATGCGGGTCGATCCCGTGCTCCTTGAGTTCCCGCCACGCCACCAGCCAGCCGCCGAAGGCGTTCTCCTTGACGGCCATGAAATGCTTGCCCCTCAGATCATCCAGGCTGCGGATATCCGAGCGGTCCGCTCTGTGAAAGATCACCCCGCCGAAGACCGTATGGACGCCGTTCAGCTGAAGGTTCTTGAGCGTGGCGATGCGTGTGGCGCCGTAGTTGGCTTCCAGCGCGACGTAGATCGCGGGGTTGGCCAGGATGAAATCGACCTCGCCCCGCTCGACTGTCGGATCGACGTCCGAGAAGTCAAGCGGCACGATCTCGAAGCGCCGGCCGGGGATCTGCTCGGTGAGGTACGTAGCGGTCGGCCCCCACTTCTCAAGGCATCGCTCGCTGCCCCGCTTGGCAAGCACGCCGATCGTGACGACGGCCCCGCTCTCCTGGGCCGACTGATCGTCATGCGACCGATCGGTCTGACCTGGAACGGCATCGACGCAGCAGAGACCCGCAAGCACTACAAGAATCAGCAGGTTCAACATGCTCCATCGACGCATCGTGGCGTTTCCGAGGATCATGACCTAGCCTCAGTTCATTGTCTGCAATTCCACGAACATATCCGGACCCTTCACCACCCCGGTCCGCACATCGCGCACGTCATGCGCTCCCCGCGCAGGCACGTCGCCACCCCTGTTTCGGCCTGATTGCTCCGTGACTGAATCCCCCTCGCGTTTCACCCTGGGCAAAAACGGAGCCGGGCCGTCCCCGGCCCGGTATGCGTCATTCCTGTGCGAGGCGATGATTGCACAGCGAATGTACATCGGCCCGGGGACGGGCCGGCTCTGCTCTCTCGTGCTGCGGATGTTGGTGGCACGCTTGGGCGAGGCGGGTCAGTCGCCCCGGGCTGCGGGATCGCCCATGATCGCATCGTTGACCTGCCGCATGAGATTCACGTAGTCAGCTTCGATCATCGGCATCTCACGCAGGACCGGGTGCATCGCCACCTGCTGCTTCAGCTCCTGCGCCGTGCGCTTGTCATCGACTTCGACGGGTTGCTGCGCGGAGAGCTTCTCAGCGATGGCTCGTTCCGCGGCGTCGTAGTCCTGAAGGAGCTGTTTGGCCTGAGCGTCGGCGTCGAGCGTGGCGACAAGCTCACGGAACTTCGCCGCTGCGGGATGCTCGACGAGGAGCGTGCCAAGATCACGGGCTGCCTTGAGCAGTTCTTCTGTGGTGGTCATGGGCGGACCGTACCACACTCGCCGCCGGCTTGCCCGCCACCGAACGCTGTGCGGGCGGGAGGGTACCATACCGCGATCATGCCAAGCCGATTCCGATTGCGAATCCTCAGCCACCTTCGTCACGACGCCTACACGCCGCGCGATATCCGCACGCTCGCGGATGATCTGGGCGTCCCGGGTGAGGATTTCAACGATTTCCGAACCGCGGTGCGCGAGCTGCTCGACGACGGCGCGATCGTGCTCTCCGAAGCCGACCAGATCGCATTCCCGCCGATCGGACGGGAGGTCGCGGGACGCATCCGTGTGACCACGCGCGGGTTCGGCTTTGTGATTCCAGAGCGGCCCAACGAGCACGGCGACCTGTTCATCCCGCCGGGCCACACGCTCGACGCGGTGACGGGCGATCGTGTCATCGCTCGCGTCATCCGCAGGCAAGACGAGCGGTTCCACAAGCCCGGCCGATCGCCCTATACGGGCAGCGTCACGCGGATCGTCGAGCGCGGGCGGGAGCACTTCACCGGGACGCTGCTGCATCGAGCGGGTCTGTGGTTCGTCGAGCCGGATGGCAAGGTGCTGCGAGGCACGGTGACGGTGCGCGATCCGTCGATCAAAAACGCACACGCGGGCGACAAGGTCGTCTTCGAACTTGTTACGTATCCTGACGATCAGGCGGGCGGCGAGGGCGTCATCGTCGAAGTGCTCGGCGAAGCGGGTCAACCCGATACCGAGACCGCGGCGGTGATCCGCGCCTACGGCCTGCGCGACGCATTCCCCGATGAGGCGGTCGAGCAGGCGCGCTCGGCCACACGGCTGTTCGAGACCGAGCTTGCCGAGGCGCTTGAGGCGGAACAGGCCGCGGGACAGCCCGCATTCGCTGATCGGGAAGACCTGCGCGGTGCGTTTGTCTTCACGATCGACCCGCCTGACGCCAAGGACTTCGACGATGCGGTGTCGATCGAGCGGACCGATGACGGCTTCGAGCTGGGCGTCCACATCGCGGATGTCGCGCGCTTCATCGAGGCGGGGTCGCCGCTTGATGAAGAGGCGAGCGCGCGAGGGACCTCGGTCTACTTGCCCCGGCGTGTGATTCCGATGCTGCCCGAGCTTTTGTCAAACGGGATCTGTTCGTTACAGGAAGGCGTCGTGCGGTTCACCAAGTCGGCGTTCGTCCGCTACGACGAGGCAGGCAGCGTGCAATCGGCGCGCTTCTCCAGGAGCGTGATTCAGTCCGCGAAACGGTTGACGTATCTCGAAGCCCAGGCGCTGATCGACGGCGACCCCGCGCAGGCGAAGAAGCACGCGCGGACGGACACCGCCCACAACGAACAGCTTGTGACCCGGCTTCGGCTGATCGACGACCTGGCAAAACGAATCCGCGCTCGGCGCATCAAGCAAGGGATGATCTCGCTGCAACTCCCCGAAGCGGAGCTGATCTTCAATGACTCGGGGCATGTCGTGGATGTGCAGCAGGAGGATGACGCCTTCACGCACACGATCATCGAGATGTTCATGGTCGAGGCGAATGAAGCGGTGGCTCGGCTGTTCGATTCGCTGAACGTGCCGGCGATTCGCAGGCTTCACCCGGACCCGGACCCTGGGGACATGGAGGAGCTGGGCGGGTTCATCCAGGTGGCCGGGCTGCGCATTAGCAGGCGGCCGGACCGCTTCGAGCTTCAGTCGATCCTCACAGCCACCGCGGGCACGGGCAAGGCGGCGGCGGTGCACATGGCGGTCCTCCGCACGCTCTCCCAGGCGCTCTACGGCCCGGACCTGGTCGGCCACTTCGCACTGGCCAGCGAGCACTACGCACACTTCACCAGCCCGATTCGGCGATACCCCGATCTGACCATTCACAGACAGCTTGACGCCTTTCTCGATGAAACGCGCAACGGCGTGGACCCGCCGCGAACCGTCGGCGCACACAAAGGCTTGGGCAAGCGTCTGCGCAGCGATGCGCGCTGTCAGCCGATGGAGGAACTGGCACAGGTCGCTTCGCACTGTTCGCAGGCGTCTCGCACAGCGGAGGGTGCGGAGCGTGAACTGCGCGAGGCGCTCATCCTGCAACTCCTGGAAAAACATGTCGGGGAGACGATGTCCGGGCTGGTGACGGGCGTGACGGGCAACGTGATGTTCGTGCAGCTCGACAAGTACCTGGTGGATGGGACGATACAGGTGCGGGATCTGACCGATCGGCACGGACGGACCGGCACGTACCGGTTCGACCGCAAGACGGGCAGGCTCTGGGCGGCTGGTGGCGCATCATCGCTGGGCCTGGGTGATCGCGTACATGTCGTGCTTGAGCAAGTGGATGCGGCGAAACGGCGACTGGACCTGCTGCTGGATGCGTCGGGCAGGGCTGAGCGAGCGAAACGAGGCGGCAAGCAGGCGGAGCAGCAGCGCGGCGACGAGCGAGCCGGCGGGCGATCCGTGGCGAAGAAGGGAAAACAAAAGCGGCACAAGACGGACATCAGGCTCCGTGACAAGCGGAAGAAGCGTCGCTGATGACGCGCCGGGCGGGCCTGCGTGCTCACCGGACCGGGTGAGGCGTCACGGGAGACCCAACATGAGGGTTTGGTGAATCCGCATCCATCGAGGTGTTGTGGATGGCGGTTGGCCGCGCATCGGCGCACGTGAGGGGGTATGATGATGGAGGCAACGGATGCGCGCCACGGATGGGCGCCGTCGAGCTCACGTCGCCTGCCCGATGCACAACGGGCGCGGGGCGGCGAATCTGACCACGGATGGTTGCGACGCAAGGGATCTCTCGGCGAGAGGGCGCGGCTCCATGGCGACCTTCAAGAAAATCATCATCGTGGTCGGCCCGATCGTGCTGATCGTGATGCTGGTCCTGTCATTCGACCGTGGCACCGTGCCGAACAGAATCGATGTCGTTGACATCCGCACGGGCGACATCTCCTCGATGGGGCGAACGGACATGCTGTTGATTCCAGCGAGAAGCAAGGATGGGGAGCTTGTGCTCTACCCCGTGCAGAAGAACGACGACGGCGTCTGGTGCATCTCCGAGCACCACATGCCGCTCGTCCGGAAGTACTTCCGCGAGCATCGCGTCGATCCGGCGATCGATCTGGAGACGTGCCAAGTCATTGGGCGGTGACCAATCCGGTCGCCCATTGCAAAGAGGAGCCGAGAGATGAACAGGCAAGATGGACCGGTCATCCGGATCAGCGCCAGGCGGCTGCGCGCGTTCACGCTCATCGAGTTGCTGGTTGTCGTCGCCATCATTGCGCTCCTGATCGGCATTCTCCTGCCGGCGCTGGGCAAAGCGCGAGGCACCGCCCAGGCCATCGTGTGCGCAAGCATGATGAAGGACTTCGCCGTCGGCACGAACGCCTACGGCAACGAGAACAAGGACTGGCTGCCCGGACTCAACGGCAGCACAATCCGGTATCGCTACCACCTGGCGTGGGATGAGATGAATGGCGACGATGAAGCCCCGGTGCAGAACTGGGACTGGATGACGCCCGTTGTCGGACGAGGGCAGGGCCTGCCCCCCGAGCGTGTGGCTCGCTTCGATCAGCTCATGACGCGGTACACATGCCCATCCATGTCGCTGGACGTCCCGCCGTACACCGATGATGAGGAGATTCGCGCCTATGTCGAGGCGAACGGTCTCTTCCACGGCGTGAGCTACTTGCAGAGCGGGTTCCTCGTGTGGTGGGGCACAGAGGCTGCCGCCGCGAAGAACGCCCGCCGACCGCCACCGGGCTGCGGACAGATGATCAAGCCGGTGCTGTTTTCCTCGCAGGTGCAAGTCCCTGGCAACTACCAGAGCCGCATCGACCTGATATCGAACCCGTCCCTTAAATCGGTCGCGTCGGACGGTTTCCGCTACTACAAAGTGAGTACGGTGACGCCTGACGTCGATGTTGAGGCGGATGCCGGCCTGCATTACGGAGCGTTCGGCACGGGCACGCCTGTGTACTCCCTCAGCGTCGCCTACGGCGAGATGGGCGGCGACGGCGAGGGGCCCGTCAACATCCCCCTCAGCTACCGCCACATGGAGCGGATCAACTCCGTCTTCCTCGACGGCCACGTCCAGACGCTTGGCATCCTCCAATCACAGGATCCAACCTACTGGTATCCCAGCGGCTCAACCTTCGTCGGCGGCGGCGACACTGCACAAGGCGCGTTCCGGTACTATGAGCCGGGCGATAAAATCAACTGATTCGATTTCCTGATTGATACAATGGCAAGCGACACGATAAGCCGCGACCCCAAAGGGGATCGCGTTCGTGACACCATGTCATGTGCTGTAGTGCGTCAGCAACAAGTCACGAAAAGCATCGTAGTCCGTTGACATCACCGGATACTGTTCGGCCCGCTCTTCGATGCCCACAAGGCTCGGTGGCGTGTCGGGCATGATGCCGATCATCGCTTCGATCTCCTCGGGGAACTTCGCCGGGTGCGCTGTCTCAAGCGAGATGCACAGCGTATCCTCGGATTCGCGCTCATCCTCAATGTACCGCCCAAGCCCAGCCCAACCGACCGCGCCGTGCGGCTCCAGCACCGTGCCGTACTTGTCGTACGCATCCTTGATGGCCTGTCGCGTGTGGTCATCGTCGATGCTGACGGAGTAGATGTCGCGTCGCAGGCGATCCATGTCGGGCTTCTCGATGAGGTTGCCCTTCTCATCCATGTGTCCGCCGTACATGTCGATCAACCGCGCCAGGTTCGACGGGTGGCCGACATTCATCGCGTTGGAGATGCAGACGCGCGAGGGGACGATCGTCTTGTATTCGCCGGTGCGGACGAAGTTGGGCACCTCGTCGTTTGCGTTGGTGGCGATGACAAAGCGCTTGATGGGTAGTCCCATGCGCCTGGCAATCGTGCCGCCCATCATGTCGCCGAAGTTGCCGGACGGGATGGAGAAGACGACCTCCTCGCCCTCCGCGACGTCGGCGAGCCGAACGTAGGCGTAGACGTAATACACAGCCTGGGGCAGAAGTCTTCCGATGTTGATCGAGTTGGCGCTGGTGAGGCGGATGTTCTTGAGATCCGGGTCGGCGAACGCGCGTTTGACCATCGCCTGACCGTCGTCGAACTTGCCTTCGATGCCGATGACGCGGACATTGCCGCCGAGCGTGGTCATCTGCTTGCGCTGACGGTCGGAGACTTCATCGACGGGAAAGAGAACGACGACGTGGACGCGCCGGGCGCCGTGGTATGCATGTGCGACGGCGGACCCGGTATCGCCGGACGTTGCGGTGAGGATGACCAGTTCGCCTTGCTCTTTCTCCATAAGCCGGCTCATCCATCGCGCCATCATGCGCGCTGCGAAGTCCTTGAATGACGCGGTCGGTCCCTGGTCGAGGCGCATGATGTGCTGCCTGCCGGTGACGCATTCGAGGGGAATGTCGTAGTCGTACGCATCGCGACAGAGTTCAAGGAGCGTGTCATCTGCGAAGACGCCCTGCGTGAATCGGCGAAGAACCTCGAAAGCGATCTCCGGGTAAGGCCGACCGACGAAGCCCAGCAAATCATCGCGCGTGAGGGGCGGGAACCGCTCAGGGAGGAACAGGCCCATGTCGCCCGCCTGTCCCTGAAGGAGCGCCCGGTCAAGCGTGACGTCGGGGACGCGATGATTGGTGCTGTAGTAGCGCATCTGCTCGGTCATGGTGAAAGCCCGATAAGCGGAGTATGGCGATTCAACTCGCCCAGGCAGGCGCGCCCGGCGCGGCTGGGAGAGAGCCTAGGACCGGCAGGCTGGGTTTTCAAGGCTCACCCGTGAGACCCGCCCTTGGCCCGTAGCGGGGCTGCGGCTAGACTGGAGTCTGACATCGGATTTGACCCCCACAGAGCGGTACACGCAGGAGAAGCACCATGGCCGGCGCCGACGAAATCCACATCACCCCCGGAATGCAGCGGTACATCGATCGCAACAACGCCTACCTCGAAAGGCGCAGCACCTACATCCGCGATGTGGTCAAGAAGTGGAAGTTCGACACGATCGCCGTGCACGGCCTGTACTCGGTCGAGGATGCTCTGGACGACTACCAGGGCTCGATCATCGAGCCGGTCTTCATGTCGTCCTCGCAGGCGTACCGTGACTCCGACGAGATGGAGTGCGCCCTGGCGTACCTGATCCCGACGTGGTGCTACTCCCGCATCGCCAACCCCTCGACGTACTTCTACGAGTGGGCGCTGGCCCTGATGGAGGGGTACGGGTTCGACGGCGAGACGTCTTGCTGCTCGACCAGTTCGGGCATGGCGGCGATCATGACCGCTGTCCAACCCTTCCTCGTCCACACGGAACAGCACGTCCACGAGCCTCGCAACTTCCTCGCCACAGCTCAGTGCTACGGCGGGACGTTCCAGCAGTTCAGCATCCGCCTGATGGAAGAGCGCGGCATCGAGTGCCGATGGATCGAAGATCCGACGGACATCGACGCATGGGCGTCGCGCATCGACAAGAACACGCGCTTCCTCTATGGCGAGCTTCCGAGCAACCCGGCGCAGGGATTCTTCGACATCAAGGCCGTCGCCGATCTGGCGCACAGTCACAACCTGCCGCTGATCTGCGACAATACGGTCGGCACACCCGCCCTGCTTCGCCCGCTCTGCCATGGCGCCGACATCGTGATCGAGTCCGCGACCAAGAGCCTCACGACAAGCGGCTTCGGCGTGGCGGGAGCGGTCATCAGCCGCAACAACATCACCACAACCATCGACAACCCGCAGATGAAGGAGAACTTCGCAGCGTATGTGAAGTACCTGCCCAACCGCGACATCGGACCGAACCTGCATCCCATGCAGGCTATCCTGACGCTCAACGACATGCGAACGCTGCGCAGCAAGATGGACATGCTCAGCCGAAACACGATGAAGGTGGCCAAGTTCCTCGAAGGACACCCCGCCGTCGAGAGCGCCGAGTATCTCGGCCTGCCCAGCCACCCGCTGCACGAGCTGGCCAGCCGATACATGTGGCTCGTCGACGCCGAGTACGACGAACTCTACGGCAAGCCGGTGAATCGCTACGGCCACCTGATGAGCTTCTGCGTCAAGGGTGATGTGCAGAACACGCGTGATGTGTTCGACGGCCTGCAGCGCATCTGGCGCGCGACGGACCTCGGTCGGATCAAGTCGGTCGTCACGATTCCGGCGATTTCGACACATCAACAGCAGGGCGAAGAAGGCCGCAAGCTCGCGAATATCCCGCCGAACCTGATTCGCCTCTGCGTGGGCGGCGAGCATCCCGATGACACGATCGCCGATCTGGATCAAGCGCTGAACCGCGTCGCATCAAGCACAAAGGTCTCCATGGCCGGCGCGGCGAAGTAATCAGCGAAGTCGACACACCCAGGCAAACGCCTGTGCGCAAGTCGGCAGACTCGAAGCTGCGCGATGCCGGCTCTGTGTTGTGTCGCAGCCCGGCTGGGAGGAGCGATGTCGCCAATGCGTGGTTCCGAATGTGTCACGGATGGGATTCGCGTGCAGGCATTACCAATGTACATGTCCGAGGAATCCGACCCGGAGGCGGGCACGTACGGCTTCGCCTACGAGATCATGATTCGCAACGAAACGAGCAGGCACGTGAAGTTGCTGGCGCATCATTGGATCATCGTTGATGCCGACGGCAATCGTCGTGATATGCGGGGCGAGGGTGTGATCGGTCGCACGCCCGGCCTTGCCCCCGGCGGGGAATTCCAGTACATGGAGTGCTGCTGTTTGGCGACGACCTGGGGCACGATGGAAGGTGAGTTCATGATGGAATGGGAAGATGGCGAGTGCATCGAGGCGAAAGTCGCGCGTTTCTACTTCACAATCCCCGAGGCCGGCGGGTCGCCTGACGCATGAAGTTGCGCTCTCTTCTCATCATCGGATTTTGTCTCGCGGCCGTTGGCTGCACAACGGTCATTGTGCCCCCGTACAATCCGCCCGATCCGATCACCGTGTACGTTGCGGACCGAGGCAGGCACTCGAGCCTGCTCGTGCCGAACGGCGAAGAGTCGGTTCTGATCGAGTACGCCTACGGCGAGTGGAAGTGGTTCGCCCTGCGACAGAACCAGTGGTACCGCGTCGGCGAGGCCCTGCTGGTTCCGTCGCAAGGAACGCTCGGCCGAAAGAAACACGTGATCGACCCGCAGACAGACGCGTGGGCTGCCGTTGAAGAGATCGGTTGCAAGCGCCTCCAGGAGATCACGGTGAGCAGCGCTGCCGCAGCGATTCTCCTGGCGACGCTGGAGGCGCGATACAAGGAACAAATCGAGACGCAGTGGTATCAGCCCGCACATGATCTTGATTTCGTCCAGGATGACGCCGCCTACCACCTGCTGCACAACTGCAACCATGCCGTCGCCGACTGGCTCCGGGCGATGGGCTGTCAGGTCCGCGGTTTCACCTTCATAGCCGACTTCATCGTTCGCCCGACCGAGCAAGAGACGGAGCGATCCTTCTCTTCGCCATGATGGAAATCGGGATGTCCCCCTCCAGGCGCTATGCGCCGAAGCTGCTGCCGCAGCCGCAACTGCTCGTGGCGTTGGGGTTGCGAAAGACGAAACCTCGCCCCATGATCTCATCGCGGAAGTCGATCGTGGTGCCGTCCATGTACAGCAGACTCTTCGGATCACAAATGATCGTGATTCCGGCCTGCTCGAACTCCTCGTCAGACTCGCGCTTCGTTTCGGTGAGATCAAGCAGATAGGAGAACCCGGAGCAGCCCCCTCCTTTGACGCCGACGCGAAGGCGGACCTTCTCGGTGTCGAGCTTCTGCTGCTCGATGATTGTCTTAATCTCGCGGGCCGCGGTGTCTGTCAGAATAATGCCCATGGCGTGCTCCGGGTCATCGGCGGTCGGGAACGGCCGCGACGGTCAGTTGGATTCGATCCTCTTGTCGTCCGGAACGGCAAACCCGTTCTTCCGTCGATAGTCGTCGATCGCGCTGCGAATGGCATCCTCCGCCAGGACACTGCAGTGGATTTTGACGGGCGGGAGGCTGAGCTCTTCGACGATCTCGGTGTTCTTGATGGCGAGGCCATCCTTAAGAGACCGGCCCCGGAGCCATTCCGTCGCAAGCGACGACGAGGCGATGGCTGAGCCGCAACCGAAACACTTGAACCGCGCATCCTTGATCGTACCGGTCTCATGATCGACCTTGATCTGAAGCTGCATGACATCCCCGCACTCGGGCGCGCCGACGAGTCCGACGCCGATGTCCTTGCGACCCTTGACGTCTCTGGTCGAGCCGAAGTTCCCGACATTTCGCGGGTGCTCGTAATGGTCGATGACTTTTTCGCTGTAGGCCATTGGCTGTCCTCAGGCATTGGTGTTCGTGCACCCGCACGTGTTCCGCGGGTGAACTGCTTTGATCCGAGCGGAACTAATGCTCATCCCACTGGACCTTTGTGATATCGATGCCTTCCATCGCCATGTCGTAAAGCGGACTGAGTTCTCGCAGCTTCTTGACGGCATGGACGATCTTCTCGACGGTGTAGTCAACTTCTTCTTCAGTCGTGAATCGGCCGAGACTCAGACGCAAGCTCGAGTGCGCCATGTCATCCCCGACACCGAGCCCCTTGAGGACGTAGCTCGGCTCCAGGCTCGCGCTGGTGCATGCCGACCCGGAACTGCATGCGATGTCGCTTATGGACATCATCATGGACTCACCCTCGACATATCCGAAACTGATATTCGTGACATGAGGCAGTCGCTTGTCGGGATGTCCATTGATCTGCACCGCGTCAAGCGCCGTGGTCACGCCGTCTTCAAGCCTGCGGCGCAGCACAAACAGCCGCTGTGCTTCATCCTGCATTTCCTGCTGACAGATCTCACATGCAGCGCCGAAACCGACGATCGCGGGAACGTTGAGCGTGCCGCTGCGGAAACCTCGCTCGTGGCCGCCGCCGTCGATCTGCGCGACCAGTCGCACGCGCGGCTTACGTCTGCGGATGTACAGCGCGCCAACGCCGTTGGGGCCGTAGATCTTGTGTCCCGACCAACTCAGGAGGTCGATACCGTCGGCTGTGACATCCGTTGGCATCTTGCCGACCCACTGCGTCGCGTCGGTGTGAAAGATGATGCCCTTCTCGTGGCAAAGCTCGCCGATCCGCGGGATCTGGTTGATCGTCCCGATCTCGTTGTTCGCCCACATGATCGTGACCAGGATGGTGTCATCACGGATCGCCTGCGCGATGTCGTCAACCGTGACGATGCCGTCTGACCCAGGCGAGAGGAAGGTGACATCGAAGCCTTCCTTTGCGAGACGCTTGCAGGGATCGAGGACTGCCTTGTGCTCGATCGCGGAGGTGATGATGTGGCCTCGCCCTTCGCTCCCGGGTGGCGCTTTCTCGTGCATCCGCGCAGCGCCCTTGATGGCGAGGTTGTTGGACTCGGTCGAGCCGCTCGTCCAGATGATCTCCTTCGGACCCGCCCCGATCAGGTCGGCTGCCTGCGTGCGTGCTCGGCTGACAGCCTCCTCCGCTGCCCACCCAAACTGGTGATTCCGGCTGGCGGCGTTGCCGTAGATTTCGGAGAAATACGGGAGCATGACGTCAAGCACGCGCGGGTCCACCCGTGTGGTGGCGGCGTTATCCATATAAATGGGAGTCTTGACAGCCATGTCCAGCGGTTTCCTGAGGAAGCCCAGTCCTGATCGGCGGCATAGCGACTGAGTTTTAGAATCATTCTAAGATAGCGTCGAAGTAGCCCCGTGTCAAGCCTGCCGACCCACAAGTTGTTCCGCCGGACCGAGGATTTCCACGACCAGCTCATCCTGCTCCATCGGATATCGGAATCCCCGTTCGCACGCGGCGGGCAGGCTCTTGTCCCGGAATCTGCGGTACGCCTCGGAGCGGTTCATGCGGTCCGGCTTGCGAGATGGGTGGTAGAGGTGGAACGCAATGATGTCTCGCACCGCCACGACGGATGTCCCACCGGACTGGTAGATCCGCTTGCCGAAGTCGTCATCATCGAAGCCGTAGCCGACGAATCGCTCGTCGTAGCCGTTGACGTGCAGGTAACGACTGACGCGGACCGAGTGGTGCCCGCCGATGATTTTGGGCTTGTGGGCCTTCTCCAGTCCAAGCCCCTTGAACCACAACTGGCGAACATAGCGCCGATGTCGCTTGTCCAGAAGAGCGAGGTCAGCCTCGGTTGGTTCCGGGTCCATCTCACCACCCCAGATCGCCTCAGGCGTGAAGCGGGTGGTGCGTTCGGGTGTGAGATCGACGCGGTAGGGAATGACCAGATCGACATCCCGGCCGGTCTGTGCGTGGCGCTCGACGGCTGTGGGCGCCAACACGGTGTCGCCATCCAGGACGATGACCCGGGCTTCGGAATGGGTCGCCTCGCCGGGGTTATTGCGTTGTGTGAGCAGACCGATCGAATCGAGCGCGCGGAAGCCGTTGTTTCGGACCTGGTTGAGGCGGGCCTCGCCTTGATGGGGGCGGCGGGCGTAGACGATCGGCAACTCAAGTCGGTCGCCCCACGTGCGGAGCAGCGCCTCGATGTCATCGCTGACACGATCGCACGTCACGACGACGGCATCGGGTCGCCGTGACTGGTTCGCCACGCCGGCAAGCGTCGGGGCGAGGTGCCGCGTCGTGTGCGTCGGAATCAGCACGTAGATCGGCGCAACTGGGTCGGTCGGCTCGGGCACGACGACAGTATAGCGGCGGAAGCACCCGTAACCGGGCCGGTGGTCTTGACGCATCGGCCCCAGCACGCCACGCTGCGCGGATGCAGGTCGTCACACAGGTCGACGCGCTCCCCGTACATGCTGGCGGAGTCCTTGTCCCAACGATGGGTGCGCTGCATGCCGGGCACACCGCTCTCATCCAGCACGCAGCAGCCATCGCCGATGGACGACCTGTCATCGTCAGCGTCTTCGTGAACCCGACACAGTTCGCGCCGGGTGAGGATCTCGATCGCTATCCACGGTCGCTGGAACGTGATGTGGCGATGACCGAAGCAGCGGGCGGGACTGTCGTGTTCACGCCTTCGGTCAAGACGATGTATCCGGATGGCATTCCCGATCGGTTTGCTCCACTCCCCAAGGTCGCGCGGAGGCCCGGCCTGGAGGATGCACATCGGCCCCACTTCTTCCACGGCGTGTGTCTGGCTGTCAAGCGCCTGTTCGACCTCGTGCAGCCGAGCGCCGCGGTCTTCGGCGAAAAGGACTACCAGCAACTGCTCGTCGTCCGCGAGATGGTGCATCTGCTCGCGATGAACATCGAGATCGTCAGCGTGCCCACCGTGCGCGAAGACGACGGCCTGGCGATGAGCAGCCGAAACCGCTACCTGTCCACCTCCGAGCGCAGCAGCGCGCTGTCGCTCTGGGCAGCCCTGCGCGCAGCGAACGGCAAGGCGACGATCACCGAGGCGGAGCAGGCGATGATGGATGAGTTGGCGCCCGTCGATGCCGTGGACTACGCGGTCATCCGGGACGCCCGCACGTTGTTGCCGGTCGATGATGAGCCCGAGCCGAGTGTCCCATTGCGGGCACTGATCGCAGCACAGGTCGGCCCGGCGAGACTGATCGACAACCAGGTCGTACGACTGACCAACACATAGACCCGCGCTTCATCCATGCGCACGGAATCGCGGGAAACGTGTTATCGAACTAGAGTTTTGAGCGAGTTTCGAGCGGTTTTGGCTCGTTTCGGCGCGTTTTCGATCGGTTTCAGCCCGTTTTGGGTCGGTTTTGAGCGACATTTTG
>JAGLTS010000013.1 GCA_023135165.1 Phycisphaerales bacterium | reverse complement strand
CAGGCATGCTCCAGGCGATGGTCATTGACGTGCTCCTCGACGGCGGCGCGTATGTGACGCTTTCGCCGGTCGTACTGAGTCGCGCGGTGATCCATGCCGCCGGGCCTTACTTTTGTCCGAACGTACAGATCCACGGTGAGGTGCGCTTGACGAATCACGTTCCTTATGGTGCATTCCGCGGGTTCGGCGCGCCGCAGACGCAGTTCGCCATGGAACGACAGATGGACCGCATCGCCGACGCGCTCGGTATCGACCGCATCGAGTTGCGCCGGCGGAACTTGCTGCGCGATGGTCAGACAACCGCGACCGGTCAAGTCATCCGTGACGGCGTGGATCGCGTCGCGCTGCAGGATCGCGCTGTCAAGATCGCAGATGTGGAACGAACACGCGAGGCGTGCAAGCAGTTCAACGCGAAGCATCCATACCTGCGTCGCGGCGTCGGGCTTTCATCGTTCTACCACGGCGCGGGCTTCACGGGCAGCGGCGAGGTGAACCTGGCATCGCGGGCGGAGGTCGCAGGTCTACCGGACGGCCGTATCGAAGTGCGAACCGCGCAGACCGAGATGGGTCAAGGCATGGTGACGGTGTTCACGCAGATCGTAGCGGTGTATGTCGGTTACGCCGAGCGCGACATCGTCATTGCTGATGCCGACACGGCGCACGTTCCCAACAGCGGGCCGACCGTCGCATCACGCACGACCATGGTCGTGGGCAGGCTTGTCGAGCGTGCATGCGATGATCTGCGCCGCATGCTCGGCTGCGAGGAGGCGACCGGAGACGATCTGCGTCAGGCAATCGTCCGCTGGCATGAGTCGCACGATGATGCCGAGTTGATCGGTGGCGCGCAGTACGTCAAACCGTCGCACATCCACTGGGATGATGACCGTTACCTCGGCGACGCCTACGCAGCCTACGCATGGGCGACGAACATCGCGCAGGTCGAAGTTGACCTTCGCACGTTCATGACGCGCGTCGTCGAGTTCACATCCGTGCAGGATGTCGGCACGGTGCTCAACGATGTTCTGGCGCGAGGCCAAATCCAGGGCGGCGTTGCGCAGGCGATCGGCTGGGCGCTCAGCGAGGCGTGCGCCATGCAAAACGGTGCGATGCAAAACGCGCATCTCACGGATTACATCATCCCGACAGCGAGCGACTTGCCGCCCATCCGTGTGTGGTTCGAGCAGACGCCTTACGACGACGGCCCAAGCGGCGCGAAGGGCATCGGCGAACTCCCGATGAACGGCCCGGCCCCGGCGATCCTCAGCGCTATCAGCGATGCGGTCGGGCTGGATCTGTCCCACATTCCCGTCACGCCTGAAACGCTCATGGAGGAATGGCTTGCCCATGAACGACACTGACGCTGTGAACATCACGCTTTCCTTCACGATCAACGGCAGCGAAGTGACGGTTGATGTGCCGATGAGCGATCGGCTGCTCGACGTGCTGCGCGATCGTCTGGGCTTGACGGGCACCAAGGAAGGCTGCGGCGAAGGCGAATGCGGTGCGTGTACGGTCTTGCTCGACGGCCGGCCGGTGAACTCGTGTCTTGTGCCGTGCTTTCAGGTGCAAGGGCGCGATGTTCGCACGATCGAATCAGTCGATCGAGCGACGCTTTCGCCGCTGCACGAATCAGGCGCAACGCAGTGCGGTGCGTGTACGCCGGGTGTTGTGATGACGAGCCGATGGATCGGCGAGGATCGCAGTGTGCTGCGGGGGCGAACGCTGCGCGAGCTGATGAGCGGCAACTTGTGTCGATGCACGGGGTACGACGGGATTATCGAAGGCGTCCGGCGAACGCTCGACGAGGAAGGCGAGGACTGACGCTGCGTGGAAGTGCTGCAACCGACCAATCTGGATGACGCATTGGCGATCCTGGCCGATCGCGGTGAAACCGTCACGCCGATCGCAGGCGGGACGGATCTGCTCGTCGCTTGGCATGAGCAGCGGCGCTGGGAGGGTACGTTTCTTGATTTGTCGCGTCTTGGTGAATTGAGCGAGGTGCGCTTGACGGATGACGCCCTACACATCGGCGGAATGGCGACGTATTGGGATGTCGCGGCCGATCGCGCGGTTGCCGAGGCGTTTCCATTGCTGGAGCAAGCGGCTCGGCAAGTCGGGTCCATACAGATCCAGATGCGAGGTACCTGGGCGGGGAACATCGCCAACGCATCGCCCGCTGCGGACGGCGTGCTCGCGCTCCTGGCCTACGGCGCGACGGTCATCCTTGCATCACAGCAGGGAACATGCGAAGTTCCGCTCGACCGGTACTACCACGGATACAAACAGACGGCGCGCATGCCGAACCAGATCATCACCGCCATTCGTGTACCGCGTCGGACCTATGATGTTGAGTTGTTCGAGAAGGTCGGCTCGCGGGCAGCGCTGACAATCAGCAAGGTCGGCATGGCGGTTACGCACAATGAACAGACCGGCTGGGTCGTCGCGGCGAACAGCGTCGCGCCCTTTGTCTGTCGATGCCCGGCACTTGAGAAGCTGCTGACTGACGGGTGCACCGTGCGCAGTCCGGACGATCTTCTGCCTGCTGTTGATTCGGACACACGCCCGATCGACGATGTTCGTTCGACCGCCCGGTATCGGCGGATCGTGCTGTCGCGCATCATATATTTCGGCCTGCGCGACGCGGCCCCCGGCTTTGAGTAGTCCATCCTACGTTTGGGAGTGGTGATTGATGAACCAGGATGCATTGGTGCTCACGAAGGCGGCTGAGTTGAGCCGGCACGGTCGATCGTATGTTCTCATCACGGTCATCAAGGCGGAGGGCAGCGCGCCGCGAGGTCCCGGCGCGAAGATGCTCTGGGTTCCCGGGACGGATGCGGAGGATCGCGTGGGAACGGTGGGGGGCGGGCGGATGGAATACCTCGTGCTTGAGGCTGCCGGGCGATACCACCGTGAGCGGAAGACGGGCATCGAGCGCTACGCGCTTGACGCCGACGCCGGCCAATGCTGCGGCGGCGCGATGCAGGTCTTCTTCGAGTACCACGGCTCACCGGCGCGGTTCGTTCTCTTCGGCGCGGGCCACGTGGGAAAGGAGCTTGTCCATACGCTCCGTGACGCGGATCTGGCGATCACCGTTGTGGATGATCGAGCCGAGTGGAACTCGAAGGAGCGATTCCCCGATGTGCAGCGCCTCATGGATGTCGATGCGGGTGTTCGCTTCGCGCACGAGTTGCCCGAATCGACGCTTGTGTGTGTCATGACGTATTCGCACGATCTCGATCTTGACATCATCCGTAAGGTGCTGGCTGTGCCCACCGCGTACATGGGGCTGATCGGGAGCGCGAGCAAGCGAGCGACGCATTTCAGCAAGCTCGTTGAGAGCGGGTACACGACCGAGCAGGTCGAGCAGGTTCATTGTCCGATCGGCATCGGGAAGTTCGGCAAGGCGCCGAGTCTCGTGGCTGTGTCGATTGCCGCGGAACTGCTGATGGAGGCGCAACGGATTGGGCGTTCTTGACGGTACGCATGTCATCGTGCTCGCGGCGGGTCACGGCAGGCGCATGGGCGGTCCCAAAGCGCTCGCGGATGTTGCGGGCAGGCCGTGGTGGCGATGGCAGGAGGATCGACTTGAACGGATTGGGATCGAGCGCACATGGGTGGTGTCGGATCGGGTTGAAGCCGCACTGCGCTGCGAGGATGACGCACCGGCTCGACGGGTGCTCTCGGATGCCGATGCTCGGCTGTTCGACAGTCTGGTCGTTGGTGTGACGAGCCTGTGCGATGCACCGCCGAGAGGTGTGTTTGTTCTGCCGGTCGATGTGCCGGTTGTTTCCGCGGAGGTGTGGAGCGTGTTGGCGGCTGCGGATGATCCAGCCGTTCCGGAGTACGACGGATCGGGCGGGCATCCAGCGTATCTGCCTTGGCGTTTCGTCACGGCATCCGTGCTCGATCCGCTGCCGGGGTCGCCGCGCAGGCTTGACCATCTGTTGGCTGGGGCGGCGATGCGCGTGCCCGTGTCCGACGCGGACGTTGCGGTCAACCTCAACACGCCCGACGATGTGGCCCGTTGGCTGGAGTGGTCAATCTGAAAGGAAACGTGCGATGGTGATGGACATGGCGAAACTGATTGCGGTGGCGCGCGGCGACGAACCGGCGGACGTGATCCTCACAAACGCGCGCGTCGTCAACGTCTTCACCGGCGAGATCGACGAAACGTCGGTTGCGATCGCCGGGCGGTACATTGCAGGCGTCGGGCCTTACGACAAGGCGGTGAAGACGATCGACTTGGGCGGCGCGTTCATCGCGCCCGGGCTGATCGATGCGCACATGCATATGGAGTCGTCGATGTTGCCTCCGTCGCAGTTCGCTCGACTGGCTGTGCCGCATGGGACGACAAGCGTCATCATCGATCCGCATGAGATCGCGAACGTGCTCGGGGCGGACGGCGTGCGCTACATGATCGACGCTGCGCGCGGGCTGCCGCTCGGTGTGTATATCGCTGTGCCTTCCTGCGTGCCCGCGACGAACATGGAGACCGCAGGCGCCACACTCACTGCCGCCGACATCGAACTGCTGATGCGAGATGAGAGCGTTGTCTCACTCGGGGAGATGATGAACTTCCCAGGTGTGATCTTTGGCGTACCCGACGTACTCGAAAAGGTCGCGGTGGGGCTTGTCAAGCGTGTGGACGGCCATTGCCCCGGACTGACGGGAAGGCAGCTCCAGGCCTACATCGCGGCCGGGATCAGCAACGATCATGAAAGCACCTCGCTCGACGAAGCGCGCGAGAAGCTGCGCAGCGGACTCAAGGTGTTCATTCGCGAAGGGACGGCAGCGAAGAACCTCGAAGCGATTCTCCCGCTCGTCACGGAGGCCAACAAGCACCGCTTCTGTTTCTGCACCGATGACCGTCACGCGCAGGACATCATGCGCGAAGGACACATCGACCACGTCGTCCGCAAGGCGATCTCGCTCGGGATGCCGCCCGTCACCGCGATCCAGATCGGTTCGCATTTCCCTGCGATGCACTTCGGACTAGCGCGCGCCGGCGCGGTGACCGCCGGGTATCAGGCTGATCTGGTGATTCTCGACGATCTCGAATTGTTTGGAATCAAGCAGGTCTATCACGCGGGCGTGCTTGTCGCGGAGGATGGACGATACCTTCCCAACGACCACGCTGAGACGACGGGCAAACCAAAGGAAACCGTGCGACTGCCCGCCGATCTGAGCGAGCGATCGTTCGAGATCCCCGCGCCGCCGACGGGCGGCAAGATCCGCGTGATCGGCATGCAGCTCCACCAACTCACAACAACCGAGCGCATCGAGCAGCCGAAGGTCGAGGCTGGCCTGATCGTCTGTAATCTCGATCGTGATCTGCTCAAGCTCGCGGTCGTGGAACGTCACCGCGGCACGGGCAACATCGGGCTGGGCTTCATCCACGGGTTCGGGCTGAAGCGCGGCGCGCTCGCCAGCACCGTCGGGCATGATTCGCACAACCTCACCATCCTTGGCACGAATGATCGCGACATGCTCATCGCCGCCAAAGCCCTCGGTGAATCCCAGGGCGGACAGGTCGTCGTGTGCGATGGCGAAGTCCTCGCTGTGTTGCCGCTTCCCATCGCGGGGCTTATGTCCGATCAGCCCGCTGAGACGCTCGTCGCGCAGCAGCAGGCGCTCTATCAGGCATACGACAAGCTCGGCAGCAGCGTCGAAGATCCGTTCATGACGCTTTCGTTCATGCCGCTCGCTGTGATTCCCAAGCTCAAGCTCACCGACAAGGGCCTCGTCGATGTCGAGAAGTTCGACCTGGTTCCGCTCGTTGTGTGATCGACGCAGCGCCGAACGCGTCGTTACTCGGTCTCCAGGCCGAGATGCTTCAGGAACGCAGCCGTGTCAGGCTCTCGGCCGAGGTACTCGCGCACGATGTCCATGCCGTCCATCGTTCCTCCCTTGGCTAGGACTCTCTTGCGGTAGTCCATGCCCGCTTTGGGATTGAGCAGCCCCGCGTCGTTGAACCGTTGGAACATGTCGCAGGCGTACACGAGCGACCACTGATAGCCGTAGTACCCTGCTTCGTAGCCGGTCAGGTGGCCGAACGAGGCTTGGAAGTACGTTCCGGGCACAGCATCCCAGACGAGAATGTCATCGTAGATCTGCAATCCGAGTTCCGTCGTATCGACCTCGCCGTCCGGATCGGAGTGGTACGCCAAATCGACCGTGCCGAGGAAGATCTGGAACTCAGCAGCCATGCCCGAGGCGAGATTGCGCGCCGCGAGCATCGCATCAAGTAGTTCATCGGGAAGCGGCTCGCTGGTCTCGTAATGGCGGGCGAACGTTCGCAGCACATCGCGGTCCCATGCCCAGTTCTCAAACATCTGGGATGGCATCTCGACGAAATCAAGCTCGACGCGCGTTCCGGAGAACGCTGCGATATCCGCTTCCGTCAGGATCGTGTGCAGCAGATGTCCAAACTCATGGAAGAACGTGACGACCTCATCATGCTGCAGAAGCGACGGCTTGTCCGCAGTCGGCTTGGTGAAGTTACACACGAGTGCGGCGACCGGCGTGTTGACCGTGCCGTCCGACCATGCCTTGCGAGGGATGATCCCCCATTGCGCCGCACCGGTGTATTTGTTGGGGCGCGGATGCAGATCGATGTAGAACTCGCCGAGCATTCGCCCGGTCGCCTTGTCCCACACCTCAAACAGCCGCACATCCTCATGCCAGAGCGGCCGCTCCGCCGTTCCCGCTTCGGCGGTGACATCCCGGTATTCGATCCCGTACAGCGACTGCGTGATTGAGAACAGCCCGTCGATCACACGATCGAGCGGGAAGTAAGGCCGAACCTTTTCCTCGTCGAGCGCGTACTCGGTCTTCTTGAGCAGGTTCAGGTAGAAACCGTAGTCCCATGTGTGGATCGTCGTATCCGGATTCCGCGTGTAGTCGCGCTTGGCCTGGAGGAACTGCTCGTAGTCAACTTGCGACTTCTTGCGAACGATCGGCCGAAGCGTGTCATAGAACGCCCGAATCGCCTCGGCGTTGCCCGCCATACGCACTTCCGTCTTGTAGTCAACGAGATTGTCGTAGCCGAGCAGGTGGGCCTTCTCCGCACGGAGCCTGATGAGCTTCTCGAGGACATCGACGTTGCGCTGCCCACCCCTGCGTTTCCGAGTCAGCCAGAGCTTCCGGCGCGTCGTCTCGTTTCGGCACTGATCCATGATCGGGCCGTAGGTCGGATAGTCCATGCCGACCATGACAAGACCGCCGATGCGATCGAGGTTGGCGATGAACTCGTCAGGCACGCCGTCCAGCTCGTCAATGGACAGCAGGACCGTCGTCTCGTCATCGCGGATGTTCCGGTCGAACTCGATGGAGAGCTTGGTGTGCTCAAGCTCAATCTCTCGCAGCCTGTCGCGCTTGTCCGCCGGAAGGTCCATGCCCTCACGGCGGTAGTCGCGCATCATGCGATCGAGCAGGCGTTCTCGCTCACCCGTAAGCCTTGGGTTTGTATCCGCGTATGCCCTGACCGCGTAGTAGATCGCCTCGTTTTTCTCGAAACGGATGTCCCAATCGCTCCACGCCTCGATCGCCAGCTCACCCGCCTCGCGCTCGGCCGGATCGGGCGAAACGTAGGGCATGAACTGGAGCATTTCCGTTTCGATACCGACGCGGACCTGAATGTCGTCGATCGCCAGGACGGTGTTCTCGAATGTTCGCTTGTCATCGGGGATGTCGATGATCTTCCGGATCTGCTCATCGCCCCATATGAGCCACTCGTCGATCGCGGAGCCTTGCTGCGCGATGGCGCTCGACTGCGCGATGAGCGACACGGTGATAACTGCGATGACAAGCGCACTACAATGCGCGACAAACCTGCCTGCACGATCGTGTTGCACGGCCGTCTCCTCTTCATGTGCCCCACTCGCCGTCAAGGCCCGTACGGGACCACTGTCATCCGCCGCCGCCTGGTGCAGCCGGGATGTCGTGGCTGGTGTCGACCTTCCGCACGACCTCCACAAGCTCGATGTCGAAGACGAGCAGCGCCTTTGGTGGAATGTCTCGGCTGCCCGATTCACCGTAGCCGAGGTCGTAGGGAATGATGAGCTTGCGCTTGCCGCCCACCCTCATGCTCGCCACGCCTTCCTTCCAGCCCGCGATCACCCTGTTGAGCGCGAACTGCGAGGGCTCGCCGGTTCCGCCGTCGTATGAGCTGTCAAACTTCGTGCCGTCGTTGAGCCACCCGGTGTAGTGCACCTTGACCTCGGTCGTCAGATCGGCCGGCGACGGTCCGTCACCCACGACCATGTCGTAGTACATCAGGCCGCTCAGCGTCGTGACGGGTTCACCTTCGACCGGCTCGCCGGGCAGCACATCGGGCATCGTCGAGTAGTCCACGGTGGGAAGCAACTGGATGTCGAAGATGAGGATCGCCTTGGCAGGGATGCCTCGCGTCGTCTGTTCGCCGTATGCCAGGTCATTGGGGATGACCAGCTTGCGTGTGCCGCCAACCGCCATCGTCATCACACCTTCAGCGAACCCTTCGGGAACCACCCGGTACATCGGGAACATGCCATCCATCGCGAAGACCTGCGGCTTGCCGTTCAGCAGGTCGTACGTGCTGATGATCTCCGTGCCGTCGGTCGTGTATCCCCGGAAGTGCAGCGTGAGGGGCTCACTACGACTTTCCGGCATCGGCCCGTCGCCGATGACCATGTCGTAGTACATCAGACCGCTGTCGGTTGTGATCGGTTCGCCTTCCACCTGCAGGCCGGGCAGTTCATCGGGCAGTTTGGAGTAGTCGACGAGCGCGAGCAACTCGACATCGCAGATGAGCGTGGCTTTGGGCGGCATGCCCTGGCGCGGATCAACCTGCTCGCCGTATGCGAGATTGTACGGAACGATCAGTTTTCGCAGACCGCCCACGTTCATGCCCATGATGCCCTCCGTCAAGCCTGTGACGGGAATCTGGTTCAGCGCGAACGTGAACGGCTCGCCGAGGTCACGTGAGTTGACGAGCTGATCACCTGTGACGAACCAAATGGCGAGGTGCGTCTTTACGAACGAAGCTTCGTCGGGGGGTTGCGGTCCGTCGCCGACGCGCAGGTCGTAGTACTTCAGGCCCGACTCCGTCTCGGTCCACTCATCGCCGGCCGGCTCGCCCGGCAGACGCGGGATCTCGGTGACGTCGCTCACTTCACCGGTCATCGCATCGACGAGCACGCGATGCGCCCTGCCGTCCGCGTAGACAAGAATATCAATGGCAGGCGGCGTCTCGTCGAGCAGCATCACCGCCGACTTGGCAAGCCCGCCGACTTCCGCTTGAGCCGTCGCCACTGCCTGGGCGAGACTCACCTGACTTGTAACAACCTGCTGCTCAATGTCAGCCGGCTTGGGCGGGAGTGATGTGAAGTCCGGCTCCGCTTGGTCCTGTGCGGCTGCGGACGCTACCAATCCCGTGAGCAGAAGCCCGATTCCACCTGCGGATACGATCTTGAAGTTCATCCAAATCACCTTTTCGCAACACGGGAATACCAGAGCCCCGTCGCACCACGCGCCGGGGAGCGGAATAGGGTAGCCGGTTGGGGCGACTTTGTGCCCGCCGGGGACGCTGGAACGTCCACTTTTGCCCCTCAGGGGTGTACTCCGGCACGGTCGCCTGATCGGAACGGGTCGGAATGCGTCCTGCGATACCGAGCAGGCACTCATCCGGACGCTATCACCGCTCCCGATCAATCCGGATCGCTGTATACGACGATGGTGCTGTGCAATGCGGTAGCGATGGCCCGTCGCTCTCGTTCGCCGGCGTAGATCGCGCCATGATGCTCAAGCTCGGGACACGATGTGCCAAGAACATGATCCTCTGAGATCATTGGGTGTTGAACCGCCGTTCGCCGTGTTGGAGACCGCATGCGGCGCCCATCGGGCAGTTTGTGAAGCATCGCCCGCATTGCTACATGCCCGACATACGTCATACGGAAGGGCATGGTCCGCGCAGGACATCCTGCCGAATATGCTCATCACTCGACGGCCCACTCTAGTATGTGCTACCATTCGATGACAGGCATGCTGAAGTGGGCGGTACGGCGTGCATGTGAAGAACTGGATTGTCCCCACTCTTTTGCAAGAAGGAATGACAAATGGCAAAGAAGAAGACTCCGAAGAAACGACGCATGACCAAGAAGCCCGTCAAGAAGCCCGCCAAGAAGGTCGCCAAGAAGGTCGCCAAGCGCGGCGGACCAAAGGGCCCGCGTCTCGTGACCGTGCTACGTGATGCATCCGTCGCACAGCTCGAACAAGGCCTGGCGCATCGACTCGTGGTTCGGCAGAAGGAACTGCAGACCGAGCTTGATGAGATCAATGCGAAGCTCAAGGCATTCGGCCTGAAGCGCGCCCCGCGCGCCAAGGCTGCGCCCGCACGCGTACGCGCTGCGGCGCCGGGACGCAAGCGCGCCCGTCGAGGCTCGATGCCCGATGCGGTCAAGGCGGCACTCAAGGGCAAACATCTCTCCGTTGATGACCTCATCGGTAAGCTCGGCCATCTCACAACGAGCACGAACAAGCGGGCCATCCTGTCGCAGGCCATCATGGCGCTGATGAACAGGGGCGAGATCAAGCGCATCAAGCGCGGCATCTATACGTCTTAGCCGCTTGCCCGGATCGGCTGCGCGAGGCTCATCACCATGACGGCCCGGCTTGGGCATACTGAGCAGACGCGGCCCACGAATGTTCGGTGATTCGGCGCTGGTCGGCTTTCAGCCGATCAGCCGCCGGCACCGGGCGTCGCGGCAAGATAACCGAACACATCATGAACGATTCAATGCGGACAGCAGACTTGATGCTGTATACGCTTCGGCTGGCGGATGGCCAAGAGTTCGGTCCGGCAGCAATGGATCTGGTGCTTTGCTGGGCGAGCGAGGGGCGGATTCCCGTCGATGCGCTGCTCGTGCCCGAGGATGGCGGCGAGGTGCGATCGGTCCTCTCCGAACCGCGGTTGGCGACGATTCTCCAAGCACCGCCGACGATCTCGGCCGGCGTGACGCCGCATGTGGGCGATGATGATCCCATATCCAAGCTCATCCCGCATCGCAATCCATTCGCTCTGACCGCGTACTACCTCGGCCTGTTCTCGCTCATCCCGGGCACCGGGTTTCTACTCGGCCCGGCGGGGTTGATCCTGAGAGTCATCGGCCTGCGCCGACGCGCGAGGGATCCACACATCAAGGGCGCCGCCCACGCCTGGACCGGCATCATCTGCGGACTCCTCAGCATCATGATCCACTACGGCGCCATTGTCTCCCTCATCGTGTACAAGAACATGTGATGCAAAAACATCACAGCGCTTTACGGATTGCGCATGGATTGCCCGCGGCAAGGACGTTCTCGGGGATGTCGCTCACGACAACACTGCCCGCTCCGATGACGCTTCCCGCTCCGATCGTGACGCCTGGGCAGATGATCGCGCCGCCTCCGATCCACACATGACTGCCGATGTGAACGGGCGCGGTCAGCTCCCGGCCTGCGGCCCGCTGTGCCGGATCCACCGGATGCGTCGCTGCGTAGATCTGCACATACGGGCCGCACAGAACGTGATCGCCGATGTGCACTTCGTTCGCATCGAGGATCACGCACCCGAAGTTCATGAAGACGCCTTCGCCGATGAAGATGTGGCATCCATAGTCACAGTAGAACGGCGGCTCGATTTCAATCCCGGCCCCCGCGCCCCCCAGAAGCTCGCTGAGAAGCGCCGTGCGTTTTTCCATCTGTGTCTCGGTCGTTTGATTGAACTGCCGGGTCAGACCGCGGGCCTTGCGGCGCATCGCACCAAGCTGCGGATCGGAGGGGATGTAGAACCGACCGGCGAGCATGTTCTGAAGCTGCGTAGGGTGTGGCATCACAAGCATTTCCGGCAGCGTCGGACTGCTGCGTTGAGATGACGATGTTGTACGGCCGAGTGACCGTGCAATCGTCATCTGCGATATTCGAGCGGCTGGTCGATGAGGCTGAGCAGTTCCCTAACAACGGTCATGCCGATGAAACCAACCAAGGCGACGATGCCGAGGACGGCTGCGGGTTTCCAGTACCCTTGTCCGAAGAGCCATGCGGTGTCATACAGGGCAAGCCACAGCGCGCCGTAACGAACGAGCTTCTCCGCAGCGCGCGTGCGAGAGGGCGTCTTCCTCACCTTTCGCATGGCGTACCAGACAAAGAGCAGAGCGAGCACCGCGGGCCCGATCGCGGCGGCAGGCTCGACCCAGTCCGGCCAAATCCCACCCCTGCGATACGCGGCGGTGAAGAGCACGCAGGACCACACAGCCCAGCCGAAAATCATCGCCACCACGCCTCGCCTGCTCATGAGTGGCCGCTTCTCGGCAAGGCTGTATGTCCATGCGCCAACAACAAGCGCGTGTGTCATCACCGTCCAGACGGGCCAGACGAAGTGGAGTTGGAAGTTCGGGATCATCATGTGGGCGGCGTAGATCAGCCCGAGTGACACCAGGCCGACCGCAGGGATGAACTTCCCAGCCGCGTTGAAGAACAGGATGGCGCCGGCAGTGAGCATGCAGAGCAGAAGCGCCGACGTGCCGAGGACGATCGCACCGAGCAGTGCCGTCATGAGGGCTGTGATGACCAGGCAGACCGCCCAGACCATACGAAGCTGGCCGGATGGGAGCGGGCGTCGTGGCGCAAATGCGCGGTCGTGTTGGACATCCAGCACATCGTTGAGCGCCATGCCATAGACAAACAACCCTCCCGCCGCAACCGCGGATGTCGCCAGCAGCGATGTGAGCGATAGATCGGTCGACCAGATCGCGGCAGTGCCCGGCTCCAGTTCCGGACCGGCTTCCCTCGTCCAGAGGATCACGAACCACACATTGCTGATCGCGGCAAAGGCGGTGGTGATCCGCGTGAGGTGCAAGAGAGGCAACAGTCTGCGAAGGACGACTCGCATAGGCGCATCGTAGCGACGTTCCCGCGAGCCACCGGCATGGATGCGAAGCAGGGGTTCAAGTAGCATGCGCTCCATGACACACCGAATCGACCCCGCTGCTGTGAATCCGGACCGTGTGGCGGTGGTCGTCTCGACCTACAACGCCTGGATCACCAAGCCGTTGCTCGCCGGTGCGGAGGCGGAGTACGTCCGGCGCGGAGGCGACCAGGCGCGGCTCGCAGTGGTGCAAGTGCCTGGGACATATGAGCTTACCGCTGCTTGCCGAGAGTTGGCAGCGAGCGGGGCGTATGACGCGGTCGTCGCGCTGGGATGTGTGATCCGCGGGGAGACGCCGCATTTTGACGCCATCTGCCAATCTGTTACGCATGGCCTGACGGAAATGACGCTGCGGACGGGCGTTCCGGTGGGGTTCGGCGTGCTCACGTGCGATACAGCAGCCCAGGCCGAGGCGAGGGCGGGCGGCGACAAGGGCAACAAAGGCGCCGAGGCGATGGCTGCGGCGATGGACACGGCTGGCGTGCTTGACGCCGTCCGGGCCGGTACTGGAACAAGGCGAGATATGGACGCACCTGACGAACATGCGGATGTGGCGCGCGAACCGGTCACCAGGATCGGTCGCGAGGATCTCACACCCGGCGATGCCGAACCGGCTCCCCCGCCGCAGCGCCGACCTCGATCTAAAGCCCCGCCTCGCCAAGTCCGTCAACTCGCACTTCTCGCGCTGTATCAGCTCGACTCACGAGGCGAGGAAGATGCCGAGGCGGTCTCGGACAACATGCCGTTCGCGATCCTCTCGCTCCTGCAGCGCGATGATGACGACCTGCCGCACCACAAAGGCGCAGCCGAGCCGGGTGCCGACCTCTCTCACATGGGAGGATTCGACGAGGGCGACCTGCGCATCGCCTACGAACTGGCGCGCGGCGCGTTCACAGACCGCGAGGCGGCGGACAAGATCATGCTGGAGCTTGCACCGGATTGGCCGCCGAATCGTCAGCCGACCGTCGATCGCTGCATCCTCCGCATCGCCTACCATGAAATGACGACCGGCCGAACGCCACCGAAGGTCGCGATCAACGAGGCCGTCGAGCTGGCCAAGCGCTTCAGTACGGATCAGTCGCCGTTGTTTGTCAATGGCGTGCTCGACAAGCTCATGCGAACGTTGCGCGACTGACCGATTCGCATTCCCGGCACACCGCTCCACTCCGATTCCCCAAGGCCCCGCACATGGCGCTCCTCAAGTCACTGCTGTCCAAAGTCAAGTCCGGTCTGAGCAAGACGCGAGAGACGTTTGTCGGCGGACTCAAGTCGATGCTGCTCGGCAAGGCGCTCAGCGATGAGCTGATTGACGACCTCGAAGCGAAGCTCATCCAGGCGGATGTCGGCGTCAAGACAACGACCCGGCTCATCGACGGCATCCGCGAGGCGCACAAGTCCGGAGAGATGACGCGAGGCGATGATGTCCTGGCGTATCTCAAGGCGGAACTGAAACGGCTTTGGCCCGACTCCGACCGCAGACTGCACTTCGCTGACACGAGGCCGACCGTGATCCTCGTCGCGGGCATCAACGGCGCGGGCAAGACGACGAGCATCGCCAAGCTCGCCAAGTCGCTCGGTGATGATGGACAGACCGTGCTGCTCGGTGCGTGCGATACGTTCCGCGCGGGGGCTGTGCGACAACTTGAGATCTGGGCGAACAGGCTCGGCGTGGACATCGTCAAGGGTCAGGAGGGTGGCGACCCCGCAGCCGTCGCGTTTGATGCATGCCAAGCTGCGATCGCGCGCGGCGTCGATGTGCTGCTCCTGGACACCGCGGGACGGCTGCACACGCAAGATCCGCTCATGCGTCAACTCACCAAGATCCGCGATGTGACGAGCAGGCAGATCGGCGGTGCCCCGCACGAAGTGATGCTCGTCCTCGATGCGACCGCCGGCCAGAACGGCCTGCGCCAGGCGATGGAGTTCCAGCGCGCCATCGACGTCACAGGTCTGTTCCTCGCCAAGCTCGACGGTACAGCCAAGGGCGGCATCGTCATCGCTATTCGTGAGCAGACGGACATCCCCGTCAAGTTCGTCGGCCTGGGCGAGACCCTCGACGACGTCCAACCCTTCGACCCCGACACATTCATCGAAGCCATGTTCGAGGAGTAGCCCCGGCGCGCTTCCCACGTTTATTGACTCCTGTATTGATAATGCACGGTTGGATGGAGACGGATCGGCAGTGGTGTGGCGCGGATGAAGGATCGCAGCAGCGGCGTACGCGGTGCCGATGCCGAGTCTCTGCGGTGGTAGTGGGCCGATCAATCACCTCTCCGAATTCGCCACGATACAGGCCAACCGTCGCGTCATCACCGCAGCGCCGATGCGCGCCGCAGCGTGGGTGCATCCATCGCGCACCACCCCCACGCCCCCCCCGGTTGTGGTGGTTCACGACAGATCGGTGCGCACGGAATCGCCGAAAGCGTGTTATCGGACTAGAGTTTTGAGCGAGTTTGAGCCAGTTTTGGCGAGTTTCGGAGCGTTTTCGATCAGTTTCAGCTCGTTTTGGTTCGGTTTTGAGCGTCATTTCGATGCTCGCTCGGCATCGCGCGCGCATTGGCGAGGGTGTGCGGCGACGAACCGCGATGCCGGTGATGGTGCGCATGGTGCGGGCGCTGCGGGGGTGAGGGAATGGGGATGATCGCCGATGGAAATATGGGGGTTGTGGAGTCGCGCGGGCTGTGTAGACTGCGACGACGAAAGGGGACGACGATGCCCGGACCGGCGCCAGATGAGTTCGATCACACGTTGGAATCAGGTGAAGGAACGCCGCGCGATGGGTCCGCCGTTGGTCCGCCACGGGCGGACTCCGCTCAAGGTGGGGGTCGTGGGGCTCCGGATGAGTATGAAGACACGCTTGTCTCTGTTGAGCCGGGCGAGATGCTCGCGAAGCGCTACCGGCTCGTGCGCGAGATCGGACGTGGCGGGATGGGTGTTGTCTGGCTCGCGCATGACACGACGCTCGACGACCGCGAGGTCGCGCTGAAGCTGTTGCCCACCGCGCTGACATCCAACGCACGCGCGATCGCTCGGCTCAAGAAGGAAGCTACCACCTGCCTGGAACTGACGCATCCGCACATCGTCCGCCTGATCAATTTCGAGCAGGACCACACGCGCGGCGGCATCGCCTTTCTGGTCATGCAGTACGTGCAAGGCAAGACGCTCGACGATGTGCTTGTCGATCATCCCGAAGGTCTGCCGCTGAAGCGCGTCACGACATGGGCGAAGCAGGTCGCTGAGGCGCTCGACCATGCACACGCACAGCGCATACTGCATCGCGACATCAAGCCATCGAACATCATGATCGGCAGGCATGGCCGCCACAGCCGCGCATATCTCATGGACTTCGGCATCGCGCGTGAAGCCAAGGACACGATGACGCGCGTGACGGGGCGCGACAGCTCAGGCACACTGCCTTACATGAGTCCGCAGCAGATCGATGGAATCAACAGCACGTCAAACGACATCTACTCGCTCGCAGCGACGCTGTATGAAGCGATCAAGGGTGAGCCGCCGTTCACGACAGGTGACATCAGTCATCAGATACGCACTCGCCCCGTGCTGCCGATCGAGGATCAGCCTGCACACGTGAATGATGCGTTGCTCGCGGGTTTGGCGAAGGATGCGGATGATCGACCGGCCACAGCGGGCGACTTGGCAGCGGCGCTGGCGGGCGAGCGCAGCGTCCCACACAGAGCCGGGCCGTCCCGGCCCGATGCACGCCCGCACAGCAAGGGGCGCAACAAAGGTCGGCGCATCGCAGCGTTATCAACGGTGCTCGTCATCGCGATCGCAGCGGTCGTAACATGGTGGGTGGTCACACAGCAGCCGGGGCAGGGCGGCGCGCTGCCGACGCCCGTGGTGACGCCACAATTCACGAGCGCCGAAAGTCTGCGCCCGCTGGAGCGGCAGCTTGACGCATTGCAGTTGGATGTGGAGAGCCTGCGTTTCAAGGACACTTCCAATTCGATCACCCGCGCCCTCTCCCTGGCATCCAGTGCGATGGAATCTGCCGAGCAGAACAAGCAGGTCGATCACTTCGCTGCCGCCGCACTGGCGTACCAGGAGGCGATCGACCACCTCGACGCAGCCATCAGATTGAGCGGGCAGGCTGTCGCCGCTGACGAGACAAGAACTGCCTATGACGATGCGCTCAAGGGAATCACTTGGCTGCCGGGCAATCTACGTGTCATCAGTGCAAGGGATGCTGCAGGCGCACTCAACTTAGAGGCCGGCAGGCTATTCACCGAAGGTGAAGAGTATCCAGCGGCTGAGTCGAAGTGGTCCGAAGCACTGTCCTCGCTCCAGAGCGCCCGTGAGATGAACTCTCAAGCAACAGCCGCCGATACAGCCCGCCAGCAATGGGCTTCACGGGAGCTGCCAGCAGTCTGGTTTGTCGATGTGCGGGATGCCGCCGAGTCTGCGATTGCTCTTGCAGCGGAAGCCCAGGAGCGGTTCGATGCGGGCGCGTTCCCGGATGCCGAGTCCAGTTGGCGTCAAGCGGTGGTGAACATCGCCGATCCGCTACAGCGCCATGCCAAAGCACACAAAGCCGCATCGGAATCCCGCCAAGCCTGGCTTACCGAACTCGGCCGCAAACCAGCGGGCTCTTTGTATGTGAACATTGCAGATGCTGTGGCACAGGCTGAGAGCAGCGCCGCCCAGGCACAGGATGAGTTCGAGTCCGGCAACCTCAACGTCGCGCAAGATACTTGGCAACGGGCAACTTCCTCGTTGCACGGACTGCTGATTCAACACGCCGACGACGATGAAGAGGAGGATGAGGACGCAGAGGATGAGGATGCGTACATCCCGACAAGCCCGATCCACGGCGTGTGGGAAGGGACCCTCAGCGGTCTGTCGGCCATGGGCCTGCCTCCCGAGATGGACAGCGCATCGTTCACGATGTCGATCAGCGTGGCAGAGGATGGAACGATCACCGGCACGAGCACGGTCGAGATGATGGGCCAATCGGAGACGGACGATCTCGGCGAGATCACGTTCGACGAGGCGACCGGCGAGTTCACCGCGACGGACACCGAAGAGGGCATAACGTCGATCATGCGAGGTACGCTGGAGGGCGACACGATCACCGGTACGTGGGAGGTCGTCGAGATGGGTATCTCGGGCACCTTCAGCGTGACCAAGACGGAGGCGGAAGTCGAAGAGGAGGAGTCCGACGGCGGCGACGCGTTCACCAACTCGATCGGCATGGAACTGGTCTACATCGAGCCGGGCACGTTCATGATGGGTTCACCGTCCAATGAAGAAGGCCACGATGACGACGAAGGTCTGCAGCACCGCGTGACGCTGACCACCGGCTTCCACATGGGCGTGACGGAGGTAACGCAGGCGCAGTGGCGCGCTGTCATGGGAACGAACCCGAGCCATTTCAAGGGCGACGACCTCCCCGTGGAGACGGTGTCCTGGAACGATGCGGTGGCGTTCTGTGAGAAGCTCAGCCGTTCGGAGGGCAGAACGTACCGCTTGCCGACGGAAGCGGAATGGGAGTATGCGTGCCGAGCGGGGACGACGACGCGGTTCTGCTTCGGCAACGACGATGGGAGCCTAAGCCGCTATGCGTGGTACTACGGCAACTCAGGTAACAAGACGCATCCGGTGGCGTCGAAGCAGCCGAATGTCTGGGGTTTGCACGACATGCACGGCAACGTGTGGGAATGGTGTCAGGATGTCTGGCACGACAGTTACAGCGGCGCGCCAACTGACGGCTCGGCATGGACAAGAGGAGGCGATCAATCACGGCGTGTTCTTCGCGGCGGCTCGTGGAGCTACATCGAGATCAGCCTGCGTTGTGCGGGCCGCTTCAGGATCAACCCCGTCAACCGGTTCTACTACTTCGGGTTCCGCTTGGCCCTGGACTGATTGGGGCGGGGAAGGGGCAAAGTGGCAGAGGCACAAAGGCAGAAGAGGGTGTGCGCGTGCGGGCGCGGGTTGGCAGGGTGCGCTGCGTGGCGGCGCTGGTTGCGTATTGCATTACGTTTGGAACGTACGGCATACGTCCGTGCGGAGCGGTCAGCGCGAATGCTGTGATGTGTCCTTCTTCATGATGAACAGGTAGTTGAAACCGCGCAGGAAGTAGTTGCCTTTCACCGCTTCTTTGTGCCAGTGCGGCTTCTTCAGCTTTCGATTGCCTCGCACGACGGCGATGATGTCGATCGGATCGAAACGCTCCCGCAGCATCGCGAACAACTCGAACCCGATCGGAACAAACGGCTTGCCCTTGCGGAATGAGTCGCTCACGTACATGGCCATGTATCGCCGATCGTGCAGGACACGGTCGATCTCGGCAATCACCTGCGTCATCGCCTGGAAGTACGCATCGCTGCGCGCATCGAGCTTGCCGATGCAGTTCGGATCGTCGGAGTACTCGATGTGTGTTGAATAGGGTGGATCGACGAATATGAAGTCAGCCTTGGCGTCTTCGAGCGGGAGCGCACGCGCGTCGGCGCGGAAGATATCCTCTCGCACGGGATTGATGTCGTATGCGAGCGCCTTGCGGCCCAGCTCGCGTGCGACATCGAGCGTCGTGCCGCCGCCCGCCATCGGATCGACGACCAGATCGTCAGGCCGAGTGTAGCGCGTGAGCAGATCCCAGATGACCCATGCGGGCGTCGCGCCTTCGTAGCCCGTTGTGCCGTGCTGTGTGCTGCCGTAGTCCTGGCTCGGGTACTCCCACAGCGTCGTGGACTGAAGCCGAAGCGTCGGCCTGCCGTACGGATCACCCGTGGCACTCTTGCGACGCTTGCCCCGGCCCGGCTTGTCCTCCGTCGGCGTGTTCTCCATGCGGCGGCGTCACCTTCCGATTAGAACAGCCCGTGCAGCAGCTCATCCGCATCAAGAATGCCGACCTTCTGCGCGAGCACGATGATGACAAGCACCGGCGCGAGGAAGCGGATCAGCACGAACCAACCCATCACAAGCAGCGGCGATATGCCCTGCAACTCCGCATCGCGCATCTTCTTGGGCATGAACCAGCCCGCGTAGACGGCGATGAACAGCCCGCCGAGCGGTAGCATCCAGTTCGACGCGAGATAGTCCATCGTGTCGAAGAAGTTGATGCCGAAACTCGGCTCCCACCCGGACATCGCGAAGCCCGGATCGTTGGAGAATGCGGAGGGGATGCCGAAGAGGAAGATCGCGCAGCCGAGAATCCACGCTGCCCTTCGCCGAGGCCAGTTTCGTTCGTCGATGAAATACGATGCGACGACTTCGAGCAGTGAGATGGCGGATGTCAGCGCTGCGAACACGACCAAGCCGAAGAACATGATGGCGAGCAGCATTCCACCCTTGCCGATCTCGGCGAAGGCGAGCGGCATGCTCTTGAAGACAAGCCCAGGCCCCGCATCAGGCTCTTGCCCATACGAGAACGTAATGGGGAAGATCATCAGGCACGCCAAGAGCGCGATGCCCGTATCGAGAACGGCGATTGTCGCGGACTGACCGGCGAGGTGGGCCTTGGACTTTTGATATGAGCCGTAGGTGATCATCGCACCCATACCGAGTGAAAGCGTAAAGAACGCATGCCCGAGCGCTTCGAGCACGCCCGAGGCCTTGAGTTTGTGCGGGTCGGGCTTGAACACGAATGAGACCGCCTCGCCGAACCCTGGCTTGAACGCGCCGTAGACGACCATCACCAGGATGAGCACGAAGAGCGTCGGCATGAGCACTCGGCACGTGCGCTCGATCCCGGCTCCGACGCCGCCCGCAACGATGAGGATCGTCGCCATCATGAAGATCGCCGCCCAGAAGACGGTCGTCCAGCCGTCGCTCGCCACGTCGCCGAATGCGCTATTCACCGCGTCGTAAATCGAGTTGCGACGGATAACCGTCGTGGCCTCATCGCGAATCTCCTTGTCGGAGAACGTGGCGTAGTGATCGATCGCAGCTTGGCGACAGTCGGTCTTGGCCGTTTCGATTCTCGGCTGAACCGCCTCCACCTCTTCGACACCTTCCCGAAGCTCATCATCTTCGAGAAGAACGGCGCTCGCGTGCTCGCCGCTGCCCGCGCTTGCCACTGCAGCGGTGAACCGATCGTATGCCTCCCACGCGGACGGCTTGACCTCTCGTCGAATCAGCGCGACTTCATCCTTCGATTCGCGATCGGTCCAGCGGTCGACGAGCATCGCGCGCATGTCGACGATGTCTTCCGTCGCGCGGTACGTGGTCGCCTCGACCTGCGCCGTCTTGTGGATCGGCTCGGTGAAGTTGGCGACCGACTTGAGCGTGAAGTCCATGGCCCAGCCGGCGACGACGATGTAGTACGAGAGGATGACAAAACCCGCGAGGACGCCGAACCAGCCGACGCCCGCCCACGCGGTTTTCTTGCCCTGGAGCGCATGGAACGCGGCGACAGGTTGCTTCTGCGCCGCCCGGCCGATCATGATCTCGGACATCATGATTGGGACGCCGACGAGCGCGATGCAGACGAGGTAGATGAGGACGAAGAGTCCGCCGCCGTTCTCACCGGTGATGTACGGGAACTTCCAGATATTTCCCAGGCCGACCGCCGACCCCGCCGCCGCGAGGATGAAGCCGGTCCTGGTTTTCCAATGTCCTCGCTCGCCGTTGCCAGCCGCCATGTTGCTTCCTTTCACAGCCGGAGTCGCTGTCTGAGAGGAAGCGAGGATACCACCGGCGGCGCAGGGACATCAAGCGACGGCTTCACCGCGACCGGCGGGGGAGTGCATTGCGAGCGGCGCCCGCGTCAACCCTCGTCGAGTCGATACGCGACCACCTTGTTCCCGAGGAACGTCGGAATGACGAGCAGGTTCCTGTCCTTGATGAACTCAAAGTCGGCGCTGTTCAGCCCGTCGCCGAGCGTGTCCAGGATCTCGACGACATCGCCGGTAGGTGAGATGCGGTACGTCTGCCCTTCCCAGTGCGATACAAGGTAGTTGCCCTGGTTGTCCACACGGATTCCGTCCACCACGCCTGCGCCGAGGCTTACGATCTCCGTCACACGCCCATCGACCATGTCGATCGACTTGAGCATCCCGTCGCCGGTGCTTCCGACGAGCAGCCGATCGCCGTGTACGAATAGCCCGTTCGCCCTCTGAATCGCCCAGCCGTCCTTCCAGACCTCCCACTCGCCATCCTTGAATCGAATGATGTCCCGACCCTCCGGCGGCCGCGTCGTGTCGGAGATGTACACATACCCGTCGTCGTTGATCGCCAGATCGTTGAGGAATGTCACGCCGTCAATCGGATAGCGATGGGCAATCCGCCCAGCCTCGATGTCGATCGCGACGAGATTCCCGCTGCACTCGACGACGTAGAGCGTGTTTTCATGGATCCCCATGCCGCACGGCCCATCCAGGTCGGTCACCCACTCTATTTCCAGGATCTCACCATCCAGCCCGACCCTGGAGATGAACCCCAGCCGCGGCTCTCTCGTGTACACCTTGTTGAAGCTGCTGACATACAGCACATCGCGCTTCGGATCGTAGAGCACGGATTCGGGGATCTTGAACACATCGGGCGTCTCCCACACCTTCGCAGCGACACTGTGCTCCTTGATCGGCGGCGCCAAATCCCGATCCGTCTTGCACATGAATCCCCACCCGCCGAAGGATTCGGTCACGGTCAACAGGATCTCGTTCAGCCCTTTGCGCAGATGCAGACGCACCGCGTCATTCCATCCGACGATGCCGAGGAACGACGGATCCCTGCTCCGGTACGCACTCGCGCCGGAGAACACCTTCTTGCCGTTGAGGAAGATGGTCACATCATCGCTGTAGCCGAACGTCAACTCGATGTCGCGCTCCTCATCGCTGCGAAAGATCGTTCGCGCGAAGACGCAATCCGGCTCCTGCCCCGTGCGCTGGATGTGCTTGGAGAGGTTGACAAGACCCGTCGGCTCGGCTTCGACCGGCTGCCACTGTGCTGCAAACACAAAGAAGAACGGCGGGTACTGGTCGGGATCGACTCGGCTTGCGCTGACGACACGCGACACCTCCCACTCGGTGATGACATGCTCGGGCGCGACAATCGTCGGCGGGTCGTCGAACTCAAGCGAATCATCGGCCGTGTAGCGGAAGTTCGAGAACCATGCGGTGCCGTTCCTCGGCCCGACCAGCCCGACCGAGCCTGTGCTGCGGCCTTGCTTGAGATCATGGATCACCAGCGCGGGCTCGTCTGCATCGTTGATGAACACGCGTGCCTGCGTGCCGCAGATCTCCATCTTGAGATGGAACCACTGGTCGATCGGGAACCGGGCCGAAGCGGTGAATCCGTCGCCGTGGTGGAGTTGCCAGCAGGCGACACCGCCGAAGACAGGTGTGTATTGCAGCGCATCGGGATACAGCCCAGCCCGGTGCGGCCGAATGTAGAAGCGCTCGCAGTTCCCATCCGGCTGAACGCGGAAGACAATCCCCGGATAGGACCGCGATCCGTCGACTGCGATATCGACGTCGATCACACCGTTGGTGAATTCCGCATCCGTGATATATGCGCTCCCGACAAGGCACGTCCTGCCGAGGTGCGTCACGACGTCAGCCTCAGCGAGATCCCATCGGTCGGAGTCGAAGCCGATGATGTCATCCTGTGCCCAGGCGACGCTCGACAGCAGCGCAGCCGCAGCGATCCCACGGAGAAAGAGGTGTGTCATGCACGGCTCTACCACAGAGCGTGGCCGTGGTTGCACGACCTCGCCCGGCGGGCACGGGATTCGTCATTCATGCGGATGCATCCGAATCCACGGCGGCGATCAACTCGCGCAGGTACGCGCGGATGCCTGCGTGTCCGCGATCCATCGCCACGCCGAGCGACTGGGCTGCATCCTTGGTGAACGTGTTCTTGGGCTTCGGCGGAGTTGAGAAGTCGATTTGGATGCTGATCCCCATGAGTTCGCAGGCGAGCCTGGCCCAGTCCGCCCAGCGCGCGTAGCAGTCGACGAGGTTGAAAGCCCTGCCTGCAGCGTCACTGTTCCCGACCACTGCGGCGACCACGGCTGCGACATCCTCGACATGCACGAACTTCCCGCCGCCCGGCTTGGCGAACGCCTTGCCTGACTCGGCGCGGCTGCGAAGTTGGCCAACCTGCTTATGAAAGTGCGACCTCTCAATCTTCGGGTCAAGCCCGTACACGCCGGATGGCCGAATCGCGCACGTGTTCAGCCCCGACCCGAAGTGGGCAGCCCAGAGATGTGCTTCGACCGCAGCCTTGTACGCGCCGTAGGTCGTGGACGGGCGAAGCGGATGGTCCTCGTCGATCGCGCCGGCCCAGCGAGGCCGCATATCGTGATGCACCGCGATTGAGCTGATGAAGACGAACTGTCGCGGCTTGGCTGCCTCCATGAGCTGAATCGAGCCGATGAGATTCGACGCCAGGTGGTTGTTGGGATCGTCCCCCTTCCGCAGCGGCGCCCAATCGACGCTGTTGTGGACGACGCAGTCAGCTCCGTCGAGCAGGGCGGGCCAAACACCGGCATCAGCGTGATCGCCCACCACGAAGCGGTCCACGTAGGGTTCGATGTGGTCGCGCCGGCTCGTTTCACGGACAAGCCCCGTCACGTCGTGTCCGGCGCCTCGTAGCGCGCGGGCGATGTACGAACCGATGAATCCAGAAACGCCGGTGACAGCAACACGCATGATGCATCTCCACTGGCCGGTTGCCCGAACGACCCGGTTGTCGGCCGTCCCGCAGCCGCACGATGGGCATCATACGCCGTATCGTGGGTCATGAAGACCGCTGAAGATCATCTGCACGTTTTCGATCGACCCGTGGCGCCGGGCGCTGCCCAGCCGGTCGTTTCCCGGTACGATCGTGCAACCCGTCGGGTACCCACATCGGTGGATGGCCCCTTCGCTTCACTGTTCGAACGGAAGTCGGCATGAGCGTGACCGCTGAGCAACGTGCACCATCAGACAGCGCTCGCGTCTTGTCCTACGACGGCGATGTCGATGCATTCAGCGGCATCGAGTGGCTCCTCACGAATAAGCGAGGCGGCTTCGCGATGGGCTCAGCGCTCGGGCTGAACACAAGGCGGTACCACGGCCTGCTCATCGCCGCCACGCAGCCGCCCGTCGGACGCATCATGCTGCTCAACGGGCTGATCGAGCGCATCGCCATCCAGACGGGCCGATCGGCGGAGACGGTTGCTGAGATCAGCAACCACCGATTCACCGACGGTACGATCCACCCACAGGGCCACACGTATCTCAAGCGGTTCGAGATCGACCACGCCTGCCGATGGGTGTATCAGATCGGCGATGTCGAGATCACGCGAGAGCTGTATCTCTTCGACGATCGTGATGAATGTGCGATTTCCTACCATGTGAAATCGCCCGGCCGAACAGTACGCATCCGCATCGCGCCGCTCGTCAGCGTGCGCGACTTCCACGAGTTGCTCCGCGACACGACGGATGACCGGTTCGGCTTCGTCCCCGGCCCGAAGCAGATCATGCTCTGCACCGATGCGTGTGAACTGTGCATCGGAAGCGAACAGGCGATCTTCGTGCCAGATGAAGACTGGTGGCATCAGTTCCACTACGCGCGCGAAGCGGAGCGAGGTCTGGCCGATTCCGAGAGCCTCTTCACACCCGGCTGCTTCGAGTACACGTTCGACCCGAGAACTTCCAAGCACCCGCTCACGATCTACGCAGGGGTCGGGTCGGATCTGGTTCGGCCGATCGAGGAGTCCATCGCGCAGCATCAGGGACACATCGCGGCAATCACCGATCATGTGCGGGCGTCGGGCGTGACCGCTGAGCCGGTGTTGCGACTGGCCCGTGCGAGCGATGCGTATGTCGTCGGCCGGCGCGTGGACGGCGTGCTCTCCACGTCGATCCTCGCCGGCTTCCCGTGGTTCGCCGACTGGGGACGGGACACGATGATCTGCCTGCCCGGCCTGCTGCTTACGACCGGGCGCTGGGGTGAAGCGCTGCAAACGCTTTCGACGTTCGGCAGACATGTGCAGCGAGGGCTGATCCCCAATCGATTCGATGACTACGGCGGCAGACCGCACTACAACACCGTCGATGCGAGCTTGTGGTACATCCACGCTGCATCGCAGTACTTGGCCATGTCGAAGGACTTCGACGGTTTCGCCGAGCACGCCCTGCCCGCGTGCCTGGAGATCATCGAGCACTACCGCCGTGGTACGGACCTCGGTATCGGCATGGATGAGGGAGACAAACTGATCTTCGCCGGGGACGCCAATACGCAACTCACATGGATGGACGCCAAGCGCGATGGGACCGTGTTCACGCCCCGGCACGGCAAGGCGGTCGAGATCAATGCGCTCTGGCATCACGCGCTGCTCGCCGTCTCCGAGGCGGTGACCTCACACGATGCTGCGCTCTCCGCATCGCTGCGAATGCTGGCCGGCGAAGTGGCTGCGTCCTTCCGTCAGGCGTTCTGGAATGACGACACACGATGCCTGTACGACGTGTTGACGGCTGACTCGGCATACGAAGACGGCTGGCGACCCGTGCCGGACATCAGGCCCAACCAGCTCCTGGCTGTGAGTCTGCCGCACTCGCCTTTGCGAATCGCCCAGCAACGAGCGGTTGTGGATGTGTGTCGTGAGCACCTGCTCACGCCGATGGGTCTGCGAACGCTCAGCCCGACGGACCCGGCGTATCAGCCTCGCTTTGAAGGTGACATGTTCGCGCGTGATGCGGCGTATCATCAAGGCACGTGCTGGCCTTGGCTGATCGGGCCGTTTGTCGAGGCATTCTTGCGATCCGAAGGGTTCACCGAGAACGCTCGCAGGCAGGCGCGCGAGTTCATCAGCCCGCTCCTGGCGCAGCTCGATTCGCAGTGCCTCGGGCAGATCGCGGAGGTCTACGACGGCGGTGATCCCGCCGCAGCCGATCTCGACCAGCGACCGCAGGGCTGCATCGCCCAGGCGTGGAGCGTGGCGGAACTGTTGCGCATCGCCATCCTGATCGAGCGAGGGCCGATCGGATGACGCCCCACCAGGCGCGCGACTCGAACCCGAGAGGATTGACATGAAGACGATGACGCAACTCCTGATGTGTGTGCTGCTTGCCTGCGCGCTGTCCGCATGTGCCTCGGACGACTCCCCACAGCCGCCGCAGACAGGCCGAACCGCATCGTTCGACGGCCTGGAGATCGCCTACGACGCGCAGGGCGGCGGTGATCCGACGATCGTGTTCATCCACGGCTGGTGCTGCGACCGCACGCATTGGGCTGCGCAGATGGCGGCGCTTGACGAGGCGCACCGAGTCGTCGCGCTCGACTTAGGCGGTCAGGGTGAGTCCGGGATCGACCGAGACGTGTGGACCACCGCGGACCTTGCCCGCGATGTCGTCGCCGTCGTGGAGCATCTCGACCTGAACAGGGTCGTTCTCGTCGGCCACTCGATGGGCGGGCCTGTGTCGCTTCAGGCAGCGGCGATGATGCCCGATCGCGTCATCGGCGTGATCGGCGTCGACACGCTGCAGGATGTGGCCTTGGAGTTCACCGAGGAGATGATGGCGCCTTTTGTCGCAGCGCTGGAGGCTGACTTCGCGGGCGTGTGCGCGGGCTTCTTGCAGAGCATGCTGCCTGAATGGACCGACCCGGCGCTGGTCGATCGCATCACAGAGGGCGCATGCGCCACGGACCCGAAGGTCGGCGTCGGCCTGATGCGGTCCTACATCACGCTCGATCAGAAGGCGATCCTCGCAGCCTGTCCCGTCCCCGTGCGATGCATCAACGCAGCAGCGCCGAACGAGACGAAGGTCGAGTCGAACCGCCGGTTCTCGCCGTCGTTCGACGTGGTTCTCATGGAAGAGGTCGGTCACTTCCCGATGCTCGAAAAGCCCGACGAGTTCACCCGTCTGCTCCGCGAACAAGTTGCAGCGCTCGCCGGCAACTGACGCAGAGGCGCCGTCCATTGTGATATTTCGGTTTCATCCGTTGTGCCTGCATCACAGCCTCGTCTGGCAAGGCGAGGTTCGTCGTCTAAGTGCGCTATCCACAGGTGAAGCGAACCCCGCCTTGCCAGGCGGGGCTGTGAGCGGGATCTGTCAATCATCGGGTGCAGCGAACACGCAGACGGGCATTCCCGCGCACTCAGCCGGACTTGCTGGCCGTTGCCGCCTTCTTGGCGTCGGGATTGCCTGCTTTGGGCTTTGTTTTGCCGGATGCGCCGTCGCTCTTCTTGTCTGACTTGGATGACTGGGCACTCTTCTCGGCTTCTGCTGCTTTCTTGTAGCTTGCGGAACGGTAGTCCGTCTCGTAGAAGCCGCTGCCTTTGAAGATCAGACCCGCGCCCGCGCCGATCAGCCGCCGCAGCGACCGTTCGCCGCACTCGGGGCACTTGCGCAGCGGGCGAGCTGTCATCGATTGGAACTCTTCGAACGCGTGCTCGCACGTTTCACACTCGTATTCATACGTCGGCATCACATACTTCCTTTCGCCGGCGGCTCACTCGCTGCGCTCAGCATCATCATCCGTCGCATCAGTCGGCTCGTCTTCCACGTCTTCGGGCGCGATTGTTACCTTCACGGCGCGCAGAACGCGGTCGCCGAGCATGAACCCATCCTGTGTGATATTTGACACACATCCGGGATCAACGTCTTGAGCCGCGACACGGGCGACGGCGTCGTGGTATTTCGGGTCGAAGGCGTCGCCGACTTCGACTTGGATTGAAGTCAGGCCGTGGATCTGGAGGGCTTTGACGAGTTCATCTCGCACGATGCGCATACCCGCCATGAACTGTTCGACGGTCGTCTGCTGAGGGTCCTGACCCAGTGCAAGCGTGAAATGGTCCATCACCGGGAGCAAACCCCGTGCGACGGATGCGATGCCCTGCTCGTTGGCTTGGCGCTCGTTCTGGATGCTGCGGCGCTGGTAGTTCTGGAAATCAGCGAGCGAGCGTTGGTACTTCGCGATTGCTTCGTCACGCTCCTGCTCCAGTTCGGCGATGTGCTCGACGGGATCGTAGTCCGCATCGGACGATGCCTTGTCCTGCGCTGGGTCATCGACCGCAGCGTCGTCGACCTGGTCGTCGATCGCTTCCGCGTCAAGCTGTTCTTTGTTCTTCTTTCGCTTCATGGCGCGCCTCGAAACGCCTCGCCCGGCTACTTGCCGAGCATGTTCTTGATCTTCTTCATAAACCCGCGCCGTTCCGGAAGGACGCTCATGTCTTCCGTCTCGGCGAACTCACGGATGAGCTCTTCTTGCTTCTTCGTGAGCTTTGTTGGTATTTCGAGTTTGACAGCAACAACGAGGCTGCCGCGTCTTCCGGATCGCAAGTTCGGCAGACCTTCACCAACGATGCGGAAGATCGCCCCGTGCTGCGTACCGCTGGGAATGGTCAGCGTCGTCGAACCGTCCAGCAGAGGAACCTCGACATCGGCTCCGAGCGTCGCCTGCGTGAAACTGATCGGCATGACCAGCACGAGATGATCCGGGTTGTTCGGATCACGTTCAAACAGCTCATGTTCCGTCACGCGAACGACGACGTGCAGATCGCCTCGCACACCTGTTCCCTCAGGCGACAATTCCTGCGGCGGCGGCTCACCCTCGCCCTGCACGCGGACCGCCTGGCCATCACGGATGCCCGCCGGGATCTTGATCGAGAGCTTTCGATGCCTGCCGGTGCGCCCCACGCCTCGGCATGTGTTGCAATGCTCGCCAATCACCGAGCCTCTACCGCGGCAGTTCGGACAGGTCGTCTGCATGCGGAACATGCCGCCCAGCCCGACTTGCGTCACCTGTCCCATGCCGCCACACGTCCCACAGGCGATCGGCTTAGTCCCGGGCTTGGCGCCGGTGCCCTTGCACGTCTCGCAGACATCCATCCGCGTGAACTCGACATCCTTCTCCACGCCCGTGAGCACATCGCCTAGGGTGATCTCGACCTGTGTTTCAAGGTCGTAGCCTCGTGCGACGCGGCGCCCCGGCCTACCGCGGCCCCCACGTCCCCCACGTGCGCCGCCCATGCCGCCGAACCCCGCGCCGAAGATCTCGTTGAACATCGAGAAGATGTCCTCAGCGTGCATCGAGCGGAAGTCGTGCCCGGGCGTGCTGCGCAAGCCCTCGTGACCGTACTGGTCGTATACCCGCTTGCGCTTGTCGTCGCTGAGAACCTCGTAGGCGGCGGCGGCTTCCTTGAACTTCTCCTCAGCCTCGGCGTCGCCTGGGTTGCGATCGGGATGGTGTTTCATCGCCAGCCGGCGGTACGCGCGCTTGATGTCGTCAGCGCCAGCGTCGCGGGTGACGCCGAGCACTTCGTAGTAATCGCGATCGCGTGTGGCCGGCATGGGGAGCCCTTCGGGGAATGTCTAATGTCTCATGCTGAATGAGTCTGGCGCGGTTGCTGTCGATGCGCTATCGGAACTCCTTGATCGTCGATGCTTCATCGCTCTCGCCAGCCATGGGACATTCGTCATTCGACATTTCCAAAAGGCGAGGGCGCGACGCCAATCGCACCCTTGCCATGATCTCGTGAGCTCATTGAGGCATGCTACACCACCGCGTCGTCCGTCGGTTCATCGTCATCCTTCAGTTCGGTGACGAGCACATCGGTGGTCAGCATGACGCCCGCGACGGATGCGGCATTCTGCAAGGCCTGCTTGGCGACGAGCGCCGGGTCGAGGATACCCGCCTGGACAAGATCCGTGTACGTGTCGGCCGCTGCGTCGTATCCGAAGTTGCCCTGGCCATCTTTGATCTTCTCGACGACGAGGTCGCCGTCGACGCCCGCGTTGTCGGCGATCTGGAATGCGGGCTTCTCCAGCGAGGCTGCGATGATGTCGTAGCCGAGCTTTTCATCGCCGCGGGCCTTGGCTCGGCTCTTCTCGACGGCGTCGATCGCGCGGATCAGCGCGACGCCGCCGCCGGGCACGTAGCCTTCCTTCGCCGCGGCGCGTGTGGCGTGCAAGGCGTCTTCAACGCGATCCTTGCGCTCCTTCATCGCCGTCTCGGTCGCGGCACCGACGTTGACGATCGCTACGCCGCCCGTCAGTTTCGCCAGGCGTTCCTGCAGCTTCTCACGGTCGTAGTCGCTCGTGGACTTGTCGTACTGCGCCTGGATCTGCGATGCGCGTGTTTGGATGTCCTTCTTCTTACCGGCACCGCGAATGACGGTGGTGTCATCCTTCGTGATGATGAGCTTCTTGGCCTTGCCGAGTTCCGTGAGATCGATGTCCTCAAGCGTTCTGCCGAGGTCTTCGCTGAAGAACGTGCCGCCCGTGAGGACCGCGAGATCCTGGAGCATCGCCTTGCGTCGATCGCCGAAGCCCGGTGCCTTGACCGCGCAGACCTTCAGCACGCCTCGCAGACGATTGACGACCAGCGCCGCGAGTGCTTCGTTGTCCACATCCTCTGCGATGATGAGCAACGCATTGCCCGAGCCGGCCACCTTGTTGAGCAGCGGGAGCAGGTCGGCGAGGTTGCTGATCTTCTTCTCGTGGATGAGGATCATCGCATCCTCGAGGATGCACTCGCTGTTTGCCGGATCGGTCATGAAGTAGGGGCTGAGATAGCCCTTGTCGAACTGCATGCCCTCGACGTATTCGAGCGTCATTTCAGCGGTCTTGCCTTCCTCGACCTCGACGACGCCCTCCGCTCCGACCTTGTTGATCGCTTCCGCGATGGTCTCGCCGATCTCCTTGTCGTGGTTCGCCGAGACGGTCGCGACTTTGCGGTAGTCATCCTTGCCGGTGCATTCGACGCTGATCGCATCGACCGCATCACAGGCAACCTTGGCAGCGGCGTTGATGCCGCGTTGCAGCGCCATGGGGTTGGCGCCGGCGGCGAGGTGTCGCAGGCCGTCCACGAAGATCGCCTCGGTCAGGATGGTCGCGCACGTCGTGCCGTCGCCCGCCTTGTCGGAGACTTTCTTGGCGACTTCGACGACCATCTTGACGCCCATATCCTCGAACTTCTCAGGAAGCGAGATCTCCTTGGCGACGGTGACACCGTCCTTGGTGACCGCCGGGCCGCCATAGGATTTCTCCATGACGACGTTGCGTCCGACGGGTCCCATCGTGATCTTGACCGCTTGGGAGAGCCGCTGGACGCCTCGCTTCATGTGCTGCAAAGCCGTCTCACCGCGCAACTGTTGTTTCGTTGTCATCGCTGGTATCCAACTGTATGTGGCTGCCCGGCTCGCAGGCCGGAGGTGATTTCCTGTTTCGTCGCGCCATCGCGGAGTCGCTCGACGCGCGCGATTACTTCTCGATGATGCCGAGCAGTTCCGACTCTCGCAGGATCATGTGGGTCTTGCCCTTGATCTCGATCTCGGTGCCTGCGTACTTGCCGTAGACGACGATGTCGTTCTTCTTGACGCTCATGTCGCCGCGTTTGCCGTTGTCAAGCAGTTTGCCCGGGCCGAGCGCGACGACTGTGCCGCGAACAGGTTTTTCCTTGGCGGCTTCGGGAAGGTAGATCCCCGCTGCGGTCTTGTCTTCCGCCTCTTGTGGCTTGACGAGGATGCGATCGTCGAGTGGCTTGATTGCCATGATGGTGTCTCCGTTGTCTTGCATCGGCGTTCGTTGACGCCGTGTTGTTTTTCTCGTGTGTCCGAGCCGATTGGCAGGTACGTGTGCTTAGAAGCCCATGCCGCCCATGCCACCCATGCCGTCCATGCCTGGCGCGCCGCCCGGTGCGGGCTCGTTGTCCTGTGGTTTTTCGGTGACGACACAGTCGGCGGCAAGCAGCAGGTTGGCGACGCTCGCCGCGTTCTGCAGTGCGGTGCGATCGACCTTGGCGGGCGTGATGATGCCCTTCTCGATCAGGTCGCCGTACTCGCGGGCCAGGGCGTCGAAGCCGAAGCTGCCCTTCCGCTCGCTGACCTTGGCGACGATGACGGTGCCCTTTTCACCGGCGTTGTCAGCGATTGTCCGAAGCGGAAGCTGCATTGCGTTGGCGACGACATCGACGCCGAGCCGTTCGTCACCGCGCGCCGCCTTGCGCGCCGCGGCGAGTGCGGGTACGGCCCGCAGGAAGCTGACGCCGCCGCCTGGCACGATGCCTTCCTCGATGGCTGCACGGGTGGCGTGCAGTGCATCCTCGACGCGCGCCTTCTTCTCCTTGAGTTCCGCTTCGCTCGCGGCGCCGACCTTGATCTGCGCCACGCCGCCCGCGAGCTTGGCGAGCCGCTCCTGGAGCTTCTCGGTGTCGTAGTCGCTGGTGGACAGCTCGATCTCCCGGCGGATCTGATCGATCCTCGCCTTGATCGCGCTGTTCTTGCCCGCGCCTTCGATGATCGTCGTGTTGTCGCTGTCGATCTCGATGCGTTTGACCATGCCGAGCTGGCTGAGCTGGATCTGATCAAGTTCGACGCCGAGATCCTTCATGATCGCCTCGCCGCCGGTAAGAACGGCGATGTCCGCGAGCATGGCCTTGCGACGATCGCCGTAGCCCGGGGCCTTGACGGCGACGACGTTGAGCACGCCGCGCAGTTTGTTGATGACCAGGGTGCTGAGCGCTTCGCCCGTGACATCCTCCGCGATGATCACAAGCGGCTTCTTCGTGGCCATGACCTTCTCAAGGAAGGGGACGAACTTTGTGATCGAGTCGATCTTGCCCTCGTAGATCAGCACGAGCGCCTTCTCAAGCTCGACTTTCATGTCGTCAACATTGGTGACGAAGTTCGGCGAGAGGTAGCCGCGATCGAACTGCATACCCTCGACGACATCGACATAGGTGTCGATCGTCTTGCCTTCTTCGATCGTGATGACACCGTCCTTGCCGACCCTCTCGAAGGCATTCGCCATGATCTTGCCGATGGCCCGATCGTTGTTGGATGAGATGGTGGCGACGTTTTGGATGTCGGCCTTGCCCTTGATGGGCTTGCTCATGGACTCGATCTCGCGTGTGACGGTATCGACCGCCCTGCGGATGCCTCGCACCATGGCATTGGCGTCGGCACCTGCCGTAATCTGGCGAAGCCCTTCACGGAAGATGGCCTCGGCGAGTACGACGGCGGTGGTGGTCCCGTCACCCGCATCATCGGAGGTCTTGCTGGAAGCCTCCTTGACGAGCTGGGCGCCCATGTTCTGCGTCTTGTCGCGGAGTTCGATCTCCTCAGCGACGGTGACGCCATCCTTGGTCACGGTGGGTCCGCCCCAGGACTTGTCAAGGACGGCGTTGCGGCCACGCGGTCCGAGTGTCGCCTTGACGGCGGCGGCGAGTTTCTCAACTCCGGTGAGCAGGGCTTGGCGGGCATCGGTGTCAAAGGCCAGTTCTTTTGCGGCCATGAATCAGGTCTCCACTTCTCAGCGGGTGTATGGACGTTCCAGGAAGAAGTGACGCGGGAGACCGCCTGGCAGACGGTCGCCTCGCCATCCCGGTCATGGCAACAGCGATGCCAAGCCGCGACACCCCCGGTATGACTGTAAACACCTATTCAACAAGATGTTACACAAACAAGCGCCCTGTTGGGATCTGACAGGATCGCCCCGTCGACCTCTGCCGCCTGCCATGCTGGCAGTCACGACCGTCGAAACGCGAGCAGGTCATCAAGCGATGGGCTCGGCGCCACAAGCGAACGGCGGATGTGCCACCCATCAACCACCGAGCGCAGGAGGCCGAGCACGATGAAGCTGCAACTCACCCAGACAGTGATGTCGCCGATGAGTTGAAGCGGCGACGACCCGATATCCAACTCTGAAGTCATCCGCAGCGCGAGGTATCGCAGCAGATCCCCGATCGCTGCTGCCCCCGCTGCCGCTGCCATCGGGTACAGCGCCTGTCGGCCGACACGCCCCATCCGCAGCGCCAGCGAGCGGTACACGAGCAGCCGAGCCGACGGTCGAATCAGCACGAAGATCGTCACGAGCCCGATGTCGAACACGATGCGCACCAGCGCCCGCGTGATCTCATCCGGCCGATCGTACGGCGACACCTTGTGGAACGCCCCGCGCAGGCCGAGCTGAACGTCAAACCACTGCAGAAGCAAGAGCGATGCGATCACCAGCAGAAACCCGATGATTGAGCCGAGCACGCCCACACGGCAGTTCATCGGCGTCCCCACCACCGGGCGGTACATGACCAAGCACGACACGAGTGTGATCAGCAGCGGAATCACGGCCAGCGACGGCATCTGACGGCGAATCGCGCGCAGGCTCGGCTCGGTGAACCAACCGAGAAGCTCGTGCAGGCCATCCGCCACCGAGGGGGTCACCAGCAACAGCGCGGAGAGCAACCCACAGAGCGAGGCAAGGAGCACCGCAGCCCCCATCAGCCGGGGGTGCCGCATCGGTCGGAGCTGTGGCGCCTGCGGGTCCACCGTGAAGAGAATCGTCGTCCCGATCGGCGTCCCACACTCCGGACACGCCCCGATGATCGACAGACCCTTCAGCGAGTATCGGCATCGCACGCACGGCACATCGCCCAACAGGGCCTGCGGAATCCGCGAATTCGACGCACTATTCAACGACATCGGTCTTCCCAGCAACCCCCGCCCGGGCACGGGCGCAGCCCGATGCCCTCTCTCACACAACAACTTGGCAACGCCCCGGTTCACGGAGACACGCCGGCTGTGCGCGTTCCACCGAACCGCTGCGCCGATCCAACTGCCGCTCTCATCATGGTAGATGATCCCGCGACGCTTCGCATCGCACGCCGGTTGCGGGCGACGCCGGCGATCGGGCAGGTCGAGGCGTCGGATCTCACATCGCACGTGTCACGATGCATCGCCGACATGGCCAGCGTACTTGTCGATCGTCTCCTGAATCCTGCGGTGGACGGTGAGCGGCTGGCGAACCATGACCCAGTACGCTTCGGGGATGCCCGTCCCCGCCGTGGCGAAGCCGATCGTGCCGATGCCAAAGAGCCGTTCACGGATTGAGAAGTACATCGTCAGGTGCTGGATGCGGCGAAGCGGGGCCTGAAAGAGGCTGACCCGCAGCACACCGCGCCGCCTGATGACGCGCCGATCGGTGAGCACGTAGACGCGGTTGTACCACTCCAGACAGGACCAGATGAGCCGAAGCAGAATGAGCGACCCGCCGACCGTGAGCATCAGCCCGCCGCCCGGGCCGGTTGGGCTGAGGCGGATGATCCACCAGGCGACCACGGTGAGGACAGCCAGCCCGGTGAGGCTACCTAGCGGGTGCAGGAGGACAAACAGCGGGTGAGGCCGAAGCATCAGGATGACGAGTTCGCCGTCGTCGAGCAGACGCGCGGGCAGCGTCCGGGCCTCGTGCCTCTCAGCAACCGACGTTGCCTCGCTCGACAGTGAGGGATCGGCCGCACCGCGAGAGCACGCCTTGTCACCGTGAACGCTCACATCGCCTCCGGCCGAAGCGTCACAAGGTCCGGCAGATTCCGGTAGTACCCGTTGTAGTCCAGCCCCGCCCCCACGATGAACTCGTTGGGAACGTCAAACCCGACGTAGTCGCAAGGCGTCGCCATAGCCTCGGGGATCTCCTTGCGAAGCAGAACGCACGTCCGCAGGGTCGCAGGCTTGCGCTCAGCGATCAGCTTTCGCACCAGCCGAATCGTCCGTCCGGAATCGAGGATGTCATCAACGATCAAGACATGCGAACCCTCGATGTCCGGCGGCAACTCACCGGCGAGCTGCGCGCCCCGGCTCTGTGTCGTTCGCCCCGCATAGCTGCTCACCGAAATCACGCGGATCTGCATCTTCAGCGGCATGCTCCGGATCAGGTCCGCCAGGAAGATGATAGACCCGGTCAGGATTGGAACCAGCACGATCTCCCCGGCGTGCTCGTCACTCGGGTGACGCTTCGTGTCACGCTCCAGGTCGGCTGCGATCTGACGACCAAGCTCCGCGACGCGGGCGGCGATGCGGTCTCGATCAATGAGCACGCGGTCGATGTCATTTTCGATGTCGCCGGGCATCACGGTATCCTACTCCAAACCAGTCTCAGCGCGGACCCGTGACGGCAACTCACCCCAGCAGCAACCCACATCCCGGAGTCATGCCATGCCCGACCTCGTTCTTGACTACGCCAACTGCCTGTCCGACCGCATCGGTGATGAAGGCCTCGACCCGGCGCATCTTGAAGCATCCCTCTCCGCCGTCGCCGAGCACGGTGAAGAGCTTGACGCTATGCGCGCAGCGGGCGAGACCGCCTACCGCGACTTGCCGTTCGACCCTGCCCGCAGTGCGCACACCAAGGCGATTCGCCGGCTCGTCGACGACTGCGCAGGCACGTACGACACGCTCATCGTCCTGGGGATCGGCGGCTCCGCACTCGGCAACATCGCCTTGCAGAACGCGCTGAACCCGGTGACATACAACCTGCTTCCCGACGGCATCAGGCCCGGTCCTCGCCTCTTCGTCGTGGACAACGTCGATCCCATGCTCCTGGGCGACATCCTTGATTTCGCTGAGACCGTCGATCCCGGCCTGTCGCGCACGCTCGTCAACGTCATCAGCAAGTCAGGCGAGACGGCGGAAACCGCGGCGCAGTTCATCACCATGCGCGACGTTCTCATCAACAGCCTCGGCGACAACGCCCACCGCAACATCATCGCGATCACCGACCCGAGCCGAGGCACGATGCGATCGATCGTCGATGCGGAGGGATACCGCAACCTCCCCGTGCCGGACGGCGTGGGCGGGCGATTCAGCGTGCTCTCACCCGTCGGTCTCTTCAGCGCCGCGATGTGCGGCATTGACATCGAAGCGCTGCTCGACGGGGCTGCATCCATGGATGCGCCGTGCTCGCGCCGGGACATGACGAGCAACCCCGCCGCCATGCTCGCGTTTCTCCTGATCGAGTTCACCAAGCGAGGCAAACCGAATCACGTGCTCATGCCGTACTGCAACGCGCTCTACAGCCTCGCCGACTGGTATCGCCAAATCTGGGCGGAATCGCTTGGAAAACAGGTCGATCGACAAGGCAACGAAGTCTTCGCGGGCGCGACGCCCATCAAGGCGCTGGGCACGACGGATCAGCACTCACAGGTCCAGCTCTACCGTGAAGGGCCGAACGACAAGGTCATCGGCTTTGTTGACGTGCGGAAGCTCCCGCGCGATCTCACGATTCCGACCGGCCTGGATGTTGAGAACCTGAAGTACCTGCAAGGCGTTTCATTCACGACGCTGCTCGCCGCTGAGAAACGCGCGACGGAGTATGCGCTTGTCGAGAGCAAGCGACCGAACTTCACGATCACGTTCCCGACGCTCGATGCGTACTACGTCGGCCAGTTCATCGCCCTGTGGGAGATCGCGACGAGCTACGCCGGGTTGATGCTGAACATCAACGCATACGATCAACCTGCTGTCGAACTCGGCAAGCAGGCGACGTTCGGCCTGATGGGTCGGCCGGGCTACGAGGAGTTCAATACGAAGGTGGCGGACACGCTCGGCCCATCAGATCGTGTGATTCCACGGAACGGATGAGCCGGTCGTCGTGTGATCGGCGCCTCGCGTACATATCACGCACGCTGAGCGGGGACCGCTGGCGAGGACGCCGCGGCTCGCTTTGCTAGTCCGAACCCCAGGGCGGAGTTGTGTATAGACCTCAGCGGGGGATCGCCCGGTTCCGTTCGTTGCCGAATCGTGCGATGCTGCCTATTGGGCAACAGCTTCTTCAGGCAGCGGGATGGCCGGTACGCCGCGCGAGGCGCGGTGTTCGTTTTCTCGTGCGATCAGATTACTTATCTCGCTCCGCGAGATCCGCTGCCATGAGCCGTCCGCGAACCAGACAGTGTACTTACGGGGCTGCCCCGGTCCTTCGTTACCGCTGCCGCCCAGTATGTATCCCAGCACATCGCTGTGGCCGTCGGGGGGCGTGGTGCGCAGGTCCAGTCCGTCGTAGCAGAAGACGGTGCCCACGAAGATATACCACGATGCCGCCTCATCGCGCTCGGCGGCGAGCGCATTCGCCAACTGATCGATCTCCCCGGGCGGTTGGAGGCCGATGCTCGCGAGCGTTTGCTCGCCGATCAAGATGCTCGTCGCTGGCGGGCCTGCCCACGGGTCCGTGAGATCATCGACGGACAACGAGCCGTCCGCCACGAGCCGCAGCACATGGTCGGGCCCGGAACCGTCATCCGGTGACGCCGCCGCTGTGATTGCCCCTGCCGGGCCCTGTCCGAAGCCCGCCACGGACGATAAGGGCATCGTCGGTCCGGAAACCGACATCGTGCTCACGGTGGATGCGATCGTCACAGCGGTGATGATAAAGGCCGCGTACGCGATGATCGCCAACACGGGCAGCGTCAGCGCCGCAGCCGTCGCGCGAGCGCCGTGCACGCCTTGACTTTCTCGCAGCATCAGAGCGCAGCTCACAGTCATCCATGCGCCGGCGATGTACGAACCACACGAAGGGATCAGCACGAAGACGATCGGCCCCTGCGCGTACAGCATTGTGCGATACGTCAGTCGGAATCCGCCCGCTCGCTTGCCCGTGACAAGAAGCACCAGATGGGCAAGCACCGCCCACAGCGCGACGCCGACGACCAGATACACGATCGAAGCGCCCACGCAGCCGGATGAAAGGAACAAGAGCGGCGAGAGCATGCCCCGACCGCCCCCTGTGAAGAAACCGATCGGCAGAAGGACCGCCGCGACAAGGAGCGTCCCGACCAGCGTGACGAACAACCCGGCCAGACACGCGAAGCCGAGCGCCTCGGCAAGCCCGCCTTCTGGGGGTAACCACCGCACGACCGACGCCGGGCGCGTCAGGGACCGGCCGACCGTCTTCCAGAACGCCTTCCACAACCCGATGTTTGTCCGCATCCGCCAGGGCGCCGCCTCCGCCAATGCCATCCGCTCCGACACCCCTTCAGCCGGCAGCACGATCATCTGGTCCGCCTCGACGGGCTCGCCGCAGTTCACGCACATGAACGATCGCGGGACGGGCAGCCCCTGCAAGTCCGTGCCGTAGTACTCCTGCCTGCAGTTCGGGCAGAGGAACTTCACCGCCCGGAGACGAAACGTAAAACCCGTCGGCGCGAACGCCTTGCCGCACTCCGGGCACCGTCCCGGCGGGATGTTCCACAATGAATAGCCGCAGTCGCGACACTGCATCAACGCACCTCCCGCAATGACACCCTACTCGATCAACCATTTCTTCGGCGAACGTCACCCCCACTTGCGAGGCATCGCTGTGGACGCGACGGAACCGCAGTGGCCGCGCACCGGCGGATGATGTTCACATCACCGAGAGCACGAAGACCACCACGATCCCCGCAATCAGCAGTCCCGGCAGCGCCAGTACAGCCGGCGCCGCGCGGGCTGCGCCCACTCGCTGAGCCGCACTCACCGCAAAGGTGGAGGCGGCCAGTACCCACGTCGCGGCGAGAACCCATCCCATCACGGGAATCGCCGCAACCAACAATGCGCCCTGCCCGTACAGCATCGCCCGGTATGTGGCGCTGAACCCTTCGGTCGGCCGACCGATCACCTTGAGCAGCAGATGCGTCACGATTGCCCAGACACTCACCACGATCACCGGATACGCGATGGCAAACCCAACGCACACGCCGACGAGCCGGAGCGCGAGCCACGCGGACAACCCGCTCATCATTGCTTCGGCCAGGAAGAGAAGCAGGGCGTTCGGCACAATCGCACCCAGCGAAACGAGGCTCGCAAACCCGATGGCTTCACCCACATCACCGCGCCGCAGGCGATCGCCTTCGAATCGCTCCGGCTGAACCATGGCGCACGCGACGGTCGTGAAAAAGGCCCGCCGTCGTCCGATGCGCTTGCGATCGGGCCACAGGGCATCCCGCGCGATGGTGGCCTCTTCTGGAATGCCATCGCCCGGAAGCGCGATCATGCAATCCGCCGACACCGGCTTGCCGCAACGGGCACACATGAAGTGACTCGGCGCGGGCAACCCGAACGGGTCGGTGCCGGCATACGCCTGCTTGCAGTGTGGGCAGAGAAACTTCACCACGCCCGGCCGAAACGAGAACTGCGTCGGCGCGAACGGCTCGCCGCACTCGGGACATCGGCCTGGAGAAATGCTCCACAGTGCGTACCCGCACGCTCGGCAGTACACAGCAACCTCCCAACCACACCGTACCCGATCCAGCCCTCATACACGTTTCCCGAGGCGGTCACACCGCCCCTCTGATGCGAGTTGCTCGCCTGTGTGGGGGACCGCTGGCGGGGACGCCGCGGCTCGCTTCACCGTCAAGCCCGACCAATCCGAACCCCGCGGCGGAGTTGTGTATAGACCTCAGCCGTGCCCGATCCAGCCGCCGCTGCGTCGCGTTGTCCCCTATAGTGTGGTCACGCTGGCGCTGCGACGACGACGCTGGCCCGGACATACACGCTCGAAAGGACCCCCCAGTGGCAGAACAGAACGAAGGCCCGAAGCTGCACATCGACTCCGACTGGAAGGCCGAGGTTGAGCAGGAGAAGTCCAAGATGGCCGAGAAGGAGCGCCATGCCAAGGTCCAGGGCGGCGACGCAACTGGCGCGAAGCTCGGCCCGGGCGAACTGCCTCCCGCTGACTTCAAGACACTGATGAGTACGCTCGTCACGCCCGCGATGCTCTACCTCGGCGGTATCCCCGATCCACAGACGGGTCAGGCTGTTGTCAGCCTTGAGTTGGCACGGCACCACATCGACCTGCTCGCCGTGCTCGAAGACAAGTGCAAGGGCAGCCTCACGGACGATGAGGCCAAGGACCTCGCCACGATCATCTACGAGCTGCGCAACCGGTACGTCGAGATCAGCCAGCACATCGCATCGATGCCCGCACAAGGTGCTCCGGCGGGGACCAGCCCGCAGCCGCCGACCGGCGGAATCCAGATGCCCTGACGACCCCCGCACACATCAACCACCCGCAATCGGCACGTACACCTTCACCGCTGTCACCACGCCCAGCCCGATGAGGAGCACGGCGATGCCGAGCATTGCCCAAGCCCGGCGCACGTCGCTGCGCGATGCGAGCAGGGCGCAGAGGATCAAGAGGAACGGTTCGTAGTACCGCTGCCATGCTTGCGCGTTGGCGGTGTGCGCGATGGTGAATGCGAGCAGCGACAAGAGCAGAACCCCGCCGCCCCGGTCCCACGTGCGCGATGCCCACAGCGCCACCGCTGCGCCGCCCAACGGGCACAGCACGATGAACACCACCGACCGCCCGGCGATTACCGGCAGCTTGTCCGCCGCGAGCCAGATCACACCGGCCCAGCGACCCGCCGGCTCGCTCGGCGCAGTCACGAACACAAGCGCAATGACAAGTCCCGCAGCAGCGCCGATGAGAAGAGCCGACTTGTCATATCGGCTCGGCGCGAGGAACCCGATGTAGCAGATCCCGAGCAGTCCGAAGAGCGAGAGGATGTATGGAATCGCCGCGAAGTTCCATCCGCCGCCGTGCTGCGCCGCGAAGCTGGGTGGTGTCAGCCCGCCCCACAGCCACAGGAAGTATGCGACCGCAGCTCCCGCCGCTGCGCAACCCGCCATGCCGATCGGCAGGCTCGCACGATCGTGTTTTCGACACAGCCACGCCGTGACAAGAAGCGGCCCGCACAACCACACCTGAATCTGCCGGACGAGCACGACGGCGATGACCGCCGCAGCCGCGATGACCAGCCACCGCCGACCCGCCCCGTCCAGCGCGCGCAGCATCGCCCCGAGCGCGACGATCACGAAGATCAAGCTGAAGCTGTCTGTCGTGAGAAACGCAGCCGATCCGATCACGTAGTTGCACAAACAGACCGTGCATGTGATCAGTGCGCCTGGTCCTGGCCCGAGGCGGCGCGACACAAACCCATACAACAACAACGGCGCAAGTACGCATGCAAGCCCGCTCACCACGCGCACCGTCGCCGGGTTGGTGTGACGCCACACCGCCGCGGCGAGCAGGTGATATCCCGGCGTCGTCGCCGACGCGTAGTCCCGCAGATCTACCGCGGGCCACTGCTGTGCGAACTGCTCAATCACCGGCCTGTGGTACATTTTTTCATCGTATGACGCGATCGGCCAATCCGGTGTGCGGTCCGTCCAGCCCCACGTCAGCGCCATCACCGCGCCGACGAGCACTATGTACACGAGCGCGACGACCGCCGCTCCACCCCACCACCGGCGCTGTGACAGGCTGCCGCGCACGGCGTGCTCCTACTCCATAAGGAAGAACTTCCGGATCAAATCGTCGACGCCCGGTGCATAGATGATCGTCACCGTGCCGAGCAGGAACAAAATCCCGCCGATCATCACCACGGGGTCTTGGCGAAGCGACCCGAGCGGGCTGTCCGATTCGCCGCGCTTGGCGCACATGTACATCCTGTGCATCACCATGATCGGGATCGGCACCATCAAGACGAACGCCGTCGCGCTGTACCCGAAGAGCCGAGTCGTATGCGACGACAACGCGTACATCACGTACATCACGATCGACAGCACGCCGGTGAATCCGAGCAGCCAGGAGATGTCCTCCTCGTGGTCGTACCCAGCCGGTGACCTCCACTGCGTCTCACCTTGCTTGGTGGCTGACTGGAGGTCGCACATCCTTTTGACAAAGCCCAGGTACAGACAGAGGAAAAAGACGCAGAGAATCAGCCACAGCGAAACCCGAGTGGGCACCGCAGCACCGCCCGCCAGCGCGCGAAGGACGAACCCCGTGGAGATCGCCATCACATCCAGCAGCATGATGCGCTTCAGCCCGAGGTTGTACGCCACTTGTAGCAGCACGTACATGAGCAGCGCCGCCGTGAGGTAAGGTGGGTTGATTTGTGAGGACAGGCCGAACGCAGCCACGGCGAGCAGGAGCGCGAACGTCGTCGCCGTCGATGGCGAGATAACGCCGCTCGCCACCGGCCGGCGGCATTTGACCGGGTGCAGACGGTCCTTGTCACGGTCCAGCGTGTCGTTGACCGCATAAATCGCACTGGCCAGCAGGCTGAATGCGATGAATGCTCCGAGCGTGCCGAGGATCGCCGTCCAGTTCGGTTCCCACTGCCCGGGTCCGATCGTGCTTCGCCACTCCCCGCTGTAGATCAGGGCTGGCAGAACGAAGACGTTCTTCGTCCAATCTAGGGGACGTGCCAGGCGCACAAGGTCTTTGACCATGCCGATAGGCTCCGGTGGGCTGCGCTCGCGCGTACTTGGCCGACATCGACCAGCGGGACACGTCGGCTGCACTTCGGTGGCGAATATACACGCATTTGCCGCCCGCCGACGCCGCTCGCGGCTTCACGCTCCCCGGCGACGAATCCCCCCACCCCGCGCCCTGATGCTCAGCCGTCCGAATACGCAGCATGCGCCAGCTATGCGACGGATTCGCGCCGCCGGTCCAGTTGTGCGCGTTGGGGCATGCCCGCGTCGCGCTTCTCTGCGCTGGCGTCTCACGACGGACGCCGCCCCGGCCGATCTTGCGGTATGCAATCCAACATGCGGAAGAACAGCAACGGGACACTGGTGACGCTCTGCCTCTACAGCGTCGCTGCGGGACTGATCCTCATCGCAGCCTCACTGCTCGGCACGCCCTGGCTCACCGCCAAGGTTCTCGGAACGCCGATCGGTCTGTGGCTCGCCCTGACCGGCGGCATCGCCATCCTCTGGCACGCTCGCGGAAGACCTTCGATCACGCCCGCCTTCCGTCTCGTTGCGCTGCGAAAACGCCTGTTCGACACCATCGAAGACTCACGCCGCCGCCGCAGCACCGACCACGCCGCACCGCCCGTCTCGCCGCGGCAAGCCAAGCGCGCCCTCGCCGAGCAGGTCATCCACCGCAGCGACGGCTTGGTCGGCTCACTTGCCCGCACGGCGCTGCGCTGCATCCCCGACTGCCCGTTGCGCATCGGCGTCGCAGGCATCGACCTCGCCGCGCTGCCCAGCCGATTCCCCGGCGACATCAACGTGCGATTCATCCATGTCAACCCGCGCGACGACCGCACATCCCAGGAGGTGATCGCCGCCGACCGCCTGGATGCGTACGTGCACGCCGAGCAGCCGTCGCTCAGCCCATCGCTCTTCGCCGACATCGGCGCGATGGACGATTCGTCCGATCGCAAGCACACGATCTACATCGTCACCGCGCAGGCTGAGCACAAGCCCGGCGCGCTGCTCGACTACGGCCAGCCTCTTCCGGCGACGATGATGCATGTCTTTTCCCCTCGCGCCGATGCGGGTGAGACGATCCTGCCGGGCGTCGATCTAGCGAACCAAACGCATGCCCGGGCAGTATTCGATCTGGCGGTCGCACTCGCCGCTTTGAGCCGGTCGCCACATCGCCTGACGCTCGACGACCTCTTCACAGGGAGGCAGCCGTACGCACCGGCGAAACTCACACACACGATTGGCTCGCTCCTTCGCAGTAAAGCAACAGGCCCAGCCCACACTGCCTGCGCGCGACTCGTGACGACGTGGTTCGGCCTGACCGGCCAGACCGGCGACATCGGGCCTTGGGTCCGAGCCGTCACCGACGCCACCGATCGGTTGCGCGACGAACCCGCCGCCATGCTCCAGCGAGGGGCTGTCTTCGTATTCGACAGCCAGTACAACGAGGCGACCCGCGCCTTTGTCGATGCTGCGCTGCTCCTTCGGACGCAGCATATTCCCAGCGAGACGCAGCTCGAACGCTGGTTGCAGGAGGAGCTTGAGGCGACGCGGCAGTACGACCCCGCAGCAGCCGGCCGAGTCGCCGCCGCCGTCACGCTCGCGCTCGCCGCTGCCGACCGTGATGTCCGCCGGTACGTCCGTCAGGATCTCGCGGATGATCTGGCGCGCACCGAATGGATCGACGACTGCGACGGCCTGCGACCTTGGTTCGCACAGCTCATCGAGCGCATCATGCAGTTGCCCAAGGATGTGCAACTCGTCAAGGCTGCGTAACCCACCGCACAGCCAGCAGCCGGGACGCTCACCCGCCCTGCTTGGCAATTGACCCAATCAGTTCGATCTGCGACAATCGCCGCCCCTAACAGGACAGGTGGCCGAGCGGCTGAAGGCACCGGTTTGCTAAACCGGCGTAGGGGGTTACCTCTACCGTGGGTTCGAATCCCACCCTGTCCGTTTCGTCCGCCCCTCCGCAGCGAGCCGTCGCGCGGACGATCTTCCCCGTTAGAACTGGAAGTAGATGAACTCACTTGTGCGTTTCGCCAGGTGCGTGTCGCGCATCAGGAGTAGACACAGGAAGAACAATGCGCCGAGCAGCACCGCGTGCCTCGTCCGCAGCGTTCGGCCTTCCGTCCACGACCGCGTCGTTGGGGCGAAGTTCACAAACACCACCAGCGCGCCGAGCAAGCCCGCCTGCCACCAGCCGCCGGGAATGAGCGAGAGATCCTTGAAACGAAGCGTTGACACATCGCACATTGACTTCAGGATCTCACCTGCCTGACCCATGCTCGTCGCTCGAAAGACAACCCATCCCGCAACCACCGCAACGAACGTGATCGTCCGCGCCACCCACATCGGCATTGGTTGGCCGAAGCGCCGCCAGACGTGAACGACGACAAGCAGCAGCCCGTGGTACCCGCCCCAGATGACAAACGTCCAACTCGCCCCGTGCCAGAGTCCGCCGAGCAGCATCGTGAGCATGAGGTTCATATACCGCCTGGACTTGCCGCGCCGATTCCCCCCAAGCGGAATGTACAGGTAATCGCGCAAAAAGCGCGAGAGCGTCATGTGCCAGCGCCGCCAGAAGTCGATGATACTGATGGCTTTGTACGGCGCGTTGAAGTTCTCCGGGATGCGTACGCCGAACATCATCCCCAGCCCGATCGCCATATCGCTGTAGCCTGAGAAGTCGAAGTAGATCTGCATCGTGTACGCGAGCGCCCCGCTCCACGCCTCGATCATCGACAGATCACTCGTCGTCGCGAACACAGCCCCGGCCCAAGGCCCGCACGTGTCAGCGATGACGATCTTCTTCGCAAGCCCGATCGTGAAGACCGCAAGACCTGCGTAAATCGCGGATGACTTCCATCGGCACACATCACGCTTTGCGAACTGCGGCATCATCTCCTTGTGATGCACGATCGGCCCGGCGATGAGCTGCGGGAAGAACGCCACGAACAGGCTGTAGCGGACCGGATTCAGCTCCTCCGCCTCACCGCGATGCGCATCCACAAGAAACGCGATCTGCTGAAACGTGAAGAACGAAATGCCCAGCGGCAGAACGATGCTCGGCACCTGTATGCCCCAGCCCGTCACGGCAGCGTAGTTCGCCACCAGGAAACCGGCGTACTTGTAGTACGCGATCGCGCCGAGGTTCAGTGAGATCCCAAGCGCGAGCAGCGGCTTGGAGGGTTGGCGCGCAAGCAGCGTACCGATCGTGAAGTTGACGACGAGGCTTGAGAGGAGCAGGAAGATATACTTCGTTTCCCAGCCGGATTGCCAATCCCAGTAGGCATAGAAGACGAGCGACATGATCGCCAGGCTCGCCTTGGCCGGCTGATCGCTCTTGAGGCGTCCCAATCCGTAGTACAGCACAAGCGCCGTAGGCAGGAACACAAACACGAACTGGAAACTGATAAACAGCATGCCTACTGACCAACTGCTCGCATGAGCCTCCACGCACGGATCGGCTTACCATTCGGAAAGAATGCGCGATCGACAATGATCCCAAGCTCCGGGTCGAGCACTGCGATGTGAAACCCCGCTCTGGACCCGCTCAATTCGATTCCGTTCAGCACCAGTGCGCTCACCTCGTCGCCCGGCCCGCTACGAAGCACGACATCCAGCGGCGACCTGTCGCCGGTGCCGAGGCGGTAGTACATCCTGCGCTCGATCCGTGCGCCATCCGGACTGCGCTCGATTCGGTCGTGCGACCGGGCGCGCCCAGTGCCGATCAAGGCCACGCGATATCCCTCACCCGCCACGAACGAGGCGAACGGCTCGGGCAGATTCGACGCCCCTTCGCCGTCCCACGAGTCCGCACCCACAAACGTCAGGAAGAACAGGTGGTTCTGATGCCGATCGATCAAATCGGACAGCGACACATCCGCCGCAGCCACAGCCTCGGCGCTGAGCCCGGCGTTACGGAAGACCTGCTCAACCGCGGGTTCGTCGAAGAAAACCGGTCGGCCCGCGTCAAGCGCCGCCCGCACATCCTCCGCTGTCACCGCATCCGGATGGTCGACCGGCTCACGAACCAGAAGCACGCTGCGCACATCCTGATCGTCTGCAAACACGTTTCCCGGCGTCAACACATGATTGGGACCGGCCATCACAAACAGCCCGCCCTCATCATCTGAGTCGGGAGTTTCGCCGAGCGTCGACCTCAATCCGCGAGCCACCGATTCGCTGCGCAGCCTGCGCACAGCCGGCGTGAGGTGATAAGGCGTGTCGGCGAAGAACTCGCGCGGGTAGATGCGCTGCTCCGGCTCATCGAGCAGCACGACGCCCATGTCGCGCATCCGCTTCGCAAGGTTGCGCTGCCGACTCCTCGCCTGCTCCGACATCGTCACCGGATCCCTGCAAATGCTCGGCCAAGTCAACATCACAGTCACATCATGGTCGTGCGCCCACTGTACGAATGAACGGAACCGGCGCATCGCAACCGTCTCGAAGTTCTCCGCCAGGAATCGGTGCTTCACTTCGAAGTTCCGTTTGCCGTAGTATCGTCGCAGGTCACCGTTGGGGCTGAGTTCAAGGAAGTTGTAGCCCTTCCAGTCGGCGTGCCGACCGCGCAGGCGTCTGCTCCAGCGCTCAAGCGAGCCGGTGTATTCCTCGATCGGGACCGAGTACAGCAGCTTGGCGCTTCGCCGCAGGCCGATGTCACGGAAGTACCGCGCATCGTGCGTGATGATGTACTCCCAGCAGACATCGATCATGGCGTCGCTGGCGGTGAGCATCTCATACTCGGGCGAGAGCAGGACGATGTCGCCGGGCGCGAGAAGACGCCGGGCGCGCAGTGTGTGATACTCCAATCCCATACCGGCGTGTGTCGCCATGTTCACGACAGGCCGATCCAACATTCGTTCGATCAGTTCCGCATCCAGCCCGAAGAGTGCGTTCGACCCGCCGAGGATGAGTATGCACCCTTGTGGGTCATCCGCCCGAAGCTCAGCCGCGAGCGTCTTGCGTTGATACAGCCCCTCCAGCCATCGCGTCGTGCGGGAGTCGTCGTAGGTCACCACCGCGACGGTCAGCAGCGGCAAGAGCGCCGCCAGGAGGATGATCGTGAGCAGCCAGATCAGGCCGAATCTGCGATCGCACGCCACGGCGATCCGAAGCGGCGCGACCGTATGGACGCCGGCGTGCGTCCGACCATCGGCTGTGCGAGACTCATCTGCCGTCACTCGCGTCTGCTCCTGCCCGCCGGGCCTTGCCCTGTCCGATTCCTCCACCGGGCCGCCCCTTGTAGCACAAGATACCCGTTCGTCAAGCCGCCATCCCGGATCTCCGTGCCGCCGAAGGCCACAAGACGGCTGAATCACGCCAATCATGCTATCTCAAGGGACATCTGTGCGGATTCCAGCAGGACGTACTTGTCCCGATATGTAGCCTGTGCTACAATCATAAATCACTCCGGAATTGGCTTTAGGGATCACTGATGAACCGCGCCCGCTCAACACCCACAACCGCCTTCGCGAAAGTCCGTCGTGACCACATGACCGAGACGGCTGAGGACTACGTCGAGGCGATCTCCGACATCCTCCACCAGACAGGTGAATGCCGTGTCAAGGATCTCGCTGCGCACATGGGCGTGTCGCACGTCACGGTCACGCGCACCGTCGCCCGACTGCAGGAGGCGAACCTGGTCCAAACCCAGCCGCATCGACCGATTCGGCTGACCGCAGCCGGTGAGAAACTCGCCGCACAGAGCAGGCGCCGACACGACATTGTCCACGCATTCCTCCAGGCCATCGGCGTCCCGGATGAAGACGCCCACCGTGACGCTGAGGGGATTGAGCACCACGTCGGCCAAGCCACGCTGCGCTGCATGGCCCGGTTCATCGACCAACGCGCCGAAAAGGACTAGTACGATGGGTCCGCTCACCTGGTGGTCGCGAATACGAGAGGCCCGCCGGCGCGTACTCATCGAAGATGCGCTCAAGCACCTGCACGCTTGCGAATGGCGAGGACACCGCGCGACGATCGACTCACTCGCCGGCGCCATCGGCATCCCGTCGCGCGCTGTCGTTCGCCTCTGTCAGCACATCGAAGCACAGGGCTGGCTGCGCTCCACAGCGGGCGGCGTATGCCTGACGCCCGACGGCACGCGCATGGCGCTGCAAGTCATCCGCGCGCACCGATTGTGGGAGCGATACCTCGCGGATGAGGCGCGCATGCCGCTCACGAGCATCCACGCCGTCGCCGACCGCCGAGAGCACCGCCGCACGCCGCGCGACATCCAGGCGCTCGAAGCCGCGATGGGCTATCCCACGACGGACCCGCACGGCGATCCGATCCCCACAGCGGACGGCCGACTGCCCGACCCCGCCTCGAAACCCCTCACCGAATGGCCCACGGACGTGCCAGCCGTGATCGTTCACCTCGAAGATGAACCCGCCGCCGTCTTCTCACAACTCGCAGCAGAGGGTCTCCGCCCCGGCCAACGCATCAAGGTTATCGAAGCGGACGCAGCGCGAATCGTCTTCGCGGATGATCGCGAGACGTACACCCTCGCGCCGATCATCGCTGCCAACGTGTTCGTCGGGCCGGCAGCCCCCATCACAACGCTGCCGTTCGTCACGCCGCTCACCACGCTCAAACGGGGGCAAGACGCGATCGTCCACGAACTCGACGATACATTGCGCGGCTTCACACGACGACGATTGCTCGACCTGGGCCTCACACCCGGCGCCGTCGTCACATCGCAGTACACCGGTTTCCTCGGCGATCCGACGGCGTACCGCGTGCGCGGCTCGCTCATCGCACTGCGGCGCGATCAAGCCCAACGCGTGTTGATTCGACCCGCAGGCTCATCGGAGCAGCGCCATGGCTGACCGCACCCGCTGCTCGACATGCCCGGCATCCGCGGGACTCGCCCGAATGGGACTGGACGTCGGCAAGGCTGATTACATCATCGTCCTCGCGGGCAACCCCAATACGGGCAAGAGCAGCGTCTTCAACGCCCTGACAGGCCTGAGACAACACACCGGCAACTGGCCGGGCAAGACGGTGAGCCGGGCTGAGGGCGGATACAGCTTCGCGGGCAAACGCTACAAGCTCGTCGATCTGCCGGGCACATACTCGCTGCTCTCCGCCGCACAGGATGAAGAGATCGCGCGCGATTCCATCCTCTTCGGTCAGCCGGACTGCACCGTCGTCATCACGGATGCCACGTGTCTGGAACGGAATCTGAACCTCGTGCTGCAAGTGCTCGAAATCAGTGATCGGGTCGTCGTGTGTGTGAACCTGATCGACGAAGCGCGGCGGAAAGGACTGCGCGTTGACACGGATATCCTCGCAGCGGATCTCGGCGTGCCTGTCGTGGCGACAAGCGCGAGGACAGGCGAGGGGCTGCCCCTGCTTCTCGAAACGATCGATCGGATTGTGCAAGGCGAAGTCAGGACTTCGCCGCACCACGTCATGCGAGACGGTGCGTTCCAGCGGGCTGTATCGGAGCTTGTTCCACTCATCGAACAGGCTGTGCCCGGACTTCCAAACGCGCGATGGGTGGCTGTGCGTCTGCTCGACGGCGATCACCACGTTCAGCAGGCGCTCCTCAGCGGCGAACTCGCCGACATCGCGGCGCGCCAGGCCGAGCCGGGCCGTCACACGTCGCTGACAATCAGCGCGGAGCCTTCGCAGTGACGCCCGAGCAAAGCGATCCCGCCGTAACGCCTGCTGAGGCGATCCTGTCGCGCGCCGCCTCGCTGCGCAGCACGCTGCACGGCAGCTTCAGAGACGACCTCGTCCAAGCCATCTACGACGATGCACATCGAATCGCCGGCCGAGCCGTTACGCGGACCGACCGCCGAACCCGCGACTGGGATCACACGTTCGACCGGTTTATCACCTCACCCGCCTTCGGCCTGCCGCTCATGCTCGTGCTGCTCGCCGTCATCTTCTGGATCACGATCACCGGCGCGAACTACCCATCCGAACTGCTCGCCACGGGCCTATTCCACATCGAGGATGTGTGCAGCGCGGCCTTTGAGCGGCTCGGCGCGCCGTCATGGTTGACCGGCTTGGTCTGGCACGGCGTGTACCGCGCACTGGCGTGGGTCGTCGCCGTCATGCTCCCGCCCATGGCGATCTTCTTCCCAATGTTCACCATCCTCGAAGACCTCGGCTACCTGCCACGTGTCGCCTTCAACCTCGATCGGCTCTTCAGCAAGGCCGGGGCGCACGGCAAACAAGTCCTCACGATGAGCATGGGCTTCGGATGCAATGCAGCGGGCGTCATCGCATGCCGAACGATTGACTCGCCGCGCGAACGCCTCATCGCGATCCTCACCAACAACTTCGTGCCATGTAACGGTCGCTGGCCAACGCTCATTCTGCTCGCGACGGTGTTCGTCGCCGTGTCCGCACCGCCGGGCGTCGCATCCGTCGCTGCTGCCGGCTCAATCGTAATGGTCGTCGTGCTGGGTGTGCTCGCTACGCTTGTCATCTCCGCGATCCTCTCACGCACGGTCCTGCGGGGTGAACCGTCCGCCTTCACGCTCGAGCTGCCCCCATACCGTCGGCCGAGCATCCTCCGCATCCTCTACACATCGCTGATCGACCGCACCCTCTTTGTTCTCTGGCGGGCGATCGTCTGCGCAGCGCCCGCGGGCGCGATCATCTGGCTCCTCGCCAACATCACCATCGGCGATACATCCCTGGCGCAGTATTGCACCGGCGCGCTCGATCCCATCGGTCGGGCGATCGGCTTGGACGGCGTGATCCTGCTCGCATACGTCATCGCCATCCCCGCCAACGAGATCGTCGTTCCGACCATCCTCATGCTCTACCTCGGCAACAGCATGATGACCGAGGAACTTACCTCGACCGACGATTGGCGAGCCTTGTTCGTCGACAAACATGGTTGGACGCTGCTCACCGCAGTGAACCTGATGCTCTTCTCGCTCTTGCACAACCCATGCGCCACGACGATCTACACGATCTGGAAAGAGACGAAGCGCATCCGCTGGACGGTGCTCGGCACGCTGATGCCGTTGGGTCTCGCGCTTCTCGTCACGTTCATCATCGCGCAGGTCGTCCGGCTCATCAGCCTGATCGGCTGACGCGATCCGGGAGGCCAGGAGTTCGCGGAGAGAACACGCAGCGCGCTATCCCGTGCGGCATCCGGTGCTCTTGTCAGAGCGTGAACGTGAAATCCTCGATCAGCGCGCCGGGCATACGGCCGCTGGTTGTTGAACGCCGCAGGTATGTGCCAGGATCGAGAATCATCTCTCGATCGGCTGTCAGACCGGAAAGATTCTCACCCAACGCTCTGTAGAGCGTCTCATCGAAACGCATGACGTTGAGCGGGCCTTGCACGACACCGTGCTCGACCCAGAACGTCGCGAATCGTGTCATACCCGTCACGCGGCATGCGTTGCGATCCGAGTAGTTCAGATACCAGAGATTGCCGACGTAGATGCCGGTGCCGAGCCGGCTCAGGGCATCGTTTATCGGGAGCGTCCCGGCCGCGACCTCCATCGATTCGGGCGACTCGTCGGCGGAAGCGCCGTTTGTGGGCACGTCGTATTCCTTTGCCGACCGCGGCGAGCTGAGGCACTGCGCGTATGTGCCGCCGTCAATCAGCGGCACTTGATCCGGCCTGATGAACCCGGCCTCCTGGAAGTTCGCCGCGACGCCGTCACGTGTGTTCTCCAGCACGGTGACTGATGGATGGAACCCGCCTTCACCTTCGATCATCTTCAGCAGTGGCGTCTGTCGAGTGCGATGTGACTTCAGGCCAAAGCCGTCCCAACAGAGCATGCCGATGAGTTCATAGAGCGCGATCGGCGAAAGAAACACGCGGTATCGTCCCGGCTTGATCGTCTTGGCGGGTTTGCCAATCGCGCCGAGTTGTTCGCCGGACCACGCTACTTTCTGCGCAAACACGCGTGGGTCCCACGTGAACCCCGCGTAGTTCGTCTTCACCGCCTTGTCCGCAGCGTGATAGAGACTCCAGTCAAGATTGAACGTGTGCGTGCGGAACCAGTTGCGCTGGCCGAGCGAGTTCGCGAAGCCTCGCTCGATGCCCCCCGATGCGTAAACGCCGACCAGATCTCGGCCGTTGTTTGACCTTATGATTTCACCGACGGCATCATCGCTTGCAGGCAGTGTGTTTTCGCCGATTCGCTCCGTTGGTCGGACATCCGTGGAATACAGCAGGAACGGATCTTCCGGTAGAGCGCTGCACTTGTCACGCAGGTCGGCGATGAGCGCCGATACGCGAGCCTTGTCGTTCTCCGAGTCGCCGGAGATCGTGAGGCTGCCCGTCGCGTGCCGTTGGCCGTCGATCAGGTCAATCGACAGTTCGTGTTGTGTGACGTGGCCTGCCTGACGGATGTCATTATGGTTGAACCGCACGAAGTCCGACTCCTCGGATGAGAAGTTGGTCGTGCATCGCTCGCTGCCCCGCAGGTCCGCTTCGATAGCATCCGCCAAGTGATAGAAGTACTCTTGCACGACTATGCTCCTCCAAAGACATCTACGTCAGCAAACACACACGCCGGGACGGCATGGCCTACGCAGACGCATTGATTCGGTTCACCCTTGCCGCAGTACGGCGTCCCAAGCGATTGGAACGTCTCTTCATCACCGACCATCTTCAGGTTTCGCCAGAATGTCGCGGAAATACCGCGGTAGTTGCAGTTTTTTAGAACCCCGCCCAGCTTGCCATCCTTGATGACCCGGCCGTATTCGCAGCCGAACTGGAACTTGTTCCGCGAGTCGTCGATCGACCATGAGCGATTGGCTTCCATATACACGCCGTGCTCGATCGCGCCGATCATCTCATCCAGCGTCGATGCGCCCGGCTCCAGGTTGAGATTCGCCATACGGTCGATTGCGGGGCGGTTCCAACTGCTGGCGCGTGCGTTGGCGACGCCGGGGAGGCCGGCCCTGGCCTGTGACGCCAGTCCGCCGAGCGGTCGCTGCAGGATGCCGTCTCGGATGATGTATTCCTTCGCGGCGGGCCATCCCTCGTCATCGAAAGCGTACGATGCGAGTTCATCGGTTCTCGTGGGATCGAATGTGATGTTCAGCAGATCGGACCCGTAGCGGTACGTGCCGAACATGTCGGGCGTGACGAAGCTGGTGCCTGCATAGTTGCGTTCGTCGCCGAGGATGCGATCGAGTTCGAGCGGATGGCCGATCGATTCATGAACCTGGAGGATCATTTGATCGGGCATGAGCAGAACATCCATCGCGCCTGTCGGGCAATCCGGCGCTGAGAGAAGCTCAACCGCTTGTGATGCGACACGCGGCGCTGCGTCGAGGAACCCGATTTCGTCCAGCACCTCGAGCCCGCCTTGGCGTGCGGAGCCGAACCCGCCGAACGTGCGGGTTTGCGTCTCGGCTTTCTCATTCGCACTCGCACTCATGCCGGGCAGCAGCCAGTCGATCGTTTGATGGACTCGCCCGCCGTCCGCGGTGAGAAAGAGCGATTCGCGCTCGGTGTGCCAGAGCGAGGTCTCCCAATCCACGATGCGATCATTGGTCTTGAGCTGCGCGCAAAGCGCGCGCAGCATCTCAATCTTCTCACGTGTCGGAAGCGATTGCCACGGCTTGCGTACCTGGGAGCGGTACTCCCCTTGGGGCCGGGATGGGGTCGGGAGATCAGCGTCGGTCTTGCCGCTTGCCGCAGCTTGCTTGGCCCAGTCAAGGGCGTGCTGCGCCGCTCGACGAAGGCCGGCCGTCGTGAGATCGCTCGTTGCGCCGTAGCCCACGCCGCCGCCGGCATGCACCGTAATCATCGCGCCCGCATCCTCACCGGCGACCACCGGCTCCACCACATCCTGTCGCACACGAAGTTGCTCCGCACGTTCGCGAACGAACCGCAACGAGCAGAAGTCAGCCGTCGGCGCGACATCACGAAACCGTTTTTCCAACTCATCAAGCATCGGCAATCTCCGTTTTGTGGCACGCAGCCGTCACGGATGGCCCGCCGTTCGACCAGACAGGCCGGAAATCTCTGGTTTGCGGAGAACCAGTGTAGGCGCTTATGGCGACATCCGCTCACCAGGAACCGCCGAGGACACAGGTTAGTCGTCACGGCGTGCGGCGCGGGAAGCTGCGCAACGTCCTTGGGGACGCCCGGAGCCTCGCTTCGCTGCGCACAGGTGTGTGGAGTTCTTGGCGTTGGAGGAAGCATGCTCGCAGAGACGCTTGCCGACCCATCGGGCAGCGATCGGAGGTGAGGCGACGGCCCGCAGCACCGTCATGTGGTCGGACGCCTCCGCCCCTCCTGCCCGTGTGTTCCACAATCGCAGTGGTTGGTCATCCGTGTCTTGTGCTTCGTGTTGTACGGCGAGAGAATGCTACGTCGTTTGAGGAAGATGCAGGCGGCATTCGGCACGCCGGTGCGTCGCAACGGTAAGCCGGGATCACGCGTCGCGCCATGCGATGGGATGTCCAGTGGAGCTTGTGATCCGTGATGATGGTGAAGCGCGATATAACATAACCTCAACTCCGAGCAATAATACATGGACGGAACTGACTGGACAGACCGGTATCGTGACAAGCTCCGCAGCGCTGATCAGGCGGTGGCCGGCGTCCGCCGAGGTCAGCGCGTCTTCATCGGTTCGGGGTGCGCTGAGCCGCAAGAACTCGTCAAAGCTCTTGTCGCCCGCGGCGAATCGCTCGCCGATACGCAGATCATTCACATCCTGACGCTTGGGACGGCACCGTACGTCGACCCGACGATGATCGACCGCTTTCACCACAATGCATTCTTCATCGGGCCGAACACGCGCCAAGCTGTGTCGCAGGGCCGGGCCGACTACACACCGGCCTTCCTCTCGGAGATTCCAAGGATGTTCCGCCACGGGCGCATGCCGATCGACGTGGCGCTGATTCAGGTGTCGCCGCCGGACGAGCACGGGTACTGCAGCTACGGCGTCTCGACCGACATCGTCAAGTCAGCCGCCGAATGTGCATGTGAGGTGTATGCCGAGGTTAATCCGAACATGCCGCGAGCACTTGGGGACAGCTTCATCCACGTGAATCGCATTTCAGGCATGATCCCCATGGACAAGCCGGTCCTTGAGTCGAAGCATCGTGAGCCGGACGAGATCGCGCAGCGAATCGGCCGGCACATCGCCGACCTCATCGACGATGGATCAACACTACAGATGGGGATCGGCACAATCCCGGACGCGGTGCTTGCGAACCTCACGGAGAAGAAGGATCTGGGCATCCACACCGAGATGTTCGCGGATGGCGTCGTCGATCTCGTCGAGCGAGGAATCATCAACGGCTCGCGCAAGACGCTTCACCGTGGGAAGATCATCGCGAGCTTCGTGATGGGTACGCGTCGTCTGTATGATTTCATCGATAACAATCCGATGTGTGAGTTCCACCCGACGGAATACACGAACGATCCCTTCCGCATCGCACAGAATGACAAGATGATCGCCATCAACTCGGCGCTACAGATTGATCTCACGGGCCAAGTGTGTGCCGACTCATTGGGCGAGTACTTTTACAGCGGCATCGGCGGACAAGTGGATTTCGTGCGGGGCGCCGCGAGAAGCAACGGGGGCAAGCCGATCGTCGCGCTCCCATCGACGGCACGGGACGGCACTGTGTCGCGCATCGTACCGACGCTCTACCCCGGCGCCGGAGTCGTGACGAGCCGAGGGGATGTGCATTACGTTGTCACCGAGTGGGGCGCGGCGAATCTACATGGAAAAACGGTGCGTGAACGGGCGCTGGCGCTCATTCACATTGCACATCCCGATTTCCGTGAGCAACTCATGAAGGAAGCTCGGGAACGCCACGTCGTTCCAGCCGATCAACCCGTGGTCCTGTCGGCCGGTGCTCCCGAGTTGGAAATCTATCAAAGCGACGTAACGCTCGCCGATGGAATGATTCTGCGCATCCGGCCGATTCGACCGACCGACGAGGAACTGCTGCGCGATATGTTCTACTCGCTCTCGCCGGACACGGTTCTGCACCGGTTCTTCCATGTCCTCAAGGCAATGCCGCATGCCCAACTCAAGGATTATGTCAACGTCGACTATGCGAAGCGCGTAGCGATTGTCGCCGTCGCGCCATGTGATGAAGGCGAAATGGTCGTCGGCGTCGCGAGATATGGCGTCGATGCCGCAACAGACGAAGCAGAGGTGGCGTTTGTCATGCGCGATGCGTGGCAAGGTAGAGGTATCGGCACGCATATGTTCAAGCGACTCGTCGCTATCGGGCGAGATCGGGGCATCACATCATTCACCGCGGAGGTCATGGTGGACAATAAGGTGATGGTTCGTCTCTTCAATCGCTGTGCGCTTGGGCCGGTGAAGAGCACATTGCGTGACGGCGCCTATCACCTTGCATTCTCCGCCGGGCCGAAGGGATAAGACGGGACGGGAGTGGAGCAGGTGTCTAATATATGAACACACCTGGTGTTGGAATGCATCGGCTGGCGTCGGGCGGAGCTGGTTCTGCGAATCTGATGGATGAACGCTACCCACCGTCCAACACGATGTCATCAAAGGTCGAGTCAATGTCCGGTGCTTGGTCGACGATGGACGCGTTGCCTGGGTCTTCCTCCAGCAGTTGCCCTCTACCCTTCCAGAATCGCACGCTGCTGTATTGGGATTTACTGAAGTACACACGGTCTCTTCCCGCGGAGATGAGCGCGTACCTGCCGCGCGGCGCATCGGGATAGAGCGTGGGATGCTCGAGCACGGCTCGGTAGGATGCCGCCTGTTCGCCATCAATGTTGTCGTCGGCAAAGGTGAGCCAACTTCCCGTAGTGTCTTCCTGATCTTCATCCGGCCCTTGCCCATTGCGGTTGACAAAGCCATAGGCATGAATCGCATCCCACCAGTACGACTTCCCCATGCTGAATCCGCCCGAGGTGGCGAATCCAACCTCTTCGAACGCATCGCGATCGGCTGAGTAGCGCGCATCGGAGCGGCGGAAGTAAAGGATCGGTTCGCCGAAGTCATCGACGACGACCGGCACACTCCTGACGATCTCCGGCACATTGCCACCCAACCACTCCGCGCCGTTCAGATCATTGCGCGGCACGGTATCCAGGTTTTTGCCATCCAGTTTCAGGTACGCGTTTTCGCCGACCGCGCCAGGTGAGACGAAGAACTGCACACCTTCGTCGTCCGTGAGGATTTCGATGGCGTCATCTTCCTGGGCGCTGCCGGCACGCCCGCCGCCCATCAGGTCGAGCATGGCGTTTTCCGCTGCGGTGTAGCCCAGCATGGCCGTGCCGAAGTTGAAGAGATCACTGTCGGGGATGAAGCCGGGCACGCGGCGTCGATCGAGCATGAAGCTGTCGCTCGCCTTGCCCACATCGCCGAGCAGCGCTGTCGTGGCGCCCTTCTTCGCGGAAGCGCGCACCTTGCTCAGGGTTGGCAACAGGATGGCGATGATCATGGCGATCACCGCTATGACGACGAGCAGTTCGACAAGCGTGAAGCCCCGTCGATCGCGCGTGTGCAACGGTTGTGGGCGGTGCTTCCGCCACGGGGGCAGTTTGAATCGCAGCGGTCCGGTCAACATTTTTCTCCTGCTGCGAGCACCCGTCTCCTGGCACGCAAGACGCCGGGTTTCGGCTCTTGCGGCAGACGAGCGCCCTGGAATCGTCACGACGCCCGGGAGAGCGCATGGGCCCACCGCACGACAAGGTGATCCAGCAACATCCGCAGGTTCAGATTCGCGTGTAGCTCCCGCTCCGCATTCCCGAAGCAATCGATCACACGGGCAGCCGGTTCGGGATCGTCACCCCGCTCGATCGTGAGACGAAGCTGCTCGTCAGCCCGGTGGGCCAGCAGTGAGAGCATCAGGCGCATCGCCATCCTGTTCGCCGCTTCCTTGCTTGCGTTGGTGTGCTTCTTCACCCACTGCTGCGCGAACGTGTCGATAAGCTCCGCCATGACGCCGCCCATTTTCGCGGGCACTTGACCTTCCTCCAGCCGGCGAAGCATCGGTTCCAGCGTCGTCGCCCAGACTCGAAGGCCTGCCTGCGCCGCAAGGAGTGCTGCGCCCGGGCTGCCCGCGGCGAATGTCAGCACCCACTTTGCCTCGTCCGCATCGACATCCGCCAAGTGTTCAGCCGCCCACGCCGCCATCGCCTCGTCGTCCAGCGGCACAAACGCCACGCGCTGGCATCGGCTGCGTACGGTCGGCAACAGCCGATCCTCATGTGCCGTCACGAGGATGATCACCGTGCCCAGTGGCGGTTCCTCAAACACCTTGAGAAGCGAGTTCTGCGCCTTGTCCAGCAACTCCGCCTCATCCACAATGAACACTTTCGCGGCATGTTGGCGCGGTTTGGGAGCGAGCACCGCTCGTCGATAGGCAGGCTCGACCAAATGTCGACGCAGCACATTGATCGGGATGTTGGTGAGCTTCCTCTTCCGGTCATCCGCCTCGTCGGAATACAGGGCGAGTTCCTTGGTCACCAGATGCAGATCCGGATGCGTCCCCGCCTCAAACCGCTGCGCCGCCTCACTCGTCGCATCGACTCGCACCTCACCGGTGTCGTCAAACTCCGCATCGGGGTCCAGGAGCACGCGGGCGAACGCCTCGGCTGTGGTGTGTTTCCCGACGCCCTTCGGGCCGTGGAAGATCCATGCGTGATGCACGCGATCGGACGCAAGGCTTGCCCGCAACGTCGCAATCGCTCTATCTTGACCGAGAATCCGACCCATGCGTCCGATCATAGCCGGTCAACCCCGGCACGTCCGAACACGACACATCCACCACGGTAGGCACACGATGAACCACATTGCTGAAGCATTGGCCCCGTTCGGAACGACCATCTTCGCGGAGATCACCGCCCTCGCCGCGCGCCATGGCGCTGTCGATCTCTCGCAGGGATTCCCTGACTTCGACGGCCCGGACTTCGTCAAGAAGGCAGCCATCGACGCCATCGACAACCATCACAACCAGTACGCCCGCACCGCCGGCATTGCGCCGCTCAATCGGATCATCGCCCACAACTGGCACGCGCGAACCGGCATCGAGATCGACCCTGATACGCAGGTTACAGTGACGACCGGATGCACCGAGGGCATCGCCGCGGCGCTGCTTGGCCTGCTCAATCCGGGTGATGAGATCATCCTCTTCGAGCCGTACTACGACTCGTACCCGGCGCTGACCGCGCGCGTTGGCGCGACGCCTCGCTACGTCGCGCTTCGCCCTGACGCATCAGGCCGATTCACGTTCGATCCCGACGATCTCAAGGCGGCTTTCTCGGATCACACGCGCGCGATCATGGTCAACACGCCGCACAACCCGACGGGGACTGTGTTCGATCGCAGTGAGCTTGAGTGCATCGCGGACCTCTGCCGAAGTCGGGATGTGATTGCGATCACCGATGAGGTATACGAACACCTCGTGTTCGAAGGCGCGCACATTCATCTTCAGACGCTGCCGGGCATGGACGAGCGCACGATCACGCTGTCATCGCTCGGCAAGACGTTCTCGCTCACGGGGTGGAAGGTCGGCTGGGCGATTGCGAGCGAGGAGTTGAGCCGAGCGGTCCGTGCGGCGCACCAGTTCATTACGTTCTGCACCGCCACGCCGTTTCAGCACGGCGCGGTCGCGGCGCTGGGCGCGCCGGCGTCGTACTACGAGCGGTTCGTCGCTGAGTATCGGAGTAAGCGCGACTACCTGTGCGATTCGCTCGTGAGAATCGGCTTCAAGGTGCGCCCGCCCGACGGGACGTACTTCATCCTGGCGGATCATTCCGCGTTCGGGACGGGTGACGATGTGGCGTTCGTGCGGCGGCTGATCGAGGAGATTGGTGTGGCGGCGATTCCTCCGACGTCGTTCTACGCCCATCCCGAGCACGGCCGCTCGCTGGTGCGTTTCGCGTTCTGCAAGCGTGAAGAGACGCTGCGCAGCGCCGTGGCGAGGTTGGAAGCCTTGGCCCGATGATCGGCGAGCCGATGCGCTCTGCTCATCACACGTCGAGATTCTTCACATCGAGCGCGTGATCCTCAATGAATCGCCTGCGCTGCTCGACATTGTCGCCCATGAGGATGGAGAAGATGGCTTCCGCTTCGCTCCCGGCGTCCCATGTGACTTGCAGCAGGCTGCGCGTCGTGGGGTCCATCGTGGTCTCCCAAAGCTCCTCGGGGTTCATCTCGCCCAAGCCTTTGAACCTCTGGATGACCATACCGCGCCGGCCGACCTCATGGAGCGTTTCGAGGATCGACGGAATGTTCGGCGTTTCGACGAAACGCTCGGCTGCGCTGCCGGCGTCGGATTCACCCGTTGCGTGCGAGTCCTTCTCGCCGCCCTTGCCTCGCACCGCCCACGCATACCGTGCCGACATCAACTCCCCCGTGACAGATTCCTCTTGCTTGCGGTTGTAGTCGTTGATGTCCAGGTGCAGTTCAGCAAGTTCGCTGATGACGCGTGCCATCTCCCGGTTCTCATGCAGTTCGCGGATCTTCGCTCGGCGCGTCTGATCGCTTTCGCTCGGCGGGTGCTCGTCGGTTTGCGCGGCGGCCTCGCCACGTTCCTCGCCATCGACATCCTGTGCGGTGAGGTCCGCCAGTGACAACCCCTGCTCGCGGATGTACTGGGAGGCTTGCGCCTCGGACCAGCAGAAGACCTCTCCATCCTGCCATTGGATTCGATGGCTGGGCAACCGTTTCAGGCCGTCCGGATCGTCGTTGCGGGCGGCGAGCAGTTCCGCGAACAGGATGCCTCGCCGCTCGACGATCGCCACCAGATCGCGCAGGCGGTGAAGCAGTTTCACGACACCGCGGGTCTGGTCATCGTTGAGCCGATGCGTCTCTTTGCCATCCGCATCGCGCACGATCAGCGTCGCCGCTTCCAGCGCGTTGCGTGTGAGCTGCTCGTCCATCTCCGCCTCATCGAGCACATAGCGGGCCTTCTTGCCGCGCGAGATCTTGTAGAGCGGCGGCTGGGCGATGTAGAGCTTGCCCCGTCTGATGATCTGCGGCATTTGGCGGAAGAAGAAGGTGAGCAGCAGTGTGCAGATGTGGGAGCCGTCCACATCTGCGTCGGTCATGATGATGATCTTGCCGTAGCGCAGCTTGGAGATGTCGAAGTCGTCGCCGTCGCCGATCCCGCATTCCAGCGCTCGGATCATTATTCGGATTTCTTCATGTCCGAGAATCTTATCAATGCGGGCCTTTTCGACGTTGAGGATCTTGCCTCGCAGCGGAAGGACCGCCTGTGTCTCGCTGTCGCGTCCACCCTTGGCCGACCCGCCCGCCGAATCACCTTCGACGAGGAACAGTTCGCTTCGATCGACATCCTTTGTCGAGCAATCCGCGAGCTTCTCAGGCATGCCGCCCGCGTCGAGCGCGCTCTTGCGGCGCGTCAGCTCCCTCGCCTTGCGGGCCGCCTCTCTCGCCTGGGCTGCCAGGACGCTCTTCTGGCAGATCCGCTTCGCTTGAGCCGGTGATTCCTCCAACCACCTGCTGAACTGTTCGCTCACAGCCGCCGCCACGAAGCCCTCGATCTCGGTGTTGAGCAGCTTTTCCTTCGGCTGGTTGTTGAACTGCGGATTGGGAAGCTTGACGGACACCACGGCGGTGAGTCCTTCTCGCAGATCCTCGCCGCTGGGCGTCGGGTCTTTCTCCTTGAGGATGCCTTGGCGCTTGGCGTAGCTGTTGAGCGTGCGCGTCAGCGCGACCTTGAAGCCCTGCAGGTGCGTCCCACCGTCTGTGTTGTTGATGTTGTTGGCGAAGGCGAGCAAATGCTCGTTGTAGCCGTCGTGGTACTGCAGCGCGATCTCGCAGATCAGGTCTTCATCTGGCCGAGCCGTGCGGATGTAGACGGGCGGGCCGATGGGTGTCTTCGCGGTGTTGAGGTACTCGACAAACTCGATCAGGCCGTTCTCGAAGTGGAAGGTCTCGACCTTCGGCTGGCCGTCCGGTCCGACGTGGTCATCGATGAGCTTGATCGTGACGCCTGGGTTGAGGTACGCCACCTCGCGCAGACGAGCGGTGAGCGTGTCATAGTCGAACGTCGTGTCAGGAAAGATCAGGTGATCGGGGCGAAAGGTGACGCGCGTGCCGCTGTTGCGCCGGTCGTCGCTGGGTCGCTGGGCGGTATCCGCCGGGCCGACGACGTGGAGGGGCTTGTCGAGTTTCCCCCGCTCGAAGGTGATGAGGTGGAGCACGCTGTCCTTGAGGACTTCGACCTCCATCCATTCCGAGAGCGCGTTGACGCAAGAGACGCCCACGCCGTGCAAGCCTCCGGAGACCTTGTACACGGAGTGATCGAACTTCCCGCCCGCATGAAGGACGGTCATGACGACTTCGACCGCGGGTTTGCCGTCGAGCGTCGGGTTTTCGTGGGACATCGGCCCCATCGGAATGCCCCGGCCGTCGTCGATCACCGAGACCGAGTCGTCAACGTGCATGTGGACTATGACGGTGGCGGCATGCCCTGCCATCACTTCATCGATGGAGTTGTCAACGGTCTCATACACGAGGTGATGCAGGGCGTTGATTCCGGTGCCGCCGATGTACATGCCCGGCCTTAGGCGGACCGCTTCCAGGCCTTCGAGCACCTTGATCTGCGACTCGTCGTACGTTGCCTCGCCCGGCGATTCCGTTGTGTCAGGCATCGGTGTATCCACCTCGACAGGCTTGACCGCAGGATGCTGCGGTGCGGATGCCACTGCCGGGTTGTCGCCTGTTTCGCTCACCATCGTTCATCAATCCATCGCGCGTGCCGGGGCACCACCGCACCATCGCACTCGCCAGCCCTCTCCGCGCCGGAGCATCCACTCGAGGCCTGCAGGCTTGGTCGGCGAAGGGGCTCATGTCACGGTCCCGCACGACGCTTCGAGCCCTGAAATCACAGCGATATCATACCAGAATCGGCCTTGTTTCGCCCGATTGTTCATCACACGCGATGGTGGAGAGAGCCCCTTCACAGCCCCCCGGCAAGGCGAGGCTGTGATGTGTACGCAACAGACGAAACCGACACGATTCGGTGATCGAAACGGTCACGCTACGGCTGGATCTCGACGGTGCTCTTGCCTTCCGCGAGCGCCTCCCACACGATGGCGACGTCGGCCGGCAGCATCCGCACGCAGCCCATCGAGACGGCGCGGCCGATGCTCTCCGGCTCAATCGTGCCGTGGATGCCGTACCCGCTGCGCACCTGTGTATTCGGGTCCGTTCCGGTCAGGGGCAGCCAGTACTCGCCGATCGGGTTGTTCGGATCGTCAGGTGCGAAATACTCGCCGGTCCGCGGGTTGTGCCACTCCGGGTTCGTCATCTTCCGGTCCGGCGTCACAACCCAACTGCCCACCGGCGTCGAGTCGTATTCGCCCAATCCCACGCCGAACGAACGCACATACATCCAGTCCGCACCGCCCGGCGCGTCCATGTAGAGGTCAAGCCGGTACTGTGCTTTGTAGATGATCGCGTGAAACACGCCCGTCGGCAGCTTCAGCGATTGGCCGGCACGGATCGTGCGCGGGTTGCTGATCTGATTGATCCGTTGCAGGAACATGCTGTGGACCGAGACGTTCTCTCGGCGGACGACCCTGGACAGTGCATCGCCCGGCTGAAGGATGTACTCGCGGAAATACGGATCGGTCGGCATCAGCACCGGCTCAAAGACCAGCGTCTGATTCAGTTCGGTCAGCCGATCGCGCAAGCGGGCTTGGTCGCGGTCGGTGGTTCGCGGATCGTGCAGCGCGCGGTTGAACAGCGCTCGCGCCTCGACAAGCTCGCCTGCTGCCAGCTTGCGCGACCCGTCGGCGACCATCGCGCGAATCGTCGCCGGGCTGGTGCTGGTCTGTGGTGGGGGCGGCGAATCATCGGGTGTTTCATCGGCTGATGGGATCGGCTCAATGGTGCGGGCAGCGTCGGACGTCGTGTCCGTGGGCGCCGGCTCGGGCGGGAGCACGACAGCGGGTATCTCATCGCTTGTATCGGCTCGCCGATTCAGCAGGTCGATGATGTCGCTGTCGCGCGTGTCTGCTGCGACGGCGGTGGACTCATCCGCGTCGGGCGTCGGGCTGCCGTTCTCCACGGCGCCATCACGGAAGAACACGAGCCACACCGCACCGGCGATGATTGCGAACAAGAACAGCACACCGACCAGGCGATTGCGACGTCCCCGTTTGCGTGATCGCCGAGACCCTCCGGGACGAAGCAGATCCGGTCGCGGTATCTGGGATGCCAAGGCCATGAATACACTCCTCCGTGAGGTTGCTCAGCGTTATGTTTGCCGACTAGCGGCATCCGCCCGTCGGGCCGTCGCGATGGATCGTGCGCTGATCCGTCACGACCATGTCGAGCGGGACGTCGTGTGATTCAGTCGGGATTCGATCGAAGACCTGCGCTTCAAACCCGATGCCGATCGTGATCGCCCGCAGCTTTGGTCTGCTGAGGAACCGGTCGTAGAATCCGCCTCCGCGTCCGAGTCGTCGGGCGTGCGTGTCGAAGGCCGCCGCTGGGACGACCACCAGGTCAATGTCTCGTTCACTCACCGGGATGCCGCCGATCGGCTCGCGCACGCCGTGCTTGGTCGTCATTTCGCGGTCATCCATGCTGTGGATCTCGACGGCGATCATGTGCCGCTCTTTCCACTCGGTCCTCGGCACGCAGACGGTCTTGCCGAGTTGAAAGCATCGCAGCACGAGCGGCGTGACATCGACCTCGCTGGGCATCGGCATGTAGAGCAGCACGACGCCCGCCCGCCGAAACGCGCCAGTCTCCGCCACGTGTAGACATGCCCGCGATGACAGATCGTGCCGGGCCTGGGTAGTCAGCTCACCGACGCGAGCGGCTGCCTCAGCACGGATCGCTTCCTTCGTATCGCTGCGGTTTGCTGAAATAGGGTCGGTCATGGGTCTGATCCAATCCCGTTTCTTCGACGTTTGGCCCGCAGTTGCGCCAGATGTTCAGCCAGTCGTTTTTCGACGCCGCGGTCGGTCGGGTGATAGTACTGCCTCTCGCCGGGCAGGTGTGTCTGATCGCTCCACGCGTCGGGCCTGTTGTGTGGGTACTCGTAGCCCTTTCCAGGTCGGCTGCCATCCGCTTCCGGGGGCGCGTGCGAGTCCTTCAACGGCGTGGGCACATCGAGGGTCCGGCCTTCACGGATGTCCTCCTGCGCCTGCCACAGCGCCTTGGCTGACGCATTGGACTTCGGGGCCAGCGCGAGGTACGTCGTGCACTGGGCGAGCGCGAGCTGCGCCTCGGGCATGCCGATCCGTTCCACCACCGTGTACGTCGCCGCTGCCAGCTCCAGTGCCCGCGGGTCAGCGTTGCCGATGTCCTCGCTCGCCAGGATCGCCAATCGCCGGGCGATGAACCGCGGGTCCTCGCCTGCCTCGATCATGAGCGCCAGCCAGTAGATCGCCGCATCCGGATCGGACCCCCGCAACGACTTGATGAACGCGGAGATCACGTCGTAGTGCTGATCACCCGTGCCGTCGTACACGATCGCCTTGGCCTGGATGGACTCCTGCGCGATCCGCATGTCGATGACGAGCTGCTGCTCACCGTCCTTGTGCATGGAAAGGACAGCGACCTCGAGTGCGGACAGCGCCCGACGCGCATCGCCGTCGCTGATCGTCGCCCAGTGTTGCACAGCCTCGTCGGTCAGTGTGATGTCGCGATCGCCGAAGCCTCGCTCCGGATCGCTCGCCGCCCGACGGATCACATCCGCGATGTCGTCTTCGGACAACGGCTCGAAACGGAACAGCGTGGACCTGCTCACCAGGGCGCTATTCACTGTGAAATACGGGTTTTCCGTCGTCGCGCCGATGAGCGTGAGCAGCCCCGCCTCCACATCGCCGAGCAGAACATCCTGCTGCGCCTTGTTGAAGCGGTGGATCTCGTCGAGGAGCAGGATCGTCCGGCGACCGGTCTCGCCCATGCGCCGTGTCGCCTCGGTGATGATCTCGCGGATTTGCTTGACGCCGATCAACGGTGCGCTTGCCTGGTGGAAGGCGGCATCGGTGTGGCTGGCGATAAGCCGGGCGAGCGTCGTTTTGCCGGTGCCGGGCGGGCCGTGGAAGAGCAGGCTGGTCAGCGTGCCCGCTTCGAGCATGCGTCGCAGCAGCTTGCCTTCGCCCAGGATGTGGCGCTGGCCGACAAACTCATCGAGTGTGCGAGGGCGCATCCGCGCAGCCAACGGCTCGGCTGCTCGACATCGCTTGCTCCGCTCCTCAGCCCACAGATCGGACATGCCCGCATTGTACCTTTGCGCTGATGCGCGCCGCAGCGGTCCGTATTCAGCCCAAATTACGGCCGCACGACAGATCGGTGCGCACGGAATCGCCGAAAACGTGTTATCGGGCCAGAGTTTTGGGCGAGTTTCGACCGGTTTTGGCTCGATTCGGCGCGTTTTCGATCAGTTTTGGCCCGTTTTGGGTCGGTTTTGAGCGACATTTCGAGGCTCGATCAGCATCGCGCGCGCATTGGTGAGGATGTACGTGCAAGCGGTGCGATGACAGTGCTGGTGCGCATGGTGCGTGCGGTGCGGGGTGATGTGAGGGTGGTGATAATCGCCGAGAAGCATGTAGGGCATGTGGAGTCGTCGGTCGTGTAGACTGCGGCGACGAAAGGGGACGACGATGCCCGGACCGGCGCCAGATGAGTTTGATCACACGTTGGAATCAGGTGAAGGGCAGCAGCGCGACGGGCGAGGTCGTGGGGGTGGTGGGGGTGCTCCGGATGAGTTCGATCACACATTGGAATCAGGTGAGGGTAGCCCGCGCGATGGACGGAGTGGTGGGGGTGATGGGGATCGTGGGGGTCGGCTGGCCCCGGATGAGTTTGAGCGGACGATCGCTGGTGTCGCGCCTGGTGCTTTGGTTGGCGAGCGATTCGAGGAACTCACGGAAATCGGTCGAGGCGGGATGGGTGTCGTCTACCGGGCGCGCGATCGCAAGCTCGGCCGACTCGTTGCGCTCAAGCAGCTTCTGACGACCGGGGCGGGTGATGAGCGCGCGGCGCAGCGGTTCTGGCGCGAAGCCCGGACGATCGCAGCGCTCGACCATTTCAACATCGTCCGCATCTACAACGTGCTGGAAGAGCAAGGCTCGTTCTGGATTGAGATGGAACTCGTAGAGGGCGGCTCACTTGAGGCGTTGATTCAGCAGGAGGGTGCACTGTCGATCGCGCGTGTGTGCGACATTGGCAGGCAACTCTGCGATGCGCTGGCAGTTGCCCATAACAAGGGGATCATCCATCGTGATGTGAAGCCTGCAAACGTCCTGCTCACGGATCGTGGCACGCCGAAGCTCGCGGACTTCGGCCTGGCGCGCGATCAGGCGGCGGATGCAGCGTACACGATGACCGGTTCACTCATGGGGACGATGCTCTACGCAGCGCCGGAGCAGCTTGTCAGCGGCAAGCACGTTGACGAGCGCAGCGACATCTACGCACTCGGCGCGACGCTGTACGTCATGGCGACGGGACAGAAGCCGCGAATCGTCCGACTGGATCTCGTACCAAGCGAGCTGCGTGAGCTCATCGGCAAGTGTCTGGAGGAGCATCCCGATCGGCGCTACGCAAGCGCGAAGGCGCTCAGCGAAGCGCTGCGCGATGCAGTAGAGGATCGTACGACGCCGACTGTGACGGCTTCCACTGAAAGCGCGTGTCCCAACTGCGGCTACGACAACCCGCTCGACGTACAGTTCTGTCAGAAGTGCGGCTCTGGCCTCTTCCATAAATGCCCGAAGTGCACACGAGAGAACCGCATCGACATCGAGTATTGCGGTGGGTGCGGTCTGAACCTGCCTGCATACCGCACGGCCACAGCGGCGCTGGATCAAGCCAAGGCGCATCTTGAGAAGCGGGAGTACGACGAGGCCATCACCGCAGCGAAGGCCGGGCTGTCCACAGGTGAACTTCAGGACGAGTTGCAGGAGAGCCTGCGCACTGCCTCATCAGGTCTCGAGCGCGTGTCGACATACGGCGAGCCGTTCATCAACTCAATCGGCATGGAACTGGTCCACATCGAGCCGGGCACGTTCATGATGGGCACCCCTGAGGATGAGGACGACGAGGATGAGGACGACGAGGATGAGGACGACGAGGATGAGGACGACGAGGATGAGGACGACGAGGATGAGGACGACGAGGATGAGGACGACGAAGGCCCGCAGCACCGCGTGACGCTAAGGGGTGGCTTTTACATGGGGGTGACACAGGTGACACAGGCACAGTGGCGCGCTGTCATGGGAATGAACCCAAGCGAATTCAAAGGTGATGACCTCCCTGTGGAGCGAGTGTCCTGGGACGATGCGGTGGCGTTCTGCGAGAAGCTCAGCCGTTCGGAGGGCAGAACGTACCGTCTGCCGTCGGAAGCGGAATGGGAATATGCGTGCAGGGCGGGGATGACGACGCGATTCTGTTTCGGCGATGATGAAGACGGACTCGGCCGCTACGGGTGGTACGAAGATAACTCAAACGACGAGACGAATCCGGTGGCGTCGAAACAGCCGAACGCCTGGGGCTTGCATGACATGCACGGCAATGTATGGGAATGGTGTCAGGATTGGTATGATTCGGGCTACTATGGTCGTTCCCCGGCACAAGACCCAACCAATACCCGAGCAGGCACGTACCGCGTGTTGCGCGGCGGCAGTTGGTACAGCAATCCGTGGGGCTGCCAGTCGGCGTATCGCGGCATCGACACGCCGGCCACCCGCAACCTCCTCATCGGCTTCCGTGTTTGCCTGGATTGATGGGGGAAGGGGCAGGCAGAAGGCGGGAAAGGGGCAGAGGGGCATAGGCACAAAGGCAGAAGGGGGGGAAGGCGCGTGGCGGCGGGATGCGCTGCGTGGCGGCGGTGGTTGTGTATTGCATTACGTTTGGAACGTATGGCACACGTCTGTGCGGTCAGCGCTCCGCTGCGCGTCGCGGCTATACGGGGGGCGATGTGCGTGATACGTTGATCGGACGAAAGGGATTATATGAATCGCACTTGTGCCTTTGTGCCTTTGCCCCTTCTGCCCACGCTCAGCGCCGTTGGGACCAGCGCACACCCTGGGGCGGGAGCGATAGTGCGGCGACGATGAACGGGCTGGCTGCGGCGCATGGTAACGCGAGCAGTGCGCTGTAGACCGCGATGAGGAGACGCATCAACAGTTCGTGCGAGAGATCCCATGCCAAGGGGTCCATCCAACCACGCACCGTCATGAAGGCCATCACCACGACCTGTACGAATGTTGCTGCGATCAGAACACAGAACGCGAGCGTGATGGCGTTGCGGCGAATCACCATCATCCGGACCTGAAGCAATAGGTATGCGGCAAGTGTATAGCCGAGTGCGTATGGACCGATGACGACAAGCGAGCCGCCGCCGTCGGTCATGCGTGGCATGTTGGTCAGGTCGATCGCCAGACCCAGGATCAGGCACGCCCAGACCGCGATGCGTCCCGGCGCGTACAGCGCGATGATGACGGCGAAGATGATGATGATGCTCGGCGAGACGCCCGTTTCTCCGATCTCGACGACGGGGCGCAGGGAGACCTCGATGCCGAGCGCGAGGTAGGCCAGGATGGCGTACGCCCACCATCGCATGTCACTGATCCTCCCGTCGAACGACCGGGAAGCGAAGGAGCAGCTTGGGCAGCCGATCCAGCGGCTGGTACACGGGGCGGACATCGACGCGCAGTCGCAACGGGTGAGCGTCATCGCGGAAGTGCCGAACGACCCGGCCCACGACCAAGGCCTGCGATCCGGCTGGCCAATGATCGTCATCAAGTCGAACAATCAGATCATCAATCATCTCGTCATCGAGCCAGTTCGCTGTTTTGGCGACATCGCCCGTGAGCAGGTTCGGCTGGGTCGGGTGTGGTCGAAGCTGGCACGCAGCGCCCTGGGCGAGGAGCGACTCATCGCCGGGCGGCATGATGACGCAGTTGAGATAGCTCGCGCCGGCGTCGGTGATCGGCTCGACGGTGGATGTCAGCGCCTCGACGCTGCTGACTCGGCCGACGAGATGGACACCGCGATACACGGCGACCGCGCCGACGACGATGCCTCGGTTGCGACCGCCTTTCACCTTGATGAGGCTGCTCGCGGTATCGGAGGAGCCGCGGATCACGACGACCTCGACGTATTGTTCTTCGAGCACTTCCGGGTTGAGGGCACGAGCGCGGAGCAGCCCGTCGCGCTCGGCGGTGAGTTCGTCGATTCTGCCCTTCATTTCGCGGAGGAGTTGCTCGTACTTGTCGACGCGTTGGCCGAGGACGGCGAGCAACTCGCTTTCGTTCGCATGGGGATCGCTCGCCGGGCGAAGCCAATGCGCGGTCGCGCTTCCGAGTTGTGCGAACGGCGCGATGACCGCCTCGACGGGATCGGCGAGCAGGGGCGTCCAGCGAAGGAAGCGGGCTGGGAGCAGCGCGAGGATCACCAGCGCCAGCAGCACAAGTGGGAGCAGCGGAATCTGGCTGGAGGCGCGTCGGCTCATCGGTCAGTCGGCTTGGCAAACGGTGCGGTCGCGGAGTGGAGGGCACGTAGAGCGTTCCGCGTCGTCAAGACGCACGCGGTTCGACACGGATACGAAAAAAGTAGCCTGACCCCTTTTTTGTTGTTGTGGCGGGGGCGTTCCATGCGACCTAGAACTCATCCATGTCGGATTCCATCGTCGCCTTCCAAAGCTCGATGTTGTCGAGATAGATGCTGGTGCCGCGCGCGACGCAGGCGAGCGGGTCGTCGGTGACGCGCACGTCAAGGCCGACCGCCTTCTCGATGACATCGGTGATGCCGCGGAGCAGCGAGCCACCGCCCGCCAGGACGATGCCGTTCTCGACGAGGTCGGCGGCGAGTTCGGGTTCAGCCCGCTCAAGCGTTCGCGTGACGGTCTCGATGATGGCGTTGATGGGTTCCTGCAAGGCTTCGCGGATCTCATCGCTGCTGACTTCGGTCTTCCTCGGCAGGCCGGACACCATGTCCCTGCCGCGGACGATGACGGTCTGTACCTCGAACACGGGCGAGGCGGAGCCGGCCTCGATCTTGATGCGTTCAGCGGTCTGCTCGCCGATCATCAGGTTGTGCCGCTTTTTCATGTGGCTGATGATCGCCTCATCCATGTCGTCGCCTGCGACGCGGACGGACTCGCACTGGGCGATTCCGCCGAGCGACATGATGGCGACCTCGGTGGTGCCGCCTCCGATGTCCACGATCATGGAAGCGGTCGGTTCGGCGATGGGCAGTTCAGCGCCGATACCGGCAGCCATCGGCTCCTCGATGAGGTAGACGCGACGTGCGCCCGCGCGCTCAGCCGACTCGAAGACGGCGTGCTTCTCGACGGCAGTGATGCCCGATGGGACGGCGATGACGACGCGAGGCCCAAAGACGCGGCTTCGGCCGTTCACCTTGCGGATGAAGTAGCCGAGCATCGCCTCGGTGATCTCGAAGTCGGAGATGACGCCGTCCTTGAGCGGACGTATGGCGGTGATGGAGCCGGGCGTCTTGCCGATCATGTCCTTGGCGACCCAACCCACGGCATTGCCGTTGTCCAGGACGCGGTTGGAGCCTTTGCGTACAGCGACAACGGAAGGCTCGTTCAGGACGATACCCTCTCCGCGCACACACACGATCGTGTTGCACGTACCCAGGTCGATCCCCATGTCGACGCTGACCCAACTCAGCAGCCTGTCGAGGAACACGGGACCTGATCTCCTTCCGTTCGGCGAGGTTGCTCGCCCCGCGCCGGCCACCCGGCTGAACTCGCGTCACTGAGGACCATCGGCGCGACACGATGGATCTTATCGGCCATTGGCCGGGTTGCAGGATAGCATAAGGCGAGATGTGCTGTGGTGCGCCGGGTCGCCCACATGGCGCGGGGACGACAGCAGCACATCGGCCATCCCAGGGGTGGGGAGCTGCCGGGCTCGCGATAAGGCATGTGAAGATGCGTCGAGTTGCGGTGCGATCTCGCTAGCGAAGCATGAAGGGGTGGGCCGCGTCGGTCGGAGCGACCTGCATCGCAGCCATCCACATGTACGCCGCCCCGGCAATGAGGATCAGCAGCGCCAGGAGGCTCAATCCGGTGTAGATGTTCAACGTCGAGGGCTTGCGGACGCGCATTCCACCGGGCAGGCGTGTTTGATACTGGCTCACTTCGTTCTCCTGGCTGCCGTGGGCTTCATTGCGTCAGTGCGCTCTGGACACCGTCGTTGACGCGGATCTGCATGCCGCGGGCGGCGCTGACGATCTGGCCGGCTGCACGATTCACATCGACCCGGATGATCTTGATCGTCGCCACATACTGGCCGTCGCGAACGACGCGCAGCTCATGGTTGACACGGAGCCCGTCGCTGCTGCCCAGATTGACCTCGACGAACTGCTCGCCGGAGTTCGTTTCCTGGATGGATGTGATGTTGCCGAAGAGCGTCGGCGGAAGCGGCGGCAGGCGATCGTCGCCTTCCTCGCCCTGTTCCATGTTGGCGATGCGCTCTTTGAGCTGCTGCTCATGCGCCCGGGCGACTTCGAGCTGGCTCTCCAGATCGTTGATGCGATCCTGCAACTCGATGGCCTGACGTTCGAGCGAAAGCTCGGACTCGCGGCGACGGTTGGTCTCTTCGGTGAGTTGATCGACGAGCTTGGCCTGCGTCTGAATCGCGGAGGCGAACTGTGTGATCTGCGCCTGAAGCCTTTCGATTTCCTGGCCGGCCTCTGCGACGCGTCGGTTGTAGTCCGCCTCGCGGCCTCTGATCTCGAGGATTTCCTGCTCGCGCTCCCGCACGAGGTTCTCCTGCTGATCTCGCTGCAGCTCGATGCGGCCCAGCTCGACGCTCTCCTGGGCGTTGGCGTCAGCCAGCTCGGTGTTGAGGCCCTGCACGCGGGACTGCAGCCCTTCCACCTTGTTGACGAGCGTCCCAGCGTTGCTGGCATAAGCTACGGTAAGCGAGACAAGCAAAACGCTCAGGAACGAGACGAACACGACGAAGATTTTGGTAAGAACGTGCAAAGCCGCCTCTCCACAGATTCCATCAATTCAGCCGGGCCCGATCAGCGCAGTCGCACAGACCGGACCGCCTATTTCAAGTAGGGTGGTGTACCCCAACGGGCACACAGTGTCAATGACCGGTGATCGTTCCGGCGACAAATGTCTCGGATCAGATATGTTCGACGTCCGAAAACGCCACGCCGGGCGGGGAGACGGCGAATCCGAGCCGAAGCGTCCCTGGCCTGTCTATCGGCTCAAGATCCGCACGATCGCCGCTGCCGCGGAGATGCGGACAAGTTCGTCGCCATCTCGCATCATCTCATCCAGAATGCTGAGATTCGCCTGATCGCCGATCTGGCCGTAGATGTACGCCGCCTGCGTGCGGATGGCCGAGATCGGGTCGTCTCGGTAGGCGTCAGCGATGAACCCGCCCTGTGGGAGGCCCAGTTGCGCCAGGCTGCCCGCACAGGCGAGACGAACCTCGGTGCTCAGGTACTCGCGCTTGCGTGCGGTGAGCAGGACAAGCGTGCCGACGGAGCGTTCATCGCCCAGGCGGCCGATCATCGAGGCGGCGAAGGCTTGTGCTTCGCCCTCTTCCTGAGGCGCGTGCAGTGCGGCGCGGATCGACTCGAGCGCCTCATTATCGCCGAGCCTCACCATCGCTTCGGTGATCTGAAGCTGCACGATCCTCGCCCGCGCGGGTGACACCCTGGGCATCGGCCGGCGGGCGGCGTTGCGGAGCATTGGAATGGCGCTGGGATTGCCAAGCTCGCCGAGGATCATCGCCACGTTGGCTCGCGTCGTCGGATCGTCATCCATGAGCAGCGCCGAGAGGGGCGTCAGATCCACGGGATCGCCGCAGCGGTGGAGCGAAAAGAGCGCCATCGCGCGAACCGATGGCGACGGGTCGCGCAAGAGCGGCCGCACTGCGCGGACGAGGCGGGTCATCTCGCAGTGCCCGACGGTCGCGACGGCTGCATACCTCACGCCGAGATTCTCATCAGCCAGCGCGGCGCGGACGATGCGGGTCGCGCGCGAGCAGACCGGCTGCAACCCCTCGATCGCGTTGGCGCGGGCCTGCGCGCTCGGCGAATCGGCCGCTTCGAGCAGCAATGTGATCGCATCCTCACGAAGCTGCGAGACTTCGATCGCGGTGAGCTGCGCAGCTCGGTTGCCGGCTCGGGCGGCATCGCTCGGCGAAGGCGACGTTCGGCAGGCGGACATGCTGAGGATGGACAGGCCGATCAAGAGCGACAGGCGGATGGGTCCGACGTGCATCACGTGTGTTCCTTTCGCCCTGCGAGGGCTGCGGTGAAGCCGATTATCGCCAACGCTACGAGCACGGCCCAGCCGAACACGCCGCCGAGTCGGCCGAACAGCGAGACTCGCGGATCGAGCGGGAGGTCGCCTCGCACCACGCCATCGACATTCCAGGACTCACTTCGGCCAATCGGGCCTGCGGCGATGAGCCTTCCGCTGCTGTCGATCACGGCGCTGATGCCGGTGTTGGCGCTACGAAGCATCGGCACGCGAAGTTCGATGCACCGGAAGCGGGCAGCCTGGAGGTGCTGCTCCCTGCCGCCGACCGCGTCGCCGAACCACCCGTCGTTTGTCACGTTGATGAGCGCCGAAGCGTACTTGCCCCAGCCCGGCCCGGACTGGTAGACGAGCCTGCGACAGATGCGCGCTGAGGTTGCTTCAAAGCAGATCGGCGTGCCGACGTGGACCGGGCCGTTGCTCGTTGGAATCGTCAGGGCGACTGGGGCGTCGCCGGGTGAGAGGTCAAAGGACATGCCGCCCGCCCCGACAACCAGGAAAAGCCTTTCGAGCCAGTCAATGCCGCTCACGTATGGGATCGTCTCGCCGAACGGTGTGAGATAGAGCTTGTCGTATCGCTGCTCGCTCTGCACGCCATCGCGGATGAGAAAGACGGAGTTGAACAGCCGGTCAAAGGTCGGGTGCAGGCGTTCCGGGCTACCTTCGATCGGCTCGAATCGCAGGCCTTCCGTCGCCGCCGCGCCGACGATGAGCAAGGCGCCGTAGCGCTCCTGCACAGCCTGCTCCAGCGAGCAGATGGCATCCGCGAAGTCCGCACCGACGATCCGCTCTCGCCGCATTTCATCGACCGCCTCACGGTTCAGGCCGAACCCTGTGGGCACCATCGTCTCGGGCCAGACGATCGCATCGAGCGGGCCGAGTTCCGCAGCCTCCCAGGTCAGTGCTGCGGCACGCAGGAAGTCCGCCTCAGCCTGTTCGAGTGACCACCTCAGCTTGTTGCTCTGCGGCACGTTCGTTTGCACCGCCGCCAGATGCAGCGTACGCGCGGTCGCCGGATCGGGCGCCTGTGTCAGACGCCAGGAGCCGTAGCTGAGTGCGATGACATACGCGCCGACCGTCAAGGCGATCCAGCATCGCGCCAGCCCCCGGCGTGCTTGCCTCGCACGCAGCACATCCAGCACCACGCCTGCGGGCATGGCGACAAGAAACGACACCGCATACGTACCGAGCAGATCCGCGCACTGGGGCAGCGCGGTCGCTGCGATGGTGGGATGGGCGAGGAGGAAGAACGCATATCCGCCGAACGCAATCTCGCCGCGGACCACTTCCAGGGCCGTCCAGATCGTGGGAACCAGCAATGTCAGGGGAATCCTCGGACAGCGCCTGCGGATCGCCCGGAGCAGGATGACGAAGCAGGCTGGGTAGGCCGCCATCACCATCGTCCCCAATGGGTAGCCGACCGCGCTGACGGGGAGCTGCCAACGATGCTCGAAGAGGTAGAGCAGTATGCCCGCGAGCCACATCATCAGCCCCGGCCGCCAGAAAGCCCGGCGAGGCTGCGGGTCGGCGAGCATCGCGATGGGAATCAGCGCGAGGAAGATCGTCGGCCACACGTTAAACGGCGGGAATGCAGCGGCGAAGAGCACGATATGCAGAAGCGCGAGCACCGCCGACCGCGCGACGCGAACCCGCCGCCTGCCCGTCGCCGCCGATGCGCTGCCTTCGTCCTGTCGCGCCGCGTCCGTCACAGCGTCATCGTAGGTGACGATCGGCAGGCTTGCACCGGAGGCAGCCGGGCTGCCACGCAGCCCTGGACCTGCGTCGCGTAGCGACGCGGCTATCGGCGTGCTACTCGCTCTTGACGTCGCCGCGCGCGAAGATGCTCGCGACGTAGTTCAGCACATCCGTCGCTGACTGGTCGTTGTAGCCGAACTGCTTGATGAGGCGCTGCTTCACGATGTCGATCTTGGCCTGCGTCTCATCGTCGACGACGCTTGAAACGAGGTTCTTGAGCTGGATCGTGTCTCGCTGATCCTCGAAGAGCTTAAGCTCCAGCGCCTTGTACAACCGCGCGTTCGTGTTGTACTCGAACTTGCGGTTCTCAAGCGCGAGCGCGCCGATGTAGTTCATGATCTCCTGACGGAAGTCGTCCTTCCGGCTGTCGGGGATCTCAATCTTCTCCTCGACCGACCGCATCAGCCGTTCATCCGGCTCCTCATCCTTACCCGTGTACTTGTTCTTGACCTTCTCGTGCTGCGTATACGCGCGCACATTCTCAAGGTAGTTAACGCAGAGCCGTTTGATCGCTTCTTCGTCGGCGGAGATGGCGCGCTGGACCTCGCCCTTGATGATGTCCTCGTACTCATCCTTTACAACGGCGAGGAGTTCGCGGTAGCGCTTCTTGGTCTCTTCATCGCTGATGAGCGAATGATGATCCATGCCCGCTTCAAGCGAGTTCATCACCATGAACGCGCTGATCGTCTGCTCGTCGATCGCCTGTCTGCTGACGAGCGTGTTGGAAACTTTATCCTGGATGTAACGCGGGCTGATGCCTTGCATGCCTTCGCGCGTCGTTTCCTCGCGCAGCTCCTTCACGGAATCCTCGGTAAATCCTGGGATGGCCTTGCCGTTGTAGAGCTTCATCTTCTGCAGGAGCGTGAGGCCTTGCTTCTTGGGATCTTCCAGTCGTGTGAGGACCGCCCACATCGCAGCGACTTCGAGCGTATGCGGCGCGATATGAATCCTCTTGATCCTGTCGGGATTGAAGTCCTTTTCGTAAATCCTCACCTCATCATCGACGCGCACGTTGTATGGGATGTCGATCTTGATCGTGCGGTCGCGGAAGGCCTCCATCAGCTCGTTGGCCTGGAGCTTCTTGTACTCAGGCTCATTGGTATGGCCGATGATCATCTCGTCGATGTATGTTTGCGCGAACTTCTTGGGTTTGATGAGATGTTCCTGGCTCGCGCCGAGGAGATCGTAGAGGAAGGCGACATCGAGCTTGAGCACTTCGATGAACTCGCACAGGCCTCTGTTGGCGATGTTCAGCTCGCCGTCGAAGTTGAACGCCCGCGGATCGGAGTCCGAGCCGTACTGCGCGATCTTGCGGTAGTTGATGTCACCGGTGAGTTCGGTGGAGTCCTGGTTCTTTTCATCCTTCGGCTGGAATGTACCGATGCCGATGCGATCTTTCTCGCTCAGGGCGATTCGGCGGATTTGGATGTGGTCGATGACCTTCTCCCAGTTGCCTTCGTGCTCGATCATCAGGTCGCTGAACATCTTGCGACAGAATGGACAGAGTTCTTGAGGCAGCGAGATACGACCGGTCCCGCCGAGTTCGCGATGGCGCTGGTTGATCGTGTCAAGGATGTCATCGCGCGCCTCGTCAGGGACAAGGACAAGGGGTTCTTCGTGCATCGGGCAGGGCTGGAGGACTTGCTCGCCCTGCTCGGTGACGCGCCAGGCGAAGGTGTACAGCGCGCCTTGATCGGTGCGCGAGTAGGATTCAAGCCCCTTCTTAAGCAGGCGGGCGATGGTGGACTTGCTCGATCCGACAGGCCCGTGCAGAAGCAGGATGCGCCGGTCCGTGCCATAGCCTTCAGCGGCGGAGCGGATGAAGCTGACGAGCTGCATCAGCGCCGAATCGAGGCCGAAGATCCCATCCGTTCCGTTGTCGATCGGATCGGTGAAGAAGTGGTAGCGTGTGTACTCGCTGCGCAGGGATGTGTACTTTTCCGAGCCGAACGACATGATCATGTCGTAGATGCGTTGGAAAGCATTGCGCGCGACCTGCGGCTTGTCGAGGACAAGATCGAGGTACTCCCAGAAGCTGCCTTCCCAGTGCTGCTGCTTGAAGGTCTCGGGGTCGTGTCTGCGACTGACGATGTCAAGGAGTTCGTCACGGCTGGACATGGTGCACCTCGCTCCCGTGATCCTATGCCGCGCCGCGCGGCGTGGGCTGTTCGGATGCGGGCGACGGGACATGATGGGAGCGGTTTCACGGCCCGGGCGACGGTCACGCTGGACCAGTACCCCGAGACATGCTCCGCGCCGGCATCCACCACTGCTATCGGGTCCCGTGCATCCCGCAGCCAAGAGATAATCCGGATTCAACCCGCGTGCAGTTGCAGCGCGGCGGTGGATTCCTCACGGGAAACGTCCGTTTTGCGAACTTGGGCGTAATCCGTTACTGCGGGAGCCATGAGCAGTGCGAGAAAGCTCGACGTCGGCCACATCGGGGTCGATCACGCCGACCTGCCGCCGATTGACGCGGGCAGGCTTGATCCCCGCCTGTGGTTCGCCTCGCCGGATCGGTCGCTGGAGATCGAGATCGGCCCGGGGAAGGGGACGTTCCTCCTCGCAGCAGCGCAACGTATGCCCACCACGAACTTTATCGGCATCGAGTGGGCTGCGGAGTACTACCGCCTCGCTGCGGACCGCATGCGCCGGCACGGGATGGACCATGTGCGAATCCTCCACACCGATGCTGCGGACTTCTTTCACTGGCGCATGCCCGATGACATCGCCACCGTGATTCACCTGTACTTCCCGGACCCCTGGCCGAAGAAACGGCACAACAAGCGGCGGATGGTGCAGGACCGCTTTCTCATCGACTGTCATCGGATTCTCGTGTCCGGCGGCGAGCTGCGCATCGTGACGGACCATGCGGACTACTGGGGCTGGATCGACGAGCACATCGATCACCACACGCATTTGTTCGATCGGTGTCCGTTTGAAGCGGTCGGCGCGGGTGATGACGAGATCGTCGGCACGAACTTCGAGCGGAAATACCAGCGTGAGGGTCGGCCGTTCCATGCGGTGACGCTTCGCCGGCTGGATCGGGCTTGATGCGGGCTATACGTGGTGAAGCGAGCCACGGCGTCAGTGGGGGGCGCCAGCGGACCTGCGTCGCGTAATGACACGGCTACTTGAGAATGCGGGCTGTTTTGTGCGCGGCGGCTGGGTTGATTGCGTGAGTGTCAGGCAGGGGTGTCGCTTACGTGGGTGTAAGCACGCATCACAACATCCCGAGAAGGAGCCGAAGACATGCAACGGACACCACACAACCGAATGAGCCGACCCGCCGCCGCAGCGCTGCTCGTCATCCTGGCGGGCACATCCAGCGCGCCGGCGTTCGACTACTTCCGTGCTGCGAATGACAAGCCGTGGGACCCGGGCACGGCGATCACGCTCTACGTCGAGAACGAGAACGTCGGCGCGAACGGCGACGGCATCCCGGTCGGCACGAAGTACTGGGACCATTACAAGGCGGCGATCGTCGCATCGTTTGGCGCATGGGAGACCGAGCTGGGCCGATCACCCAAGACGACGTTCGCAGCGGGAACGAAGGGTCTTGATTACAAGACCGCCGCCGCGGACATCCAGTTCTTCCCCTCGGGCGGTGCACCCACTCCGCCCGCCGGCCAGCCGTACCTCGCGCTCTATTTCGACGACAACTTGGATAGCTGGGGGTATGCGCCCACGCGTAACAAAGTCATCCTCGGCCCTCGCATCGTCCAAGGTGGACCGAACCTCGCGAACGCCACGGCGATGCAGAACATCGCCACGCACGAGTTCGGCCATGCCATCGGGCTTGCCCACTTCGACACCGATGAATCGGCGCCGGAGAACGTCATCCCAATGATGGAGGGTGACTCTATGGACTACGCCGGCCTCAAGGCCAGGGTCTATCCGCTCGCAGGCTCGTTCGCCGACACCGGGGACGACCGAGCGGGCGTGCGGACGGCCTACGGTGCGGGCACGCATACATCGACGCTGCTTAGGCGCGGCACCGTCAAGAGCTACAACTTCCGTGTCGAGAACGCACCGACCAGCGAGAAGGACATCTGGCGGCTGACCGTCGGCACCGGCGCGCGGACGGTCGTCGGAGGCGTGGCCTCGCCCGCCAACTGGAGCGGTAACTTCGTCGACGGCGGTGATGCGGACGAACCCAAGATCGTCCAGTTCTGGTCGAATCCAGCGGTGACCGACATCAAGCCGCTCGACACGCTCGGCGGGTTCAAGTTCAAGCTCGACGCCGCCGCGACGAACGCCGACCTCGCGTTGCGATACACCACCGATGAGGACTTCTTCGGCTACGGCGGGAAGATCGGTGACACGCTGCCGATGTTCCACGAGCGGTGGGCGATGTCGCTGCCCGGACCCGCGACGGGGACCGGCCCGATCGACTTCGCGGTCGAGACGCGCGATGGGAAGCTCACGATGCACTATATGGTCGGTGAGGGTGAGACGACGCAACACGTCATGGAGGCGATCGCATCGCTCGACCAGATCGTCAATCACGATCACTACCAGTTCCGCGCACTTGAGCATCCGACGACCGGCACATGGCAAGTCGTGCTTTTCTCCGATCTGCCGACCGAGGACATCAAGCCGACGCTGAAGACCAACGGCCTGTTCAACGGGATCACCAAGGGCGGCGGGCGCGAGACGACGATCGAGGTCGGCAAGCGAGGCGGTGGGGGTGGGGCGTCACCGCTGACTGATCTCAGTCTCGTCAGCTTCGATGTGTGGCGAGGTCTTGATGAAGACAGCCCGATCTTCTCAACCGAACTCTTCGTCCCCGACGACATGCCGCCGGAAGAATGGGCCATGGAACTTGGCATGCAGCTCGACATGTACGGCGGATTCCTCGGGTTCACGACCGAGTACTTCGCAGGCTCACCGCTTCTGAACATCTACGACACGATGTTCGGCGAGTCCGAGCTGGGCTTCACGCTTCAGCTTGCCGGCGGCGCGAGTCACTGGCTCGACCTGGGTGTCGTTCCCGCACCGGGCACCGCGATGCTCCTGCTGATCTCCGGCTCCCTGATGACGCCGCGCCGCCGTATAAGTGCATAGCGGCGCAGTCGGCGGAGGAGGGGAAACGCCCCGGCGGCTCACCCGAGTCGTCGGGGTATTTGTGACAGGGCGAGGGCTCAGATGCGCGGCGCGGCTACTTGAAGGCAGGGGTCGGGCTCGCTTCCTAATACGCCCGGCCGGCCCGTCCCTCGTGGGCATTGATATACGAGGTGTTCAGCACGCGGTATCCGCCCTGCGTCGGGTAATCGCCTGTGAAGTACCAGTCGCCGGTGTGGTCGGGCAGCGCGGCGTGCAGCCCGTTGATTGACTGATAGACGATGCGCAGTTCACCGGTCCACGGCGTCTCGGGCGGCCTGACGATCCGGGCGATGCGCGCGGCGAGATCTTCATCGCTCACACGATCATAGATGAGCCGAACATGGTTTTCGTACTCGCCGAGCGGAGCGCCCTGCTGGGCGATGCAGCGCCGGTGGACCTCTTCGAGCACCTGCTCTTCGCCGTTGTCGCGCAACACGACGACCGCAGCCTGAAAGGCGACGAACCGCTGCAGCTCGCTCATGTCGATGCCATAGCAATCCGGGTACTTGATGGGCGGCGCGGAGCTGACGACGACAATGCGCTTGGGGCGAAGTCGCGTCAACATCAAGATGATTGAATCACGAAGCGTCGTGCCTCGCACGATCGAATCATCGACGACGACCAGCGAATCATCAGGCCCGACGATGCCGGGCGTCACGTCGTAGGCGTGTGACACAAGCGCGCCGCGATACGCCTCGTCAGCGATGAACGTGCGGAGCTTTTGGTCCTTGTGCGCGATCTTCTCCACACGAAGGCGCTCGGAAAACAGTTGCGCGATCTCCTCGCTTGATGCTTCGCCTCGCTTGACGAGCTGCGCCATGCGCTCGGCCTCGCGCATGCAGACGAGACGCTCCGCCTCCTGCACGAGGCCGAGAAAAGCCGTCTCGGATGTGTTCGGGATATAGCTGAAGACCGTGTGATCGACATCCCAATCCACGGCATCGAGCACGCGCTCCGCGAGGTTCCTCCCGAGGTTCTTGCGCTCCTGGTAAATGTCGGCATCATTGCCGCGCGAAAAATAGATGCGCTCAAACGAGCAGGCGCGCGTCGGCGTGGCTGCGAGGCGGGCCGATTCGATGAACGGTTCGATCATCACACGACCATCGCGCTTGATGATGACGCAATGCCCGGGTTGCAGTTCGCGGACCGAACGGGGCGACACGTCGAAGACGCTCACCAGGGCTGCACGCTCAGAGGCGACGGCGAAGTAATCCTCGTGATGAACGTAGAAACACGGGCGGATTCCAACGGAGTCGCGACAGACAAAAGAGTCGCCGTGCCCGAGCATCCCGCAAAAGACGTACCCACCGTCCCAACGCTTGGCGGCGCTCGTCAGGACGCGGACGAGATCGAGTTGTTCGCCGATCCTCGCAGCCAAGGCCTGCCCTTCCAGCGGTTGGGCGGACTCAGGCCCGTGAGCGTGGTAGAGGCGATCGTTCTCGCGATCGAGAAAATGCCCGATCTTTTCCATGATCGTCATGGTGTCGTTGACGACGACCGGGTGCTGGCCGTAGCCGATGAGTTCTTGGAAGAGGTCGTCGGCGTTGGTCAGATTGAAGTTGCCTGCAAGGATGAGCGTGCGTGACGGCCAATTGCTGTGACGAGCCTGGGGGTGGCAGGTGTGCTCGCTGTTGTCGCCCGCCGTGCCGTAGCGCACGTGGCCGAGGTACAGATGCGTCGTGAAGTCGGCAAGCGTGGCGCTCTCCTGGTCGTCCGCGGTCAGCCTGCCCGGCTCATTGAACCCGGCTTGCGGGCCGGCACCGAAGGATGAGAAGATCGTGTCGATGGCGTCACGACCGGGTGCGCGCTTGATCCGGTAGACAGGCTCACCCATCTTGGCGTCGAGGTTCACACAGGCGATCCCGGCCCCGTCCTGACCGCGGTTGCGCTGCTTTTCCAGCAGCAGGTAGACGCGCGCCAGTCCCCATGCAGCGGACCCGTAGTGCCTGCGGAAGTGCTCCGGCGACTTCAGCAGGCGGACCAGGGCGATTCCACAGTGGTGGCCGATCCTGTCGCTCATGCGTTGAGCCTAGGACGGAACCGGGCCACCGGCAAACCGGGCCAGGGCAATCGCGAAGTCATCCTGTGGGCAGCGTGAGCGGGTCATCGTGGTCCCAGCCGGCCTTGAGGCGTTTGCCTTCGTCGCCGCGCGTGAGAAGCGCAACAGCCGCTGGGCAGCCTTCTGCAGCGTCGTGAAGTGCGGCACGCGGCTGAGGCCCAAGGTCTGGCGAAGCAAAGGAGCATCGTGCAGGATGGCGACGATGCCGCGATAGTCGGTGCGGAAGAAGCACTTGAGCACCAGACAGGCGAACAGTTGCGGCTGGGTGAACGTGTGAGGCGCAAAGCGATGAGCGTAACGCGGCAAGCTCCGCTCGCCGATGCGTAACGCTGCGACCGCCACCATCCGTGGTGACTTTGAGGTTTGCATTCCGGATCATAGGTCGCGG
>JAGLTS010000012.1 GCA_023135165.1 Phycisphaerales bacterium | reverse complement strand
ACCAGAGTTTTGAGCGAGTTTCAGCGTGTTTGGGCGAGTTTCGGCGCGTTTTCGATCAGTTTCAGCGCGTTTTGGGTCGGTTTTGAGCGACTTTTTGAGGCTCGCTCGGCATCGCGCGCGCACCGGCGAGGATGCGCAGCGAAGACCCGCGATGCCAGCAGTAGCGCGCATGGTGCGCGCGCTGCGCGGCCATGTGGGGAGGCGATGATCGCCGATGCAAAGGTGGGACAATGTGGATCGGGGGGGGTCATGGGGGTCCGCCGAACACCCGCGCGGCGCATCGGGTGGTCATCGCACGAACCCGGCTCGGCACGAGCTGGCTGGCGAGCCCGATTGAGCGATCGCCTCCCTGACCCATCCTCACCCCCACCCGTCGACCGCACGAGCACTTGCCCGACTGCCCGGCCGCACGTGGTGCGTGCTTTCCGCCCAGCAACTGTCATTGATGTGCTTGTCTGCTTTTTCCACCCACCTGGGCATCGCCTGCGGCAGGACCCGTGCGCCAACCCTGCTCATTTTCACAAACGCGCTGCGACCCCGTTTCTCCACCGTCCTAACTTCTCCGAATGCGCGCCCAGCGCATGGGGAGTACCTCGGGTAAGACGGGCCAAATACCTCGGGTTAGTGAATGGGAATTAGAGCGAATGAGCAGCGTTCGACGCGGCGGGGTCCAAACAAGGGGTCTCACTAGGATTGCACGATTCTGATACAGTTGATAGGGACATGTGCGGGAGGATGTTGCGATGACATGTGGGATGTTCGACTATTCGCGGCTGCCGAAACACCCTGACCAGTTCGAATACTGGTGTCAGGTTTTATTCAGTGCAAAACTGAGATGTCGGGATTTGAAACGATATGGTCGACGCGGTCAGAACCAGCGAGGGATCGACCTCATTGGACAGGATGATGAGGGGAAGTGGGTGGGGATACAGTGCAAGCTCCGTAATGACGACAGAGCGTTGCCCTGCCATGTTATCGAAGCAGATCTTGAAAGATCTGACGAGCTGGCTCCATCGATAGATGCTTTCATCGTTGCTACCACGGCGAAGAGAGACGCGAAGGTACAAGATGAACTGAGAGCACTCGTCGAGAGAAGGAAGGGGAGAGACCAGAGAATAGAGGTCTTCTGGTGGGAGGATATCACTGACCTCTTTGAGGAGTATCCGCAGATCCGAGATAGGCTCTATGGGCCGCAAGAGGCGGTACCAGCAGCGGGAAGTGAGCCCGGGCGAGATTCCGCGCTCGTTCCACAGGGCATGGGGTGCCAGATTCCCAGGGTTGCGGATGCGCGGACCGAGGATCACCCCAAAGGTGATCACATCGATGAGGAGATCACGCGCGCGTTTGAGCCTGTGCTCTCTGGTAACCCACTTAAAGCAAGAGCACAGCTTGAGTTCATCCAAGGGAACAAGTGGTCGGAGGCCACCGAGCATCAGCGATACAGAATCCTGGCAAATCTCGGCCACACGTATCGAGTGATGGAAGAGTACGAGACTGCGGCGAAGTTCTACCTCAATGCACGAGCGCATGAGGAGTGCAAAGAAGCGCGTTTTCTTGAGGGTCTTGGCGAACTCTACCTGGAGCACGACGAGAAGGCTGCCGGGATCGCTGAAGAACTCATCATGGCGGACCCGGACTGGGAGAAAGGATACTTCCTGCGTGTACTGGCCGTGCGTGGCACGAAGAGCGTAGAGGAGCATCTGGCGGAGATACCCGAGAAGCTCCATGAAGATGCAGAGATCGCCATGGCGCTACAGTTCGTTGCGCTGACCCAGGACGACATGGTGCGAGCGGCATCATTGGCTCGGGTCGCCCTCACTTCATCACCGGACTGGAACGTACCGGCGATCAACCTTGCTGGGATGATACTCCAGGAAGAGCGAGAGAAGGTCATGCCCGCGTCGGATGTGAGCGGGATGCATGTGGACCGGTCGAAGGTGGAAGAAGCCGAGAGGCTCCTGACCGCAGCAATTGAGGCGACGGCTGAGAAGGTCCCGCTCCCGCTGCTCGCGACTGCGTACTACAACCGCGCAGCGGCGCGGCGTCTGCTTGGACGTGATGTGGAAGCCGAGAAGGATCTGGAGGAGGCGACCAAGCGGAATCCCGATGACTGGGCGATCGCTGCAACCAGTGCGGTTTCCCTTGACTTTCGCGGGATGACGGACGCTGCGATAGAAAGTCTGGAGAAGGAGCGAGGTGAGAAGCGTCCCGCAACGGCAGCGCTTCTCCTAGCGCTCATGCTGGCGGAGCGTGCGAGCGAAGGGGACAGGCACCGAGCTCTTGATAGACTGAGGCAGGGGCTAGACAAGCTCGCGGAAGAGGACGAGGCGACCCGCGTCGAGTTTGGCATTCTGTACGGTCGATTGCTTACGGAGGAAGAGTCCGCACAGTCCGCGCGGTCTTCCGTTATGGAGGCAGCGGACTCGCTCGGCGAGTTTGCAACTGCTATTGCGTCCGCTGAGATCTACAGCGTGTCTTCGAATGAGGGCGAAGCTGAAGAGGCCGCCCGAAGGGCGATCGATCTGTTGGATGCGGATGAGAGTCGTCATGTCGTGTATCTCCTTGGTCGGCTGCTGATTCGACTGCAGATGTTCCGGGATGCGGTGGACGTGCTTCATCCTCGTGTGATGGCTGATAGATTCGATGAGGTAACAAATCTCCTCTTTGCAGCATCCTGGGAGGTGGGCGAGCATGCAGTCATCATCGAAATCTGCTCTGAGCTTCGTGAGAACGGCGTACGGGACAAGGAGGCGCTCCAATGGGAGATCAAGACGCGCCGCAGATACCGTGACTTTGTTACTGCGATCCAGATTCTGAGAGATTGGCTGGGCGTGCATTCGGACGACGTGGCAGGCTGGGTGACACTTGGTGGCCTTGCCGGTCAACTTGGTGATGCCGATCTGCTCGGCGAAGTGAGGGGGAGACTGCCGACGGTAGAGAAGTGCCCCGTCGAGCTTGCGCCAGCTGTATCGCAGATCATCGCTGCCGGTCCGGCGGGGGATGCTGTGGCCGCCAGAAGGTACGCTTATCGCGCCGTTCGAGCGCGCCGGGGGTGGAAGGACGCGTGGATGGCGCTGATCGGTTCGACATTTGCTCCTTGGATCGAGAAGCATGAGCCGTACACGCCGCCGACTGTTGTGGCTGTGGATACGGCGGTGCATTTGGAAGTCAGCGAGGAACCGGGGCCAATCGTAGTTGTCATTGAATCGGGGGATGATCCCGATCCCAACTGGGATGAGTTTGCGCCTGGCAGTACTATGGTGCGGGCTGTGATGGGGAAGCGTGTTGGTGAGAGCGTTGAGTTGCCAGGGGGCTTGGGCGCTAGCCGTAGTGGGAAGATCATCGGCATTGATAAAAAGGAGGTGTTTCGAGCTTGGCAATGTCTGAACGACTGGGTCAAGCGATTCCCGGACAGCCCGTTCGTGCAACCCGTTCGGGTTCCTGAGCCGCGTGACGAAAGCAAGGAGGCGCTACTTGAGAGCCTTGAAGGCATCACCAGCACCCTTCGTGCGGTGGAAGTACGCCGATTGGAAGCACGGCAGCAGTATCAAGAGGGTCGGATTCCGCTCGTGACGGCAGCCAGAATGGCAAGTGATCCGGTCATCGTCACTCTGGACACTGTACGAGGTGAACCCAGCGATCAGATACGATGTTGCAGTGGCGCCGTTGCCGAATCGCAGGCGGCGGATGAGGCTCTGCGCGGATCTGGAGGTGTGGTTCTTGATGCGTCCGCAGTTGCCACGCTGTTTCGTCTAGGGCGGACAGAGATCCTAAACCGCCTCCCGATTCGTGTTGTGGTACCAGCGTCCGCCATCGAGGAGATCCGGGGTCTGCGAGATCGATTCACTGGGGAGGGAGAGGAGGGATCGTCATCGCTCACCCTCGAGGACGGTGAGCTGCGCGTACGTCGGATGACCCGCGAGGAGGTGGCCAAGGAGCGCGATCACCTTGATGCCGCCATCGCGGCGTTTGAGCAGTGTGAGATCGAGTCGGGCATCGTCCTCTCAACGGTGGATCCCGAAGCTCGTGAGATGATGACACGGGTGTTCGGTTCGGCGACCACTGAGGCAATTGCAATTGCTCGCAAGGAGCGTCTTACACTGTGGACGGATGATCTCTTCATTTCCAGATATACATCGCAGCAGTATGGTCTTGGACGCGTGTGGACAGCGTGGTTGTACCAGTGGCTGGAATCGGCAGGTGTCGTTGATTCAACCGAGGCTGATGAATGCCTGATCGACCTACATGTGCTTCGGCATGCGTTCACACCGCTACGAGCAAGTGCGATCTTGCGGTCCTTGGAACTGGCCAAATGGGAACCGAATCGATTCCCTGCGAGAGTGATTTTGGATCGGCTTGGGGATTCGAATGTGCGGGCGGAGGGCATCGTGCGTGTTGTCACGCAGTTCTTGGAGCTGCTCTGGCGGAGGGTACTGGTGCAGGGGTCTCTTGACTCAATTGTGCAATGCTGCTGCACGGCACTCGATAGGCGAAGCGACGGGCGTGAGATAGGGTGCGCGGTTCATCAGGTGGTCGAGCTAGCCTTCGGGCTCAACGTCACCGGAGCTATGGAAGCGAAACGGTTGCTTGCAGCATGGTTAAGTACGCCCCGGCCTCTGAGCGCAGGCGGCGGGCTCATCTTGCCGTTCTGAGCGGCCACGGTTACGTCGGGACAGAAACGGGGTCGTAGCGCGTATGTTATTTGTGGAAGCTGGCTGGCTCTGGCCTGCTCTGTGTGGGCGCGGGCGTGTCGTAGTTCGGGGGCGCACCGGATTCGCGGAGTCCGGCACGGGGTGCTCGTCGTTGCACGGGCGAACGGAAACCGCTGAAACCCACCTGTGATGTGGGCTGTTGGTTAGTGCGGGTTGAGCAGGTTGCCTGCGTTTGTGCGGATGATGACGAGGATGTCGCCCTCGCCAACACCGCGCTTTGGCGCATGAAAACGAGCCGCGGAAGGCGATCCGCGGCTCGAACGTCTTGCCATGAAGTAGGGGTAGGTACGTGTGGTTGTCTATCGTCGCCGGCTCATCAGGAGGCCCGCCAGTCCAAGCAGTGGGAGTGTCGCTGGGACGGGGACCTCACGGGCGATGATGCTGCCGGTCGAGGGTGGCCAACCGGTGCTCATACTGGCGATGCCGACGCTGGAGAAGTCGCTGGCCGGTCCACCCATGGCGTTGCCGTAGTCCTGAATGATGAACCACCAGATCTCGCCCGGCTCGAAGATCTCATTAGCTGTCATGCTCTCAAACACCAAGGGACGGTTGATGGTCTGGTAGTCAATCCGGAACGCTTCCTCGGCGTCGTTCAGGCCGAAGTTTCCGATCCAACCGTCGAAGTTGGTCAGGGACGTCTCAGGGTCCGCGACGTAGTGGAGATCCCACCAGAAGGTGGGGGTTAGGTTGATCATCTCCACGATCATGTTGGGCACGTATGGATCGTCGCTGCCGTCGAAACACGACGTCTCATCGGTGGGCCACTCTATGGACTCAATCAGTTCTTCTGGGGGGAATCCGTTGCCGAGCTCATGCCAGAAGTCCTGGGCGAGGAAGAGGGGGTCCTGTGGCCCGTCGATGTAGTAGGGATCGACCGGTTCCGCCAAGGCGAAGCCGCTCATGCCAGCCACAACAAGTAACAGAGGCGCTGCTCGTGTCAGTTTCATGCTTCAATACCTCCAATGTGTATCCGGAAGAATCACCCCGCCGGCACCCGCCGACGGGCTCAGGGCAGTGCGACGCATGCCTTGCAGCGCCGCTCTCTCGCTGCTTCATCGAAGACAACCCTTGTCCGGTCGATTCGATGGGTCGGCCGACGACAACGCATCTGGGTCGTCGGGCCTCATTCATGAGGGTACCCCCGGCTTGGGCAGGGTCAAACCGATTCCAGACGGATGGCCCGGAAACCTGGTGGGAATCTGAAGTGCCGGTGCCCGAATCTCTACCGAGGTGCTCTCCGCACGACCCGCTGTTGCGCTTCGGAATTGAATCCGCCCTCCTCCTGCAATTTCAGGGCGATAGCGCTCTTGCACAAGGAGCGGCTTGGCTCCTCTGAACGGCGCGATCGCTTTGGACACCACCAACTCGCCTATCGTTGTGCTCTCGGTGGTCGGGAAGAAAGGTGGTATCCTCTCCGCGACGATCCGGCTCTGGCGTCGGATCAAGAGGTGTCGCCGATCCGTGGTGTCCGACACCACGTGCGGAGCAGAACAATGAATATGCGAATCATGTGTGGGATCTACACCGTGTGCGCGCTTCTCTTGGGCGTGCCGACTGCTTTGGCACAGTCAAACCCGCTATTGGGTCAGCAGACAGCCAACCCTTTGATCGCTGCAGCGGACCCGTTTGTGGGGAGCTTTGCGAACGCTCAACTCAACGTCACGCTGCAGAAGGCGCAAGCGGGGTATGCGGGGCATATCGAGTTTGGCGGACAGACGTTTCCGCTGAAGGCTGCGGTGGAGCAGGGCGAACTGGTGGGGTCCTTCGAAGCCAGCGGGACTCAGTTCGAGTTCAAGGCCACGCTGAAAGATGACGAACTCACCTTCGCGACCGGCGGTACGACCTATGTGCTTCGCCGGCAGCAACCGGAAGCAGAAGCGCCGGCCACACCGGCAGCGCCCAGTCCCGCTCCGACCGCACCCGGCCAGCAACCAGGCTCGCTTGCAGCACTGGCCAACCTCGGCCCGGTTCAGCAGGATCGCACGCGCGAGTGGACTGTCGTTATTTATCTGGATGGGGACAACGACCTGGAGATGTTCGCGCTTCGGGATCTGAACGAGATGGAGAAGGGCTTACCTGCCCAAGGCGTCGAGGTCATCGTCCTGCTCGATCGGGCTGCCGAATTCGATGACACGGATGGTGACTGGACCAGCACTCGCGTGTACCGCGTGAAGAGCGATGCCGACCCGCGGCGGATCGCAAGCCCGATTCTCTGCGATGCCGGCGAACTGAACCTGGGTGATCCGGAGGTGCTCGCGACCTTCGTGGGCGCGGCGCTGAGGACCTTTCCCGCCCGCAATCACATGCTCATTCTGTGGGATCATGGCGGCGGCTGGGCCTCGATGTCCAGCGACCATGATGCGCCCGGATCACCCGAAGGTTACGACCACCTGACGTTGGCGGAGATGGCTGCTGGTGTGCGGGCCGGTCTAAACAACGCAGGGCTCGACAAGCTCGAGATCATCGGCTTCGACATGTGCCTGATGGCTCAACTGGAGACAGCCGTCGAACTTCGGGGCACTGCGGATGTCCTTATCGCCTCCCAGGCCATCGAACCGGGGGATGGCTGGCCATTCGATGCCTTCCTGCCCGTGATCGGACGGGGCACTCTGGGTGCGAGGCGGATTGCCCAGGAGATCGTGCGGCTGTACGGCGAGTATTACACCGCCAAGGGGTCCACCGTCGCGACCCTGTCCGCCATGGACATGTCCTTGGTCGATGAAGTGGCTGGGGCATTCGATGAGTTGATTGGCACATTGACGCCGACCATTGATGCACACTGGCCATCCCTGTCACGATGCGTTTTCTACTCCGAGGCCTATTCCGACCGGACGGACATTCGGACGGGCAAGGGCGCGCTGGCGAGCGTTGACCTGCTGGACATGGTCAAGCGGATGCGCCATGAGTTGCCCAACTTCCCCGCAGAGGAGGCGTATCGCCGGCTTGTGCAGATCATGGATCGATTCGTCATCGCCTCCCACACAAGCCCATTGCGACGTCTCAGTAACGGCGTGGCCATCTACGCGCCCGTGCACAGCGACATGCTTGACCCGGCGTACACCACGACGGCGCTGGGGGCATCCGGCACGTGGGTGTCCTTCCTGACGAAAATGCACGCCAGCCAGCGAGCACACCTGCAGGAGCCCCAGTTCACGAACATTCGCCTCACGGATCAGACCGGGAAGCCGATCGCCGCTGCCGAGGCGGTTTCCGATCACCGGCTTTCGTTCACGCTGACCGGACAGAACATCGTCTGGACGCAGGTCTGGTGGGGCAAGAAGGATGAAGGCACTGGGACCATCAATGTCATTGGCAAGGGCTTCGTCGTCGACCCCAATTACTGGAAGCTGAGAACCGAGGCCTATGCCGACGAGATCGACCTGGTCATGCCGAAGTTTATAGACGGCGAGAATCACCTCTACCAGGACGTGAGTTGCCTGACGCTGCTGGTCACCGACGGGCAGCAGGCGTACCCGGCCACGATTGACGGTTCATCGCTGGATGACCGCGAGCACATCAGCGTCCCCATCGTGTACGAGCACCCCTCTGTGGGACGGATCGGGGGCACGATCCTCTTTGACGCATATTGGTGGCAGGCAGTGGCGCTGATCGGGGAGATACCCCAGCCCGACGGCCGGGTGATGATGCGGCAGATGGAGCCGAACCCGGATGCGGACGTCACACTGCTGTATGAGACCATCAACGCCCAGGGGGAGACGGGCTACGCACCGAGCGGCCAGATCAAGTGGGGCAGAGGTCCTGAGTTGCTCATGGATGTTGTTGAGCCAGGCGAGTACGAGGCAGCGTTCATCGCTGAGACGATCGGCGGCGCCACCGGTGTCGGGGTCGCGTCGTTTACGGTTCAGAAGTGGCCGTGGATTGATCAGGCCAAGGGTGAGCTTGCCCAGTTCGGTCCCCGCGAAATGCTCGGGACATGGGATCACATCTTCCTCGCCGGCGGCAAGGAGCATCCCTCCGGCTACGTGCTGGAGATCTCGCCCCATCCTGAGGATCCTGATCTCGTTGTCGCCAAGGTCACATCCACGAAGGACCCCGACTTCCGGGCGACCTGGGTCCTCTGGCCGGACACGCGGCTCACTCCGAGTCTGCGGTTCTGGCACTACGATGACGCGGGCAACCTTGTGGGCTGGGAAGCAGCGTTCCTGGTCTACGGCAAGGATCGGGAAGGCAGGCCGATCTTCCTCATGAAGATGCTCCACGTGGGCCGGGAGACGATCAGGTGGGTCAGGCGCGGCGGTGCCACCACCCAGCAGCCCGGGCAACCAGGACAGCAACCTGGACAGCAACCAGCGGCCACCGATCCCCTTGCAGGCTTGTGGACCGGCCAGGCAAGTGAGGAGATCATGGATGGCAGCGGCGAGGTGTTCACCTATCCGATCGCGTTCGAGTTCGCTCCCGCCAAGAACGGCCGCTACACCGCCCAGGCGGTGGCCCGTGTGGATCTGCCCGTCGACGAGTGGGGTAACACGATTGAAGTCATGTTCCAGGAAATCTTTGAAGGGCAGATCGAAGGCGGCCAGCTTGTGATGGAGGGCCGCGACAAGGTGCTGATCGTCGTGGAGACCGGTGAGCAGCTCGCCATGCCGGGCGATCGCCTGGTATTCCGCAACGAGGGCGGCGATCTGGTCGGCCGGATCACTGATGACGAGGGATCGGTCACGGAAATCCACCTGAAGCGGAAGGAATGAGCGGCGACGCTCCGGCGCGATCAGGGACAGCTTGATGAGGCGAGCAGCATCAGCGGTCCCAAACCGTGCGCGACCAACTGACGCACCTGCGCGAGCTTCGGGACGCAGCATCTGCGCAGAACTCGTCGCGACCCTTTTGGACGCAGATCTCGTCCACAAGCGAGCAGATTGGCTTTGACTGCCGCGAGGCGGGTGGCATACTGGTGTAAGACGGCCCGCGATGGTGCCGGGCGAAGGTCAAATGGGGAATGTCGGCCAAGGTGGCACTTCGGCTGGCGCCTATCAGGCAGATGAAAAGGAGAACGAAAATGAAGTGCAGGTTTCTGACGTTCGTCTCATCGCTGCTCATCGCCACGCTCGGCTTGGGCCGTCACCTCCTGGCGGAGGAGACCGGTTCGATCGTCGGCTGGGGAATTCAGGTTTTCGGCGTCGACCTCAGCGGCGACTTCGTCGCCGTAGCGGCGGGCTTTTACCACAGTCTCGGTCTGAAGGCGGACGGCTCCGTCGTGGCCTGGGGAAACAACTGGGACGGCCAATGCGACGTGCCGACGCCGAATGCCGATTTTATCGGCATCGCGGCGGGCTCTAGCCACAGTCTCGGGCTGAAGTCAGACGGCACTATCGTGACCTGGGGATGGAACAACGACGGCCAATGCGATGTGTCGACGCCGAATGCCGATTTCATCGGCATCGCGGCGGGCAACCGTCACAGTCTCGGTGTAAAGGCAGACGGCTCCATCATGGCTTGGGGAGGCAACGACTACGGCCAGTGCAACGTGCCGACGCCGAATGCTGATTTCATCGGCATCGCGGCGGGCTATCGCCACAGTCTTGGTCTGAAGGCGGATGGCTCCATCGTGGCCTGGGGACGGAACAACGACGGCCAATGCGACGTGCCGGAGCCGAATGCTGATTTCATCGGCATCGCGGCGGGCTTCGGCTACAGCCTCGGGTTGAAGGCGAACGGCTTCATCGTGGCCTGGGGATACAACAACCACGGCCAATGCGACGTACCGACGCCCAACAGCGACTTCATCGCCATTGCGGCGGGCGAGAGCCACAGTCTTGGTCTGAAGGCGGATGGCTCCATCGCGGCCTGGGGAGACAACGACTACGGCCAATGCGACGTGCCCACGCCGAATGCCGATTTCATCGGCATCGCGGCGGGCTCTCGCCACAGTCTCGGTCTGAAGGCGAACAGATCCATCGTGGCCTGGGGAGACAACGACAACGGCCAATGCGACGTGCCCACGCCGAATGCCGATTTCATCGCCATCGCGGCGGGCACGTGGCACGGTCTCGGTCTGAAGGTGGACGGCTCCATCGCGGCTTGGGGAATAAACTGGTACGGCCAATGCGACGTGCCGACACCGAATGCCGATTTCATCACCATCGCGGCGGGCCACTGGCACGGTCTCGGATTGAAGGCGGACGGCTCCATCGTGGCCTGGGGATACAACCAATACGGCCAATGCGATGTGCCGACGCCGAATGTCGATTTCATCGACATCGCGGGGGGCGCGACCCACAGTCTCGGTCTGAAAGCGGACGGCTCCATCGCGGCCTGGGGAGACAACGACTACGGCCAATGCGACGTGCCCACGCCGAATGCCGATTTCATCGGCATCGCGGCGGGCGAGGCCCACAATCTCGGTCTGAAGGCGGACGGCCCGCACGACTGCCCCGGCGACATCGACGGCGACGGTGACACGGACCAATCCGACCTCGGCTTGCTCCTCGCGGCCTACGGCAACAACGCGGGCGGCGACCTCGACGGCGATGGAGATACAGATCAGAGCGATCTCGGCATACTGCTCGCTGACTACGGGTGTGGGATATGACTTGCGCCTCACGCAGCACGCTGTTTGCGATCTCGCCTCGGCTTTCATGGGTGTCAACTAACCGCTGCCCGTCACGCCCAGCAACACCTCGGCCTGCTCCTCACGGGTCCGCGCCTCGGCGAGTCGCTGCGCTCACGCAGCCGGGCAACCTCCACCAACCAACACATCAATCACACCATTTACAACATACAAGGTGAGGTGTTCCTGTACGTTCGCGGCGCGTACTCAGCGCACTGAATGTACTTATCCTCATATGCCGCTGAACGTACAACATCCGTCGCTTCGCGTTGAGCCGCGACCCGAAGGGGAGCGATGACCGCTCCATGCAGGCGCGACCTGCGCTATCCGTTCACCCGTGCCGTCGCCTGCGTCAAGACAACCAACCCGCGCGCATTCGCCACAGGCAGCGCCGGACTCCGCGAGTCCGGCGCGCCTCGAAACCGCAACACGCACACGCCGCACTACGGGCAGGGCACGTCATAGACGGACAGCAACAGGCCGAGGTCGGCTTGGTCCGTGTCGCCGTCGCCGTCGATGTCGCCGCCGGCATCGATTCCGAACGATGAAAGCAGCAGGCCCAAGTCAGGCTGGTTTCGTTGCCCGTCGCCGTTCAGGTCGCCCGGGCACGGCTGCGTGCACGATCCGACGTTGGATAGATCCATCCAGTAGAACGCCACGGGTACGCCGCCACCGGCCGACAGCCCGACAATGGAGTCCGTCGAATCAATGCCCAGCCACGTCATTTGGATCGTGCCATCCATGAACAACTCGATCTGGAACGTGTTGGAGTTCGACGTGGAGTACTCGGGCACGCCCTGCCAAGTCACGGCCACGTGATCGCCGGCGTTCTTCCAACTGACCGTGCCGCCGACACTCGGGTTGAGATCATCGAAAAGCCCGGAGATGCGCGGTTGGGCGAAGTGGTCCTCCCGGGATTCCGTATAGTCGGTGTCACCTGATGTGAACGTGATATAGCCGTTGGAGCCGACATAGAACCTGTTGTAGCTCACGCCGTAGAGCACGACGTTGGCGCCGGGCGTGACGGTCTCGTAATCGTCATCGCTGAGCGTCAGCGAGTTGCCGCCGGCCGGATCGGTTGGAAGCGAGGTCGCCTCTTCGATGCACGCGACGTAATGATCCACCGACCCATCCGGCTCGAACGTGATGGTATAGCCGTCAAGATCGAACCCGCCGAACTCCTCAGTGAAGTACAGCGGGATGTCCGTCGTGTCGAACGCATAGCACTGCCCGCTGTTGTCATCCGTCGAGCTGTTGCTCGCGGCGTCCTCGGCGTCAACGACCAGGAAGTACGAGCTGTCCTCGTTGAGGCCCACGACATGGACGAGATGCTCCGTGCCGAAGCCTGCCTGACTGGCTGTCTCGGTGAGCATCCCGCATGACGTGCCGTAGCGAACGCTGCCCCGCGTCTGCTCATCGGTCTGGAACGTCACCCACGCATCGTACGGGCCGATGTCGTGGATCGTGACGCCGGAGATGATCGGCGCGGTGCAGTCAACGACGGCCGTGTCCGTGACGAGCACATCGATCCCGCCCTGCCCGTCATCGGCGTCGATGTAGGAGACGGTCACGGTATCGCCTTCGGTGATCAGCAGCGTGCCGCCGGCATCGACAATGCTCAACGCGATACTCCCGGTGAACGTTGCTGAGTCCGCGGCCGTCTCTGTGAGAAGCACCCATTCGCCGAGAGGCTCGGAGTCGGAGTCAATCACCACGGAGGTCGTCTCGACGGCGTCATCATCGAGATTCAGCCCGGCGTCGGTCAGCATGATCATCGCATCCGCATCGCATGCATAGTACGTCCGGTCCAGGCGAACGACCCCAGCGTCGAACACGGGAGTCACACCGCTCACGACAAGTGCGAAGTCCGCGTCAAGCTCGGGCGTCTCGACATGACTGTCCTGCACGATTTCATCGGCGAAGACCTCGACGAACCATGCGCCGGGCAGCGGGTTCTGGACGAAGACGTTCTCAACCGTATCGATCGAGTTCGGATCACCGCCCGATGTCGAGTACATGTTCGCCAGGAGTCCATTGTTACCCCAGTAGACGGTCGCATCCGGGGCTGTCACCTTCAGCGTGAGGTCGTTGATGCGATGCTCCGACGCAGCCGGGTTGCCAGCCGGGTCGGCGAAGACCAGCGTGGCTTTGAATTCCGCCTCATCCGGCGCGACGGACACGACGTACACGACGCTCTCGAGATTGCACAGTACATCCGTCTCGTCGATGATGAGCATCTTGTCGCGCATGTCGTACAGTCGCGCGACGTCCGGCATGCCCCACCCTTGATGGACGCGCGTCAAGTCGTGCCCGGTTCCACTGAAGGGGTACTGGCTCGCCGTATTGATCATCGCCGCCTTGGCGGTCGTCATGTGGCAACGATTCTCAAAGACCGTGCCAAACGGGTCCACCTCGTTGCCGAAGATGCCTTCGGACCACATCTGGAAGAAAAGCCCGGTATAGCCCGCGATGTTCGGCGTCGCACCGCTCGTGCCGCCGAAATCGTACGTGTACGCCGTGGAGCTGCCGGTCGTCACGGTCAACGTGTCATCATAGAAATGGCAGAGATCAGGCTTGATTCGCCCATCCGACGCGGGACCGGTTGATCCGCCGTAGCACCAGCAATCGTCGGACTTGTCAGCCGTGTCATAGTGATGCACACCGCCACCGGAGATGATGTTCTTGGACCACGCTTCGGGCCTTGAATCCTGGTTGCCGGCATTGGACTGGCTCTGGCAGTGCAGAATATCGAAATCAAAAAGCGCCGCGTCATTGTCGGCGGAGACGGTCGTGTAGTAGAAGGTGCGGGGACTACCGACGCTTGACGTCTGAAAAACGCCGTAGTACGGGGCTTCGAGCAACTCACCCGTGTGATCGTAACGGGCGGGATGCTCGCCGAGGATGCCGTCGTAGTCCGAGACGATGCCCTGCCCGTCGGGCAGGATGCCGCGTGCGTTGGCGTTTCCCGTTCCATCGCCGAAGCAGATTCCGCTCGTCGAGGCGCCATGCGAATCCGAGCCTGCCGAGCCGTGCACGATCAGCGGCCGCGATGCGAAATCGACATGACTGAGATTGAACCCCGCGTCGAAGACCTCGCCTCGAACGCCCTGCCCGGTGAAGCCCGCGAGCGTCTCGACGTAATCCGCGCCGCTGACAAGACGCGAGTTGTTCATGTCCGTCTCGTACGGACCCCACCGGTCGATGAACAACACCTCGTCGAATCGAGTGACCTCGAAAAGCTGCGCCGGCGTCAGCGTCGCCTGCACGAGGTACTTGCCCGCGTGGACGTGATCAACCGTGCCGCCGAGCGATTCGATCTTGCGCGCGACATCCTTCTTCATGCCCATGTCGCTGCGCATGATCATGATGTTGTATCGCTGCAACGGAAACAGCGCAGCCGCATCGTCGGCATTGTGCAACATGTACTCTTCCAGCCGATACGCAGGGTGATACTCGCCGATCCATCGAACGAACGGCAGCGCCTCCACAGCATCACGCGCCTCCGGATTCATGCGAACAATGTGGCTGTGTCGCGGCAGGAAGAAGTACACATCCCCACCCAAATCCTCGATCGCCTCACGGAACTCGGGGATCGGTTGCGTCAGAAACTGCACGATGTAGAGGTTCGTGTCAGCGCCGCCGGCGAACCCCGGCTCGATCGCGGGCCGCTCGCCGGTGAGCGGCTCGAAGCCGCCGTGCCGAAGTTTGATCTGGTACGAGGTCGGCCTGGCCTTCGAGAACGAGCGTCCATCCAGGCTGATCGCGTAATGCGGCGAGATCTGGCCGGTGCGATCAGCAGCATCCCACAGGCGAAGCACGACGCTGGTCCCCGGCACACGCACCTCACGCACCCCCGCCGTATCCGCCTCCGCCGCGTTAATCGAAACAGAGATCGCAACTGCGGCAACCCCGAGCATCGCAGTCATGGCCCGCCGGGTCTTCAGTGATCCAAGTAGCATCTCGCCACACTCCTCTTGACGTTCTCATCCGAACACGGACGGGGCGCACAGCCACCGTCACACCCAGGGAATCCTGAGAGCTTCAGCATACACCACGCAGACGCCGACGCCAGCGCGGACCCACCGATTGATCGCCCCGCCCCCGCAGTGTGCCGCATCCCGCCAGGCGCACAGAAAGGCCCGAAGGCGAGTGGCCTTCGGGCCTCGTACTGCGCTGGGTTGGTGCGGGGTCTCCTTACGGACACTCGGTGTCGTAGTACGCCAGGAGGACACCGAGGTCGACCTGATCGGTGTCGCCGTCGCCGTCCACGTCGCCGCCGTCAGTCCCGGTGTCGTAGTAGGCGAGCAGAATGCCGAGATCGTTCTGTCCGATGTAGCCGTCACCGTTCAGGTCGGCGGGGCAGTCGCCGGGGTCGCAAGGCGTGTCTGGGCATTCCTCTGTGCCATCGCCCATGTAGATGCCGCCCGCATTCTGGCAGTCATCGACCAGCGCCACCTCGCAGTCGCCGTTGGGGAAGCAGCAAGCGCCGACACCCGGTTGGCAATCCACTTCCTGCCAGGTGACGCGCATGATCCAGTCGCCGCTCGGCCGGAACACGCCGAGGCTGGAGAAGCGATTCCAACCCGCCGGGGCGCCCCCTGCTCCGCAGTCGATGGCGTAGAGCCAGTTGTTGACCGTGCTGTTCAAGCCACCCACATCCGTGGCGGGGAAGGCGTTGCAGCAGGTGGGTGGTGGGTTGAGGCACGGATCGCCCACTTGGTAGTTGTGCTCCACGATCTGGTAGGCGATGGTGAAGATATTGGTGCCACTGTCGTTGTTGATGATGATCTGCTCGGGATCACCGGGATCGACGGAGACGGCAAGATTCACGCCGTTGGTGCCGGGCGGCAACACGATATGGGGCAGGATCACACCGTCGGAGGCAAACGAGGCGACGAGTGTGCCGGTTGTGGGCAAGCCGTCGTAGATGTAGATCGCCCACATGGTGGTGGTCTCCATGCTGGCTCCGGATGTTCCGAACACCATCTCCATCAGGTTGATCTTGATGGGGAAGTTGTCGGGCTGGATCTGATAGCTGCAACCGGCCGCCTCTTCTTCAGCGAATCCCGCCTGCAGGACGATGTTGCCGCCGCCGTCAAACGGGCCTGCGGAGTAGGTCTCGACATGGTCGCAGCCGTCGCGCAGTCCTTGCAGGTCGTCCTTGATGATTTTCCCGAGCGTGGTGATGTGCAGCGTGGGCAGGTCGTCAATGTTCACGCTCACCTCGGGGTTGGGCCGCGTGTTATCGGCCGCCGCAGATCCGCCAAGTAGCAGCACCGCCGCTCCCAGACTCATCATGGCCCGCCGATATCCAGTCTTGCTCTCTCGTATCACATGGATCTCCAGTCTCTTCGCGCTGGCCCCTCATAACGGATGTATGGGCCGACTGTGCTCAACCCGGTCCTCTCAAAGCACGTCATCTCCATCTACAAGATAGCGTCGCTTAGCCCGCGTGCCGGGCAAAAACCCGGATACCGCATAGAGGAGCGGACCCGTCGCGTGGCGGAAGGGGTCAGGCTGCTTCGTAGAAACCCCAGCGGTGCGATGGAGGTGATCGAAGCGAGCCGCGGCGTCAGTGGGGGTCGCCAGTGGCACCCCGACGTGCGTGGTGGTGCCGCCTGCGGGTTCGCTCCGCACGGGCAGGATGAACCCCATGTTGCCACATGGGGCTGGGATGGAAGATGATCTTGATTGTCTCGCCCTCGTGTTGCGCTTCGGAATTGAATCCGCCTTTCTTCCCCCTTTTCTTCCCCTGTCCCGTTCTCTTCCCCCGTTCCGGCCGGTTTCTGGATCAACGAAGAAATGCGGGGAGTACAGACTTGATCCTGTATTGATCGGCCGCTATTCTATCTGGCGGCTGATACGGAATCACGGCGATTCGTTTGAGGAGCCCCGCGTGATCAAACCGGAACACGAGCAGTTGGTGCAAGCCATGATGGGCTTCGCAGCGAAGATCAGGCACGCATCGGCGAGTCGCATAGGCAGCATTCGCGGTGGCGAGCGGTTGACGGAGCGAGACTGGACGCTGTTGGAATGGCTGTCGGAGAAGGGCGAAGTTCCGTTCGGTGATGCGGTCAGATTCACACAGGGGAGTGTCAGCGGCGCCGGTGGTTCAGAGGCCGCGATCACAGCGGCAATGGGGCGGATGAGCAAGGACTTGGGCCTACTGCGGGCGAAGCGCACCAAGGAGGACGAGAGGAAGAAGACCGTGGCGCTGTCGGCGAAAGGTCGTCGGTTGGTCGCGGAACGGAGCGCGGTACGACGTGAACTGTTCGAGAACGTCATTCAGTGTTGGCAGCCGCTCGACGCGAAGGACTGCGAGCACCTGACCCGACTTTTCAAAGACGGGCTGAGACGGGCAGACGAGGTGTTCGGAAGCGACGACTGATGCGGGCGAGATTTCAACGCCTCGCTATAGGGTGGAGGGCTGGCCACCCGCCCCGCTGGTTCGCGGTGGAACGAACCGACCCACGCCGAGGGAGTGGGACAAAAAGCAACTGGCCGCAGCGCCCCGGCAACGTTTGCGGCAACAGCAGCGAGGTGCAGCATGGATAATTTCGAACTCTTCGACATGGACCTGGGAGCGTTCGGCGCGCCGGGTTTCACGCTCCGTGATCGCTTGGATTTGAGCGGCCACAGCTCGGGGCTCGTTGATCCCCATATCAACACGGACCTCATCAATCCCAACGACAATGTTCTGCGTGGCCCGTATCGCGACCTCAGCAACAACCAGTTGCCTGGGTTCAACGGGATGCAGAACGGCTGGTGATTCTCGCCGACCGTTGGCATTACGCCAATTCTCTGACCGGTCCTCGCCAACGCGAGGACCGGCCATTCCTGTGAAGCTTCTTGCCCAGAGAGGATTCGGCCATGTGAGTACGCCCACTCTCGAACGCCTTATTGGATGGTCTGCAAGACCGTACCGAATCGCGTCGGTCAAGGCGCATGGTGCGCGTTCTCAGGAGGTGCCGGATGTTCATCGAAACCTACCCCGATCCTCAGAAGCATGGCGTTGATCTGCTGATCGAACGTGAGGAAGCGGAGGTAAACCGCGAGCACAATCAGCGAATTGAGCACGCGGTTGGTCTGGTTGCACAAATGATCCAGGACATGGCTACAGGCGGCAGGTGGTACCGCAGCCCGAAGAAGCGGGCTGCCGGTCTTGCAATGGTGGCGTTGTTCGGTGATGATGAGGACTTGCGGGTGTTTCTCAACCGCACGCTTGGCGCCGACGGGAGGTTCGTCGACTTATGGGTAGCGAAGTTCCTGTGCGAGAAGTTTGGACTGTCCGTGACCAACAATACGATCAAGGCGATGCTGAAGGACTTGGCAGAGGTGGGCGAAGCCATCAAGCCGCTCGTTCGCATCGCACAGGATTCGGACCATGAATGATCACAATTTTGATCCCCTTCGGGACGTGCTCGGGCAGATGTGCGACAAGTACAACGCCATGGGGGATAGGACGGGGCAACATTTAGATGGTTTCGGAATGCACCGAGTTCAGGAGCACGGTTACTTGGGCAGCCCGAACGGCATCGACAGGATGAGGCCATTTGGGGACTGGAGCCCACCTGATGGGCATGGACCGCGCGGGGACGTTTTTGGCGGGCCGACCCTTCGCTGAGGTCATGGCGTACTCTGCTGTTGCCCTTGCGTTGGCGGATTCAATTCCGAAGCGCAACACGGGGTGGTGCGAAGAGCACCTCGGCAGGGGTTCGGTAGTTGAGACACTTACGAGGTCGATCATCGCCCCCCGCACCGCATGCGCCATGCGCACCACCGCCGTCATCGTGCTCCTCGCCCGGACACCCTCGCCAATGCGCGCGCGACTCCGATCGAGCCTCAAAATGTCGCTCAAAACCGACCCCAAACGCGCTGAAACTGATCGAAAACGCGCCGAAACTCGCCGAAACCGACTGAAACTCGCTCAAAACTCTAGTCCGATAACACACTTTCCGCGATTCCGTGCGCACGTCGATGGCACGACACCCCCACGATACCCCCACGAAGCCCCCGCAAACCCCCAGTAAAACCCCCCTGTTCCCGGGGTGTGTGGGGGTGCGATGGGACGCTGGCGACGCCGCGCGGCGCTGGCTCGGAAGCTGCTCCGGACAGGTGGCGCGGTCCTTCACATACAATGCCGCCATGAACATCTCCGACCTGATCTCACGCCGTGCGACCGACATCGACGCTTCCGGTATCCGCCGTGTCTTCGACCTCGGCGCGCAGCTCAAGTCGCCGATCAACCTCTCGATCGGCCAACCTGACTTCGACGTTCCCGAGCCGATCAAACAGGCAGCCATCGACGCGATCCGCGCGGGGCGAAACGGGTACACCGTGACGCAAGGCATCGCTGATCTGCGAGCGCGACTGACCAAGACGGTCGCTGACGAGTTTGGTTGGGATTTCGAAGGACCGAATCCGGAGCACAGCCTGTTCATCACATCCGGCGTGTCCGGCGGGCTGCTCCTCGCGATGCTCGCGCTGATCGATCCGGGCGATGAGGTCATCATCGCAGACCCTTGTTTTGTGCTGTATCAGCATGTGATCCGCATGGCGGAGGGCAGGCCTGTCTTCTGCGACACGTACCCCGATTTCCGCCTGACCGCTGAGCGTATCGAGGCGATGATCACGGAGCGCACGAAGATCGTACTCATCAATTCGCCGAGCAATCCGACGGGCGTCGTGAACACACAGGCTGAGCTTGATCAGATTGTCGAACTGTGTCAAAGCAAAGGCATCATGCTGATCAGCGACGAGATCTACGATGTGTTCACGTATGCTGAGCACCGCGTGAACGGCACGGCTCCAAGCGCCGCGGCGAAGGGCAGGAACATCCTGCTGATGAAGGGCTTTAGCAAGACCTACGCGATGACCGGGTGGCGCATGGGCTACGTCGCAGGCCCGGCGGCGATCATCAACGAGATGACCAAGCTCCAGCAGTACACGTACGTCTGCGCGCCCTCCATGGCGCAAGCCGCGTGCGTCACGGCGCTGGATGTGGACATGTCCGACTTCGTTACCGCCTACCAGCGCAAGCGCGACATGGTCGTGCAACGGCTCAGCGAGGTCACGGAGCTGGTCGTGCCGGGCGGCGCGTTTTACGCCTTCCCGAAGGTTCCCGACGCGCTGGGGTGCCCAGCCGGCCGGTTCGTCGAGGACGCGGTCAGCAAGAACGTTCTGATCATCCCCGGCTCGGTGTTCAGTCAGCGCGACACGCACTTCCGCTTGAGCTACGCCACGGACGATGCGGTTCTCTCGAAAGGTCTGGACATCCTCTGCAAGCTGATGACGCCGTGACGTTGGGAGCGCTGCGGGCAGCAGCGTGTGCAGGCGAACCGATGGCTGGGCACTGGCGACCGCGTGGACCGCAGAGCCGGTGAAATCGGAGGCGCCTTGCCGGTTTTTGGGGGATTTCCCTTTGCAACTCGCGGAGTGTCCGCCATACTCAGTGTGGGGAGCCGAGCTATCGCAGAGTTCGGTGCTGCAAGGAGTTATGCAAGCCATCCACCCGCCGCCGACCTGGACTCGTTCCGGGCGGCGGTTTTTTTTCGCAGCAGGTCACGACGCACCGGCCGGTGTCGCTCGCAGCGCGTCCGGCACCGCCAGCCACGCATCTCGCCAGCGGGTCCGATAGGATGCCGTCATGCGGGTTTTGCTTGTGACTGATCCGGATTTCGCATTGCGCGAGGCCACGCTCGTCAACCGGGTGAACGTCGGGTTGATGGGGATGGGTATCCAGGTGGGTCGCGTCGTGCCCAACGACATGCCGAGCAGGCCGCCGATCGACCTCACCGCATGGACAACGTACCGGTCCGCCCGCTTGCCCTGGACCCGGTCCTGTTCCGCTCAGGATGTTCTTGACGACCTTGCCTCGCAACCGTGGGGCACGGCGCCGCCTGACATCGTGCATGCGATGGGGGCCGGCTGCTGGCCGCTCGCACTGGACATCTGCCGCGAGGCGGGAGGCGGCTCGATTGTGCTCGACGTGTGGTCGATCCGCCTGGCGAGAAGGTTGCCCCATGCCCGGCTGCGCCGTCGTGTTTCCGCATACCTTGCAGCCAGTCAGCCGATCGGCGAACTGCTGCGGTCCAGCGCGCCGCCGAATCTCGTGCGGGTCGCGCCCTGGGGCGTCCTCGCGCCGCCGGAGAGCGAGGTCCAGCCTGCGCTTGCCGACCCCGATCGGAGCATCACCGCGGTCGTTGTCGGCTTCGGGACGAACCTGCAAGCGCACCGCGATCTTTGTGCCGCGCTCGCAACGATCAGCGAGCAATACGCTCAGTTGGTCGTGTTTCTCGCCGCGCCGCCTGCTCAGAGCGCTGCACTGCACAAGATCATCAAGTCTTTCGGTCTTGAGTCCCGCATCTCACTTGTTCCTCAGGCAGCCTCCGCGCGACCGCTCATTCTTCACGCCGACTTGTTGCTCCTGCCTGAGGCCAGCGGTGAGCATCAGAGCCTGTGTCTCGAAGCCGTTGCGGCGGGCATGATCGTCATCGCCGCAGCCGATCCGTGGGTCGAGTACTTCCAGGAAGACGACATCGCTGTCATCGTGAAGCAGCCCGGACGAGATGGGTGGTCCGAGGCGATCGGGCGCATCCTTGGCGATCCGCCCGAAGCTCGCCGCTTCGCCCAGCACGCTCGGGCCGTGGTCCGCGACTGTTACACCGCGAGCGCGTACATCGAGCGCTTGGCGGACACATACCAGCACATCGTGAGTGACGAAGCGATCGCGTTCGACACGCGCGACGGGTCACTTGCGCCTGCGGAAATTCAGCAAACCTGAGTGTTTCATCTCCGACAGATCAACGCTTTTGATGAGTTTGATGCAAAAAGTCCGAAAAAACACTCGTTCCCTCTATCGCAAACAGGCGATTCTCGCCGATAACACTTGTGATCATCTTTCTCCCCTCCGCTCCGCTGTTGCGCTCGACGCGACAGCGGGGTTTTGCTTTTGCGCCGCTTAGGTCTCCACTGATCGCATGGAGGCCGCGTCGCCCGGTTTTCTAAGGGATATTCCGTGACGCACCGCATTCGCGTTTTTCTCATCGTCATCCTGTTCGCCGTCGTCGCGCCGGCATGCCACACCGCGCAGCCCGCGCCTCGCCAACCGTTGGAGTTGGCTGCCGCACCCGCTGTCGATATGCCCAGCATCGTCGCAGGCACGCCCGGACGCGCGTTGCCGCCACCTGTTCCGGTCAGGCCAAATCTGCGCCTCGCCATTCTCCCCGACCGCACGACGGGGCGCGACTGGGGCATGCCTTATCTGCAACGCGCCATCGACGATCTGGGCCGGACGAGACCCGACGCCGTCTGCTGCATCGGCGACCTCGTTCAGGGATACACACGGAATCCAGATCGCTACGAATCCGAAGCGGATGCGTTTCTTTCAATCATCAACCAACTTGATCTGCCGTTCTATCCAGTCCCGGGCAATCACGATGTCATCTCAGGCTCGCGCGTCGCTGGGGATGCGACGTTTGAGTCCAGCTACCAGCGCCGCTTCGGCCCGCTGTACTACGCAGTGGACTTCGGCTTGGCGACGATGATCGTTCTGGACTCCGACGAGTTGCTCGACAGCAGCGCCGATCCCATCTTCAGTGCGCGACAGCTCGCCTGGCTGGATGAAGCGCTCGCACGTGCGGTCGCCGTCGACCGACCGACTCTCATCCTCATCCACCGACCCGCCTGGCGGTATCGCGAGTCGAACTACCTCAGCGATGTCCACCCAAGGCTCGTCGCCGCCGGTGTGTACGCCGTCTTCGCCGGGCACTTCCACTCGCTTCAGCAAGATCCCGATCGCGACGGCATCCGCTACTCCGTGCTCGGAACATGCGGCGGCATGATCGACCAGCACCCGCTCGCCGGTCAGCTCCAACACGTCACCTACATCACGATCACCGACACCGGCGACGTGACCGTCTACCACAGCCCCGTAGGCCACACGCTTCCCGCCGACTGGATGCTCGCTCGCGACCAAGATCGGGCATTTCGCCTGAAATCACGTGGTTTCGGCCAGCTCAGCTCGCTCCCGCAGCCCATCGACGTCGAGACGGCAGGCGCGACGACGATCACCATCCGCAACCCGATCGATGTGCCCATCACGATCGATGCATCGCTCGTCACCGATGTGCCCGGGCCTCAGATCGTGTCCGGCGAGCACTTCGTCAGCCGCACGGAGCGCGACATCTTCTCCGATGCCAACACGTACGTCGAGACGTCCTTTCGCATGACGGCGGGCGTCGATCCGATCACGCTCGCGCCCGGCGAGTCCGCGGACTTGACGATCGAGCTGGCCTCCCCGCCGCAAGGCCGAATGACGCCTCCGCCGGAGATTCACTTGAAAGTCACGTTTGTTGATAGTCAAGGCAGGGCCGTGCCGGTCACGATCCGCAGGCGTCTGCCGCTGACGATGGCCGTGGATGCATCGCAGGGCGAGACCGGTCCGCTGCTCGTCTGGGCGTGGCGCGCAAGCGTGTACGACACTGACGAACCAGGCGCGACCTTTACGCTCGATCGCCGAGACGACGAGTTGCACATCGCGCTTCGCGTCCCCGATGACATCGTGTGCGGTCCCGTCGATGCCGCCGCAGATGACTCCGCGCATCTGCATCGACCGACCGGTGATGCGGTCACCCTCACGATCGACAGCCGGCGCTATCTGATCGAGCCGTTCGCGCCGCAGGGCCGGCGCGTGTTCGAGGCGGTCAGCAGCGACGACGCGCTGACGCTGTCGGCCACGGACCGCATCACGATCGCGGCTCAGCGGACGCCCGAAGGTTATGGAATGCGCATCGTCATCCGGGATGTGCCGAGCCAGGTGCGTTTCGATCTGCGCGTCGCGGACAATGACGAGGGGTTCTTCACACAGTGGCGTCAGTTCGCTCCGCCGTGGCTGACACCGGCCGGCGTCATCGTCCGGTAAAGCCAGCATCCCCATAGCTGACGCCAGTGCTGCGACCCCCGTGATCCGGTTCGAGGGGTTATTTCGCCTGGAATGGTGACGTAAGCCTTGCCAAATACAACAGTTGCGCCATACTTGAGGATGATCGGGGAAGCATGCCGAGCCAGCCAGTTGACTCGGCCCATTGGAGTAAGAGGGAAACATCATGTCCAGACAGATCATCGTGGCTGTCGCGGCGCTTGCCGTCAGCGGCGCCATCACCGCGCACGCCCAGGCGTCCCGCCACGCGTACGTCGGGGTTCACAACGCGCGTAACGACCTGATCGTGCAGCCTGCGCCCAGGCAGGCCAACCGCGCGATGATCGTCACGCGCCACCATTCGGTCGCGCCGCCGTTCGTCGTCTCGACGCGGATCGCATCGCGGGCATCGCTGCGAACGCAGCATCACCGTCAGCCCGGGCCCGCGCACTACGGCGCGCCGGATGACGTCAAAGCGCGCATCTTGGTGCGAGGCACGCCCAGGCCGGGGCGTCATCCAGCCCAGCGTGCGGATGCCATCGACGCGTTCCAGCGAATCCCGAGCCACATGCCGCGCCGCTTCCGCGACGCCCAGCGCATCTGGCTGAAGGAGCACGGCTACGTCGAACGCACCCGCATCGTGCAGCGTGTCCCCACGCGCAAGGCTGCACCGGATGAGCCTGTTGCCAAGGCGTCGCACCTGATTCCGCACGCGACGATCAAGATGGACCCGGCGCTGGCTCCGCAAGCCGGCGGCGATCAACGCATCTGACCCGACTCACATCCACATGTGAGACCCGGGAAAGGCGATCCTGTGTGTCGAGGTGACTTGATCTTCAACGCATCAGGCGCGCCTCAGCCAGCGTTCTCGCCCGCGGCTATCATCCGGGCATGCTCGTTCTCTTCGACATCGACGCGACGCTGCTCATGACGTACGGGGCGGGCGTCCGCGCGATGGAAGCGGCCGGCCGAGAGATGTACGGGCCGTCTTTTGCGCTTGATGACATCGGCTTCGCAGGTGGGCTCGATCCGCTCATCTGGAACGACCTCGCGGTTGCCAACCATGTCGCTGACCCACAAGGCGATCTGCCCCGATTCATCGAGGTGTATCACGCCAAACTGGTTGCCGGACTGGATGAAGATGAGGTCTCGACGCTGCTCCCCGGCGCGCTCGATCTTGTCGAGGCGCTGGCCGCTGAGCCTGATGTGACGCTCGGCCTGCTCACGGGCAACTTCGAGATCACGGGCAGGCTCAAGGTCGCCAGGACCGGCATGAGCTTGAGCCACTTTCAGGTCTTCGCGTGGGGCACCGACGGAACCGATCGCAGCGATCTGCCGCCTGTCGCGATGGCGCGATACCAGAAGCTGCACGGCAGACCCATCGATCCTTCGCTCGTGACGATCATCGGCGACACGCCTCACGATGTCCGCTGCGCACTTGAGAACGGCTGCCGAGTGCTCGCGGTGGCGACGGGGTACTTCAGCGCAGATGAGCTTCGTGCCGCGGGCGCTCATCACGTCGTGGAGGATCTCTCGGACACGCAGGCCATCGTGCGCTGGCTCCTCAAGCCGCAGGCTGACCGGCCAGCCCGATAACACGCCAAACCGCAGAGACCGTCCACGACCTGTGGATCTCCTGTCATTCCACTCAGACCGAGGCGAATTGCGGGGTAGGATTTACTCGGCATGGGATCACATGGGCAGACCATTCCGGCAAGGCCGGCGCTACGGCTCACACCGTCCGCCGGGAGCGAACCGCTTCGGTTTGACGCCTACGCGCAGGTCGCACACGAGAATCGTCTCGCAGCGGAATCGCAGCTTCACCCCGGCGACGCGCGCTGGGTTCTGGCGATCCGCGCTGCCCAAGCCCTTCAAGGCGCCCAACTCCGCCCTGCGCACCGTACGAAGCTGCTGCGCCTCGCAACCCACCTCGGGATGCGGCCGTTCGATGCGAACCTCGTCATCGCCATCGTGCAGGACCGGGCCCGACGCGGCGAACTCGATGATCGCCCAGGCTCAGGCATCACAGCGGACATCGCACGTGACCTGGCGCTTGTCCCAGCTCCGGACGCCGCCGATCGCCGACCGTGGTGGGGGAGTCGAGCGATGCGGTTCGTGCTCGTCGCCATCCTCAGCGTGTTCTGGGCGACCGTCTTGCTGCGCTGGCTGCTTGGCTGATGCGGGCTCCACGTTATTTTCATGCTGCTTGAAGAGGCGATGGGTTTTCAACCCACACATCGCACGGTTTTCAAGCACGGGCCGAGCAACAAGGAAAGCATCGTTTTCCCCTGGGTCGACCATTGACCCCGAGCGTGGAAGCTGCTTTGATGTGGACGTTATGGGACCGGCAGATGGATCGGCCGCACCCAGGACGCGGACGCCGCACAGGAGGTACACCATGGCGAAGCGACAACCACGCACCACAAGTGGACAAACAGACTCACACCAGCCCAGGACCGCCAAGACGACCGCTGGATCGTCCACGAGCCAGAGTGCAGCCAAGCCCACGCGGCGCAAGCGGACCACGGGGCGCAAGGCCAATCAGGCGATCGAGTCCAAGACCAGGATCAACCGCGATGCGATCTCGCGCGAGGCGTACCTGATCTGGCTGGAGCGAGGCGGCAGCGCGGAGGACAACTGGTACGAAGCCGAACGGCGATTGCGCGCCCTGGCAGGTGCGTGATTTTCGCAGCCGCGTCCGCGGGTCAGGCCGGGTCATCCACATCGTGTGAGTTCAGCGATCGCCCCTTCACCACAGCGACGTCGCCGTTTTCACGGTGCTCCGCGACGCCCAGTGCGATGAGTGCGTTGAGCGCCGCTTGCTGTTCCGCCTGCTTCTTGGAGTTGCCCCAGCTCGATGCGAATCGCTGTGTGCCGATCTCCACGCAGATCTCGAAGCACTTGCTGTGGTCAGGTCCCTTCTCATCGAGAATCACGTACTGCGGCGCATCGCCCATGCGCCGTTGCGCGTGCTGCTGCAGCACCGACTTGAAGTTCTGCTGATGGCCGCTGTCCGCCGCCTGTTCGATGAAGTCGGACATCGTCCGCAGAATGAACGCCTGCGCCGCTTCGTGGCCGGCATCGAGGTGGATCGCGGCGATGATCGCTTCCAGGACTGCTGCGGAAAGCGATGAAGGCAGCCTCGGCTGAGACATCATCCCTTTCCCGATTCGCAGGTGCTGCTGCAAACCAAGCCGATTCGCTGCTTTGGAGCACGTCCGCCGACTGACGACCGACGACTTGATCTTCGTCAGATCCCCTTCGAGCAGGTCCGGGAACGTATCGAACAGGTACCGGCAAATCACCATTCCCAGGATCGCGTCCCCGAGGAACTCGAGGCGTTCGTTGCTCTCAAGCCGCGAATCCGAGACCGAAGCGTGCGTCATCGCAATGGCCAGAAGCGATCGGTCCCGAAACGTGTGGCCGATTGCTGCTTCGATCGTAGCAAGCGTGGCATCGTCCATGCAGCGCCTCCCTGACCCCTGGCCGGCGGCTGATACGCGCCTGCCGGTGGGTCATCACACATCGGGCGTCTCATGGAGACGCCGCATCCAAAGAACTCGTGGACGCGGCTGCTCACGCCCCGTGGCGTCCTTATCGCACGCAACGGCTGCATGAGCAGGCTCGTCCAGCCTTGAAGGTAGCCCAAGGCGTCCCCGTGTCAACGTATCGGCACGTTAAAGACGCGACACCACCCCTGCGACCCCGGTGACGACCCCGCATTTCCCGCTCGCCGCGCCATCAGAGCGGATTGTTACCGATCTCGGCCAAGGCGCCTCGTCACGGTGCGGGCGTGCTGTTTGGCGTTTCGAGTATGAGCAGCGAGATCTCGGGCGGGCAAAGGAACCGCACGCGCGGCGCTTGGCCGTGCATGTAGCCGACGCCGCGACTGACGTACAGGCCGTTGCCGCTCCATGTGTGATAGCCGCCCGCGCAGATGCGTCTTGGCAGTGTCGAGAGCGTGATCGGTGGGCCGACGATCGGCAGCGACACCTGCCCGCCGTGCGTGTGCCCCGCAATGACCAGGTCGATCCGGCTGTCGTGTGCGAGCGACTTCACAGCGTCCGGCCGATGCGCCACGAGCAGACGGATGTCCACCGCCCCCTCGGCCTCCTCCATCCGCCTGATGAGATGCCGGGCTGCGGGCGAGCGGTAGTCGTTCTCGATGCCGCCGATCATCACGCGCGTGCCGCGAACGGTGCGCATCACGGATTCGTTGAGCAGAAGGGTGACATCCGTTCCCTCAACGATCCGAGCCAGGCCCTGCGGCTGATCGTGATCGCCTGGGACGATGTAGACCCCGCCGGGCGCTGACAGGCGACGCAGCAAGGCGCGGAAGCTCTCTTCGACATCCGCAAGATCCTCCAGGCGGCGCTGGTACAGATCGCCGGGAAGCACGACGATATCCGGCTCAAGCGCCATGAGGCGATCGACCGCCTGGATGTCGTAGTCGGTCACATGGGTCGCCTGGATATCCGCAAGGACGCCGACTCGTAGCGGCGCATCACACTGGCGCGCCGCGGGGATCGCGATGGTCATGGTCTCCAGTTGCAGCCGGAAAGGCTCGATGAGGACTGCATGGAGCGCAATGGGCAACATCGGCAGGCTGAGCATGGCCGTCACCAGGACAGGCAGTGATGCATATCGCCGGCCGGCACGCCGCGCTCTGACATGACGCATCAGGAGCGCTGCTCCGATCACAGGCGGGACCACCGCCAGCGCCCAGAGCGCGAGCGTCATCGCACCGAAGAGGCGCAGCCCGACGAGTTGGAGCACCGCGCACTTGCCCGGGAAGACAATCGCCGTCACGACCGCGGCGATGATGACGTGCCCCAGCCGAATCATCGGCCTCGGGTCGGTGTTCTGACGGGAGCCTCCACGCGATGGGCCGAAGAGCGCAGCCCAGCCCACCGCGAGGTCAAGCAGCACCGATACGGCGCACAACAGCGCAAACCCAGCTTCGCTCATGCGAGGTCACTCCCGTGAGGCATCCGACTCAATGCCATGGGGCTTGCTACGACCGATCGTCGTGACGGATCGCGCGATGTCGTGCTGTTCGGCGATATTCGCGGTTACGCGCTGAGCTTGCAGGGCAATCCGCGCGTTCACCGGCGCTGTGGCGCGGCAGCTTCACTGCGTTACGATCGTTGTGTGGAGGGGTCAGGCGACGCGCTCCGGCAGGCTTCTCGCTTGACGGACCGGGGGGCACTGTGGACACTGTACGTGACAGGGATCGAGGAGTCTTGAGGCGGACCGCGCCTCGGGTCTTCCACAACGTGACGACTCAGCCCCCATGTGGAGGCATTGTGCGACTGGACTATGGCCGGCGCGACGCTTACGGCGTCATCCCGGCCGACCGGCGCTGATGCCTTCCCATCACTCACGCACGGTCGTGCTTCGGCACGGCCGTGTGGTCTTTTGGGTCGGCAGGGCGCATGAAACAACCGGCCGGCATGATGCCGACCGGTTGGTTTGACGCAGATGTGTTCGGGCAGCCGCTTAGAATATGAGCTGCCACTGAGCGCGGGCGAAGAACTGGGTGTCCTCGCCGGCTGCATCCACCTCGAGTACGCTCGTGTCGTTGGCGATTCCGATGGGGATGTTCTCTGTCGCGATGCCACAGTCGAACGTGCACTTGTTGATGTGGCCGTCCATGTAGTAGTTCGCGCCGAAGGTGACGATCATGGGATCGTCAGTAAGGCCGTCAATGTCGAGGTACTCCCATCGTCCGAAGATCTCCCAATCCTCGGTGAGGTAGTAGCCGCCTTGGGCCATGTAACCGAAGTTGTCCGTCTCGACGCCGCCGGGGGTCTCGGGGGTGATCGTGTTGCCGACGACGGCGGCGTAGAGGCTCGCGCCGGGCCATTCGATCTGGGCGTCGACGGTCCATGCGAAGACGTTGGGTGACGGACCGATGAAGCTGGTGAACGTGGCGCCGTCGCCGACGTCGCCGTCCTGGTAGTGGACCGCGCCGCCGATCTTGCCACCCTGATCCTGGGAGCGGTTGGCGGTGAAGTCGCCGAACTGCGAGGGATCGCCAGCGAAGACCCAATCCACGCGACCGGTGACGGCGAGCTCGTTGGGATCGCTGTTCCAGTCCGTGTTGGCGCCGCCGACACCGTCGGTGAACGCACCGGTGAACGTGAAGTAGTCATCGGGCGCCCACTTGACGGCGATGCCCTGCGTCCGGCCGGCGCCGAAGAGGGTTTCGACCGTCGAACGATCGACCGCGAGCTGCATGCCGTCGCCGACGAGCGTCTCGTGCATGAACGGAACATCCATCTGGCCGGCGATGAACGTCAGGCCCGGCTCCCACTCGTACGCGATGAACATATCCAGGAGCGTGAAGACGCCAGTCGGTCCGAAGTCTGCTCTGAACGTGTAGTCGTACTTGCCCTGCAGCTTGCCGGTGACGGCGAACTGATTGCGGTGGAACTCAAAGCCCGCGCTTGTGCCGTCCACGTTCCCGGCTGCGTTGCCCGGCGTGTCGTTCTGAATGTTCACGTTGTAGCGGAACTGCGACAAGAAGCTGATGTTCAGTGTGTTGTCGCCCGCACGATCGGAGATCGTGAAGCCCTTGCCCGGCGTGTAGCCGATTGTGGCCGGCCCATCCAGGTAGAACGAGCGCTCGGCGGCGTCGCTGACGGCCTGATCCACGAGCAGGCTCATCTGGTGCGTTTGTACCTCTTGCGCCTTCTGAGCGTGCTTCGCGGTGAGCTGCGCTTCGAGGGCTGCGATCTCTTGATCAGTTGTGTTCGGAAGCTCGGCCAGTGCGCTCCCAGCAAGCAAGGCAACAAGCCCGGCGCCGCCGAGAACTCTCGCAAACTCGATTTTCATCGACATGGCAATTCCTTTCACCCTTGAGGTTCTGTGAGGTTCTGTGATTTGTGTATGACCCATCCGCCCAGGTGATGCTCGGCACCCGGCGTCGATTCGTGCACATGTGAGCATATTACAGTGGAGTATGCTAACAGATCTCGATATGGCGTGCCACGCATGCGCCGGAGCGCGATGCAGCCGTCAAGTGCTTGTGTGGACCAGTGTTATGAACACAGCGCGTATCGGTGTGCGCTTCCGCTTCCATTGTGCTGAGCCGTCGGGGGCTGGTTGGTCACGCGCACACCAGACAGACCCCATCGTCCATGGGCGCATTCCCGGCGTCAAGCAGCGTTGTGATGACAAGAGATCAGTACGCCATTGCACGTTGGCGGCGGCACACGCTGGCGGCAGGCTGTGGCTGGGGTGTGTCTGACGGTTGGTGAGGATTGAAACTGTCTATCATGAGCCGTAGACTCAAGGCGTGTCGTGTGGGAGGCGGCGGAAAAACGAGCACGGAAGGTGTCAAGCCCATGGCGGGACGGTCCAAGCGGACGTTCACTGAGGATTTCAGGCGGTTCTTCATCCGCGGGCTGGCGATCCTGCTCCCCTCGGTGATGACGCTGTGGATTCTCGTGATGGCCTACCGATTCGTCGAGACCAACATCGGCGAGCCGATCAACCAGGCGGTGCGCTTTGTCATTCTCCAGACGCTCCCGCGAGTACTGGATGAGGAAAACCAGTTCCAGCCCGAGTGGTTCGTCGTCACAATCGAGATGATCGCCAAGGAGGATCGGCTGCGGCGAGAGGCGAACCTGCCCGAGCTGACCGAACGCCGACTTCGCACGGAGCTGCGGCAACGCAACTTCAAGCATTGGTGGGACCAGCACTGGTACTTGCGTCTCGTCGGGATGGGGATCGCGATCATCCTGATCTACCTCGTCGGCGTCATGCTGCGCGGGATCATCGGGCGGCGCATTTACGCCAAGGCTGAGGAGGTTTTTACACGCCTGCCGATCTTCAAGCAGATCTATCCATCGGTTAAGCGCGTCGTTGAGTTCGCCTTCGGCGAGGAGAAGGTGAAGTTCAACCGCGTCGTCCTTCTGCAGTACCCGCGCGTGGGGATCTGGTCGCTCGGTCTGGTGACGGGGCCACCGATGCGAATCGTCCAGGAAGCCTCACCGGATGAGATGTTGACCATCTTCGTTCCAAGCTCCCCCACGCCGTTCACGGGCTACACCGTCACCGTGCGGCGCGATGAAACGGTCGAGCTGGGCATCACGGTGGACGAGGCCCTTCGATTCACGGTATCAGGGGGCGTTCTCCTGCCCGAGTCTCAGCAGGGAGCGACGGGTGTGAGTATGCTGGAAGCTCATCATGGTGGGTTGCGGGACGATCGGCCGGAATCATCGGCCAGCGACGAAGATCCGCCGCCCGGTCAAGAGGTTCAGCAGGACCCCGCCTAGCGGCTGTTGGGAGGCGGTTTCCGGTGATGCGTGAGGAGGAACGATGCGGATAGACGTCAGTGCGAGACACATGGAGCTCACCGACGCCATCGGAGAGTACGCCGACCGCAAAGCCCAGCGGTTGACGAAGTACTTCGACCGGATCCAGCTCATCGAGATCATCCTGGACCAGGATGACCGTGAGTTTGTCGCGGAAACACAGGTGCACGTCGAGCATCACGAGCCGTTCATGGCGAAGACCTCGGGGATGGATATCTACGGCTGCATCGATGATGTTCTGGACAAGGCCGTTCGCCAGATCAGCGAGTACAAGGATCGACTCAAGGACCACAAACAGCATTAGATGGTGAGGTCAGATGAAGCTCAGCGAGATCGTTGTCGAGGGCGCGATCAGGCCGAACATGGAGGCGACTGATCGCGACAGTGCAGTGGCGGAGCTTGTGGATGCGCTGGCGGAGGTCGGCGCCTTCAAAGGTTCACTTCGGGATGACATCCTCACCGCCTTGCTTGAGCGCGAGCGGCGGGGATCGACCGGGTTCGGACGAGGCGTGGCTGTTCCGCACGTCAAGCATTCAGCCATCAAGAAGATGGTGGCTGCGGTCGGCATCAGCCAGGCCGGCATCGACTTCAATGCGCTTGACAAGCAGCCGGTGTTTTCGATCTTCCTGCTGCTCAGCCCCGACGGCGAGCCGGAAGAGCACCTGAAAGCCATGGAGGTGATCTTCGGCAGCTTGAGCCAGGAGACTTTCCGCAAGTTCCTCAGGCAGACCGAGTCCGTCGAGGAGATCGTCAGTCTGATCGCGGAAAATGACAGCTCGCAGGTCGGGGGATAGCTGCGCACAGCACCGGCCGAGACCTGCGCCAGGCCGCACGAGCCTGCCGCGGTTTCGCCACAAGCCTCGCACGAGACGTTGGTCCACAACGGACCGGCCTGATCCACATCACCGGCCAAGCGAGTTCGCCTTGCCCACAACCGCATCCGTCTCGGTCACGATCTCCAACCGCCTCGGGCTTCACGCCCGCCCGGCGATGGCGTTCGTCGAGACGGCAAGTGCGTTCGAGTCCGAGATCGTCGTCCGCCGCGACGACCAGGAAGTCGATGGCAAATCCATCATGCAGATGATGATGCTCGCCGCCACGACAGGCACCGTGCTCAAAATCAAGGCGACCGGCTCGGACGCCGACCGCGCGGTCACCTCGCTCAAAGAGCTTGTTGATCGCTGCTTCGACGAAGAGTGACGCTGGTCCGGGGGGTGTGGGGGTGGTGGGGGGGTGGGGGTCTCCGCTTGCGCGGTCCTTTGCTACTCGATCGGTCCGGTCGGCAGGCCTTTGGCATCCCAGAGCTTACGCAGGGCGGTCAGTTCGATCGGCTCCCAGTGCACGCCGCCTGATGTCGTTCGCTCCAGGATCGTCCCGTCAGCATCGAGGATCGTCCGCGTCTGCTGATCCTGGCCTGGAATAGCGGTTTCAGCGAGCCATGTCCCAGCCCGCGTGGCGTGCGGTTCGGTCCGGTCAGTGCGGAACGCGATGTCCTCCCGCTCCCAGTTGAAGAACCAGAACCCCACCTCGACGGGCTGATCGCTCCCGGGCAGGAGTTGTGGCAGGAGGTACAGTTCCGCCTGCGACAGGTATCCCCGCGAAGGAACGCTGATGTTCTTGGGTCTGTCGTGGCGGCTGAGACTCTCCCCGCGCAGCGTCAGACGATTGCCGACTCGCGTGCCGACGAGCGAGTGGGTCCGCTTCTCGGCGCCTCGGCGTTCCGTCCCCACGACCTTCCAATCTTCCTCGTTGCGATCCTCACTCAGGAAGAAGACGGAGACGACATCGTAGACGCCGGCGGTCGTCGGCAGGTATCTGGCTGCGACATGGACGGTGTATCCTGCTGCGAGTTCCGCCGGGGTGTACGTCGCGCGCGGCTTGCCCGTGACATCGCCCCGCATGCCCGGCTGGATCTGGACCCGGACGTAGCCAACCTCCGCCGCCTCGCCCGCCGCATCCGTGACATGGAGGCGGTACCACTGCTCGGTCGGCTCAAGCGAGGCCAGCAACTCCCCCATCCGATCGTCAAGAAGCGCCTGGCCCTGACGCGCGAGCCTCCGCCGCACCTGCTCCTGATCGGCTGGGTCGGCATAGTCGAGCGTGTCGGAGACCACCTCGAAGACCATCTTGCTCTTCTCGTATTCCGCAGGCAGGGTCACGATCTGAAGCACGCCGAACCGTTGCGGGGCGACGGCGACGACAGCCAGGCCCACGACAGCGGGTGTGCCGTTGATCTCATACCCATCCACGAAGGCTCGCTCGGCGAGTCGGCCGTTGATGAGCAGATGACGCCGATGTTCACGGACTGTGATGTGGGGGGCGAGGACGGTGATCCGGTCCTGCATGACGTCGGCCGGCGTGTCATCCGGGCTTGCGGTCTGCACGAGCGTCAGCTCCATTCGCCAGAGATGTCGGCCGTCGATCATCGTGAGGCGGGCCGTGTTGCCCGTGCCGACGACTCGCAGTTCCGTGCCGATGGGCGGTCGCAGCGATAAGCCGTTGGGACGAACGGTGTAAGGCGGCGCCAGCTCGATCGTGTCGTCCGACGGCTGCCCCAGTCCGGCCTGTGCGGGCAGCGTCAGGGCGACAAGGACGGCGAGAAGCATGGCGAACGGGTGTCTCATCAGACTGCCTCCTCAATCGGTCGACGCAAGCCCAAGCGTGCCGCTCCGGGTTCATCCGAACACCCGTGGCGCGTTCGCGCGGGCTGGAACATCGTCTGACGTGCGACGACACTCGGCCGACACGGCCCGGTCTGCCCCGGCTGACATCGGCCCATCCGACCCGGCTGCTTCACAACCGCCCGATTTCACGCATCTTCAGCGGATGACCGTCATCGCCCATGCCACAACAAGGGACACGCCCAGCAACGCGGTCAGCAGGACGGCCACAGCTCGCCGGCGGGCGGTTTCGCTCTCAAACAGAGGATTCGGGGGCATGCTTGGCTCAGTTCCGGTGAAAAGACCTCAAAGGAAACGATCCGACCAACTTGACAGGCGGCGAACCGTTTGTACCATCACCGATCCTCTCATGCAGCACGCTGGGGGGATTTCTGTGTGTGTAGGTGCATCGAGGCGGCCCGCGTGGCTGCGATGAATGTTCAGGCCGGATCGGCAGAGGCTGGATAACGACCATGACGATGGGCAGGATTCGAATCCGGATGGAGGCTTACGACCACCAGGCGTTGGACCTGTCGGCGAAAGAGATCGTCGACCACGCCAAGCGGACCAACGCTCGCGTGGCCGGGCCGATCCCGCTGCCCACTCGCATTGAGCGGTACACCGTCCTTCGCAGCCCGTTCGTGAACAAGAAGTCGCGCGAGCAGTTCGAGATCCGCACACACAAACGTCTGATCGATATCACCGATCCGAACGCGAAGACGATCGAGGCGCTCAACCGTCTCGTCGTCCCGGCCGGTGTTTTTGTGAAGATCAAGGCGTGACGTTGTTGATGTGAGTCGAGCTTGGCTCGGCTTTTTTCATGCCCGCGCAAGGGCGTGGGTATTTGGAGCGTGTCAGATGGCGGTCGAACTGCTGGGACGCAAAATCGGAATGACCCGTTACTTCCTCGAGGACGGCTGCAATGTGCCCGTCACCGTGCTGGAGGTCGGGCCTTGCTACGTGACCCAGATCAAGACGACCGAGACGGATAAGTACGCTGCCGTCCAGATCGGCTACGACGAGATCAAACCGCGCCGCTCGACGATGCAGATGATCGGGCACGACGCCAAGGCAGGCGCTGCCCCGCAACGGTTCCATCGTGAATTCCACGTGGGGTCCGATGAAGAAGCGAAGGCTTTCACGCTTGGCCAGGTTCTGACCGTCAAGGATCTTGAGGGTGTGAAGTTCGTGGATGTGGTCGGGCGGTCCAAGGGCAAGGGCTTTGCCGGCGTCGTCAAGCGGTATCACTTCGCGGGGCAGGAGGCGAGCCACGGCGTCGAGCGGAAGCACCGCTCCGGAGGCTCGATCGGCGGCGGCGGCACCAACCGGGGCACCGGGCCGAAGCCCAAGAAGGGCAAACGCATGGCCGGCCACATGGGCGATGAGCGTGTGACCGTCCGGTCCATCGACGTCGTCGGCGTCGATGAAGAGCGGAATCTGATCTTTGTGAAAGGGCCCGTCCCAGGGCCGAACAGAGGATTTGTGACAGTTCGTCCGGCCATTCGTCTCTACAGGCGAAAGGCCAAGCTGCAGGCGGCAGGTTGACGTATTGCCCTGCCGTGCTCGGAGGGTCCGTGTTCGGAAACTGCCGAGTGACGACAACCAGGAGTGCGACCGAGTCGCTCTGAACCGCCCGCAGATGTAACGCGGGATCGGCCGGAGCGGCGCCCAACCAGCCGGTGTTTACGTGCTGAAGGTGTGACCCGATGAAAGTACCTGTTTACGACAAGCAGGGGAAGCAAACTGAGACCATCGACATCGACGAGCAATTGCTCGGCGGTGAGATCAGACCCGCGCTCCTGAAGCAAGCCTACGTCTACTACCACGCGAATCGAAGGCTGGGGTCGGCGCGCACGCGCGGTCGGGCCAACGTCGAAGGCAGCAACAAGAAGCTGTATCGCCAGAAGGGCACCGGCCGGGCACGTGTGGGACGCAGGCGGACGCTCATCCGCAAGGGCGGCGGCGTGGCGTGGGCCAAAACCAAAACGCGCGAGGCCTACCGCCTCCAGATGAACAACAAGCATCGCAGGCTCGCCAACCGCAACGCGCTCCTGGCCAAGCTCGTCGATGGGGAGGTCAAGGTCATGAGCGAACTGGCCTTCGACACACCCAAAACCAAAGACATCAAGGGCGTCATGGAGGCGATCGGCATCGACCGAACCTGCCTGCTCGCCCTTGATGAGTCGAATGTGAACGCGGCGTTGGCGGCTCGGAACATCTCCGACATCACCGTCTGCATTGACAGGCAGCTCAACGCGTTCGACATGCTCAACCACCGCTATCTCGTCATCACCAAGGACTCGCTGGTCGCCTGGCTTGCCGGGCCGAGCAGCCAGACGAGCAAGATCGTCGGCGAGCCTATGGGCAGTTGCGCGAATGAGGAGACCACGTGATGCGGATGCAGGCAATCACAATCATTCGCAAGCCGATCGTGACCGAGAAGAGCACGTACGAGGCGGAACTCAACCGCTACGCATTCGAGGTGGACCGGCGAGCGACCAAGACCGACATCAAGCGGGCGATCCAGGAGTTGTACGGTGTTCGCGTGATGGGCGTCTCCACACAGAACACACCGGGCGCGACCAAAAAGACGCGCCACGGCTGGGTAAAACCTCGCGTCGTGAAGAAGGCGATCGTCAAGATCCACCCCGAGGACTCAATCGAACTGATCTGACCGCAGGCGGACGTGAACATGACCATTCGCATCTACAAACGAACGAGTCCGGGCAGGCGCAACGCCTCGGTCAACCTCCACACCGAGGTGACCAAGAAGACGCCTGAGAAGTCGCTCTTGCGCCCCATCAAGAAGACCGGTGGACGCAACCACCACGGCAAAATCACCGTGCGTGGACGAGGCGGCGGGCACAAGCGACGCTATCGCAAGATCGACTTCAAACGCCGTGATCGGGCGGGCATCCCCGGTACGGTCGTCGGCATCGAATACGATCCCAACCGCTCCTCGCACATCGCCCTCATCAAGTACGAAGACGGCGTCATGCGATACATCCCGGCGCCGGTTGGCCTGAGAGACGGCGACACCATCATCAGTTCCGGAGAGCGCGTCGAGCCGTCCGTCGGCAACCGGATGATGCTCAAGAACATCCCGACCGGCCTGCCCGTGCATTGCATTGAGGTCACGCCGGGCAAGGGTGGGCAGTTCTGTCGCGCCGCCGGGGCGGCTGCACGACTGACCAACCGCGAAGAGCGGTGGGCCACGCTCGTCTTTCCCAGCGGCGAGATCCGGCAACTCCCGGTCGAGTGCTGGGCGACGATCGGCCAAGTCGGCAATACGGATCATCAGCACCGACGGCTCGGCAAGGCGGGCAAGAGCCGGCACCTCGGGCGTCGGCCGAAGGTCCGCGGCGTCGCCATGAGCCACCACTGCCACCCGCTGGGCGGTGGCGAAGGCAGAAGCAAGGGCAACCGCCCCCCCGCCAGCGCGACCGGCCTCCAGGCCAAGGGCGGCGGAACCCGAAACCGCAAGAAACCCTCATCGAAACGAATCATCCGCAGACGCAAGAGCGTGCGCTACGGCCAGCTCAAAACGTGATGAAAACAACGGCGCACACGCGCCCGCAGCGTGGATCGCGAACCGCGTGATTCCGGGCAACGAGGACGACAGCCATGTCTCGAAGCTTGAAAAAAGGCCCCTTCGTCGACGAGAAGCTCTACCGCAAGGTCGATGCGCTCAACACCGAAGGACGCAAACGCCCGATCAAGACGTGGGCCCGACGATGCACCATCGTGCCCGAGTTCGTCGGCCACACGTTCCAAGTGCACAACGGCAGGCATTTTCTCGATGTCTTCGTGACCGAGGACATGGTCGGACACAAGCTGGGTGAGTTCAGCATCACCCGCATGTTCCGAGGCCACACCAATAAGAAGGAAGGCGTCCGGGGCGGCATGCGGCACTGAGTGCCGTAGCCCTGTGAAGACGGAAGGATCGTTTGATGGCGTACACGAGCAAGTACAACTACGCCCGCATCAGCGCCCGCAAGGTGAGACTGGTCGCCGACCTGATCCGCGGCAAGTCGCTTGACGAGGCGCTGTCGCTGCTGAGCTTCTCGAAGAAGCGCGCAGCCGTGATGGTCAAGAAGACGCTCGATGCCGCGGTGGCCGACGCCGAGCTTGACGATGCGGACATCACCGTTCTCTATGTCAGCGAGTCACGCGTGGACGCAGGTCCCACGCTCAAGAGGTGGCGGCCGAAAGACCGCGGCAGGGCTCATCCGATCAACAAGCGCACCAGCCACATCATCGTTGCCGTTGAGGAGGCCTCGTAAGTCGAAAGGCTCGGGCGAAGAACATGGGACAAAAGGTCCATCCATTCGGATACCGCGTTGGCATTACTGAGATTCACAGATCTCGGTGGTACGCCCCCAAGGCGCTCTACGGCGAACTGCTTGTCGAGGATTTCAAGATCCGCAAGTACGTCGAGCATCGGCTCAACATTGTGCCGCCGTACGCCGCCGTCTCGGATATCCACATCGAGCGCACCCGCGAGGAGCTCAAGGTCATCATCAAGACGGCTCGGCCGGGATTGGTGATCGGCCCCAAAGGCTCGGAGGTCGATCGGCTCACCGAGGATCTCCAGACGATCACCGGCCGAAAGGTCTCCATCAGCATCATCGAGATCCGCAACGCCGACGCCGATGCGCAACTCATCGCTGACGGGATCGCCGAGCAGCTCAAGAAGCGTTCGAGCTTCCGCCGCGTGAACAAGATGCGGGCTGAGACCGCCATGCAGGCCGGTGCCAAGGGCATCAAGATCATGATCAGCGGCAGGCTCGGCGGCGCTGAGATGAGCAGGCGCTTGACCACCAGTCTTGGGTCAATCCCCGTCGCAACCCTTCAAGCCCACGTGGACTACGGCGTTGCGACCAGTAGAACACCGGCGGGCGCCGTCGGCGTCAAGGTCTGGGTCTACAAGGGCATGTACACCGACGAAGTGGATGAGTCCATGACCTCCGCGGCGGGCGGCAGACCACGCGCTCGTGGTAGACGGTAAGCAGTATCAGCGGGCGTCCGAGGCGCTCGAATGAAGGAGTAGACGGCCATGCCACGCATGCCGAAACGAACTAAGTTCCGCAAGCAGATGCGAGGCAAGCTGCGCGAGAAGGCGACGCGCGGCAACTTCGTCGCGTTCGGCGAGTACGGCCTGCAGTCGCTCGAGTCGCACTGGCTCACCGCCAGGCAGATCGAGGCCGGCCGAATCGCTGCACAGCACCTGCTCCGCCGCGAAGGGCACGTGTACATCCGCGTCTTCCCCGACAAGCCGATCTCCAAGAAGCCGCTTGAGACACGCATGGGCAAGGGGAAGGCGGATGTGGATTACTGGGCGGCGCGTATCTCGCCGGGCACGGTCCTCTTTGAGATCGCAGGCGTTTCGGAAGAGTTGGCCAAGGCGGCCATGTCTCGTGTCGCACGAAAGATGCCGGTCCGATGCCGGCTTGTTGGTCGGAGGATCAGCGCCTGACGCGGTCGTGACGACTCAATCGCCACTCGCCCGCGACAAACGCCGGAGACGGTCAGACGATGAAGAAGGCTGAAACCCACAAGATGAATAACGAGGAGCTCGAAGTCGAGGTCGCCCGCCTTCGCAGGCACCTCTACGACCTGCGGTGCCAGCAGGTCACCGAGCGAATCGAGGACACCACGCAGTTCGGCAAGACGAAGAAAGACGTCGCCCGGCTGCTCACGGAACTCCGGATGCGCCGCAGCGGCGCGGAGAAAGAGAAGGCCCAGGCATGACGACAGAAGGCACAAGCACCGCGAAACAGGCCACCCGAGTCGGCGTGGTCGAGTCCGACAAGCGCGACAAGACGCGCAAGGTCGTGGTCGGCTTCCTGGCCAAGCATCCCAAGTACGGCAAGTACCTCAGACGGCGCACCGTGCTTCAGGTCCACGACGAGGACAACATCTCCGCCGTCGGCGATCACGTTGAGATCGTCGCGTGCAGGCCGATGAGCAAGACCAAGACGTGGAAAGTCACGCGCGTTGTCAGGAAGGGGCCCGGCGCCTGACCCTGCCACGCCGTCCCCGACGGATCGGATGCAGCCGATCCCTGAGTGAAACCAAGATCGAGCAGTCCCAATGATCCAGCAAGAATCCAGACTCGACGTCGCCGACAACACCGGCGCGAAGATCGCGTATGTGATCCGCGTGCTCGGCGGGTCCACAGCGCGAGGTAAATATACGCGCAAGACCGCGGGTGTGGGCGACCTCGTCGTCTGCTCCATCAAGAAGGCGCTCCCGGGCGCCGACGTCAAGCCGGGCGACAAGGTCAGAGCGGTCATCGTCCGAACCAAGTATCCGACCAGACGCGTTGACGGCTCGACCGTGCGGTTTGACTCCAACGCCGTCGTCCTCCTCAATGAGGATGGCAATCCGCAAGGAACACGCATCTTCGGCGCCGTCGCTCGGGAACTTCGTGAAAAGAACTACATGAAAATCGTATCGCTTGCCACGGAGGTGATTTGATATGCCAAGGCACGTCAAAAAAGGCGACACGGTGATGATCACGTCCGGCGACTACAAAGGAATGACCGGTGAGGTGATTCGCGTCCTCACGGGCAAGGATCGCGTCGTGGTCAAGGGATCGCGCATCAAGGGAATCACCAAACACCTCAAGCCCTCCCGGGCCAACCCCAAGGGTGCGATGGTGACCCTCGATCGGACCTTCCACCTCAGCAACGTCAGTCCCGTCGCTGAAGGGAAGGCCACACGCGTCCGCTTCGAGACCAAACCAAACGGTGAAAAGAAACGGATCGCCGTCCGGGGCGGCAAGGAACTGTCGGTCGTCCGCGGACCGCGTCGGAAGAAGAAGGCGTAAGCCATGGCGAAATCGAAGAAATCCAAGAAAGACGCACCTGCTGAGAACGCCGTCACCGGCGCGCTCCTTTCGACGCTGCAAGAGCGCTTCGAGAAGGAAGTCAAGCCCGCTGTCATGGAGAAGTTCGGCATCAAGAACCCCATGGCGACGCCGCAGCTCAGCAAGATCGTCGTCAACGTCGGCGTCGGCAAGCAGCTTGAGAACAACAAGCTGCCGGCTCACGTGAAAGAGACCGTGCTGGACACGCTCTCGACCGTGACCGGGCAGAAGCCCGTCATGATCCGTGCGCGCAAGTCCGTGTCCAACTTCAAGGTCCGCGAAGGAGCCGAGGCGTCCGCGATGGTGACGATTCGGCGTGACCGGATGTGGCACTTCCTCAATCGCCTGATCCATCTCGCATGCCCTCGCATCAAGGACTTTCGCGGCCTGCCCCGCACCTCGTTCGATGCGGCGGGGAACTACTCGATGGGCCTCACCGAGCAGGGCGTCTTCCCGGAAATCAATATGGCGGAAGTTCAGTTCACGCACGGCATGAACATCAATCTCGTCTTCCGCAACTCCACCCCGGACATCAGCCGGTTCGTGCTGAAGCAACTCGGCATGCCGCTGAAACATGAGGAAGAGGCTGACTAACACCACGTCGAACCACACGACCGATGTGAGAGGAAAGATATGGCAACCAAGGCGCAAATCGCCAAATCAAAGAAGACACCGAAGTTCTCAACCCGGAAGGTCAGCCGTTGTGAGGTGACCGGCCGGGCTCGCGCCGTGTATCGCAAGTTTCGTGTCTCTCGAATCGTGCTTCGGCAGCTTGCGCTCGAAGGCAAGGTGCCCGGCATGCGGAAGGCCAGTTGGTAAGAACATCCCACAGCCGACGGAGCGGCCCACTTCAATAGTCGGTCACGCATCTGGATACTTGACTCATGGCAACGAACGACCCCATTGCCGATATGCTGACGCGAATTCGTAATGCGATTCGCAACAAGTCGAAAACCGTCAACTGCCTCAACAGCAAGGTCTGCCGCGGCATCGCGGATGTCTTGTGCAGTGAAGGCTACGTCAAAACGTATGACGTCATCGACGACGGCAGGCAAGGCACCATCCGTGTTCACCTCAAGTACGGCCCGCGCGGCGAACATGTGCTGCGACGCCTCACCCGCGAATCCAAGCCGGGCAAGCGCGTGTACAGAAAGGTGAAGGACATCCCAGCACCCCTTGAAGGGCTCGGCATCTCGATCGTGAGCACCTCGCGCGGCGTGATGAGCGACCGGAAATGCCGGGAATACGCCATCGGCGGTGAACTGCTCGCCACCATCGAGTGAGCATGACCATTTCGTCGCGACCTGCGATACGGTACGTGGAGCATCAGCAATGTCTCGCATCGGAAAAAAACCAATCCCGGTTCCCACGGGCGTCACGGTCACCATCAAAGGTGACTGTGTGACGATCGAGTCGGGAAAGAATAAGCTCGAGATGACGCATCATCCCGAAGTGAGCGTGACCTGGGATGAGCAGGAAAAGCACATCGTCTGCACCATCGACGATGCTGATGTCAAGAACAAGAAGATCCGCGCCCAGTGGGGCACCGTCCGGGCGCTGCTCAACAACATGGTCGCCGGCGTCACCAAGGGGTTCAGCAAGAAACTCGAAGTGGTCGGCGTCGGATGGTCGCCCAAACTTGAGGGTGCGAACCTCACGCTCGAAATCGGCTACTGCCATCCCGTCATCATGCCGATTCCCGCCGGCCTGGATGTCAAGGTCGAGCGTCAGATCATCACTGTCAGCGGAATCGACAAGCATCTGGTTGGGCAGTTCGCCGCGGATGTTCGCTCCAAGCGCAAGCCCGAGCCTTACAAGGGCAAGGGAATCAAATACACCGACGAAGTGATCCTTCGCAAACCGGGGAAGGCGTTCGGCGCCTAAGGCCGACGGAAGGTCCACGATGGATAGGAACAAATACAAAGCACTGCGACGCACTCGGCGCCGGCACCACATTCGTAAGAAGGTCGTTGGTTTGCCGGATCGGCCTCGACTGACCGTGTACCGGTCACTGAAGCATGTCTATGCCCAGATCATCGACGACTACGCGGGCCGAACGCTCGCCTCGGCGTCGACGCAGGACAAGGATCTCGGGCTTGAGCAGACGGGCAACGCCGCCGCCGCCGCCGCTGTCGGCAAGCGTCTCGCTGAGAAGGCGCACGCCGCCGGCGTCAAGCATGTCGCGTTCGATCGAAGCGGATTCGCCTATCACGGCCGGGTCAAAGCCCTGGCGGATGCGGCGAGAAAGAGCGGGTTGGAGTTCTAGGTAGGCTCGGCTGTCGGGCCGGGCAATTCACGCATGAGAAGATCGGCTCGACCGATCATGGACAAGAAGCTATGGCCCGAAGAGTGACTGAAGATTCCGATGGCATGGAGTCCACAACCGTGGGCATCTTCCGTACCGCCGCCACCATCAAGGGTGGGCGGAGGTTCTCGTTTGGCGCGATGGTCGTCGTCGGCGACCGCAATGGGACGGTGGGGTATGGCTACGGGAAAGCCAACGAAGTTCCAGCATCGATCGAGAAGGCGCAGAAGGAAGGTCGAAAGAGCGTCAACACAATCCCGCTGAAGGGGAGGACGATCCCGCACACCGTGCAAGGCAGGTTCGGTGCATCCGTGGTGAAGCTGATCCCCGCATCGCCGGGAACCGGTGTCGTCGCGGGCAGCGCCGTGCGCGCCGTCCTCGAACTCGCCGGCATTCACGATTGTCTGACGAAAGCGCTCGGCTCGACGAATAAGAAGAACCTTGTGAAGGCGACGCTCAACGGTCTGAGCCAGCTTCGGACACGTGAGACGATCGCCGAGCTGCGCGGCGTGGAAATCCAACGCACGCGCGTGGACGAGATGCTTGAGCGCGGTGCGGCGTACATGCCCGCGACAAAGCCGCAGCCCGGCGAGGAAGCTCCAGCCGAGGCGGAGAAGAGTGAGCAGCCGCCGGAGCCTGTGGACGACGATGCCAAGTCGGCGGAGCCCAAGGGCGAGCAGCCGGCCAAGGCGGATGAGCCTGCGACCGAGCAGGCGCGAGATGAGACAAAGAAGGACTGAACCGTCGCCGTGAGGCGCGACCGGCGCCCCGCGCCGCGATGAGCGGGATAGATGAGGAGTTGGTCATCATGATGATCCACGAGATCACGCCGATGGCAGGCAAGTACAAGGCGCGGAAGCGCATCGGGCGAGGTATGAGCTCGGGGCATGGCAAGACGTCCGGCCGAGGACACAAGGGCGCGCACTCTCGCAGCGGCTTCAGCCAGCGAGCGGGGTATGAAGGCGGCCAGATGCCGTACTTCCGCCGCCTTGGCGTGAGAGGCTTTAACAATGCCAACTTCCGCCAACTCTTCTGGGCCGTCAACCTCCGGTCCATCGTCGCACTGGATCAGTTCAAGAAGGGCGGCGATGTCACGCCCGAAGCGCTGATCGACGCGGGACTCATTCGTGACACAAAGAGGCCTTTGAAGATCCTCGGCGACATGGGCGACCAGACGCTCACCGTGAAGCTGAACGTCACAGCCGCACGGTTTACCGAATCCGCTCGCCGGAGGATCGAAGAGGCAGGCGGCTCGGTCAACCAGACCGGAACGCGCAAGGACCTCATCAAGAAGCGCGTGGAGGCGAGAGCGAAGGCGAAGAAGAAGGCGTGAGCACCCATCGGTGACGACCGCACGACCGCAATACGCCGTGTGAGTCGAGCCGCAGAGCAAGGCAGCTATGTTCCAGGCATTCCTCAACATCTTCCGAATCAGCGAACTGCGCAACCGCGTGCTGTTCACGGTTGGCATGTTGGTCGTGTACCGCATCGGGTTCTGGATTCCGTTGCCCGGCGTCGACCAGACACAGATCACTGAGTACTTCGGTCGCGCCGCGGGCGAAGGCGGGAACTTGGCAGCCAGCCAGTTTGCGAACTACGTCGCCATTTTCTCCGGCGGTGCCCTCGGCCAATCCACGATCTTCGGCCTGGGGATCATGCCCTATATCTCCGCCGCGATTATCTTCCAGCTCCTTGGTTCCGCCATCACGAGCCTCAAGGAACTCAAGAAAGAGGCGGGCGGGCAGCAGAAGATTCAGGAATACACGCGCTACGCCACGATCGGGCTGTGCGTCGTTCAGGGCATCGGTTGGCTTACTTTCATGCGTCAGGCCGGGCTGGTCTATCTGAACTGGGTGAACAACCCACTGTTCTGGCTGGCAGGCGTCCTGTCGCTTACCGCGGGCACGATTTTCCTGATGTGGCTCGGCGAGCAGATCGACAAGTACGGCATCGGGAACGGCGTATCGCTCATCATCACCGGCGGCATCCTCGCACGCATGCCGAGCGCGGTCGGGCAGGTGATTCAAGGCGTCGGTGCGGGAACGATCACGCAGATGAAGATCATCTTCCTCGTCGTGGCGTTCTTCGGCGTCGTGGCCGGGGCCGTGCTCATCACCGTCGCGCAGCGGCGCATCCCGATCCAGCAGGCGAAACACACACGAGGTCGGCGCGTGTACGGCGGCGGAAAGAGCTACCTGCCTCTTCGCGTGAATCACGGCGGCGTCATGCCGATTATCTTCGCTAGTTCGCTGATGATCTTCCCATCCGTGATCTTCAGCGCGATGTCCGGGGCTGCCGGCGATGCTACGACGAGTTGGTTCGCGAGGGCCGCTGATTTTCTCTCCACGAGCTTCATGGTCGGTGAGTACCCGTACATCCTCGTCTACATCTTCATGGTGTACGTCTTCAGCTACTTCTGGACCACGGTGCAATTTAACCCGGAAGAGATGTCCGACCAGCTTCGCCAGCATGGATCGTTCATCCCCGGCTTGCGCCCGGGTCCGCGCACGGCGGACTATCTGGAGACCGTGCTCGAACGGATCACATATGTGGGCGCCGGGTTCCTCGCGGTGATTGCCGTGCTCCCCATGGTGGTGAACAAATGGGTTGGCGTCGATCAACAGGTGTCAGCGTTCCTGGGTGGGACGGGGCTGCTCATCGTCGTGTCGGTCGGACTTGACCTGGTGCAACGAATCGAAGCGAACCTGCTCATGCGCAATTACGCGGGGTTCCTCGGCGGCGGCGGCGGGGAGAAACGTCGTGGGCCGAGAATACGGAGTTCGAGGTGACGGGCGCAGCGTGTGATGATGGATGCGCCTCGGTGGAAGTCTCGTCGGAGTCGATGGAGAAGGAATGTCGTGAGCCGATTCAGCGGTCCGGTCCGTCGCGGGCTGGCAACGCTCGAATCCCGCTGAGGTCGGAGGATGAAATCGCCGCGATTGGCCGGGCCTGCCGGGTCGTCGGACTCGTGCTCGACGCAACGACCAAGGCGTGTCAGCCGGGCATGACGACCGCTGACTTGGCGACCGTGGCGAGAAACGCGATTGACGAGGCGGGCGGCGAGAGCCTGTTTCGCGGGTACACTCGAGGTGGAGCGACGCCGTTCCCAGGAGATGTGTGCATCTCCGTCAACGAAGAGGTGGTGCACGGCATCCCCGGCGACCGGATCATCCGCGAAGGTGATGTGGTCAAGGTGGATTGCGGCGTTCGGCTGAGCGAGTGGTGCGGCGACGGTGCGACGACGATCCTCGTGGAGCCCGTCGCGGATGAAAGCAGACGCCTGGCCCAGGCGACACGATACGTGCTGGACTTGGCGATTGACATGATGAACCCCGGCGTGCTGTGGAGCGATATTGCCCGGGCGATGCAGACGGCGAGCGAAGAAGCCGGCTTCGGCGTGGTCACCGACTACGTCGGACACGGCATCGGACGATCCCTGCATGAACCGCCCAAGGTGCCCGCATTTGCAGCAGGGTGGGACTGGATCGACGACTTCGTGCTTCGGCCGGGTATGGTGCTCGCGGTGGAGCCGATGCTCACCGCCGGGTTGCCCGAAGTCGTCCGGTTGAATGACGGTTGGACGGTGGCGACGCGTGATCGGCGCCCGGCGGCGCATGAGGAGCATACAATCGCTGTTCGTGACGACGGCGTCCTGGTCCTGACGGGCCCGCGATTGAGTGATGAAGCGCCGGTGCATCGGTCGGAAGGAGCGTGGTGAGGCTGATGGCTACGAAGGAAGACAAACTGGTTCTCGAGGCTGAGGTCATCGAAGCGAGGCCTAACACCATGTTCCTCGTCAAGCTGGAGAACGGCCATAAAGTCCTGGCCTACATCAGCGGCAAGATGCGCATGCACTACATTCGCATCCTGCCCGGCGACCGCGTCACGGTCGAGATGAGTCCCTACGATCTCACACGAGCCAGAATCACGTATCGTCACTGAATCAAAGCACGCAGGCCGGCCCGTGACCGGCGAGATGGATTGGATCGAGCCATGAAAGTCAAAAGCAGTGTTCGTCGAATCTGCAGCAGTTGCAAGATCGTCCGGCGCAAGGGCGTCGTTCGGGTGCTCTGCAAGGCCAACCCCAAGCACAAGCAGCGCCAGGGGTAGCAGTGGGGCGGGTTCGCCCGCATCGCATCAGGTCCCTCGCGGACCCGACCAGACGATTGTGCTACACTCCCCGGTTCGCTGGGGCATTTTGAACGTAAGGAATCAGCAGCATGCCACGACTCGCCGGCGTAGACATCCCGGGCAACAAGCAGATCCGGTACTCCCTCCGGTACATCCTTGGTATCGGGCCGAAGTTCGCCGACCAGATCATCGCCGAGGTGGGCCTGGACCCGACCAAGCACGCGAAGGATCTGACGGAGGAGGAGATCTCCAAGATCGCCGCGGTCGTCGACACGAGCTACGTCGTCGAAGGCGCGCTCAGGCGACAGGTCAGCCAGCAGATCCAACGGTTGCGCGACATCCGCTGCTATCGCGGCGATCGTCATCGCAGAGGTCTGCCCGTGCGAGGGCAACGCACCCGCTGCAACGCACGCACACGCAAGGGCCGTAAGAAGACCGTGGCCGGCAAGAAGGGCGTGAAGGGCTAAGAACAAAACCCCCCAATCCCGTCCATCCCCCATCGGGAGGATGGCGCGGGTATCGCAAAGCATCACGACACGCGACCAATCGCGAGGTTCCTGCCCGCTCGGCCGGGAGAAGGATCCGCTGGTAACGAAAGGTACCGCACATGGCCAAGAAGCAACGTAAAACCCGGCGCAATGTGACGCGGGGTATCGCCCACATCAAGGCGTCATTCAACAACACGCTCATCACCATCTCCGACACGAACGGCGAGGCCTTGTGCCAAGGCTCCGGCGGGACGGTCGGTTTCAAGGGTGCGCGAAAGTCCACACCCTTCGCCGCCACACGCGCAGCCGAGGCCGTCGCCTCCAAAGCGCGCAAGTTCGGCATGAGCGAGATTGAAATCCACCTGAAAGGGACCGGGCCGGGGCGCGAAGCCGCCGCCACCGCGCTTGCCCATTCCGGGCTCCGCGTTTCCGCAATCGAAGATCACACGCCCGTTCCACACAACGGCTGCCGGAGCCGCAAGAAACGCCGCGTCTGATCCATCAACACTGACACGACTCCCTGCGGGAAAGAAGGAGCCTCGGTGCGGACAGCAGCGCGCCGTCGAACTCCGATACCCCGTAGGGGCCTTCTCACACAGGCTCTGCTGACTCAACGGAGGATCCTACCATGCGGATCCGTTGGCGAGGACTCGAACTTCCCTCTCGCGTCGTCCCGGACGATGAACGAAACGATGGCACCTTCGGCCGATTCGCAATCGAACCGTTCGAACGTGGCTTCGGCACGACGATCGGCAACGGCCTACGCCGCGTCCTGCTCTCCAGCCTCGAAGGCGCTGCCGTCACAAGCGTACGAATCACCGGTGCTGAGCATGAGTTCAGCTCACTCCCCGGCGTGATGCAGGATGTGACGGACATCATCCTCAACGTCAAAAGCCTCATCGTGAAGCTCGATGACGACGACGTGCGAACGATGAAGCTCGCCGCGACAGGCCCGGGCGAGGTCACCGCTGAACTCATCGAAGCCGACACCGCCATCACGATCATGAACCGTGATCTCGTTCTCGCCACGCTCACCGAGGAAGTCGATTTCGAGATGGAGTTCACCGTGCGGAGCGGACGCGGCTACGTTCCAGCCAGCGAGCAGTACACCGACAACGATGAACAAGAGATCGGCCTCATCCCGATCGACGCTGTTTATTCACCCGTCCGCCGAGTCCGGTACCACGTCGAGGACACGCGCGTCGGCCAGAAGACCAACTACGACCGACTCATTCTCGAGGTCTGGACCGACGGCACCGCCACCCCCGAAATGGCGCTCGTCGAGGCGGCGAAGATCCTTCGCAAGCACCTCGCGCCTTTCGTCCAGTACTTCGACATGGGCGGTGAACGCGTCTCCGACGAGGCTGCTGCCGCGGCGGGCGTCGATGAAGAGCTCATCCGCAAGCTGCAAAAGCCCATCGCCGAACTCGAACTCTCCGTCCGGGCGAACAACTGCTTAGAGTCAACCAGCGTCCGGACCGTCGCGGACCTCGTCGTGATGGATGAGTCCCACCTGCTCAAGGTCCGTTCATTCGGAAGAACATCACTCCGCGAGGTGAAGCGAAAGCTCAGCGACATGGGCCTGAGCCTCAGCATGGAACTGCCCGAAGGGTTCCACATCGCGGCATCCAGCATCATGTCACCCCTCGGGGAGCGAACATAGGAATCATCCGGTGCGAGCCTGTCAGATGCAGGCCCACACCATTGCGGAAGGAGAACGCCATGCGACACCGCGTCTATGGCAAACGGCTCACACGAAACTCAGCACATCGAAGAGCCATGCTGCGCAACCTCGCGGCAGGCCTGTTCGAGCACGGCCAGATCACCACCACGCTCCCCAAAGCCAAAGCGGTTCAACCGTTCATCGAGCGCATCATCACGCTCGCCAAACGAGGCGACCTGCACTCACGCAGGCTCGTCACCGCACGCATGGGCGGCGATCGGCGCGCCTTCGTCTGGCTCACCGAAGACAAGCTCCCCGACCACAAGCGTGAGAACCCATACTTCGATCTGCCCGACGCTGACGAGGTCGAGTTCAACCGCTACGGCGAAGTGCGCAAGGCGCCAAGCCTTATCAAGCACATCTTCGAGCACGTCGCCCCTCGCTATACCGATCGAGCAGGCGGGTACACGCGAATCGTCAAGCTCGGCACGCACCGCATCGGCGATGCAGGCGAAAAGGTCGTCATGCAGCTCGTCGGCGAAGAGGAAGGCCCGGAGCTGTCAGGCAGACTCAGCCGACGCCGCGAGATGGCCGACCGCCGCACCACCTTCGCCGCCGCCCTGCGCAAGCAAGCCGACAAGCCCGAAGACTGACGCCCCTCCCCCATTTCGCCCCGGGCGATCCACGCCCGGGGGATACGGCACGCCCATATACACACAAAAAAGCGCCCCGCCAAATCGGCGGGGCGTTTCGCAACTGCACACCTGCACAAAGCGCCCCGCGCATCCCGTCACTCCGTGCCCGCATTCGCAACACATAGAGCCGTCCACTTCATGTATTTACCTCTTTGTCGTTACGCGCATCGCTTCGCGTTTAGCCGCGACGCGCAGCGGAGCGCTTGCCCGCCCCATGCAGGCGCATCCCATACACCCCGTCACCGCACCCCCAAAGCCGCAGGAACTCGTTCCTGCGGGAACTCGCGCGCACCCGCAGCGCACGCAGATCCCATCCCCCCGCCCGACTCCGCACCAAGCAGAGCCGAACTCTACGAGTCCGGTGCACTCAGGAACAGCGGCACGTGCTCACTTCCCTTCCCAACGTTCTGTCTCTACCCCTTCTTCGGTCCACTTAATGTACTTATCCCTTGTTCCCGCCCACATCGGCCATCACGACTGCGCATCCATCGCCTCGCGCAGCGCCTCGGCCGCGTCATCGCCCGCCGCCTCGCGCGCCAGCGCGATCGGATCGCCGCCGACGCCGGCGTAGTTGCGAGCACCCTGGACCGTATTCAGACCACGCGGGCCGTGGGTGCGTATGAAGATCCGTAGCGACTCGCCGGCCATCCGTCGCGCCCCGTCGCGATCTCCGCGCGCAAGCAGCACGCCGCCGATGTTGTTGACATCGCTAGCGACGCTGGGATGGTCATCGCCGAAAGCGGCGCGGTCGATTCGCTCCGCCTCGCGGTATTGCTCCAGCGCCCCGTCCAGATCGCCCTTGTCCTGGAGCACGCTGCCGATGTTGTTGACGCACGTAGCGACATTGGGGTGGTCATCGCCGAGCGCCTTTCTGAAGATCCGCTCCGCCTCGCGGAGCCGCTCCAGCGCCCCGTCCAGATCGCCCCTGGCCCTCAGCACGCTGCCGATGTTGTTGACGCGGATGGCGATCTTGGGATGGTCATCGCCGAATGCGGCGCGGTCGATCCGCTCAGCCTCGCGGAGCCGCTCCAGCGCCCCGTCCAGATCGCCCTTGTCCTTGAGCACGCTGCCGATGTTGTTGACGCACACCGCGACATTGGGATGGTCATCGCCGAGCGCCTTTCTCCAGATCCGCTCCGCCTCGCGGTATCGTTCCAACGCCCCGTCCAAGTCGCCCCTATCGTGGAGCACGGTGCCGATGTTATTGACATCATGAGCGATATTGGGATGGTCATCGCCGAGCGCCTTTCTCCAGATCCGCTCCGCCTCGCGGTATCGCTCCAACGCCCCGTCCAGGTCACCGCGCGTTCTCATGATGTTGCCGAGGTTGCTATGGGCGGGTGCCAAAGCAGGCTCTAACCGAAATGACCGTGCGGCATCGAGCATTCGTTTCGAGACGCGCTCAGCATCATCAAGTTGCCCGACCTGCCCATACAGAAAGGCGAGTTCATTGAGCCAGCGCAGGAAGTGGACCACCAGTTCCGGCGCCGGCGACGGACCGGCATCCTCGATGCGTTGCTCAAGTTCTGCGATGCGGAATTGTTTCTCATCCCGGGAAAGGCCGGACGCGGCTGAGAAACCGTCGGATGCGTGATCGCTGATCCCCGTGGCTGCGGTTGCGCGGTCGGAAACGAACTCGAAGCGGTGGCTGCGATATCGCCAGAAGTCTCGGGCGTGTGTGGAGAGAAGCGTGGCTGCGTATTCGGGAACCCAGAGCACGACGGGGCAGCGAAACCGCCGCTCCCAGAGTTCCCGCGAAGCGTTGAGTGAACGCAGGCTCATCTGCTGCTTGTCGCTGGATGCGATGGTGCGCTCCATATCCGTGATGAAGAGCGCATCAGGGTTCTGTCCTTTCAGTTCGGACTGAACGACACCGTAAGGGTCTGCGGTATGTGGTGGAAGCGAGACGACCGCGATTCCCGGGCAGGATTCGCGCAACCCGGCGATGAGGTGCTCGCGCAGGGCCGGGCTGTTGCAGACTGCGAAGCTCAGCGAAAAGGTGCCCCTGGAGACGCTCAGCATCCGGCGCATGGCCATGAGTTCCGCCGCCTGATGGCCAACTTCTTCATAGTCCCGCGCAGCATCGTCTGCGGCGTAATTCATCGGCCGCGACTCTTCTTCGACACACTGGGCTTCTTCCGGCTCTGCTTCGCCTGCGTGTCGAGATCCGTCACCATGGGATTCAGGCCATACCATTCTGTGTCGTTGACGTACTGGAGGATTGCCCGGCTCTCAAGCAACTCGCGAAACAGTGGCTCGTTGGACTGTGTGCGCTCGAACCATCCCGTGTCGCGCACTGTCTTGATAATAGCCCAGTGTTCTGCCCGGAGTTGTCGAGCGTATTCGCGTCGTCCCTCACGCTGGGCGCGTTCGAGGGAGGCGTCCTTAATGGGCAGCCCATCGGCGATGATCGCTTCGCGGACCAGCGTCATCAACTCGCTCGGCTGCCCGCCGCTCAACTGGATGAGGTGGCCACGGACCGCGTCATTCTCAAAGAGATTGCTCGCATCCGGCCCCGCGTTCTTGAGGCGTGCATCGACAATCTGCTGGAACTTCGCCACGCCCGGCTTATAGGGTTTGGATTCCGGCGGTTGCGTCGCGATCTTCGTCATGGGCACCAGAGGTACGTGTCCCCCGTAGTTCGCCTTGATATTGGCGTGCTGGTGCGAATACGCGAGTGAGATCGGCATCGTATAGACGACGTGGCAGTTGAATCCCGTCAACTGCGCCGCCCGCTGAACGAACAGATACTCAGCCGTGGAACAGCCCGCATCTTCGTGCGGCCGAACTGTCATCTTGTCGAGGTCATCGATGAGAATGACCAGACCGCCGTATCTCTTCTTGAGCAATTCGCTGACCGCTTCGGAGATCACGTCATTGGCTGCGTTGAGCAGGTTGCCGCTGTCCGGCTCCATCGCCTTCCTGATATCCGCGCGTGCATCGGGGCTACCCTTGATGGTGACGCCGAGGCTTCCAAGCCCCGTTTCAAGATCGAACTTGTCGAAATCGACCTCGCGAGTCAAGAACTCCTTGAGCCCTTCGAGCCGACTCTTGAAATAGCCTGGCTGGAGCTTGATCTCCTCTTCTTCTCGCAGTTGCCTGGCCATCTGGCGCACGATGGCGACGAGAAGGTCGGGGAAGTCTACATCGTTGCGGTCGATGTCCTCATCCACACCGCAGAACACAACGAACATCTTCTTGCCGTCGCCGGTCTCCAACTCGTGTTGCAACCGATAGAGTTCGGTGGACTTCCCGCTGCCCTTGTGCCCCGCTAGTACTTGGCACGTAGGTTTCCCGTCGGCGAGGAGGATCTTCTTAGCCATCCTCTCGACAATGTCGGCGTCGCCGCGCAGATCGTCGAGTTGCACGTAGAGATCCGCGTCGTCCGCCGTCAGCGGTGCGGGGGCGAACGCGGCGTAGATGCGTTGGGTCAGGTCATCACTCATCGGTGGTTTCCGAACATAGCGAGTCAGTATTGTACGGGACAGGCGGACCATGAGCGGCCGAGGCCGAACAGAAGCACCCTCAATCATCCTCCCGCTGCCCGCTGCCGACAAGCTGGTCATGTCGCTCGCCTTCCCCGAAGGCACTCTGACCGCAGGGGAGGAAGCAGGTCAGGCTACCTCATGACGCATTGCCTTGATCGGCTGACAGGTCGACGATCACGCTCGGCTTGCCGCCGCTGGACGCGCAAGCTCACGCAGGCCAGACGCTGGGCCGAAGGTCGCCTTCGGCGACTGCAAGTCCGGGTATCCAACCCACGACCTTGAGCGCAGTCCGCCCGTGGCGGACCAATGCCCCATAGTCCCATCGGCGATCATTACCACCCCCACATGGCCGCGCAGCGCGCACACCACATGCGCCGTTGCCGGCATCGCGGGTCTTCACTGCGCATCCTCGCCGGTGCGCGCGCGATGCTGATCGAGCCTCGAAATGTCGCTCAAAACCGACCGCAAACGAGCTGAAACTGATCGAAAATGCGCCGAAACTCGCCGAAACCGGCTGAAACTCGCTCAAAACTCT
>JAGLTS010000119.1 GCA_023135165.1 Phycisphaerales bacterium | reverse complement strand
CCGACCAGAACATCTCCTGCGGATGGCGGATGCGCATGATGCAACGAGCGTTCGGATACCACTCAAGAAGATGGCGGAAGGCCTCGTGATTAGGTGGTGTGCCATCCAGCCAGCGCGTCCCCGTCCCGATCCTGTCAGCAAAGAACTTGCCGCACACATACATCAGTTCACCAAAGAGCACCGGCCCCACAGCACTGGGCTGTGGCGATGTCAGAACCCGGTCGTAGAAGCGCAGCTCCTTGTGATCGAGCGATCCGCCCGGCGGGTGGAGTGCTGAGTGTTGCGCCAAAACCCGGTATGCCCAAGTCGTCGCGGACCGCACACAGCCGCCGATGAAGACCGGCCCAAGGGCGGCGCGAGCTTCAGCGAAATCGTCGACCGGGCCGGTGAACGCGAGATTGGCCACCTGCGAGTCGGATGCCGTCGTGTTCATCCTCACAACGTACCCATGTTGCTCGGGAACGCCAAGCAGGCTGTCCTCCAGCGTTTGCAGGTAATCCGTCGCTCGTTACACTGCCTGCAGATGGGTAAGACGCGCGAGATCAAGAAGCGGATCAAAGCGGTCGCGAACATCCGGCGCATCACCAAGACGATGCAGATGATCGCGACAGCTAAGTTCCAGTCGGCGATGATCCGCGCGAGCGCCTCAAAGCCCTATGCACAAGGCATTTACGAGCTGGTGACACACCTCGCAGCCACTGCGGGCAACATCGAGCACCCGCTCGCCAAGCCACCTGCCGAAAGCCCCGGCCGAGTCCTGCTTCTGGTCATCACCTCTGATCGAGGCATGTGTGGCGCGTACAACAGCCACATCATCAAGCTCGCGCTTGAGACCTATCAGCGGTACCTCAAAGACCATGAGGTCGTCGTCGAACTCATTGGCAGAAAAGGCGTTGCGTTCTGCCGATTCAATGGGATCGATGTCGCGGAGCAGCATCAGATCGGCGACAAACCGACGTACGAGCAGATCTCGCAGATGGCGGAGCGGTACATGGCCCAGTACACGGCAGGTCGATTCGACTCGATGCATGTCGTGTACCAGCAGTTCATCAGCAATGCTCGACAGGTCGCCACATTGACCCAGCTCTTGCCGCTTTCACCCGAAGTCGATAAGAGCGCAACCTCTGCTCGAACCGTTGATTACGAGTTCAGCCCGCCTGCGGAAGAGCTGCTGCGCGGCCTGCTGCCCGAGGCGGTGAAGACGACGCTGTACCAGGCGATCAGCGAGGCGCTGGTGAGCGAACACATCATGCGAATGGTCGCGATGAAGGCGGCAACGGACAACGCAGGCAAGATGGGCAAGACGCTCACACGCAAGTTCAACCGCGCCCGCCAGACGCAGATCACGACCGAGTTGACCGAGATCATTTCCGGTTCCGCAGCACTCGAATAACCACACCGGTGCGCGCGCCGATGGCGTGTCGTGCACCGATCATGCGCGCGCCGCTGGTTTGGTGCGCGCCAGCGCGCCCCTGCGCTCCAAGAACAGGTGCGTTTCGGGCCGTTTCAGCGCGTTTTGGTCCGGTTTTGGGTCGTTTTGGAGCGATTTAAGCTCGTTTGGGAGCATGTTGTCAAACGCCCTTGCCAGATTATGCGCGCCCCACATGTCATGCGCGGATCACAACGACCGCCGCGCCGCGGCGCACGGATGCGGCGATGGCAGGCCCGGCCGGCAGCGGTTGCTCATGGGTCAGCCGGAGCATCGTCCTCAAGATTGCTTCTCGATCTTGCCTGCTCCCGGATTCCCCGGATGGCCTCGGCGTTCCCAAACAACCAACATGGCGTTCACCCTGCAGATTGCAGTGAGTCCGCAACTCGAAGCGCCTAATGCGTGAGGGATGAGCGGCGCGTCTGGCTGTTCGCGTGTAGCATTCAACTGTCGCGCGCCAACGACGTGCGAGGACGTCATAGAGCGTCAGTAGCACTCAAAGTGCCACGACACCTTCCCCTCGTCGTCGATAAACAAGTAGATACTGCCCATGTCGCCAAAGATAGCACAGTTGTCATCACTGTATATTCCGGGGCTGCTTTCGAGCCCGAGTGGTTCGCGCTGGTTCACCCACGGGAAAGGAACGCCCGGATGGGCCTGAATGGAGCCGAGTTGGCAGAGGAAACGTGCATCCGTGTCAATGCCGCTCTGAATGAAATGCGGTAAGCCGCCGATTTTCGTTCCATTCAAGATGTCCAGATCGTAGCGTCCAGGGACCTTCAGTTCGAACGCGGCATCCTCGGCGGCGGGATAATCAGCTGACCGGTGAATTACACCGTAGAACGGACCGGAAGAACCGATTGCAGAGGGCACATCCAAGTCATTGGCTGGAGTAATGTCACCAGGCATCCAGTGGAAGTACATTCTTTCAGCTCCCCAGAGCCAGCCCTCTTCGGAATCGGTGAGGAGCAAGAGGACCATGCCGGGAAGACCTGGGCCGACGATGTCAATCGAGTCGGCGAAGTTGAACTGAGCCAGGAAATAGCACGGCGAACCGTCAGGCGAAGTGGGCCATTCGCGATCGCTCGGCCAGAATGGACGCCCACCAACCTTGGTGCATGATGGCGTGTCGGGCTCACCCTTCCCGAAGACGAAGACATCAGTGGAGAACGCTTCACCGATGCGGAGGTTATGACGTTCCCGCAATGTTTCGACGGAGTAAAGGTCGTAGGGACTCGTAATGAGCTCGCCCGAGAGTCCCTTGTCGGCTACCGCACGTGCGAACAGCTTGCCGGCGGCATCCAGGTCGTGTTCAGCGTGGACTTTTGAGGACTTCCGAATGATCATGGATGAGGCTCTCCTCCGGCTTGACAATAACTAGGTTGATCCGCATGGCACGCCTCTGGACCGTCTGCCGGAGGCGTGCCATGTCCTTTGTCTAGCGATGAGGGGGCGGCGGTGTCAATCTGTCCGCAACGCCCACGCCCCCCACCATCACCACCTCT
>JAGLTS010000118.1 GCA_023135165.1 Phycisphaerales bacterium | reverse complement strand
TGCTCCGTTCCCACACGATACAGCAGGACGACGGCGTGCACCTCGACAGCCCGCCCCTCGCCGACGGCGTCCACCTGCTCGTGTGTCTTTCCCTTCAGATTCACGCAGTCGAGCGGGATCGTGAGCAGCTCGGCGAGACGGCGTCGCACGCGATCCTTGTGCGGGCTGATCTTCGGCTGTTCGAGGATGAGCGTGATGTCCGCGTTGGCGAGGCTGTAGCCGGCCTGTCGCATGCGGCGGAGGGCCTCACCGAGGAACGCGGCGGAGTCCCGGCCGGCGTTGGCGGGATCGCTGTCAGGGAAAAGCTCGCCGATGTCAGGCTCGGCCAGGGCGCCCAGGATGGCGTCGGTGAGGGCATGGAGGACGGCGTCACCGTCGGAATGGCTGATCGGGCCGACGTCACGGCTAATCTCGACGCCGCCGAGGATGAGCGGCCGGGCAGGGCTTGTGCTGACGAGGCGGTGCAGGTCATAGCCCAGGCCGACGCGAAACGGAGGCGGCGGGGGAAGTGGGGGGAGTGCGGGTGGTGCGGCTGCGGTCATGCGCACAGGATAACCACAGGCGCGTGATCCGACCCTGGGCGGCGAACGGCTAAGGCGTGGCGGGCGTAGCACCGGCATCAGAGTGCCGACCGAGGGAAAAAGGACGGCGGCAGGGCCTCCACTTGGACGATAAGGTTGCTTGAGTGGATTCAACGACCGGGCTGGACGCGGTATGCTGGATGCCGGGTCGAACTGAGGAGACTGATCGATGCGTCATCGGCAAGGACTACGCTTCGGAGTGCTGGCAGCGATCGGGCTGGCGATTGCCGGCTGTGCGTCGCCTTACATGTCGGGCGGCTCGTACAAGAGCGCTGACACATTCACCTATGTCAGTACGCCATACGCGCCAAAGACGATCACAGTGCTCGACACGCGGACCGGCGACGAGATCTGGTCGGTCGACATTCCGGTGGGATCGCAGCTCACGATGCAGTTTGTGCCGGGGAAGGGCGAGGACACGGTCTATCTGCAGGATCTGATGCGATACCACATCAGTGATGAGCATCGGCACTTCGGCCCGCTGGCCAGCTCAGTGTCGGTGCCGGACCAGCACAGCCGACGTGTGGTGATGACGCTCCGCCCCGTGCCTGAGTTCGCACCGACTGCTGAAGAGTGATTGGCAGCCAGCAGCCGACGGGTGGTGATAGGGGTTGCGGGCGGTCGTGAGGCGGTGCACCGACTGTGATGAGAGGCGCCAGGGGAGATGCCGGGGGCGAATCTCGACCAAGCTGCAACCGAGATCGGCGAAACGGGTTGGGTTTAGTGGAACTGCGCCGTATAGTGAAGCGTGAGAGACTGGTTGATGTCGGCCGAATCAGGGAGGTTGATGCGCCGCTGACCATCCCGGTGGCTCGGCCGATCGGGCGATTTGCCGCGATGACCTACAGGGCAGTGGCGGCGCGGTGATGGGGACTGGGCAATGCGAGAGATTCGCAACACTTTCTTGATCGTGATTCTGATGGCTTCGCTGATCTGGGCCTTCCTTGTGTGGCTGACCCAGGGACAGCTCCATGATGCGGGCAGCCAGTCCGTTGAGACGCAGCGTTGGGTGAGCCTGGCGATCGCCGGGCTGTCCGCGGTCAGTCTGCTGTACTTCATGCTCGTCGTCCCCAAAGCGCCTGACGAGCTGAAGACCGTGACGGGCGGGCGCTACTTCGAGGCGGACGGCGTGTGTTTCATGCCGTTGGTCCGGCTCAATCGAGGCCGGGCTGAGATCAGCCTGTACTACCAGAACCACCACGAGAATCCGTGTGAGGTCATCATTCACCTTCGTCCACCAAGCGATACGATCGCGATGCGCGAGGGTGCGAGGGACATCCACTTCGCGTTCCTTGCCAGGGGCAGTGCATTCGGCGTGATCCACCAGCCGATTGGCGTTCGCAGGAAGATCCAGGGGCAGGTGATCAACGTGCAGCTTGCGGCGGCGACTCGTTACACGCGGGGCATCGGTGCGAGAGTCCGGCGAGCGAAGGGCATGCCGTGCGGCACGCTCAACGTGGACTGGGGGGCTGCCATGCGTACGCTGGATCACGAGATCAGCGGCGAGGTCGAGATGCTCCACGCGACGACGCTGCACTTGGCGATGCCCAGCGGCGTTGAGGAAGAAGCGCCGGGCGCCGCACTATGGACCAAGGAACAGATCTCTCTGGCCTGATCGCCGGCACGGCTCCGCTTGCCCATTCCTCGCCCGATATCGTGCAGCCGATGACGTTGTACACCAGTGCTGTGGCTGAGCCCCACGTGCTCTGGGATGGTGCTTTTTCGCAGCGCTTCCGAAGCCAGGATCGGGTGTTGGGGAGACCGTTGACAACCACCTATTGCTCAGATACCGTCCGGCCCGATCCTGATTCGCCACACGCAGCAAACTGGAGTGAGCAACATGGCAGCAAACGCAGACAAAACAGCGGACCTCGCCGGTCCGGGGATTGGAACCTATGAGGAAGTGGCGGCGGGTCTCCCGACCGGTTACACCTCACTGCTTGACCCGAAGGAGACGCAGCAGGCCATCGCCATCGCCAAGAAGAACATCGAAGAGGGTCTTTGCAGAGAACTCAATCTCTTCCGCATTGAGTGTCCGCTGATCCTCGATCGTGACAGCGGCATGAACGACTACCTCGACCGCGACGGCTCTCGCACGCCGATCGACTTCCAATGTGGGCTGGGCCTGGACAAGCGCATTAATGCGCAGGTCGTGCAAGCCGCGACGAAGTGGAAGCGGTTCGCGCTCAAGCAGTTTGGCTGCGATGTCGGTCAAGGCATCTACACCGACATGCGGGCTGTGCGGAAAGACTACTTCCTCGACCACGATCACAGCTCATACGTTGATCAGTGGGATTGGGAGAGGGTCATTGATCCGAAGGACCGTACGCTCGACTACCTCACCGATACGGTGAAGCGCCTCTGGAAGATCTTCAAGGAGACCGAGCAGCTTCTCTTCAAGGAGTTTCCGAAGCTCAAGGACGGTCCCAACCCGGAGCTGCCCGACGAACTGACGTTCATCCATGCTGAGGAGATCCTCGCCAAGTTCCCCGACCTGCCTCGCAAGCAGCGCGAGACCGCCATCCTGCAAGAGCATCCGGCCATCTTCATCTACGGCATCGGTTGGACGCTTGAGGATGGCTACCCGCATGAGATGCGCGCCGCGGACTATGACGACTGGGTCACCGAGACCACCAGTAAGGATGGTCGCCCGATGCACGGGCTCAACGGCGACATCCTCGTATGGAACTTCCTGACCAAGCGCCGTCACGAGCTTTCCTCCATGGGCATTCGCGTCACCAAGGAAACGCTCAAGCAGCAGCTCAAGCTCACCGGCCAGGAGGACTTCCTGACCATGCCGTACCACAAGATGATCCTCAACGATGAGATTCCGCAGGCCATCGGAGGCGGCATCGGGCAGTCACGCACGTATTCCTACCTGCTCGGCAAGGCTGCACTCGGTGAGTGCTCGGTCACGGTGTGGCCCAAGAAGCTGCACGAGATCTGTGCCGAGAAGAACATCCACCTGCTCACGTGAGTGGAACACGCATCGCCGACTTTGTCGGGATGCCGAAGTGAAACACACTGCGAAGGGACCGCCGTTCGATCGGCGGTCCCTTTCCGTTGATGGGCTATGCATTTGCAATCACTCGCTGCCTGACAGATACCGCGCTAAGTCATCGCGTGTGTTGAACTGCGGGATCGCCGGCCAGTCGTCCGGCAGAGGGAGTAGCGCTGCGGGCACATCCGCGATGAGGCGATGCATAGCGAGGCGGCGCTGCGCGAGGCGTTCCTCGATGATCGGGCGAATCGACACGTGATAGAGCGCAAGAAGCGACTGCGGCCGGGCGGAATGGTCCTCGCCGTCCCGGTATGCGACAGCCACGACGTCAGGCGTTCGGCCGGCTGAGAGGGCGTCAATCCAGGCGGGCTTCACATCTGCTAGGTCGCAGGATGCCAGGAGAAGCCAATCGCTCTGCCTGCAGTCAACGGTCGCGGCGTGCAGCCCGGCGAGCGGTCCCAGCCCCGGATGGATGTCGCAGATCGTTCGTAAACCGAGTGATTCGTACTTGTCAGGCTCATCCGCGACGACGGTGACACTCGCAGCGCACGGCGAAAGCTGTCGTGCGATCCGCTCGATCAGTGGAACACCTCGCACTAGGGCGACTGCTTTGTCGGACCCGAAGCGGGTGCTCTTTCCCCCAGCGACGATGTATGCGGGCAGCTTCGTCATGGCGAGGGTCAGTATAGGCGACCGGTGCCGCGTCGATGCCGTCGCGTCAAGGCGCGATGAGTGATACCCGCATGCGATCGGGTAGCCGTGGGGGGTTGCCCGCTCGAGGCTCCGTGTTCTTCTATGAAGTCGG
>JAGLTS010000117.1 GCA_023135165.1 Phycisphaerales bacterium | reverse complement strand
CGAGCGGATTCCCATCGTCTGCGCACGTGCGCGCTTGTTGCACGATGAGCGTGCCGCCGTCCGGGACGCCGCGACTCGCTCTGATTCGTCAGACGTGCGTCAACCGCAGGTGAGTGTGCGGGGGAAGTAGTCCAGACGCATGGCTTGCTTGGCGCTGGCGAGTGTGTCCTCGGCGAGTTCGTTGGCGCGGCGGGTGCCGTCACGGAGGATGTCGATGATGATGTCGTCGTTTCCTTCGTATTGGGCGCGACGCTCACGCATTGGGTCGAGCAGTTCGTTGATCGCGTCGCCGACCTCGGCCTTGATCTCGCCGTCGCCTATGTTGTCGCCACGTGCATAGCGGTCGCGCAACTCAGCGACACGGGCCTCGTCGTGAATAAACGCGGTCACGTATTCGAAGAGCGCGTTGTCGGGGTTGCCGGGATCGGTCGGATTCTGCCTACCCGTGAAGATCTTGTTGACCTTTTTCTTGACGACCTTGGGCGTATCGCTGAGGAAGATGGCGTTGTTGAGCGACTTGCTCATCTTGTTCTTACCATCCGTGCCGACCAGGCGAGCGATCCTGCCGACGAGCGCTTCAGGGATGGGGAAGACACCGCCGGCCTGCGTCTGCTCCTCATCGCTGACCTTGTTGGGATCGACATCGCAGTAGACTTGGTTGAACCGCCGTGCGATCTCGCGGGTCATCTCGATGTGGGGCACCTGATCGACGCCGACGGGGACGTACTTGGGGCGAAAGGCGAGGATGTCAGCGATTTGGCCGACCGCGTACATGAGGAAGCCGAAGCTGTACTGATCGCCCAGGCCTTTGACCTCGATCTCGGTCTTGATGGTGGGATTGCGCATGAGTCTGCCGTAGCCGAGCAGCATGGCGAAGAACCAAGTCAACTCAGCAATGGCGGGGACTTCGGTTTGCAGGAAGATCGTACTGCGCTGCGGATCGATCCCGGCTGCGAGGTAGTCGCGGACGATCTCGATGGTGTCGCTGCGGATCTCGTCGGGCTTGTCAGCGCGCGTGGTGTAGGCGTGCATGTTGGCGAGGATGAAGTAGCAGTCGTAGTCATCCTGCAGGTTGAGGCGGTTTTCGAGGCTGCCCACCCAGTGGCCCAGGTGCAGTCGCCCGGTGGGTGTGTCGCCGGTGAGGATGCGCGGCTTGTCTTGTGCTGTCGTCATGGTGGATGGTTGTAGCGGACGGAGCGGCGGTGCGAAAGGGCAGCGGCGTGTCAGGTCAGGAGGAACGTGCCGACGATGTTCAGGAGGTTGAAGGCTGCGTGCATGACGATGACGGCGGCGAGCGATCGACTGCGTTCGTAGACGATGCCGAAGCCCATGCCCAGGATCATCAGTGAGGGGATGATGCTGGCCGGGACGGCGGATGCGTGCGCCAGGCCGAACAGGATGCCGGTCAGGATGATCGACAGGCCCGGCATGCCCGTGAGTTTGATGATGGCGCCTTGCAGGCCGTAGCGGTAGGTCAACTCCTCGAGCACGGGCGCCCCGATCAGGACCGCTGCGATTTGCAGCCAAGCCCAGAGGCGATCGTCGCGCCACGCATCGATCATCTGCGTCAGCGATTCGTGGCTGAGTTCCGGGGCGGGTGTGTGCGTGATCGCCGACTCGATGAGCGAGCCGGTCGTCCCAACGATCTGCACGATCGGCAAAGCGGCGACCAGCCCGAGCAAGCCGACCCCCACGACCCCCACGACAACCGTGATGCGCGTTCTCGCTCGCGGCGATGGTGCATCGGCGTCGAATCGGTTGCGAAACGCGAGTACGCACCCTGCCAGCATCGTGATTGTGAATGCGTAACTGACGAGCTGCATCGTCACCGATTCTCGCAACGTGAGCGCCGGCGGCTCGTCCGTCGCGGCGACGGCAGCGTCTGGGTCGGTCTGGACGATCGTCGTGTCCGTCGGCGCATCGCTCCATGCTCGCGCGAGCGCCAGTGCGGGCATGGCGGCGATGGTCTGGAACACAAAGCTCGCGACGAAGATGCCGAGGTAGGCAAGGACGGGGTAAGGCCGAGCGAGCGGGGTGCGCCCCTTGAGTGACCCGGGTCTGACGATGCGGAAGCGCCAGAGCAGGCCGAGGCTCACGAGCGCCGCCGCGAGCCAGACAATCAGCCAGATGATCGAGTTGACGGGGGAATCCTCACCGGCTGCCGGGCTCGCAGTTCCATCGGATGCTATAACGATGCCTGTTGATGCAATCACGCCCAGAACTCCGCAGGTCGATCCGATGAGCATTCTTGACCGCATCGTTGAGAAGACGCAGCAGCGCGTGGCCCGCGCGATGGAGGAGGTTCCGTTTGAAGTGGTGACGGCGGAGGCGATCGGCGCTGAGCCGGCGCGCGACTTCTTCGCCGCCGTCACGGGGCGCGCAGAGGCGGCGGGCTGTGCGGTCATCGCGGAGATCAAACGCCGCAGCCCGTCGGCCGGCCTGATCCGAGAGGATTTCGACCCGGTAGACATTGCCGGACGGTACCACACAGCGGGCGCCGCGGCGATCAGTTGTCTGACCGAACCGGACTTCTTCGGCGGTGATTTGGCGCTGATCGAGCGGATCAAGTCGGCTGTGCCGGTCCCCGTCCTTTGCAAGAACTTCATCATCGACCCGTATCAGGTGTGCGAAGCGCGCGCAGCCGGAGCGGATGCGGTGCTGCTCATCAGTGAATGCCTGTCTGCCGAGGATGTTGAGCGGTTCATCGGGATCGCGGAGACGCTCGGGATGACGACGCTGCTGGAGACACACACGGAGGCGAATCTGCGCAGCGCGGTCGAACTGCTCGACAGGATCAAGCCCGAGCGTGTGCTGCTGGGGATCAACAACCGCGATCTGGCGACGATGAAGACGGACTTGTCGCACACGCTGCGCCTCGCGAGGAGCGTTGCCGACCCGCACCTGGTTGTGTCGGAGTCCGGGATCAAGACATGCGAAGATCTGGCGAAACTGCGACGGGTGGGTGTGCGAATGGCGCTCGTTGGTGAATCGCTGATGCGTCAGCCTGATCCCGGTGCGGCGCTGCGAACGCTCCTCGGAGAGTCGTCTGAGTCTCACCCGAACACAGCACCGGCGTAGCCGACTGAATCGCGCACATCTCGACGCCCCTCGCTGGCCAACTCACGTGCCGAATCGGTCTGTTCGAGCAGATACCCGCGCCCGGCGCCCAGGGACCGACACGCTGCCAGCATCACCGCGATCGCACCGGCACCGCATGCGCTGTGATGCTTCGATGCGTGTGCCGTCACATCCTCCTCCGCCATGCGCTCGATCAGATCCAGGAGTTCGCGGTCGTTGACCTGGTGCGCCCAGCGGTAGCCCGCCTTGCCGCCGCCGTGTGGTGTGAAGCGGTAGCTCGGGCCGTAGTGGGTGAGATCGCTCGACGCAATGACGGCGACAGGCTCGCGCCACGCGGCGAGCAGCGCGCCGAGCGATCGGCCCCACCTCGCTGCGTCGCGCCGCAGTGGAATCACGCAAGGCACGATCCGCAACCGGTCGCCGAACGCGGTTTGTAGCAGCGGGAGTTGCACATCAAGGCTGTGCTCAAGCTCGTGCGCTTGATCGAGACACATGAAGTCGTCGAGCTGAAGGATCGCATCGCGGAGCGTTTCATCGATTGCGACCGGTCCGAGCGGCGATGCCCACGCGCCTGCGGAGTCGAGGGCAGGCCAATCCAGATCGGATGTGTGCATCGCCCCGGTCAAGACGATCGTCCGCGCCTCGGTGTGCTGTGCGAGTGCGGCGATCGTGCTGCCCGCGATGCGCCCGGAGTATGCCCAGCCTGCGTGAGGCACAAGCGCCCCGTACAGGATGTCGGGTAGCAGAAGATCCACGTGGGGCGCGCAGAACCGCGTCGCCTCAGTGGCACACTGCCGTGGGTCGCCTGGGAAGAACCGGCCGGCCCCGGCGGATCGGCGAGTGCGTGCGTGATCGCTGGACATCGTCAGTCCATGATATGCCCCGCCCGCTGCGCAGCCGACTCAGACGATCGGCAATTGATTGACAGCGAAGTCCGCGGTCTCCAAAGGCCCTTCGTCAGCGCCGAATGCCGTGCCGCCTGTGAGGACGATGCGCCCGGTCGGTGCGATGAATGAGAGCGTGTCGATCTGCTGTGCCGCCACACCGAACGTCGTACCGTCATTGTTGAAGAACACCTCGTCGAGGCGCAGCATGGCGAAGTGATGGCCGACGATCATGGACCCGTCGAACGCGGCATCGCCGAAGAGTTGTGTGGTGATGCTGCCGACACGCGTCGCCACGGCTTCCAACACATCGGCTTGGCCGTCTGCAGGCAGCCCGGCTGCCGGATCGAACGTGTCGAGTACGCCGACGAGAATGGAGCTGTCAACGAGCGCCTGGCTGAAGAGCATGCTCCCGATGCTGGCGCTGGACCTGATCGTCGCGCCTTCGGTTCGGCCGAGGATCGTGAAATGCACAACCGCCAGATCGTCGATTGAATCCGGATCGAGCGTGAAGCTGACGGTTCCGGTGAGGTTGCTCTGTCCGAGGAAAGTGACGACGGACTCAGCGGCGAACGCACCGGAGATCGCCCCCTGAACGCGGACGTTGCGACCGACGCCGATTGTCAGTTGTCCTGATAGCTCGCCCTTGACGCGAATGTTCGTCGAATCGCCGATCGTCATTTCGCCGACGAGGTCGGCCACGCGAACCCTGCGGACGCCGGCCAGGTCAAGCGTTCCGTTGGTTTCACCGCGGATGCGCAGATGGCGGGTGTCCTCTGTGACCACCAGGGCGAGCGTCGCCGTGGTATCGCCTCGGACATCGAAGCGCCGCACTTGTTGATTGTTGACCGCGAACGGTCCGCTGAGGTCGCCTTTGAATCTCAGCCTGCGGGCAAGCGGCGTCTGCTCGACCCCCGCGAGACCGTCGCCGAACGTCGCGCCGTTGGTGGTCGTCCAGTCGCCCTTGACGTTCATCGCGATGACGCCGCCGGTGAATGCCACGGAGTCTGCGGTCAGGTCGATGATGCGGAGCGACCTGGCAGCGCCGGTGACGGTGACGTCGCCGGTGGTGTCAATCGTGTCGGCCCGCACCGTGACGCCGTTCTCCGGCGTGGAGCCGATCACAAGGTCCGCCGCGTTGGACATGCCTCCGAAGATGAACCTGGAAGCGTACGCCACGCTCGCGCCGCCGTCTGACACAACGCCGATGCCGCCGGTGAAGTAGACGTTTCGGCTGATGAACGACGTGATATTGTCGCCGACGAACGTGCCGACGTTGAGCACGCCGTCGCCTCCGGGGCGTCTCTGGACTCGTATGGTGAGGTTGTCGATCTGCCCGACAGCGATGATGTACTCGACATGGCCATACAGCGTGCCCATGAGGAGTTCGCCGGGACCGGTGTACGTGATCGTGATTCGATCACTGTCCGGATCGACGAATCGCGTCAGTCGCGTGAGGATCGTGATGACGCCGTCCTCGCCGAGGATGGGAATGGGTGCAATGCCGTTTCCGCCGAGCAGCACGCTCACGGTGAAGGACTGATCGACGTAGTTGCCCGCCAGATCCCGCACGCGAACGGTGACATCATGCGTGCCTCGCTGCGCCTCGGTCGGCGTCCATGTCACTTCGCCGGTGGGGATGGTGCGCGTCATTCCGTCCGGCATGCTGGGCAGCGTGTACACCACGCCGTCGTTGCCCTCTTCATCGCTCTGGATGTCGTAGGTATATGTTTCGCCCAAGACGACGAAGCGATACGGCAGGGATGTGATCGTCGGCGTGGTCGCATCGACGGTGAGCGTCATCGTACGCGAATGCACACTTGTGCAGTACACGGTTTGCGTGACGGTGATCGCGTACGTTCCGTCCACAAGCTCGGTCAAGCCGTCGGTCGTGATGGTGGTCGTGTCGCCGGCAGCTGTTGCCTGCCCGATGAGCGTGTCGTCGGCGTAGAGCAGGACCGTGGCGCCGGCGGTCGTTCCGGTGATAAGGAACTGGAGCGTGCGGACGCCCAGGTTGTTTCGATTCGTGACGTTGTCCGCGTCGTCGGGCCCGGTGTCGAATAGCGCCTTCAGGTCGGGCATCTGTGGTGCAGCGGGCGGAGGCGTCGTCTGGTTCATGAAGATGAAGACGTTTTCGGCGACGCTGGCACAGGCGACAAGGTCCGGCACGCCGTCACCGTTCAGGTCCCCTGCCGCGAGACCTGCCGGAGGCACGCCCATGGCTAGGTCGTACGGGTCGGCGAAGGTTCCGTCGCCGTTGCTCGTACGCACAACCAGCGACTCATCACCGAGCGATGCGGCAACCACATCCGTCAAACCGTCGCCGTTGACATCCGACGCGATCAGGCGATGCGGCTGACTGCCGATGTCCGAGTTCACCGCATCCGCGAACGTGCCGTCACCCGCGCCGATGAGCACCGACAGCGACTGCCCGGCGCGGAGGTTCGCCGAGGCGATGTCCAGCAAGCCGTCGTTATTCAAATCGGCGAGCACGACCCACTGTGCTTGCCGGCCGACGGTGACATATGAGTCGAGCAGCAGCGCCCCGGCACCGTCGCCGAGAAGGACGGCCACGGTTGAGCTGTTCAGGTCGGCCGTGATGACATCCTGATCGCCGTCGCCGTCGATGTCGCCGACGGCGATAGACTGCGCGCTGTCCGCAGCGTCGAACTCGGTCGAGTCGCCGAATGTCCCGTCACCGTTGTTGAGCAGGACCGAGACATCGTCCGAACCGGTATTGGCCGTCACAATGTCCAGCCCGTTGACGCCGTCCATGTCCGCCAGTTCCACGCCCATCGGGAGCCAGCCGACGTCGATGTTGACCGCATCGGCGAACGTGCCGTCGCCGTTGTTGAGCAGGACCGAGACGTTGTCGGACCCGTAGTTGGCAGTTACCAGATCCAGGTCGCCATCGCCGTCGAGATCACCCGTGACCATCGACCGGGGCGAAGCGCCGACGTTGGGCGTTGCGCCGTTCGTGAACGTCCCATCGCCGTTGCCGAGCAGGACCATCACATAGCCCAGCGCGAACGAGACTGCGGCGTCGGTGTTCCCGTTCCCGTCGAAATCGCCCGTCACGATTGAAAAGGCATTGGCCGGCACGCCGTGCGTGGTCACGGGATCGATGACCAGGAAGCAGTCCACGGTCAGCGTGAACACCTGCTCCGCCTGATTCCCGGCAAGATCGGTAACGAGGATCGTGACGTCATTGTCACCGACTTGCTCATCGATCGGCGTCCACGAGATCACGCCCGTCGCGGGGTCGATCGTCATGCCGGTTGGGGTAACCGTGAGTTCGTAGAGCGCGCCCAGACCCTCCGCATCCGACTGGGCGTCGTACGTGTACTCAGGCCCAAGCGGCACTTCGAGGGTCGGCGTCGATGAGAAGACCGGGTCCTGCGTGTCAATTGTGACCGCGGTCCCGACAGAACGGGCGCTCTCGTCGGCGCCGACGGTGTACGACGCGCTGAAACCATACGTGCCGTCATCGAGGATGTTCCCGTCGGTGGTGATGACAACGGTGTCGCTGTCGGCGACTGCCTGACCGATGACGGTGCTGCCCACGTAGAGCGTGACCGTCGATCCCGCCACGACGCCGGACACGCTGAACTGGAGCGTATTGTCGACGCCGTCGTTGTTGATGCGCGTCACGTTGTCGCTGTCACTGAGGCCGGTGTCGAACTCGGGGAGCAGATCCGGCGCGTTGGGGGCTGCGGCAGGCGGCACGGTTTCGTTGAGAAACAGCGACAGTCCATTCCAGATGAGGTCGGCTGTGACCACATCGCTGTCACCGTCGCCGTCGAAGTCGCCGATCGCGAACATCTCCGGTTGACCGAGCGGCGCCAGTGTCACGGGCAGGTCGAACGTGGCATCCGCGTTGTTACCGAACAGCGCGATGTCGCCGTCCGCATCGACCGTGGCGAGATCCATGATGCCGTCGCTGTTGAAGTCCGCGACGGCCATCGCGTTGGCGTCATCGACATCGCTGCTGTTCACCGCCGCGGCGAATGTGCCATCCCCGTTGTTCATGAGGATCGAGAGCGTGTCGAGGATGCCGGCTCCTTCGTTTCCGACGGCAAGATCAAGATTCCCGTCAAGATCCAGATCGACGATGGCGACCGATCGCGGCGCATTCCCCACCGCGAATGTGTGGCGGGTCGGGAACGAACCGCTGCCGTCGTTGAGGAGAACAGTGACCGTATCGTCGCCCGTGTTCGTAACGACGAGATCCTCGCCGTTCACGCCGTCCAGGTCGCCCGCAGCCACCCAGCTTGCGCCATCGGCCCCCACGTCGATGCTCACAGCATCCGCGAACGTGCCATCCCCGTTGTTGAGCAGGATTGACACGGTGTCGGAGAGGTCGTTGGCGGTGATGATGTCCAGCCCGTTTTCGCCATCCACATCGGCAAGGGTCAGCCACACGGGCAATGGGTCGACCGCATGGTCCACCGCGGCAGCGAACGTGCCGTCGCCCGCACCGAGCAGGACCGAGACGCTGAAGCCAGCGACGTTGGCGACGACGAGATCGCTGTTGCCGTCACCATCCAGATCACCAACACCGATCGCCTGTGGGAATGCCCCGACCGTCTCAGTGCCTGCGGTGGTGAAGGTCGCGTCGCCGTTACCCAGGAGAATCGCGACCGTTCCGTCAGCCTGCGCGACGGCGAGATCGACCTCATCACCGGCGTCGAAGTACCCG
>JAGLTS010000116.1 GCA_023135165.1 Phycisphaerales bacterium | reverse complement strand
ACTACTTCGACTTTATCAGCTTCTCAAGTCACACCGGCACATTCAATCCCGTCTACCTGCCCGCGCTTGATCCCGGGCTCGAATGGGAACTGACATACGCCTCGACTCGTGTCAGACTCACCGTCGTGGAAGAGAGCGGCGACCCTTGCCCGGCGGATCTCGACGGCGACGGCTACATCGGCCAGTCCGATCTCGGCATCCTGCTCGCGGCCTACGGTCTGGGTGCCGGCGGTGACATCGATGGCGATGGCGACACGGACCAGGGGGACCTGGGCGCGCTCCTCGCCGTCTACGGTCAGCCCTGCCCATAAGGAGAACCCACAAAATCACGTGGCCAGATCGTGAAATTGCTGAAAGAGGATCGCCACAGCGCACCAAGTCTGAGTGACGGCGAGACGGTCTGGCCTCCCAGCCTGTCACATCACCATCCCACATTCCGACGGCGCCACTCCCCCCGCCGATTCTCACTGCAAACCCGTACCACCCCGCACCTGAGGAGAACACCATGACACGCAACAGCAACAACAACCCGCTCACGCTCTTCGGCGGAGCCGCACTGGCCCTGGCGCTCTGCGCCGGCTCCACGCTCGCCGCCGACAACTACTTCTTACCTCACGGCATCAATAACTGGAACATCGCGGGCAACTGGAGTCTGGGGCACTGCCCGGGACAACTGGAGGATGTCTTCATCGAAGTGACCTCCTCGGCTTCCAAGATCGTCAACTACAACTGGACCGGCATCAGCGACTTCAACAGCGTCACGGTCGACGGCGATGGCGGCATCTACTACAGCTCGATCATCCAGGCCGAGTTGACCATGCGGACGACGAACCTGTATATGAGCAACAGCGGCGATGCCTACTACTTGCTGCGGGATCCGGCCTTCCTCTGGGTCAGTAACAATCTGTACGTCGGCTACTCCGGCACGGATGATGCCTACTTCGAACTGGACACCGTCGCCGATCCCAGTGCGGGTCTCTACGTGGGCCACATCTGCTATGTGGGCTATCATGCACCGGGCGAGTTTCAGCACCTGAACGGTTTCGCCGAAGTAGATTACCTCTACATCGGACAGGGCGACCCCGGCATCTACGAGCTCAAGGGAACCACCGCCGGCAGCATCCTGACGAACACTAATCAATTCGTTCTCGGTAACAGCGACGTCGGCACCTTCAACCAGACAGGCGGCACTTTCGACCAGACGTCCGCCTCGGGCCTGCTCATGGGCCTCAACACCGGCGGCGAAGGCACCTACAACATGAAGGGCGGGGAACTCAACCTCGATCACATCTCCATCGCCTGGAACGGCGATGGGTACTTCAATCAGACCGGCGGTGTCGTCAACGTTGTCAACAGCGTCATCATCGGCTGCGAAGGGACGCACCCCTATCGCGCCTGGGTCAAGGTCGATGACACCGACGATGAACCCACGCTCAACATCGGCGGTGATCTACTCATCGGCCCGCAGACTCTTGCCAAGTACGAGCAACTCGGCTCGGGCACCGTTAACGTCACCGGCGATATCGAGATCTGGGACGGCGACGACGATCCCTACGCCTCCAGCTACCTCTACATGGGATTGGACGCCGACTGGCTCGGCGCTGCTGGTCTTACTAATCACTCGGGTTACTACGACCAGGACGGCGGCACGCTCAGCGTCACCAACTTCACCAACGACTCTGAACAAGGCATCAACCTCGACAACACCGCCGACTGCCGCGTTCGCTACCTCACCCATAACGCGGGCACATTTCAGATGTGGCGCACCGCCCTGCTCCGTGGCCCCTATGCGGGCGGCGGCGACTGGTGGCTCTGCAACTTCGACAACAACGCCACCTTCCAGATGGGCAACGCCTCCTTTAACGGCGGCACGTTCCAAGGCATCCTCACCAACAACGGCACCTTCAACTACTACCAGGGCAACTGCACCGGAGCCAAGATCATCAACGAGGGCACGTTCAATCTCTACGGTGACATCGAATGCCTGCAGGTCGTCAACAACGCCTACAGCATGACCATCCCCACCGACCGTTGGGTCACCGCCACCGGAGAAAACGCACCCAACGCCTTCGAGAACGCCAACGGCTGCAACCTGACCATGCAGCCGCGGGCCCACATCGATGTGGGCAACGACAGCGTCTTCGTCAACAATGGCAATATGTACGCCGGTGGAGCAGGCTCGGACTACGCTCACATCTACGGCGACGTGGAGAACAACGGCTACTTGCTCCCCACCGGGTACATGCCCGATGTGGGACGCCTCTACGTCAACGGCAACTACACCGCCTCCAGCAGCGCCGAACTGCGCATTCGTCTGCGCGGCACCGACTGGACCCAGCACGACCAACTGCTGGTCCAGGGCAGCGCTCATCTCGCCGGCGAACTCGACGTCCGCCTGGACGGCTACAACCCTGCCCTCGGCGACTACTTCGACTTTATCAGCTTCTC
>JAGLTS010000115.1 GCA_023135165.1 Phycisphaerales bacterium | reverse complement strand
GTGGTTCGCTACGCTCACACAATCTATCCTTATTCGTTGGGATATATTTTATCAATATATCAATACCCGTCCCCGATACCCCATATTTTTGTGGGAATCTACAACAGCTTCCACGTTCAATCTCGGTGTTCAAAAGCACCTACCTGGCGAGCGCCATCAGCGCACGCGTTTGACGTCGCCTGGGTCACCAACGAAAACGAAACCCGCCCACCAAAATGGGTGTCCGCTGCCACGTTTCTCGCGTGCATAAGCAAGAGCCTTGAGCTGCGCATGCCGGAACGCGGTATAGCGGCCTTCTCCTCTACCGAGCCACTCTTTGAAAAAATGGTCAAACAAGCGTGCTGTCTCACCGAGTGGCACCGGCCACATGCTCATTACCATCGATCGCACACCGGCAACCATGAACGCCTGCCATAGACCGGCAACAACCTCACCCTCAGGCTGGCGAAGACCACCCGAAGCGCCCCCTTGGACGACGCCAAGTCCCGTCTCGCAAGCTATCAGCGCGACCAGTTCAGTGCCGTCGAGATCCAGCCCCCAGACTTCGTAAGCAGTGAGCAATCCATCGCCGGAATCACCCTCGCCCGCAGTTTGTGCAGAGCGATTTGCCCCGGCCAGCACAAGCATGCTTCGGAACAGCGGGTCGGACGCCAGCATCTCTTCCTCGCTGAGCCCCACGATTTTCGAGCCCTGGGGGCCGATGCTCAGCGACTCGATGTCGAAACGAATTGTCGGCGCACGGTCTAGGAATTTACCGTGAGTAGCGAATAGAACCACGCGCGGTTTCGACATCTTCGTTGCATTAGGCTCAGACGCGGCCGCATCGGTCAGTGTCAGCGGCGTCATACCGGACGTGCGCGCTGCAATCGACACTTTTTCGATCAGATCGCGCGTGCGCTTGAGCCGGGGCCAACGACTCAGATCATCACCTACTCCGGCACCCATCATTCGTGTCTCGGCGATCGGTCCGTCTGACGGCACAGCCGCGGTCTCGACAGGAGCAGGTGGGCGCGAGACCCTGCCAACCGCTGCCATGACTGCCTCAGGCGCCGCATCGAAATCCGGATCGCCGAACAACCAGGCCTCGCGCGACTGCGCGGTCTCTGGTTTCCGCCCGGGCCCCAAAAGATCGCGTCCGGTTGTCAGGTAAACGACCTCGAAGTCCTCGACCAGGTAGCGTGGCCGGCCCGCCGCCGAACCAACCGGGATTGCCTCAAAGGGCAGAAGACTGAGCTGTCCCTCGGCGGCGACATAAATTCGCCGTGCGCCACGGAGTTCTGCCGCAAGCGGATCGATGAGCAAACGCTTCAGCGGTTCGGCCGCTTTCGTCAGCATCGCCTCGTCAAGATTGAAAGTGGCGGGCGCGGACTGGCTTTGCTGCACACGCCGGTATTCGAGAATCGCGTCGTCGACTGCCGTTGCGGGACCCAGATCGATTGCAGTGACTTCACGCGTTGCGCCGGAGACGACAAAAACACCGTAATGAACCTTATCCGATTCCTTGCTTGAGAGCGCCGGTGTATCCAAGTCACGGACGGCCTTCATGTCGATCGGCACAAAGCGCACAAATTCGAGCAGCACCTGATCGCGACCAATGGCAGAGGCAATGCGTCGGCCCAAACCGTTGTCATCACTCACTCTTTCCGAAGCGCTCTGGATCGGGCGCAGCAAAGTACGTTCGACCTCCCGAATCTCCTTGAACAATGCCTCGACCGTCCACGACTCCGCGCCAGCAGAACCGTCGGCGTGCTGCCAGTCGATCACGTGCCTCGCGACTTGGCGCCGCAACTCAACGTAGCGCTGCGCAAGCGCCTCGCCTTCCGGGCCACGAGCGCGATTAACCGCTTCACGCTGACGCCGACTCACTTCGCTGAACAGGCCTTTGCTCGATACCGCCGTTTCAAAAGCAAGCGCGGTATTGGCATTGGCTGAATGGAACGACAGCGCCACCGCGATATCGCCGGAAACACGCTGGGCTTTGCTCGTCCCCATATAGCGATAACGTTGCAATGTTGACATCGTCATTAGCGTGTCGAGGTAACGATCTCGCCCGAGCCGGGACGCCGCGACAAGATGCTCGGTTGCCTCGCGAGGTCGCCCTGCCGCCAGAGAAGCGAGCCCAAGCCCGGTCAACGCAACCCAGCGCTCATGTTTGCCGCTCGCATCCTCGCTGATCCCCCCCCCGGCCATGGCAAGCGGCGTCATCTCTGGCAGCCGGTCAAGCACTTTGCGGAAAGTTGCCACCGCGTCGTCAAAACGCCCGGTTTTCTGTTGTTCGCGAGCAATATCCACCAGACAGCCGAGCACGAGATCGTCTGCATCCTTGACTTCCTCGAGTGACGAGACGATGCGCAAGCACTCACGATAATTGGCGCCGCTGCGTCCAGGGCGCTTCTCGTCGTCTTCTGCAATCATCCTCCACAGTCGCGCAGCAACTATTTCCGCACCGTCCACCCCTGCGATCAGCTTCAAACCGGATTCGAGCCGGGCGCGTGCTTCATCCGGCCTCCCGAGCGCAGTCAACGCATTGGCAAGATCGATGTGGTGCTCCGCCCGTTTTATTTCGGTTCCGTCCAGAATCTCGATCAGCCGGATTGCTGTCTCGAAACTCGCCAATGCTTCCGCGTGAACGTCGTTATCACGATGGACCACGCCGATGTTGGCGTAATCCCTGGCTTGGGTTGCCACCGGGATATCGACGCGCTCGGCGATCTTTCGCGACTCTTCAAACTCACGTACCGCGAGACTGTAATTTCCCACTCGCTTGTACACCATGACCAACATCCCGCGAGCCTGGTACTCGCTTTGCTCATGACCAGGGACACTCTGTGCCACCTTAATCTGCCGCCGCAACGCTTGCTCTGCCTGCGGGAATCGTTCGAGCACAAAGTACGAGAAGAACAGACGATGCAACGCCATCAATTGGTTATCCTCCTGGCCGTCGATCGGAGCCAGGTCGACGGCAGCACGTTCCAGAAACGGGATGACATCAGCGTGTCGGCCCTGGGCCTGGAGCGCATATCCGGTACGAAGCGCCACCAAGGCTCGCGCGACTGGCAACTCCGCGTCGCTACCCGCCGGGATCGACCCGAGGATTTTGTCGGCCTCTTTGAGCCGATCCAGTGCCTTGGAAGTTTGCCCCGCATGCACCAATGCCACCGCCAGTTCCGACACTGCCTCGGCACGGCGCCGGAGACCATTCGGAATCTCAGGATTCCTTTCTAGAACGGCCACAATTCCTTGTGACGCTTTGACGACCATATCCGTCTGGCCGAGTTTCTCGAAAAACTCTCTCTGAGCACGCAGGTATCGGATAGCCTCGTCGGGCTGCTTCAGCGCCTCGTGGACCTGTGAAAGATATTGCAGCGCCGTCGCAACATTGTTTGCGGCATGTTCGAAGCCACTCCCTGGTCGCCCCGCCTGCCGGAAAAATAGCGCATCGGCTTTGTAGAACGGGGCAAAATAGCTCATCGCGGTGTCTAACGTCTTCACCGCATCCTCGAGTTGACCGACGCGCGCCAGAATCTTGCCGAGGAGCGTGTATCCCTGACCGAGCATGTACTGCCGCGTAGCGAGTTCGGCGAGCCCGGAAATTCCTTCCATGTCCGAAATCGCCTTGCGTGCAGTATCGAAAGACTCCTGTAGTTTGCCCTCTTGCTCCATTGCGAATGCCTGCTGAAGCAACTTCAGTGATTGGGCAAGCGTCGCCTTAGTTGCGGCCGCACTTTCGTCGCCCTGTGTCGCGGTAGCGCAATAGGACAAGCCCGGCCCGTTGCCGCCGGCAAAGAGTCCGATAGCGAGCATGCCCGCAAGTACGACGCGCACCGCATGACCAAGCCGGCCAGAACGGCTGCCGTGAGGGCTATGAAATAGCCATACTCCGTCGTATGACATGACCGATCTCCTACTTCGCAAAAAAATACGCGAGTGCGCCACCGATCAGAAATGTGCTGGCGGCGGATACCGCGTCGATGTATCCAAACAGTGACATGATCGAGTCCTGCTCGGAAATTACGAACACTAGCGAGCGCGCAAGAAGCAAAACGTTCCACAGCAGCGACAACCCGGCCGCGGTCCAGAAGGTGCCGGACGATGCATTGGCCACCGGATCTACCGTTCCACCGAAGATGCCCCCGACGATGACACCGAGCGGAACTGAGTAGACGGCGAGGGTGCGTACCGCCATCGTTTGCAGGTCATCGACATATACAGCGCCGATGAAAAACGAATATCCAAAACAGGCCAGATGGATCACCAGGCTGATCAGAAACATCGCCAACAGCGCGAGTTGTGAATGACGAATATTCATTGCGCCTGTACCCCACTCTCCAGAGCTTTGATAACGTCGCCCACAAAAGCCTGAACCGTAGCCTGCGTCTTGTCGCCGAGTTGATTGCGCCACTCGCTATGACTGCGGCGCTCACGCGCACTGAACTGCACAGTGAACGTCACGTTGCACGGGTTGGCATCGACAGGCGAAGAAACCAGCACAGCAACTTTCGCACGTACCCTCTCCGAGACCGATGGAAGTGTCGCGAACATTGTTAGGAAGTGCTGCTGTTCGGCACGCCGATAGGCACGGTAACCGTTAGTAAAAAAACGGTCGAGTACCGTTAGCGCAACCTGGGCAAAGGGCAGATCGCCGGACCAGCGTCCTTGGCGGTATCCTTCGGGAAAATCCGATTCCCTCGGAAGATCGGCCGCATCGCCCCCCATGAATTGGATCGGCTCCTCGATTTCAACAGTACGCAGCGTCTGCCCACCAAAAGAGTCGAGGAACTGGATGACATCGCTGGAACTGAGATAGGCGAGCCGGCCTTGCGCCGGCACGGTCCCGACGCCATCGATATAGACAGTGTCACGATTCGGGAAACTATATCCGTAGACGACGCGATAGACGATACCATCGTCAGTAAGCACTTCCACTGCACTGCTCAATTTGACGTCGCCTTCAGTCGCTGCCGCGCTCCCGACCGCACCGAGGATAGCGATCGCCACTGCGACCAATACAATCATCAGCCACCGCACCAGATCGCGCAGTCTGGCCTCATTCCCTTTGGGTCGTGGGCACTGCCACATGCATACAGTCCAATACATCAGTCAGTCTGTCCCCCCTTTGCCATCAGTTTAAGTGAAGTGCATAAATTGTGAAATCGCCAAAAGCTTCCCGGTAGATGAGAGCATATGATCTTGTCTGTCTGTCCGCCAGTCGCCTGCAGCCGCTGGTTGTGAGGCGCG
>JAGLTS010000114.1 GCA_023135165.1 Phycisphaerales bacterium | reverse complement strand
CGGTGACGAATCGCTGTGTCGGGGGTCTGGGCATGGCGGCCTCGTTATGAACCTGCGTTCATTATACACTCGGCCCGATGCCGTGTCCACTTGAAGGAACGACTTACTTTTGCCGGAGTCTGTTTGGGTGGTGTTGGGCACCCCAGGTCACCACGTGAACTGTATCACGCAGCAACACCGAGGCAAGCCGGCACCCCGCAACTGCGATGTCAATCTGTCCGCGCAGCGGTCAAGGCGCACCCGCTCCAGGGATGCTTCCGCGAGTGATGCGGCTTCTTCTTCAGGAACCTCGCATTTCCCGTCAATCTACTCGCACGTCTCGCCGTAATGCGCCAGCAGGATGCCCAGGTCCGCCTGACCGGTCTCGCCGTCACCGTCGATGTCGCCGGAGTCGTTCAGGCCATACGCCGCGAGCAGGATGCCCAGGTCCGCCTGATCGATGTCATTGTCACCGTCGAGATCGCCGAGGCATTCCTCCTGTTCGCACAGGATGCTCGTGATGTACACGGCATCAAGCGCCGCTTCGAGCTTGTTGTCCGGCTCCAGTTCCGTTGCAACGAAGCGGATACGCACGGTCGAGGTCGCTTCGATCTCATCGCCGATCACGATCGTGTCGGTGCGCCACTCCGCGGCAGCCTCGGTATAGGTTCGCACGACCGTCCAGTTCGTCCCTGCCGGGTTGGTCGCCACCTGAACGGTGAACGAATCCTCCGGCCCGAGGGGTACGCCCGGATCGTCGTTGAGCCAATACGCGTAGTTCACCTCCGTCACGTCGCCGGTCGTCGTCATGTCGATGGCGGGGCTGGTGAGCGTCACCGATCCGCCGTCAACGTCATACGTGTCGAACGGATCGCCTCCGCAGTCTTCGGTCATATAGCACATGCCGCTGCCGTCGTAATCCTCGAATGGCGCAGCCTGGTTGTTACGGACGGGGACAGCTCGCTCCCAGAACCCAGCTGTGGCATCCCCACCCGTCGCCCAGCCCTGATCGGTCTGGAAATCATCGTCCATCGAAACGACCAGCGTTCCAACGATCGCGGTATGTGGTTCTTCAGGGGCGGTGTGCGGGTCCACGACGGCAGCCCCGCCGTCGCCTTGGGCACTGACGTAGAACTGCGGTCGTGTCCTGCAGTTTGTCGCCGGCAGCATCGCCTCATACATATCGCCGCCGACTGATACCAGCGGCGTTGTCAGGAAGGCGCCCTCACCATAACGGTAGTGAAGCAGCGCGCTTCCCGGCACGTAAGATTCATCCCCATCCGTGATCCCTACGGTGATCGCGCGCGCGACGCCCGGGTCGAGTTCCTCGGGCAGTCCGCTCGGGTAGTCAATGTTCAGGTACGGAACTTCAACGGTCAGTCCCTTGATACAGAAGTTGGCGGTGTCGTTGAATCCCTGCATATCTTCCCAGACGCCGCCCGCTCGATAGTAGCTCTCGCCGGGACTCGCGGTTGACTCGACGATTGTGCGGTATGACGCGCCAAGCAGCACCGGCACATCCGATGTGCGGTCAAACGGCTGGCCGCCGATCGACAGTTGCAGATACAGATAGAAGTCGTCACCTTCGTACAGTCGAACGGGCGTGTCGAGGTTGATCGTATGGAAGCCCGTGTAGTCGATCGTGCCTGCCTTCATCGCAAGTTCGTCGAGCAGTTCACCGGCCTCGAAACGGTCATAGACCCGCACGGTGTACTCGACGCCATCCTCCGCGACGAAGAAACTGACTGCATCGAGATACTCAGCGGTCTGGATGGTCTCTCGCGCGAAAAAAGCATTGAACGCTTCATCGCGGTCGGTCATCGTGTCGCGCCAGCCATGGTAGTCATGGTAATAGATGTGGTCGTATGACATGGGTTCGACGTTCTGCATGGACACCGCCCCCATCTGCGGATTCTGCGCCGCATGCTTGTCGTAGTACGAGATCCAGAAGTACCCGCTGTTGCCCCAACTGGCGCCCCAACTATTCTTGCAGAGCCACGCGCCGTTCTGCGGCGCCTGGGTCGACTTCCAGTCGCTCCATCCGACGATGGCGACCGCATGGTTCGGATCGCGTCCATCGCTCGGCGGCTGATAGTGCACGGTTCCGGACATGAACTCCCCGTTGTAGCAAAGACACGTTCCCATGACGCCGTACGTCATGACGGCGTTCTTGATGGTGTCGATATTGCTCAGGTCCGGCTTGGCGATATACCATTCGATGTCACGGACATAGAAGTAGTGGTAGCTCGGATCGGTGCGAAGCGGAGGCCATCCGTAGGATTGCCCATCGACATCGCGCACGGCGCCCTCACCGCGTGTGAGGTAGGCTGACGTGACGCGATAGTCGCCGCCGTTATGAGCGCTCAATCCGCCGCCCGTGGGGGGGTCGGTGTCGTCGTTGTTGTGTTGATTGAAACCATTCCACCAATCGAGGTGGTACTCAGCGAGGTTCGGTTCGCCCGATTCGCCGGCCGCCGCCCAGTTCCCCGTCATGAGGAGATTGCCTTCGATGGCAGCCATCGCGCCGAAGGTCCAACACGTCCCGCCGCTTTGGCTCTTGACGGATGTGACGTAGTTCTCACCGCCCACATTCCGCAGATCAAACGTGCTCGGCGGGTCCGCAACGGATGCCGCGGGCAGCACAATAAGTACAAGAGCGCCAGCGAGAACGGAACGATAATAGCTGCGTTGCATACCGTGTTTCTCCACTGCGAGGGACTGCCAGCCCATTGTCTAAAGCCTCATCATGGGCAAGGTACATTATAGAACGAGAGGAGGACGCCGAGGTCGGCCTGGTCCGTATCGCCGTCGCCGTCGCAATCGCCTTCGCCGTCGATGCCGTACGCCGCGAGCAGGATGCCGAGATCCGCTTGATCGCGCTGCCCGTCGTCATTCAGATCCGCCACGCAGTGTGTGGGGATGTCGACATCAATGATGAACTCGAACGGGAGCAGTTCGCCGAAGGTGTGATGCGCCGTGGACGTTCCCGAGATCGAGAGGACCGTCCCAGCGGTCACGGTGAATCGACCGATCGTATACGTTCCGTTCCCCGTATTCTCAACATCGAACCACACACCGCTCATTGAGTCGTTCGTAACATTGGGTCCGATGACGAAGCCGGGCGCGGCGAAGTCACGCGCGCTGAAGAAACTGTCGAACTCCAACGATGCGTTGTCCGGCCAAAATGCCGGCTGAGGCACGTCGCCGTCATACGTCGGGTGCTGATAGAACTGCCCGTCGATCGAGGCGGTCATATCCGTCGATGTCCAATCGTCATCCTCGGTAACAAGAACCTGCAAGTCATAGGTCCGCGCGTTGGCGAGCGCCGGATCGTCGCCAATCGCATCGGCGCTGATGGGCACCTCGATGACCCGATGGTCCAGGCCGGGATCGGGCGGCGGCGTGATGGCTGTATAGACCGCGGCGAAGCCGACCCTCGAGCAGTCGTATTCGATCCGCATATAGCCGTACTCGCCCCAACCGGTATTCCAACTGTTGCGAAGGATCCACACGCCGTTGCTGCCTTGGTTGTCATCCCAGCCGACGAGGACGACGACGTGGTTGACCCACTGGTCCGAGCACGCGTTGAAGACACCGCCGTTGTACGCCTGGAATGCGCTGTTGACGTAGACGCAGACGGCGATCGGGCCGTGCTCGTAGATGGCCTGTTTCATCTGTGCGGGCGTGGGGATGTCCCATTGCCCGTCGCCGACGTACGCGAAGTAGTCGATCCCATAAGGATGATCGTAGGGGCAGTTGCACGGCGCGTTCCATGCAACGTATGGGAAGTCCGCCTCAAGGACGGCACCACTGTCACCACACGGGTCAAGATTCGGGCCGTCGATGCGAAGGAACTGCAAGGCGTCGTCATGCCAGCCCCCGCCACAGTTTCCCGCCGTCGTGCAACTGACAAGCCACTGCTCTGAAAGATCCACGTTCACGCCCAGCTCGATGAGGATCTCACTCTCGGTGGCGCCGATCGCGCCGAACGCCCAGCAGCTTCCACACCCGCCCTGACTGCGGATCGGCGTGCAACCGCCGTAGTCGCGCCAGTCGAATGCTTCGGGAAGATCGTCGCGCGTCTGGCAAGGGTCGAAGTCCGCGCCTTCCTTCCAGTTGGGCGGCACCACAGCACCGCACAACTCATCCATGGCGTAGTCCGTGGCATCATTCAGATCGACGGTGAACGTCCACCCCTCGATTTCGCCCTGCTGGCGCAGCTTCTCAATGTCCTCTTCAGTGAGCTGGCCAAAGCTCGGCCCCGCCACGGCGCAGACCGCGACCGCCATTGCCAACAGCGCCACGCGGGGGCTGCACAGTCCTGTCCGGCACATCGTCACATCTCTCATTGCTCGCTTGTCCTTCCTGGTGCTCGGGAATCCGAGACTTCGCATAAGTGCCTCGAACGGGCACGATGCGGGCCATCTCGCCGAAACAGGCGTCGCCCGCCGCGTCAGCCGATCGTGAATCGACAGGCCGACACCCTCTATTCTACGCCACATCGACGTTGGTTGCATGAGAATCACCGTTATTGGGTGGATGACAACGATTGCCGCCGATAAGCCTCGGTCCACAGCACACGCATCGGCACATCGGCGCGCTGGGACAAGCTGCCCACATGCATCGCGGCACGATCACCTCATCAGTTCCGCCGCATCACCGACACATCCACGAAGGTCGATCCGACACTGCACGCTCCCTCTCGCTCCGTGTTCTCCGTGGTGCATCACGACCAGAAGCTCACCACCGAGGGCACGGAGAGGGAATGGGGCTTGGCTGATCCCACACTCACTCGCTCTTGCTCCGTGTTCTCTGTGAACTTCTATGAAGTCGGGTTTGTCAAGTCGGCGGTGAGGGTAGCCAGCCTTCTATTCGAGCTGCCGCGAATGCAAACGTCGCGGGCTCATTCAACTGACTGCGGCAGCGCTCATTCTCTGTGACGGGCTCGGTGGCCCAG
>JAGLTS010000113.1 GCA_023135165.1 Phycisphaerales bacterium | reverse complement strand
GGCCGATGAACCGGCCGATCCGGATTCCACCGATTGGAAGCAGTTCGATGGCCAAGAAGAAAGGCGATGCCCGCGAGTACGTTTGGCTTCAGTGCACCGAGACCGGCGATCTGAACTACCGAACGTCGGTCAACGTCAAGGGCGGGCTGCCCGAGAAGCTCAAGGCGGGCATCAAGAAGTACAGTCCCCGCCTTCGCAAGCACACGGTGCATAAGATCAAGCGCAAGTAGCGCGCCGCCATGCCGACGCGAAGAGGCGACGAGCACATACGCCGGTAGCTCAATTTGGCAGAGCAGCGGATTCCAAATCCGCAGGTTGAGTGTTCGAGTCACTCCCGGCGTGTTCCCTGACCGCTCACACCACACACCGCTCCGCACAGAAAGGGCGAACGATGGCCTGGGGCATCTACAAGAAGGACCAAGGCTACTGGACTCGCCTGATGAGCGCGATCGGCGGTGGGGCGCTCACGCTTGCCGGCGCCTCATGGGCAGCCGCTCAGTTCAAGGATGTCCACTGGTTCGGCATCCAGGAGTCCATCTACCTCATGGGCGGCGTCGGCGCAACGATTTTCATCGTCGCGGGCGCGTTCATCTACTTTCTCGTCTATCACAAGCCGAGCACCGGCGAGTTCCTCATCGCCACCGAAGGCGAAATGCGCAAGGTCCACTGGTCCACCCGAAAAGAGATCCTCGGGTCCACCACCGTCGTCATCATCATCGCACTCACCATCGCCATGATCCTCTTCGGAGCCGATGCCCTCTTCGCGCTCTTCTTCCGAATCGTCGGCGTCCTCAAGACCGGCACCTCCGAAGCGATCATCCTCTAGTTCCAACACACTCGACCCAACACCGTCCCGCAACACACCATGAGCGAGCCAACCAAAAAACCCGATCAGCTCACCGATGATGCACCCGCGCTGGACGGTCGACCCGATCAAAAGGACGACGTCATCGCAGGCGAGGAACCCGTCATCCAAGAAGGGATGAACTGGTTCGTCCTCCGCGTCGCCTCCAACAAAGAGTCCTACGTCCGGGCCACCCTCCTCCGCAAGATCCAGATCGAGAACATGGAACATCTCGTCGGACGAATCCTCGTCCCCACCGAGAAAACCAAGACGATGAAGGGCGGTCGGCAACGCATCACCGAAACGAAGCTCTACCCTGGCTACGTCTTCGTCGAGATGCGGCTCGAAGACGATGGCAGAATCCCGCAGGATGTCTTCTTCCTCATCAAGGAAACGACCGGCGTCGGCGACTTCGTCGGGACCGCGGGCAGGCCCGTTCCCATGGCCAAGCACGAGATCGAGAAGATGCTCCTCGATTCACGCAAGCCCGAGGAACTGCCTCAGGTCCGCATTGAGTTCAGCAAGGGCGATCACATCAAGATCAACGAAGGCCCGTTCGAGAGCTACGAGGGCACCGTCGACGAGCTGATGCCCGAGAAGGGCCTCGTCCGCGTCCTCGTCACCATCTTCGGCAGGCAAGCGCCCATCGAACTCGAATACTGGCAGATCGGCAAGATCGACGAGTAGTTGCTGCGGCAGATGGGGCAAAATAGGCAACACGCGACACCTGCATGCCCGCTATCGGTCCGTCTAACTTCATGTTCTTGCGCCATTTGTGTGCGGGAGGCTTGCCTCTTCGCCATCTCGCCCTACTCTCACTTACTGAACCCGTCAGACGCAGCGGTTTCCATGACCGAACGCCGCGCAGGGGGGTACCAGGCGAATGGGAAAGGGAGACCGATGAGACGGAAAATACGCTATAGCATCGTCACGATGGTCACGCTCTGCGGAGCCGCAGCCGTCCAAGCACAACCGTTGGACTTCACCTATGCGGGGCTGTCCTCCGATCAGGGCATCGCCGTCTACGCCGATGCGCTGATGCAGTTCTCAGCGATTGACACATCGACCTCGCTGGTCTCGCTCACCATCTTCGACGTCCGCTCCGATTACACAGGCGGCGATGACAACCTGTTCATGTCCGGTATGGGCATGCTCGGGCCTGACGGCGCGATCTTCCAAGGCTCGCGGATCTACGACTCGTTCACCAACATCGACCGCTTGGACCTGAACTTCGATGTTCCCACCGGCATGTCCGGCAACATGATCGACCTCGACGGCAATGAGATCCCGATCGGCGACATCTTCTCCGCCGGCTTCAGTCTCGCATATGACGGCGAGCACGGCGGGGACGGCATCTTCGAGACCCAATCCGTCACGTTCGAATACGAGGTCACGGGCGTCTCATTCACCTCGCTGAGTGACTTCTACGGCGACATAACCGGCATCTTCGCCCTCGGACGCTTCCAGGGCATCGGCGTCAACGGAGGCGACTCCGCCAAAGTGCCTGGCCAACCCGACCCCCCTCAGTCGCTCGCTCCGTTGCCCGGCACGACCGGACTTGCCTTTGTCGGCGTGATGAGCGTCGCCGTTGCCTCGCGCCGCCGACGCTGATCCCGACCACACGCACGCCCGATCGTCGGCGACTTCCGCCATCGTCCAGGCTTGCCTCTTCGCTTCTTACATCACCTACCGCGTTTCTTATGAAACGGCCAGTTGTCGTACCGCGTCACAGATCCATATCGCTGCGCCACTAATCCTTCCTTGACCGGGTTCCCCTGGCCTGCTCCCTCAAATCTGATCCAGTCCGCCTGTGGCGGATGAGAGTCTCCTCGCTCCGCGCGGATGGGATGAACCCGGACGCACCGGTTCGCTGGGAACGAGGTCACCCGACTGTCGCCGCTGACCAGAGCCGCTCACGGCGTGTACGATCTTGAGAATGAGGAAGGCGTTACGGTACATCGCGTACGGCATTGGCAGCCTGGCCGTCGCCGCGGGTGTGTGCTCAACGGTCGCGGGATGTGCTGCGGATGCCCCGATGTTCGCGCCGCCTGTGGAGGTCGGGCGTGTCGATTCACCGCTTGTCATGGAGGCGTCGGGGCTGGCGGCAAGCCGAACGAACGCCGGCCTGCTCTATGTGCACAACGACTCGGGTGATACCGCGCGCGTGTTCGTCATGGACGCAACCGCTCACGTGCTGGCCATCCTGAACCTTGCCGATGTGGATGTTCTTGACTGTGAAGACATGACGGTCGGCCCGGGCCCGATGCCGAATGTCAGCTACATCTACCTTGGCGACATCGGCGACAACGCTGCAAAGCGAGAGCGCATCTTCATCTACCGCTTTCCGGAACCACGGATCGAGCCGTCCGACCGGCCCACGCCCGCTGAACTTCTGATCCGCGACCTGGAACGTATTGAATTGCAATACGAGGACGGCCCGCACAATGCCGAAGCCCTGATGGTCGATCCGTTCACCGGCGACCTATTCATCGCATCCAAGGCGCTCGGAACAACGACCATTTACACAGCGAGCGCGGATGACCTCTCGACCGACTCGGTGGTCATACTGCATCCGATGGTGACGATTTCGATCGGCGCCGGTGGAATCATCACGGGCGGTGACATCTCACCAGCCGGAGACCAGATCATTCTGCGGACCTACACGGGCGCACTCCTGTGGAAGCGAGGCGAGGCGTGCAGCATTGCGAAAGTGTTCAAGCAGCCCAGCCGACTCGTACCGGCCGCGACTGAGCCACAAGGTGAAGCCATCACATTCGACGCAACAGGGCGGGGCTACTACACCGTCAGCGAAGGCAAGCATCCGCCGCTCCACCACGTCGCGCGCATCGCGCCAACCGATGACAGTGAAGCACCCGGCAAAGACTCACCCGACCCGCAGCACACCTCCGACTGACGGCGGACGAATGCGCAGCGTCCGGGAGTCGAACCCGCCGCCGGAGCCTATCTACAATCTCTGTTCGCGAAGATTCTGCATTTCCTTTCGGAACACTTCGACTGAAGGGTTGTCCCATCCAAATCGGTCGAACAACTGGAACGTCATCTTCAGTGCGTGATCATCAACTGCTCCAATCAACTCCGCCGGCACGATGGATCGAGAGCGGTCAAACTCGTCCCCCCTGAATACATAAGCGTTGGGCCAGCATCGGTTCGCCTCTGTCATGAGGACGAATCCATCTATCCCTCGAATCTGGACCCTCACCAGAATCTCGCTTGAATAGACGCCAACCTCCGCCAACCGTGCCGCGAACTCGAATATCTCCACGAATGTATAGAGTACATTCAGAATGCTCAGACAACCGGGATATTTGTCCGGTCCTGACGATCCAGCAAAATTACCTGTCATGGCAAGGAGCTTTTGCTTCCAGTCCTGCTTCGTGAACTCTCTAATCGCCTGCAGATGCACAAACTGCGTGCTCTGGTAGAAGCGCCAGTATTCGTGAATGCCGAGCGACTGCACGGATACTGCTGATGAAACGAAGCTGTTCTCTCGGCGCACCTCCTTGATGTGCGGAAAGTCCCATCCCCGCAAGCGAACGGAAGCTTTGCGAACAGCCGCTTCACATTCTCCAAGTTTGGACAGGATCTCACCACGATACTCCGTTGGCCGAATGTTCACGCGCCAGTGTGGATAATTAAGTACGGGAACTGGAAGACTCGGTTTCTCCATGCTACAGCCCCTCCAGTTCATCATCGAACGGTGAGACTTCCTCAAGTGTGGAACTCGCTCCGACGCGCCTCATCGTCTCTAGCAGCTTGCGCGTCCTGTGCTCGGCAGCGAGATCGAGCAGATCTCGCATCTCTGATGCCGATTCGACTGGACGGGAGCAGGCCATGTTCCTCGGCCTTACGTAGAAAGCACCTGCTTTGAGAATCTCCCCTGAGTTCTTCTTACAAACGACGGGCAGATCATCGAACTCCCGCACGAGAATCACCACGTACTCATGTTCGTCGTGCTTGTGCTTCAGAACGGTCAAGGACAGAGGGGGATCAGCGTGGGCGTTGACGAACGCATCTGTGTCGTCTTGATCGTACGTCGGCAGGTGCTCCTCGTGGACTCCCTCAAGCGTCCAACTGTCCTCGCTTTGTTCCGACACGCCGATGATGATCATCCCCCCATCGCGGAGATTCGCCATACTCATCGCGATCTTGGCAATACGTTGTTTAAGCTTTTCCCAGGGTTGTGATTCTTTGAATTCCACATACGGACGTTCCACGCAACTGTCGAGAGCCGCCTGCACCTGATCGCGCAGTTGCCGATGCCCCGGTAGATCTGAGCTGGGTAATGGCATTCCCACCTTCCTTCCGCCGCGTCTTTCCTCGCCTGTTCGGTGGAGGCGTGCGGCATCACCCTGGGCATGGTAACAGCGTCGTCTGTAGCAGATCTGAGGCAGGGTCGCCGCTGCCCCGCACTGCTCGATCCCTGCCCCAGGTAAACCAGAGCAGCTTTTGGCGCTTCGCAAGGAAAGATTGCTTGACTTTTGGCGCGGCGTGGTCAAGAATGCTTTACTTGAGATCCAAACAACTCAAGGAAGGTTGACCAGCGATGCCGCGTGTCACAGGAACTTATCGTCCGATAACCATTGATGGTGCCGGGGTGCGGGCCTTCCTGCCCCACCCCTTGCCGCCTGCGGACCCGCCGCTGTCGCTCGACGGGCCGCTGCGCGATCTGCACGCTGAAGCCCTGGCGGCTCTGGGCCGACTCCGCATCGCCGGGTCGATGGTGCCGGACCCCGACTGGTCTCTCTATGGCTTCGTTCGCAAGGAAGCGGTTATCTCCTCCCAGATCGAAGGCACGCAGGCCACGCTTCGCGATGTGCTTAAGTTCGAGGCGACGCAGCAGACGGATCGGCCGGACGATGTCGAGGAGGTCTGCAACTACATCGAGGCGCTGCGACACGCGCGGCGGCAGATCGCCTCGCCGACCGGATTGGGCCTCACCACTCGCTTGCTCTGCGAAGCGCACGAGTTGCTTCTGCGCGGCGCGCGAGGCTCGGACAAGCAGCCCGGCGAGATGCGCACATCACAGGTCTGGATAGGCGGGCCGAACCCACGCTTCGCCCGCTTCATCCCGCCTCCGCACAAGATCGTATCGGATGCGCTTGGAGCGCTTGAGTCGTGGATTCACGAAGACGACCCCCTGCCGCCGCTCGTTCGCGCCGGGCTGGCGCACGTGCAGTTCGAGACGATCCACCCGTTTCTCGATGGCAACGGCCGCATCGGCAGGCTGCTTGTCGCCTTGCTCTTGGAGCACTGGAACCTGCTCGATTCGCCGCTGCTCTACCTCAGCCTGGCGTTCAAGCGACACCGCCGGGAGTATTACGAACGCTTGTCCGCCGTGCGCCTGGAAGGCGATTGGGAAGGTTGGACCGCTTACTACCTCGGCTGCGTGCTGGAGGCGGCGAACGATGCCATCGAAGCCGCCCAGCGCATCTTCGCACTGATAGGCCGCGACCGCGAAGTGCTCCTCGCGAGTTCGAGCGTGACGATTTCAGCAGTGAGGCTCTTCGACATGCTGCCGCGCAGGCCGTTCGTGACGATGCCGTTGGTGTGTGAGCTGCTCGACACGACCAAGCCGACGGCGGGCAAGGCGCTGGCGATCCTGGAAGAAGCCGGCGTGCTGCGGGAGACAACGGGCAAACAGCGCGATCGCATCTACGTCTACCACGACTACCTGCAAACGCTGACGCAGGACACGGAGTAAGAGTGAGCGGATGTGAAGTGGAGGATCGGCCCAACCCCGTTCCCTCTCCGTGCCCTCTGTGCTCTCCGTGGTGAAACTCTGGTCGTGATTCACCACGGAGTTCACGGAGAAACTATGAAAGTCGGG
>JAGLTS010000112.1 GCA_023135165.1 Phycisphaerales bacterium | reverse complement strand
TTCAGCCGCTCGGCCACCTCTCCAACTCGGGCACCGCTCAGGCGTCTTCTCAACCGCCTGCCCGGCGTCCGATTCGCCGCCAGTGTAGGGCCTTTGCGGATCATGGCAATCCCCACCTCCGACGCGAGGTGGGGGCTGCATCGGCGGTGCGGGCCTTGCGATATGCTGGCGGGCGTCATGGCACGTCGACAGCGACCCACCACAACCGGCATCATCGTGATCGACAAGCCGATCGGCCTGTCGTCGATGGGTGTGGTGCGCGTGGTGCGAGGCAAGGCGCGTGGTGCGAAGACCGGACACGCGGGCACGCTCGATCCGCTCGCGACCGGTGTGCTCGTCGTATGTCTGGGCAGGGCGACGAAGACGCTGGGGCGGATCATGGAAACGCGGAAGCGATACCTCGCTGAGGTTGATTTATCCGCCTTCACGAGCACCGACGACAGGGAAGGTGAGCGAGAAGAAGTGCACGTCGAGCAGCCGCCGAACCGCGCGGTTGTCGAGCGAACGGTTCAGCGGTTCGTCGGTGAGATCGAGCAGACGCCGTCGATGTACTCAGCGGTGAAGATCAACGGCGTGCGGGCGTACCGGCTCGCTCGCAAGGGCATTGATGCGCCGATGCCCAGCCGACAGGTGACGGTGTACAGCATCGACGTGTGCGACTACGCATGGCCGATCGTGACGCTCGACGTACGGTGCGGCAAGGGGACATACGTGCGGAGCTTGGCACGCGACATCGGTCGAGCGCTGGGAACGGGCGGGCACTTGGCGGCTTTACGCCGGACGGCAGTGGGGGACTTCACGATTGACCGGGCTGTGCTGCTCGATGACGTTCCCGAGCCGTTGACGGAAGAGCACCTGCTGCCGATCAGCGTGCTCGATGCACCTGGGGGCAACGCGCGTTGATTGCAGCACGGTGCGCAGGCGCGCCGGTTTCAGTTGCGAACGTTGACTGTGAACTCGCCGCGGACATCGGGCCCGTAGGACATGCGGGTGAGCGTGACACCTGCGGTGACTTCGAAGAGCAGCGTGAGCTTCCTGTCCGGCTGATTCCGCGACAGTGAGGGGAGTTCGCTGATCAGCTTGATGGTTCGTCCGGTGGCGTAGGCGAATGTGACCTGTGAACGATCCACGTAGATGTACCCCTTGGCCACGTACTGCTGTCCGTTGCGATCGATCAGCAGTGGGATCTGGGAGTTGGCATCGGTTCCTCGTACGGAAGCTGGGAGTGCGAGGGGGTTGTCCGGCGTCATGTCGACGACAACCTTGACGATGCGTGTGCCGGGCCGTTCCTGGAACGAGTTGATGGCGAGCGTCCGCCCGGGTCGACGTGTGAGGTCCTCTTCGGTGAATGTCTGCTCGCCGTCATAAACCTGGCGATCGTCGTTGACCTTCAGGCTGGAGAGCTGGTCTCTGGTCAGCGCCCACTGCCCAGGGAACCTGGCGCTGACGTGGATCACGTCGTCTCGGGACCTGTTGATCATGACACGCCGCATGTTCGCGGTATTGAACTGTGACGGTTCAACGAACTTCCTGCCTGAAGCGCTGAAGAGCGTGCCCTCGGCGATGCCGGCGTTGCGTTCCGCAGCGGTCATTTCACCGCTGACATCGGGCAGATCCAGACGGAGATGACGCGCGCTGAGGTACCGCGGCGTGTGACGTGGGGGCACGATGAATTCGAAGGCCATGGTGGCGGTGGCTCCGCCGCCCGCCGTCCCGCGGAACTCATCAGCGGCCTCGAAGCGCCATCGTCCGAGGTGGTCGCCGGGGATGCGAGGATCGGGTTCCGCTTTCCCGATGATCGCCATCGGCACGACGGATGTGTATGTGCCGGTCTCGTCATCTTCAACGACGAGCCTGAACTGGGCGTTGCCCACGGCCATACCGCCGGTCTTCTCTCGGGTTTCCGATTCAAACTCGATCGTGAGCAGGTAGATGGACGCCCCCGGGTCCGGCCTGCCGTTCCACGGGTCTTCGTAATGGTACGTCGCCGCGTCGTCGGCAGCGAAGCGGTAGAGAGCGGGTAGGTTTCCGGTGACCTTGATCATTGACGCGACTTTGGCGACGCCGGGCTGCATCGAGTTCCGGCTCATGCCCTCGAAGTTCATACGGATGAGGTTCGCCTCGTCAGCCAACTGCGCCTGGTATTCGTTAAGCGGGTGTGACGAAGCGAATGCACCGTTACTGACGAGGTTGTAGAACGCCTCGGTGTATCGATCGACGCCGAGCCAGAGCTTCGAGTCTCGCTTGAGGCTGCCCATCGCCGAGCCGTCGTTTGTGACGATCGGCAGATAGCCGAAGAACTTCGGCTGGAGTTGCAGGAATCCGAGCCCGATGACGAGGATTCCCGCGGTCAGGATGCCGGATGCTGCGCCAAGGACAGCGCCTGCGGTGAAGTCAATGTTGGGCTGGAAGGACAGGTTGGCGCCGATGAGCTTGTCGCAGGCGACGCGGAGTATCGTCAGAGCGAGCGTGAACGGCAGGAGCAGGCCGATCGCCCAACCCGTCGATTCAAAGAACTCGTGCGCTGGGAAGAGGAGCTTGATCGTGACGATTTCCCAGACGGCGAAGGCGATCGCGCCGGCTGCGATGACGCAGGCCAGATGCAGCAGCGCGGACAGTGCGCCTTGGCCGGCCCACCAGTATGCGATGAGCAGGACGAGGGCGATGACGATGAGTTGGTAGATCATGTCGCTTCTCCGCAGGCAAGGCTTCGCGTCCTGGGGCGGGATGGTTGCCTGTGACTCGCGAGGGCGCCCGTCGGCCGGTCGGACGTGCCGGCTCGGGACGACCGTGTGAATGTGGTCCGTCAGGCCTTCTTCTGTAATTCGGATCTGCCGCTGCGTCGCTTCTTAGCTGACCCAGCGGACCGAAGCACACGATTGACCTCTTCGATCGACGTCGTGCCTTCGATCACCTTGGCGAGGGCGACGTCGGGGATGAACATACCCTTCTTCTTTCGCAGCACGGCGCGGAGGCCCTGCAGATCCTTGTTGCTGATGAGCTGTCGTTCCTCTTCACCGATCTCGAGGAGTTCGTAGACACCGGTCTGCCCGAGATACCCACTCCCGCCGCACTCGGGACACGTTTCGGGGTTGTGGCCCTTCAGAATGACCTTTCCGCCCGCCTTGTGGAGTTGCTTCACACGGCCTGCGGGAAGATTGAGCTTGCGGATCGCCTCTTCGGTCGGCTGATAGGGAACGCGACACGTCTCGCAGAGCCTTCGCATGAGGCGGATGCCGATCAGCCCGATGAGGCCGGCCGCGGCAAGCTCGGGATCATCCACAGCCTTCATGTACACCTGCAGACCCTGCAGCGCATTGTCCGCACGAAGCGAGAAATACATCCGTGGTCCATCCAGGCCGGCCTGGGCGATTTGCACGGCGGTCTGGGCGTCCACCATCTCGGCGATGCCCATGACGTCGGGGTCGCGGCGCATGATCGCACGGAGCGTCGTCCAGAAGTCCGAATCCTCCGTGGCTGGATCGAAGACGTTGTGTCGCACACCCTCGATCAGTCGCTGCTCTTCGATCTCAAGCGTCTGAACGTTGGTCAAGTACGCATCGTGCGATTCGATCAGACTGAACAGCGTGTTGGTTCGACCCTGATGAAGCCCGCCGGCGATGAGCACCGTGCCGTTGGCGGAGCTTGTGATCCTGTCCCAGATTTCTCGCTGGTGGGGAAGCAACCCGAGGTCATCGATCCTGAGGTTCACCTGCTTGGTCGGATCGATCGTGACGGAGAGCCGCATGCCCGCCCCGGACCCGTCAGTGACCAGCTTCAACTCGCGCGTCTCCGTCCCGCGGATGGCCTTGATGATCGCACGCTGTCGGCGACGACGATCACCTGCGTCGAGTCGTCCGAGCTGCTTGAAGTACGTGATGATGTCGGAGGGT
>JAGLTS010000111.1 GCA_023135165.1 Phycisphaerales bacterium | reverse complement strand
GAAGAAGCGTCACCGCTGCCGGGTCCGCGCCGGCTGACTGCGAAAAGGCGGGCAGGAAGTACCCCAGCGCGCTCCTCGGAATGGCGCTTCCCGCCACCGCTCCGATCGCCGTCCCGGAGTTGTGTGCTTGTATCGTGAACGACCCGCCCAGCGTGACCGGTTCCGTGTCGCCGAGACGCAGCTCAAGACCTGTCTGCGGTGTCAGGCGCAGCAGCACCTCGCACATCGCGCCCGCCGACGGCGCGAAGGGCGTCTGAACTTGGTGAGGCACAGCATTGACGCCGATGATGCCGATCAGGTTCGTGCCGTCGTACCCGAGTGCGATCCCGTGGCCGCCACCCTCTTCGTAGAGCTGCGCGGGGTGCACGGATGGATCGTCCACGCGGAAGCGAAGCAGAATGCTGCGGTGCGTCACCGCCGCGTTGAGCGGGCCGGCGCCTCCGAGCGAGTCAGCGATCTCCACGCGCGCCGAGGTCGTGCCGGCAAGTTTCAGCGCGTTCCGCGAACTGCTCGGCGGCGAGGCGAACTCCGCCCACCCGGGAGGTTTGAAATCGTAATGACTCAAAATCGTGCTCATGGTGCGTGCCGCGGTCAATCAGGCAGGATGCGCACTGCGATCGCGACATCCGCCGGGTTGGTGGTGACGGTTCCGTTGTTCGTAAGCGTGATGGCCCAGCTCAACACGTCGCCCGCGCTGACCTGGATGTGTGAACTGTCGAGCACTGCGGCTGTGCCTTCGCTCTTGGCGGTGCTGCGCCGTCCGCTGCCCGCATCGTCGGTGATGCTCGGATTGGTCGTGCAGAGCGATGTGCCGTTGACCTTGACCATCACGCTCACGCCGTCGTCGCCGTCATCCGAGACGATGTTCGTCCCGATCGTCAGCAGCACATCCGTGATCGTCCCATCGACGGGGATCATGGCGCAGACGGCGTCGCTTTGGTTCGCAGTCAGGTCGCCCGTGTACAGCGTGTTCATCCACAGGCCGTCCCGCGGAATTGGCGATTGCAGGAACGCTTCGCCTCGCAGGTCGATGATCTCGGTGATCGCGCCACCTGAAGTCGTTACCGCCGTGATGGGTAGAAATGTCGACCGATCCTCCGGGAAGTCACCGGTCGTTGTCTGAAGATCGCCTTGCGCATCCAGAGAGACCTTCGTCGTCGCATTGTTTGTGAGGGCGACCTCACCATCCCCCGTGAAGTTCACGGTCGTCTCGTCGATGACGCATCTGCCGGGCTTCACGCCGATCGTCAGGTCGCTGGCCTGGAACGGTCGAAGGTCGCTGCTCCGCGCCGCTGCCAATGTGAGTCGCTGGATCAGCTTGCGGAACTCGAGGTAGTAAGGCGTCTTCCCGGTGGGGATGTACTCAACGCCGGTGTGCTCGTCGTCAGCGAGCGCCAACAAGTCGGCGTCGGATGGATACTGTTCGCTCATGGTGTTCGCTCCGCTTGGTAGGCAAGCTCGTCAGGATGATGGAAGCGTCCAGGTGATCGTGAAGTCGTCATCCGAAGGTTCAGCAGGCGATGGGGCGGGGGTGACCGCATACAACTCGCACTCGGCGCTGATCGCCTCGCTGCTGACGACGGACCCGCCGCCGTCAATCAGAACGACGCTGATGTCGCAGTCGGCGCCAGCCGGAACGTGAATCGCTCGGCGAAGCACACTCCCTCCGCAACCGAACGGTCCGCAGCCCTGCTCGGTGTTGCCGAACCCCGGGCCGACCGTCATGCCGACGCCGAAGTCCTCCTCGCCGAAGACCAGTCCGAACCCCGGTCGCGCCGCATCGCTCGGCCAAATCGGCGCAACGTCAACAAGCACGTCATCCACCTCGATGCCAAGCTGCATCTCCGGAGACAGTCCGGTCGGGTCGCGGAACGATTCGACGACCACCCGGCGATTCGGCGGCGCAAGAAACCCGCTCAACTCATCCGGGCGCACCGCCCACGGATCGAGCGCATCCACCGCGATGAGCTCAATCACCGCACTCTCGCCGCGGTCGATGCGCAGCACCAGCCGATCCGTTCCACGCCTGGTCACGACGTCGCACAAGTTGCCATCGACGTAGATCTGAAGCGCCCACGTCAGCGTCACCGCTGGGAACCACCGCACAAGCACGAGCGTCGGGTGCTCGCGATCGTCAGCCGTGATGATCGGCTCCGCCTGGCACGTCTCGATCACATCCGTCGTCGGGTCCATCGGCATCAGCCCGCCTCCACGTAGCTGATCTCGTAGCCCAGCGAGGCGACCCGGCCGACATCCACGCGCTCAGCGGTGTCGAACCGTTCGATAACCATGTGCTCGTGCGTGCAGCCGCGCGAATCGACAAGCACCGCGGCGCGGCCGTCACAACGCTGGGTGATCGCGTCGCGCAGATCGAGCAGATCATCCGTCGTGTCCGCGACGAGCCGACCGGTCTGCACGATGCGCTTCGCTCCCCTCCCGAGCATGACAAGCCTGGCGCCATCGACGCCCGGCGCTTCCGCCTCGTGCACGCGCATCCGTGTGCTCGCAGCCGTGAAGCGATGCGGGCCGGATGAGAAGAGGTCTTCGCCGTCGTAACTGCTCATCGCACCACCTCCGCCGTAACGGGGTCCGTCGCGCCGTCGGCCGACACAGCGACGAACCGCAGCACCTCCGTCGCGCCCTTCTTCAGTGACAGTTCTTCGCTGATGGAGACGAGGACCACGGTCGTGCTGATGCGCATCCGCCCGGCATCACTCGCGCCCGCAGCGACCTCAAATCGCAGAAGCGCTTCGGCGCCGATCGTTGGCGATTCACCCCACGCACCGGCTGACCGCTCGACGATGATCTCGACGCGCCGGCCGATGGCATCCGCGAAGGTTGCGTGTGGGCCGGCGTCGCTGCGTTCGACGACCAGGCGTTCGCTTTTGCGCTGCAGGTACAGTGCCGTGACGCCTTCGAGGCGCTGCTCGCCGAACGTGACCATGTCTGGGTTGAGCCAAAGCGACATCACGTGATCTCCTCATCTACGTGCGAAGGAACTGCACTGTGTTGATGCGCCGCGTGGCATCGGCCCGGCCGTCGCCGTTCGTATCGAGGAGCACGCTGGTGCGTTGGCGCTCCTGCGCATAGCGCTCCCGATACAGGCGAGCCTTGTTCCACAGCGTGGATGACTCACCCACAAGCGATGCAGCCGCGGACAGGATCATCTCGAGCGCCCCGAGCGCCTCGACGCAGGTCAGATCCGCCGGGTTCATGATGCACCCTTCGTGGACTCCGCCTGCGTCGTCATCCGGCGCGATGCCCAGTGTGTGGAGCAGTTGGCTGTGAATCACCGCGAACTGCGGCAGGAACGTCGTAATCAGCAGCGAGGCGTTCGTCACATCGCCCGGCGGAATCGCAGCCCCCGCCTCGTCGCCGCGAAGCACGCTGATCGTCAGCGATGTCGCGCTGAGCTGCTGCACAACCTCAAACGCCACATCATCGACGACCGCGACGTACCCGGTCGTCACACCCGCCGCCTCGAAGTCAGCCGACGCATCGGTCAGCGTCGTCCCTGAGATCGAAGCGCTGCTGGATGAAACGAGCCGTTGCGCTGAGAACGCCACATCGCGAAACAGGTTCGGTTCCAGGGCGAGCAAGTCGTGGTCAGTCGCACATGCCATCGTCGAATCCTCCATGCCGTCATCGCAGATCGAAACTTGCGGGCACGATTGGGAAAACCGATCGGAGGCCGGTAGGCCCCCGACCGGCGCACACGGGAGGAGAGATCACTGCGTCGTCGCCAGCCCGGTGATCACGCCGTGCGCGTTCTCATTGCGCATCTCCAGCGTGTATTCACCGATGATCTGGCCGACATCCGAATCGCCACTGGATGCGAGCGGCTTGTAGTGGAAGCTTCGCCCAGCCAGTGGAAGCACATCAATGCGCGAGCTGTCGAGCAGGAGCAGCGTGTCGGTCGGCAACCACCGCGAGAGAACCACCCTGCACACGCCGAAGTCCGTCTCGTACACGCTGACCAGTTCGCGGAACCGCTCATCGCCCGGGCTGTATGATCGCCCGCCCGAGATGAACGAGTTGATCAGCCGCTTCTGGAAGCCGTTGACGACGATCGTGTCAACGTTGCCGGATGACTGCTGCCAGATCGCGCGCAGCGCCGCGTTGAGCACCGCTTCGTTCAGCTCGTCGCTGCCGGTCCCGCTCCCATCGGGGATAACGCCCACACCGGGTTGGAACGCATTGGTCGTGACTTGCGCGCTGACGCCTCGCATCGTTCGCCTGGTGTCCGAGCCGCCCTGCGGGTTCGACGCGGCCGCGACGCCGTTGACCACGCAGTTCTCCAGGTCGCGGATCAGCTCGCGCACGCGCTCCTGCTTCTGGTAGTCCAACTCATCCGCCACACCGATGCCCGTTGCTGCGAGCTGTGATCCTGACACCTCGACGGATGCGGTGAAGATCTGCGTGTAGTTCTGCTTGCGCGTTCGGTTCGTAAACCGAGTAGCCGGGCGATCAGCCCCTTCGAGCGCCGCGTTGCCGAGGATCTGAATCGTCTCGCCGTTGCTCACTTCCTCAGCGGTCGTCGAGCCGTAGCCGCGTGTGACGGTGAGTTCATCAGGGCTGGCTGTCGTATCCACAGCAGTGACGAGCATCACCTCACCGCTGCCTGTGATCTTGATCTGATCGCCGATCTGGAACCGATCCCCGTGGGCGACCTTGAACACGGTCGTGTTCGTGCCCGAGTCGTCCAGGCCGGTGTGGTCGATCGTATCCGTGTTGGGTAGCAGCTCGTCTTCGAGCCATTCATGGATGGTGGATGTCGCGGACCGTTGCGGATCACCGAGGTGATCGAGCAGGGGCGTTTCGTAGGGACTAACGATGCCGATGATGTCCGAGACGTCTTCAGCGAGTTCGGGCAGCGTCGCCCCGGCTGAGAATGTCGCCTTACCGGTGAATGCCATGTGTTGGATCTCCAGTTATCCGGGTTTGTGTCGTCTGCCCGGGGGTGTTGTGATGGGTGAAACACGGTTGGTTGTGCTACGCGGGGATGCGGTGGCTGCCGTTGCGCTTCAGCCGCATGTAGTGCAGCAGGTCGGTGCGTCTTCCCGTGGACATCGCCGACTCAGCAGCGCCGGTCAGGCCAACCCCCCGGCGCTCCGTCCGAGCGCTCATCGCGGATGGTGAGCGCAGCGGGGTCATTCCACGCGGCTTGAAGAGAAACGGCTTGCGCTCGGCAAGCGATCGCACGACTTCCGCCGGCTCGGTTTCATCCGTCATCGCGCGCTCCGCGACCAGGCGAGCCGTCTCCAGATCAACGACCCCCGCTTCAAGCAGCGCCGCGTCAATCGCTCGCATGCGTTCGGTGCGAACGAGCGCTGCTTTCGTCTCAGCCAGCGCTGTCTCCGCTTGCTCAAGCTGCGCCTGGAGGTCGCCTGCCTCATCGCCGCCATCCAAGGCGGGGGTGGTTGCTTCAGTGTTCTCGATGCTCATCATTGGTTCTCCACATCAGTTGCAGTGATCTGTCACAGGCGTTGCGCTCTTCTCACACGGATCAGGTGATGCCCGCATCACCCGGCGCGTAGCCGAGTTCCGCCAACACCTGATCCCTCGCAACGCCCAGTTCGAGCTTCAACTTCGCATCCGTCAGACGCTTGCTCGCGTCATCCGGGAGCGGGTTCGGCCAAACGACCTCCACGCGCCGGTCCGCAGGATCGGTGTGCAGCACACCCGCAACGTCCAGACTGTGCAGGATCAGTTCCGACAGATCCGCCAGTCCACGGCCGTACATCACGCGCTTGCGATTCGTCTTGGCGAGCAATCCCATCAGCGTGATGCGCATGGCGTTCTCGCTCGACAGGTTGCCGATCTTGGTGCGAATCAATCCCGCAGCCAGCGGGCTGACCGCGGATGTCTTGTCCATCGCCTCGCGGATCTCGCGGATGTGCGACTCTTCACTCGGGGAGTTCGCATCCCCGCCGAACGCCTCGATCGACGCATCCGGGTTGTCGGTCGTCCACATCTGGCCCGGGCCGATCGGCCGCTCCGTGAACCCGTCGATCCCCTTGCCGAGGTACATCCGGAATGACTGAAGCGTCACGCGGTTGGCCCGATCGCTCAGCCGTGTGTTTAACTCATCCTGCAAGGGGATGAGCGGCTCGACCTCGCTCAGCCCGTCGTAGCGGTAGGGCTGACTGAGGTTCTGGATATGCACGACAGGCACCCGCCCGATCGGGTTGGGTCCGTCGCAGATCAGTTCGTCATCCTCGTAGATCTGATGGTGATCGGCTGAGATGATCTCAAGCACGGAGGCGACAGCCCGCCTGCACGCCGCGCCGTGGCTCAGCCCGGTCGTGCGGCGCACCAAACGCTGAAGAAACCCGCCCGTCTCGACCGCGTTGAGTTCTCGCTCGAAGTGAAGGATGTACGCATCCAGCTCGCGATAGTCGTGTGTGTTGAGGAGGGGAATCGACCGCGTGGCCTCGACCGTCTCGATACGCAGCAGTGAAGCCTTGGCGAGAATGCGCCCAAGTGCGTTGTGGTCAGACGGGACCGGCGCGGTCGATGTCCCCGCTCCTCCATTGGATGTTCGTGCGTCAAAGAGCGCATCACAGCGCAGCAGCAGGTCCGCGCATCCGTACACCGAGCCGAGCAGCGCCGTGTCCTGAAGCAGCTTGATCCCGCCGCTCGCCTCGATGACGGTGTCCAGCACGCGCTCGATCACACGGCGAAGGTGCTCATCATCCGCTTGGCTTGTGATCCGCACGGGCTTGCCGAACATGAAATCGACAAGCGCGTGGATGCGCCAGGCGATGTCGTTTTCAATCACGATCTCCCGGCTGGTGCGGTCGTCACCCCACTCGGCGCCCGGCGCGCGGAGTCGGTTCGGCAGCCCGGCAGACTGTGCACACGTCGTCTCGCCCGTTTCGACCGAGATGCTCGCGGGATTGCGGTAATGCGACCAGAGATGCGCAAGCCGCGGCTGCCTCTCGCGGGTCTGCTCATCGACGAGCAGCGCGAGCAGCATTTCGTCAAGCCCCAGCGGTGCGAACGGTTCAAGCGAGCGTGCCATCGGCGACCCTTCCGGATCAGGCCCGTCGATGTGATGGGCCTGCACCCTGGGCCGGCCGACCCGTCATGCGCGCTCACATGCGGCGACTCATTCGTGCGATCGCTCGCAAATGCTGTGCTTACCTGTCGCAAAGTTTTTTTCGCTGATCCGCGGATATTCCCCAGCCCGAGACACCCGCGCGCGCAGCCGGTCGGGCATCACGCGCGGTGCGCCGGCCTAAACGAGTTATCCCCGACCTCACGCGGGTGACCGCAGCGCCTGCGGGCCGATCGTCACGATTGTCGGCATCCCCAACTCTCGCTGCGCGAGGTACTCGTTCACCGCCTGCCGCGTCACCGCATCCACCTCGTTTGCGAGTTCATCCAGTGATCTCGCCCCGCCGCGCACGAACATGTCCGATGCGATGGCTGCAGCTCGGGCGGATGTCGATTCCCCGTGCATCACGATGCGGGATTTCAACCCGGTCACCGCACGCTGGAACTCATCCTCGTCGATCCCATCCCGCATTCGCTCAATCTCGCCGAAGAGCACATCCAGCGTCTCCTGCGCACGCTCGGGCGTGGTCCCCGCGTAGCACAACACCCGCCCATCGTCCCGGCCGGCTCCGTATGCCGCATGCACCGCATAGCACAGCGACCGTTTCTCACGAACCTCCGTGAACAGCCGGCTACTCATGCCCCCGCCCAGCGCCGCGGTCGCAACGCGCTCGAGCATCGACGCAGGATCGGTCTCTTTGGGTGCGTCGTGCATCACGCCGATGTGCACCTGCGCCGACTCATCGGTGACGTGGTGCGCGCCCCGCTCCGTGGTCGCGTCGCTCTTGGGCTCCGGTGCTGCCCCCTCCCAGTCCGTCAGCAGTTCCTCGACCTGCTCGACCAGCGCATCGGGGTCAAGATCACCCGCGATACCGATGATCGACTGCTCGGGGCGAAAGCGAGACCGCCACATCGCCTGCACGTCGTCCAGCACAGCATCTTCCAGATCGGCCTGCTTCCCGTAGCCGGAGCGGTTGTAAGGCGGCGCCATGTGGCGCTCCTTGAGCAGGACCATCGTCTTCTCTTGCGGCTCGTCATCCAGCCCGGCAAGCGACTGCAGGCACAGATCGCGCACCGGCTCAAAGGCCTCCTGCTCGAGCTTTGGCTGCCGAACCATGTCAGCAATCAGCGGAAGTCCGTCTAAGAGGCGGGCTCCGAGCATCGTCACGCCGAGCGCGAGGTGCCTGGTCCGCGCACTGCCGCTGCGTGAGATGCCCAACATGTCCAGCGCGTCGCTGTGCGATCGGCTGCTGCGCTCACCCGCCCCACGAAAGAGCATCTCGCTGAGGATTGAGGCGAGCCCTTGCCGATCATCCGGCTCCGTCGCTGTGCCTGCAGGCAGCAGCCACGTCAGGCCGACCGAGCGGACGTCGGTCATCGGTTCCAGGACGATGGTCGCTCCGCAGGAAAGCCGGTGAGTCCGTATCGCGTTCATGGGCGCATCCTCGCGACGGGTCGGGCACACCGTGTATCGGTCCTCGATTCGGCTGCACAACCGTCAAGTTCGTGTTCATCGTACCACCCAAACGATCCATCTTGCCCTGATTGTGGGCCTCTCCCATTCTGTTCGATATGTTTTGTCGGGCGGACGCACCGCCCCGCACAGCGAGGTTCCGTATGCGACTGGTGATTGACACGCTCGTTGCCTTGATGCTCGCCGGGTTGCTCGGCGGTCTTGTCCTGCACGATCGCCAAGCCGAGCAATCGGATGAGGATCTGCACCTGCTCCGGAGCGAGTTGCGTCGCATCGAGCAGCAGGTCGCGTATCACACAGCCGTCGTTGACGTCCCAATGACGGGACGAGGCTTCCCCACAACGATCGACCCCGAGTGGTTCGGTGGTTTGCTGCCGAAGAACACGCTTGTCCGCGATGACAGGCCTTGGCTTGAACTGGCGACAGCCGAGCAGGCCGATCTGGCGCATCCGCCCATCCGCGTGCTTCTGGACCAGACGTACGCCTCATTCTGGTACAACCCGTACCAAGGCGTTGTTCGCGCCCGTGTGCCCGCCGATGTGTCGGACGAGAAGGCGTTGGGCGACTACAACAGCGCCAACGGGTGCGACGAGACGGTGCTCATCGACCAGCGGTCGCTGCGGCAAATCGCCGCTCAGACGCCCTAAGGCTGCTTTTTCAGCACATCCTGCATCGAGTACAACCCCGGCTTCCGCCCGGCGAGCCACGCTGCCGCGCGCAGCGCGCCGCGTGCGAACAGGTCGATCCCTGTGGCGCGGTGCGTCAGTTCGACGTACTCACCTTCCATCGCAAACCGAATTACGTGTTCCCCGAACACATCGCCGCCGCGGATGGACAGGATCTGGGCATCCTCCACCGTTGCGCCCGCACCGCGGAGAATGTCAGCCAGAAGCAGTGCGGTGCCTGACGGCGCATCGCGCTTTCCTTTGCGATGAGCTTCCAGCAGTGAGATGTCGCTCGTCGGTCCGATCACTATCGCAGCCTGCCGTGCGAGCTGCGACAGCAGCGCCACGCCGGTTGACGTGTTTGGCGCGATAAGCACCGCGATCCGCTCCGCTGCACGCGCCGCAGCCTGCTGCACGGCGTCTGACAGGCCTGTCGTGCCCACAACAAGCGCCATGCGCCCTCGGCGCGCAAGCTCAATCGCTCGATCGGCGCCGTCGCTGGTTGAGAAGTCGATGATCACATCGGCGCGAAGATCCGCATCAAGATGATCGACGTACGTCACGGCGTGATGCGCTGCGCATGATGTGCCGACGATGTTGCTGCCTGGACGGACAATCGCTGCTACGATATCCAAGCAAGGGTCAGCGCACGTCAGTTGACAAACGCGTTGACCCACACGGCCGGCTGCTCCGTGTACAATGATTTGTGTGTTCATCGCCTTCCTTTCCACTCGATCAAGGGACAATGCTCAAGCGTCTAGGATACATGGCCCGATAGAATTGCAAACATTCAGTACGTTGCGGTCGCATGCGATCGGTCGCAGCATCGCGTTCCTCAAGCTCCGACATCCCTCATAGGAGGCTGAACAATGGCCAAGAAGAAGAGGACAGCAAAACGTGCCACGAAGAAGGTCGCCCGCAAGAAGGTGGCCCGCAAGAAGG
>JAGLTS010000110.1 GCA_023135165.1 Phycisphaerales bacterium | reverse complement strand
CTCCGACACTGCGAACATCGCCCTTACAAGCATGGGTTTTCTACAGAGCATACTTATCCCTTTTTCCCTGCCGAGGCGCCCCCACTCAATGCACTTATCCCCTTTTCTGGCCCCCTTTTCTAGCCCCTGCACTACAGGTCCGTCAACCTCAGCCGAGGATTACAGCGTGACATGTCCAGCCCATCAGGGGGATGCTGTCATGTGGCTGTTCCGCATGCTCGTCTCCGGCGCCATTGAGCACTGCCTGTGTCGCGACGAGTGTTGCGCTCAGTGTTGTACCCCTGCTCCACGAATGATCGTTCCGGCTTGATCTGTGGACCACGTTGCTTCGTCCGGTGTTCGGTTGCCCTGGTACGTGATGTCCTCTGCTTTCGCGCGGTTGTAGTATGCAATCTGCTGGCCTTTGCGGAGGACAAACGTGTTGTTGCGCACGGTGTTTTCATACGTCCAGTGCCAGCGGATCAGTGTTGTGTCGATTGCCCAGATTACGTTCTCCTCCACGAGCAGGTCCATCGTGCCTTGGTCGAAAAAGATGCCGTTGCTCGGTGCGCGGCCGTCGTTCCGGCGGATGTGATGGATCGCGTTACTCCGCAGCACTGTGCCTGCCTGTCGACCGAGCGTATAGATGCCCCCGCCGTCAGAAAGCGTTTGCATCACATGGTGAATGTGGTTGGCTTCGATCACGTTCTCCCGGCAGGGCGTCGGAGTCTGATCCCAGCGCCAGCCGACGGACACGCCGGTATACGGGAGATCGCGGATCTCGCAGTTGGCGATCGTAGTTCTCTCGGCGAGACCGATCCAGACACCCACCGCGCCAAAGAACCGACGGCCGCAGCGCTCAACGAGGAAGTGACGCACACTGTTGCCAGATGCCGCCTGTTCCGGGACAGTTTGCAACCAGGGCTCACCTTCCACGAGCCTTGATGCCGCCTCACCGAGCATGATGCCGTTGGCGCCGGTGTCGCGCACGATCGAATCGGTAACCTGACAATCGCGACATCCCTCGCCGAGCCAGATTCCCGAGCCGCCGACCGATGCAATCGTGCAGGAGTCGATGTGGCAACCACTCGCCCAGGAAAGCTCGATCGCGGCGGGCACGGCGTCGCGAGTGCCGTCGCTGCCTGGCCTGTCCCGTTTTTCGTAGAAGGATGCCTGTCCTTCCGCGTAGCCATATGGAGGAATGGGCCAGTTCACATGCGCAAAGCGAAGCCCGTGAACGACCACGTTCGACACGCTCGCGTCGATTGAGCCGGTGATTCGGAGCAGGGCAGGCGCAACAGGTGCAATCAACCTCACGTTCTCGATGCGCTCACCGGGCATCGGCATGTAGACGAACTCACCGGAGTCGCGGTTCAATGCCCACTCGCCGGGCACATCGACGAGCGATATGCCGCCTTCGATGAAGTACCGCGGATGGCGCTCGAAATTCGTGATGGCGTAATGAGGTGCTTTGCACCCGATCGGGGCCGCGACGGTGATCGTGTTCGTTGTCGTCTCCACGTTCGCAATGCGGATACGTGAAGTGGACCAGTCATGCAGGAAGACGACCTCGGCGTGAGTATCGAGAGCATCGCCCGGGATCTCAGCAGGGTCGAACGTGAAGCTCGTGCGGTTGTCCGGACCTGCCGTGACGACCCGCGCACATTCCGTGTTTGGGTGGCGGGCACGCACGCGCGGTTCGAGGTCAGCAAACACCTCCTCGAACCACCATTGGCCCCGCCGAACCTCATCGATCACGACTCGCCAGGTGCCGTCTTCGTGCACACGCAAACCGCTGATGAGCCGCCCGCCCGAGATGATCGGGTTTGAGTTCTCAGTCGCACCAATGAACAACCCGTCCCCGGCAAGAACGGCGTCGATTACGATGGGCTCTTCGATTTCGTACCGCCCATCGTGGATGAGGATTCGAGTTGCCCCCGCGTCTCCATCCGCACGCCGTACGCCAAGCAGGCCCAAAGCCTCCGATACCGTCTCGGCCACTATCGCCTGTCCTGACAACTGGTCTCGCAGTGGTGCGACATGGATCTCGATCGTCTCAGCCGGTGCGGAGCCGACCACGATTCCGACAAGCGCGATGCAGAAAGGTTCAAACATGCCGACCTCCTCGGATCTGGATCGTCGATATCCTACACCACACTGATGCATCGAGGTGCGGTTGGCAGCTACGCAACGCCTCTGACCGCGCCCACTGGTGCTGCGAGGTTCCCGGCGTCTCCTGCAAGGAACATCATTCTGATGAACACGGTGCTTCAGATCGTTTTTGTGCTCGCTGCGCCCATGGCGAAAAAGCGGACAAGTATGCTCTGTAGAAAACCCCTGCTTGCAAGGGCGATGTTCGCAGTGTCGGAG
>JAGLTS010000011.1 GCA_023135165.1 Phycisphaerales bacterium | reverse complement strand
CCCGACTTCATAGAAGTTCACAGAGGGCACGGAGGCGGGCGGGATTGGGCCATGCCCGGCACACGAAAAAAACGCCGCGCTGTCACGGAGACGGCGCGGCGTTGGTGTGGGTCGCAAAGAGGTTGTGGAGCAAACGCTACGCGGGCACCCAGGAGAGGTCGAGGATCGTGTTCGTGGGATTCTCCGTGTTGAACACCGCCTTGACCGGCATGCCGAACTCGGGCTTGCCCTCGCGCATGTAGCTCATCAGCTTCGTGCAGACGCCTTCGATTTCGATGCTGATGAGTGGGCACGGATGGCTGGCGCGGAACAGCTCGCCGGGGTACGTGATCGTGGAGAACGTGTAGACCTTCCCGACCGTCGGCGCTTGCACCCATTCGGTTCGATGCCAGCAGTCAACGCAATCACAGCGCGGCGGGATGAACAGCCTGTTCTCTCCGCACTCGGGGTTCGTACAGCGCGTCGCCCAGAGCTTCTTCTCCTGCAATCCCTGGAAGAACTTGCTCCATCCGCCATAGGTGTGGGAGTGGAACCAAGTCTTGAGGTTCTTGACGACCATCGGATCTTTGCTGAGAATTTCGGCACTGGTGCCGTCGAGTTCAATTGTCATCGTTCACGCCCTTTCCAAGATGGTGCATGTGACATGGCTGCCGGTGCCGGCGTGTGAGATGGCCAGGCCTCGCTTGGCATCGGGTATCTGGAGGCTGCGGAACTGCTCCGGCTTCTTCTTGCCGTAGCGCAGCCAACGTTCGGGGTCGGCGTGGAATTTGTCCCACTTGCCCTGGATCTGCCAGAGCACTTCGATGAGCTGGAAGATGCCTGTCGCGCCCACCGCGTGCATCGAGCCGATGAGCCCTCCGGACGGGTTCGTGGGAAGGCGACCTTCCATATAGCAGTCGCCTGACTCGACGAAGTCCTTGCCTTGGCCGTAAGGGCGCAGGCCGATGTCTTCATACGTCTGAATGTCGCTGATGGTAAAGGCGTCGTGCGTTTCGAGCAGGTCGAGTTCCTCGACCGGGTCCTTGATCCCCGCCATGTTGTATGCGAGGTAGGCAGCCATGCGCGCCGCGAGGAACGAGCTGAAGCCCGGCCAGTCGGTGCGATTGCCCGTCTTGAAGTCCTTGTAGGTGTCAGGCGTCTCGTTGGGCAAAAGCAAGATCGGCATGTCACGCCGGTCCGCGGTGCGGAGCGTGTGCGTCCCGCCGCAGCACGCGGTGATTTGCACGGGGTTGTCCGACAACTCGTACGCGGTCTTCTCATCGCAGAGAATCAGGACCGCGGCGCCCGTGCTCATCACGCAGCACTCAAGAAACGTCAGCGGGTCGGAGACAATCTCGTTCTTCAAGATATCGTCGACCGTGTAGTGCCCCGGGTTCTGCGAGTACGGCGAATAGCAGGCATACTCACGGTTCTTCACGGCGATCTTGGCGAGCGTCTCGTGCGGCACGTTGTTCTCGTACTGGTAGCGCTGCGCCATCAGAGCGTAGTAGGCTGCATACATCCAGCCGAGTTCACTCTCGAAGTCCTTGCAGGCTGCCGAAGCGATGTAGCTGTTGCCGACCCTCGTCGACACCTCGTCCATGCGCTCCCAGCCGACGACGGGAACGCACGAGGCGTATCCGGAAGCGACCGCCTGGCATGCGGAGAGAACGGATGAACCGCCCGTCGCGCCGCCTGTCTTCACTTCGATGTTGCCCAGCGGGTCGAAGCCGAGGTAGTCGTGGATCTTCGCCGCTGCGAGAAGCTGATCGCCGAAGTGATCCGCGAACTGCGAGTAGACGCACCAGTTCACCTTTCGGCGAAACTCCTCGGGAGAGACCTTCAGGTCGTTCTCCTCGACCGCCATGCGGAGCGCCTCCATGCACATCTCGCTCGTGTTTTTCTCCGGGTACTTCTTGCGGAAATCCGTCATACCGCCGGCCACCACGTACACCGGCTTTTGGAACTCGGGAATACGTAGGTTCTCAGGTCCGAATCTGATCATAAGTACGTTCCTGCCTTTCTCATCGAGAACGGGTTGGATCAGTTGTCACATCGTCGCGCGCCTCGGATGAGCCGGCGAGGTTCGTCTTTACTTTCCTGCGTAGTGTGCTTCTCGCTTTTCGATAAACGCCTTCATGCCTTCCGTATGGTCCTCGGTGGCGGTGAGCAAATGGAACAACACGCGCTCTTCGCGCAGCCCCTCGGATAGGCCGACGTCGTGCGCCTTGAGCACCGCTTCTTTTGCGACGCGCAGCGCGATGGGCGATAGCTTCGTCGCCATCTCACGCGCCAGGTTCATCGCTTCTTCCAGATACCGGTCAGGCTCGACAACACGGCTGACCAAGCCCGCCGCGAGCGCCTCATCCGCCGTGAGCACGCGCCCGGAGAGGATCATGTCCATCGCAACGGCCTTGCCGACGGCGCGGATGAGCCGCTGCGTGCCGCCCGCGCCGGGAATGATGCCGATTTTGATCTCGGGCTGACCGAAGCGAGCGGTCTTGGACGCCACGATGACATCGCACATCATCGCCAGTTCGCAGCCTCCGCCGAGCGCGTGGCCGGCGATCGCCGCAACGATCGGCTTGCGAATGCGCGGGATTCGATCCCACACCGATAGCGGATCATTCAGATACCAGGACACGGCATCGGAATCAGCCATGTCCTTGATGTCAGCACCGGCGGAGAACGCCCGGTCGTCGCCGTGGATCAGGATGACATGCACGGAATCGTCCGCGTCGAGCGCTTCCAGCGCCCTGGCAAGCTCATCGAGCATGTCGAAACTCAGCGCGTTGTAGACCTTCGGACGGTTGAGTTGAACGATGCCGACGTGATCCTCGCAGCGTGTGACGGTCATGTCCCGATCCATGAGGCTCCTCTCCTGACGGCCGCGCAATGCCAGCCACAGAATAGTGGAAAATGCGGTTTGGTGTACCCGGTGCGACGTGTCCAGAACCGTGCATTCGATCCGGCCATCCGCGTCAATCCGTGGCCCATGAACGTCTGGGCGGTCCCACGTAGTCGCCGAGCGGACGAATCAGTCGGTTGTGCGCGTGCTGCTCCATGATGTGGGCGCACCAGCCTGCGACGTGCGCCGACGCGAGGATCGTCGTGTACTGCGACGCCGGGATGCCCATCACGAAGTACGTCAACCCGAAAGCGAACTCCGCGTTGGGATGCAGCCCTTTCTCTTCGAGCATGATCCGCCCGACGTGCTCGCCGATCTCGAACCACTTCATCGCGTCCGGGCCGACCTGCTCGGCGATGCGCTTGCCCCAACCCAAAAGCAACGGCACACGGTGATCGTGCTCGTACACTCGGTGGCCGAAACCCATGACCTTGCGCTTCGTCTGGAAGCACTGATCCACGAACGGTTGCACATTGTCGGGCGAACCGATCTCCCTGAGCATGTCCATCGTCGCCGCCGTGGCGCCGCCGTCGAGCGAGCCCTTCAGCGCGCCGATGGCGCCGCAGACTGCGGAGTAAGAGTCGCTGAGCGTCGCAGCGATCACGCGCGATGCGAAGGATGAAGCGTCATACCCGTGCTCGGCGAAGAGGATCAAACTGATGTCGATCACGCGTGCGAACAAGTCGCTTGGCTGCTGCCCCGTCATGCACCAGAGCAGGTTCGCGGGATGATCGAGCGCCGGATCAGGCTCAACGGGATCGATGCCGTCGCGCAACATCCGCGTGTAGCCGATGATCGTCGGCACGCGCGCCAGCAGGCGCTTGGCGATGCGAAGCTCAGCATCGCCGTCGCGCGAACCGACATCAGGATCGGAAAGACCCAGGTAGCTGACCGCTGTTCGGAGTACGTCGATCGGCTCGCCCACCGCCGCGATGTCGCGCAGAAGCGCTTTGAGTCCATCGGGAATCGGACGCAGCGAAGCGAGTTCCTGTCTGAAGTCGTTCAACTCGTCGCGCGACGGCTTGTGGCCGACCAGCAGCAGATGCGCAACCTCGGAGTACGTCGCGTGCTCGATGAGGTCGGCAATCTCGTACCCACGGTACAGCAGTCGATCCTGTCGAACCGACGCAATCTCCGATCGGCCTGCTTGCACGCCGGCAAGCCCTTCTGAGCCGGCCGTCCTGGCGGGAGGATCAGTCATCCGCGCACTCCTCCGTTCACGAGACATGTGGTCAAGGTATAGCGGAGATGGACGGGTCAGTCGAATGAGCATGCATGCACGACCCGTGAGCCTCTCAACCACCCTCGCTCAAGGTTGCGCATCCTTCCCTGCGATGTGCGACAGTGCGCCGCCATCGTTCCCCATGTGTCCTCCACCACCGATCTTGATCGGTGGTTGTTCGGCGAAGCGGACGGGACGCAGTGGACAAGGGCACGGCGCGAGTCGCTGAATCGAGTCTGCTGTTGGCGGAACCGGATTGCTGCGCGTCGAGGCTACACTGCACCACGACATGAAAGCGCGTGAGTTGATCAATCTGGGTGTGCCGAAGGGGCCGGCGATTCGGCTGACGCTGCAGCTTGTGGGCGATGCGAAGCGTTGGGGGCTGTCACGCATGCAGATTCACGATCGGATTCAGGCGATCGTTGCTGATCCCGCTGCGCACGTCGATGACCCGGAGTTCGGTCCACTCGCGAAGGAATTGGCGGGCGAGACGAAACCCGTCAAGCCGTTCGTGCATCGCGCTGAGTCGGCACCGTGGCGACAGTGGGGGACCAACCTCGATACGCAGGCCATACGTCAGATGCAAAACGCGTGTGAACTGCCCGTGTCGGTCTCCGGGGCGCTCATGCCCGATGCGCACGTGGGCTACGGCCTGCCGATCGGCGGCGTGCTGGCGACGCGTGATGCGGTCATCCCCTATGCCGTCGGCGTGGACATCGCTTGCCGAATGCGAATGAGCGTCTACGACCTGCCCGTCGCCACGCTCAAGGGCGAAACGGATCGGCTCATCAGCATCATCAACCGTGAGACGCGCTTCGGCATCGGCGCCGAGTTCAAGGGATCGCTGAGCGAGCACCCCGTCATGGATGACGACTGGGCAGCCTCGCCCGTTACGCTCATCCACAAGGACAAGGCCCGTCGGCAACTCGGCACGAGCGGGTCGGGCAACCACTTCGTCGAGTTCGGCACGCTCACACTGGACCATCCCGATCTGGGCATCGCACCCGGCACATACATCGCGCTCCTCACACACAGCGGCAGTCGCGGCACGGGCTCGCTCGTCGCCAACCACTACTCACGCCTCGCGATGGATCTGCGCCCCGAACTTCCCAAAGAGCTGCGCCACCTCGCATGGCTGAACCTCAACACGGGCGACGGACAGGAATACTGGCGAGCGATGCAGCTCATGGGCAAGTACGCAGCAGCGAACCACGCGATCATTCACCGCCGCATCGCGCGTGCGCTGCGCGCGGATGTCATCGCAGACATCGAGAACCACCACAACTTCGCGTGGAAGGAAACGCACAACGGCGAAACGGTCATTGTTCACCGCAAGGGCGCGACGCCCGCCCACGAAGGCGTGCTCGGCATCATCCCCGGCTCCATGGCCAGCCCGGCATACGTCGTGCGCGGAAGGGGTGAAGGCGAATCGCTGCGCTCCGCATCGCACGGCGCGGGGCGCGTCATGTCACGCACGCAGGCGAAACGCACGTTCACATGGTCCGCTGTGAAGAAACTGCTCGCCGAGCGCGGCGTCACGCTCATCAGCGCCGGCCTCGACGAAGCGCCGATGGTGTATAAGAACATCGACGAAGTCATGTCGCATCAGGCTGATCTGGTCGAGGTCATCGCGCGGTTCGATCCGAAGATCGTCAAGATGGCCCCGCCCGGCGAGAAGCCGGAGGACTGAGTTTGACCATGACCCGAAATAGAGCGATTGAGGCCTGTTGGGTAACGAGAGGACAGGCACATGCCCGCCGCGATTGACGAACATGTGAGCTGCTCAGCTCTGCAAACCTGCCCGTGCTGCGGGCTGGCGCAGACCGTGCCGAGCATTCCGCCTCGGACAAAGGCGTGTTGCGCGCGATGCGGCACGAAGCTCATCAGCCGATCGGCGCACGTGCGAAGCAGCAGCCGGACCGCCGCCATCGCCGCCGCTGCGCTGATCATCTACCCCTTCGCGATCACGTTGCCGATGCTTCGCATTGAGGAGTTGGGCTATCACAGCGAGGCGAGCATCCTCGAAGGCGTCGCGACGCTGCTCGGCTCGGGCGAGTTGTTCGTAGGAATCATCGTGCTGCTCTGCTCGGTCATCATCCCGCTCACAAAGCTGGTTTCGCTCTTGCTTCTTTCCGCGGGCGGCGTCCTGATTCGGCGTGACCGCCACCGCGCGCTGACGTATCACCTCGTGGAATGGACGGGCAGGTGGGGCATGCTCGATGTGCTGCTCGTGGCGATTCTCGTCGCGGTCCTCAAGCTCGGCGATATCGTTGAGGTCTCAGCAGGGCCGGCGGCGCTGGCGTTCTGCGCGTGCGTCATCCTCAGCCTGCTGGCGTCGGCGAGCTTCGATCCGCGCAGCCTGTGGCGCGCACAGGATCATCTCACGACAGGAGGATTCGCCGATGGCGCTTGACGATTCTCAGCATACCGACAAGGAAACGACAGAGCCGGCAACGGACCGGGCGGTGCATCGCGCGGTGCTCGTACCCAACCGGCGCATTTCCTGGGCGTGGCTCCTGCCGATCGCCGCGCTCGCGCTTGTACTCTACCTCAGCTTTCAGGCCTATCAGGCTCGCGGTTTTATCGTGGATATCCAGTTCGACCAGGGGCACGGACTCAGGCCGGGCGGCGAAGTGCGCTATCGCGGCATCACCATCGGCGAGGTACGGTCACTTGATCTCGCTCCGACCGGCGAAGGCGTGATCGTGAAGGCTGCCCTCCACCTGCACGCTGATCGCATCGCACGCAGCGGAAGCCGATTCTGGATCGTCCGCCCAAGCGTCGGGCTGGATCGCATTCAGGGCCTGGAGACGGTCGTCGGCGCGCGATACATGGCTGTCGCCCCAGGCCCGGCACACGCCCCGAAACAGCGCCGATTCGTCGGACTGCGCGAGCCGCCCGTTGTCGAATCCACGCAAGCAGGCGATCTGGAAATCGTCCTTCATGCAACCGAACGGGGAAGCTTGGCTGCGGGCGCCCCGGTCACATACCGGGGCGTGCGAATCGGAACGGTGCTCTCCGTTGGATTGGCGAGCGACGCCAACGGCGTCGAGGCGCGCCTGCATGTTGAGAAGGCATACAGACAACTTGTTTGTGAAGCGACTCGATTCTGGGATGCGGGCGGCCTCAAGGCCACGGTCGGCATGGGCGGGATCTCGGTGGAGATCGACTCGATCGAATCGCTCGTCAGCGGATCAGTCGCGCTGGCGACGCCTGAGCCTCATGAGTCGGGCGAACCGGTGCGGACCGGGCATCGCTTCGAGCTGGCGCGCGAGCCGAAGGAGGCTTGGCTGGAATGGGAGCCGGTCGCCGCGATCGGCAGCTCGCTGCTTCCACCGGGCGCGTCGATGCCCGTGCCGTTGCGGGCAGCGATCGCCTGGAAACAAGGCTGGCTCGGCCACGGCGAACGAACCCGGCACGGCTGGGTGCTGCAAACCGAGAAAGGCCTGCTCGGACCTGCCGATCTGCTCAAACCCGGCGAAAAGGCGAAAGAGGGGAGCGTAGGCTTGGAGGTCGCAGGTCAAATCGTCGCCCTCGCATCGGACCCAACGTGGGAGTTGCACGGCCTGGCGCTGCTGCAAGCAAACGTGACGAGCCGGGTCTGGCACGCCCATCGATGCAGGGTCGCGACGGAAGTGGAGGACTGCCTCGCCGTCGCCGATCCGACCGCGCCACCGTTGCCGCTCGCCGCGGCGCGCTTGACGATCGCGGATGATGCGTGGGAGATCGACCCGGCGCTGCCGATCGACGAATCATGGCACGGCGCGTGCGTTCTCGCGCGAGGCGACGGCCGATTGGTCGGCATCATCCTCGTCGACGACCAAGGCACGCACGTCGCGCTGCTTCCCGACGACCTGTAGCGATGGTGCAGCGGTCGCGAGCGATCCGGGCTGCACGCAGTGAAGCGAGCCATGGCGTCCTCGCCGGCGCCCCTCCCGACTCTCATAGCGGTTGGTACATGAATCGGGGGCAGGCCAAGGTGATGCGGAGGGTTGGGTAAGCTATGCTAAATCTCACATGGCATGGTCCAGAGCCTTGGCTCAAGGGATCCCGTTCACTCACATGTTGGGCAGAAGACAGATGAAGACCGCCACACCAACAGATTGGAAGACCGAGGCACTACCCTCAAAGAGAACCACCATCCGCCTGGATCAAACTTTCTCGCCACAAGAAATGAAGTACATCCGCAGGGGGCTTGTGCCTGAGCAAATGGAGGACAAGTGGTTCATCTACTGGAAGGACGACGCCCTGTTCTTTCATCGCAGCTGGACAGGATTCTGCATCTATGTTGTCCGCTTCGCGGCCAAAGGCGACAGCTTTGGGATGACTGAAGCAGATGTGAATCGAGACACAGAGCAATACGAAGAAGCCAGCGATGAAAGAGATGCGGAAATGATCTCGTACTTGGTGGATGTGCTTCTGCTTCATCAAGAAGCCGCTTTTCCAAGTAACGAGCCGTCTTCCGAGAAGCAGGCACTCATGAATTGGAGCCAAGTTGGAAGGGCAATGCTCGGCCAACATCCCAATGATGAGTGAATTGCCCAACAAGGCGCTCCAGCGGACGCCGACAAGCGGCGTCGCTGACCTTTAACATTGATGCCAGTCAGCCTGCTTGAACTCCACGAAGTAGACGTGATCGCTTCTTGGCTGAGTCGAGGTCGGCATCGGACACGAATGGCCATAGCTCCGGATCGTACTTGTCCCCCAGCGATTCCCGATCAAACTCGATGTCCGAGTGCAGGAAGACGATCGCTCGCGCGACGATCGCACGCGTGTCCCGCTTGGGCTTCCGCTTCCCCGTGAGGCGGTGAGACCAGAACGGCCAGATGTCGTTGTAGAGATAGTCGAACAGATTCGACCAGATCTCCTCGACGGCTGGATCAGACGTGGGGAACGGCAAGAGAGATTCGAACCGACCTGTCGGCAACTGCCCTGTCGTCAGTTGCCGACCGATCTCAGCAAGACGGTCACGTGCCTTTCGATCCACCATACTGCGATTCCCGGCTCCACCGGTGGCGTTTCCAGGAGAGGATGACATCGCCACCTTGGCCTTGAAAACAGCCGAGAATCGTCTTCGTTTCCTGGGCATTTGATTCGCCTTCCATTCGGCAAGCGAATCCATCATAACCTCGCGCCAGGGGAATGGGGAGTAATACAAACGTCGCCTTGCCATGGCGCAGCGGACGAAACCGAGACGGCCCTGCAGCGGAGTTGTGCAAAGACCTCAGCCGTTACTGCTTGAGCAGTCGTTCGAGGAAGTGGATGCTGACGCCGCCTTTGACGAACTTGCTGTTCCGCACGAGTTGACGGTGCAGCGGTATCGTCGTCGCGATCGGCTCGATGTGGAACTCATCAAGCGCCCGCCGCATCACCGCCAGGCACGCCTCACGGTCCTCCCCATGCGTGATGAGCTTGGCGATCATCGAGTCGTAGTTCGGCGGAATGCTGTAGCCCGCGACGCAATGCGTATCGACGCGAACGCCTCGCCCGCCGGGCACGTCGAAGCGAGTCAATCGACCGGGCTGCGGCGCGAAGTCACGATCCGGATCTTCGGCGTTGATCCGGCATTCCATAGCGTGGCCTCGCAGCTTGACATCACGCTGCTTGAGCGGGATCGGCTCGCCGGACGCGACGAGGATCTGCAGCTTCACGAGGTCCACACCCGTGATCATCTCGCTCACCGGATGTTCGACCTGGATGCGCGTGTTCACTTCGAGCAGGCCGAAGTTCTGTTTCCGATCCATCAGGAATTCAACGGTCGCGGCGCCGCAGTAGCTTGCCGCCTTGAGCATTCGACACGCAGCCTTGCAGAGTTGGTCGCGTTTCGACGCATCAATGCCCGGTGCGGGAGCCTCTTCGATGAGCTTCTGATGCCGGCGTTGCGTGGAGCAGTCCCGTTCGAAGAAGTGGATGGCGTTGCCGTGGCTGTCACCGATGACCTGCACCTCGATGTGGCGAGCACGTTCGAGGAACTTCTCGATGAAGACGGTGTTGTTCTTGAACGCGGCCTCGGCTTCAAGCTGCGCGTTGTGGAATCCGGTTCGCAGGCTCGCTTCGTTGTTGGCGACGCGCATGCCCCGTCCGCCGCCGCCCGCCACGGCCTTGATGATGATTGGATAACCGATCGTCTTGGCGAGCTTGACTGCCTCCTCTTCATTCTCAACGGGGCCGTCCGAGCCGGGGAAGACGGGGACTTTGTTCTTCTTGGCGAGCTGCTTGCACGCCACCTTGTTGCCGAGCATTCCCATTGCCTCAGGCGACGGCCCGATGAAGGCGATCTCACACGATCGACAGACATCGGCGAAGTCGGGGTTCTCAGCGAGGAAGCCGTAGCCGGGGTGGATGGCGTCGATGTTGGCGATCTCGGCGGCTGCGATGATGCTCGCGATATTCAGGTAGCTGTCCGACGCCGTCGCCGGGCCGATGCAGATCGCCTCATCCGCCAGCGCAAGGTACGGAGCGTCTCGATCGGCTGTCGAATAGATGCAGACCGTCTCGATTCCAAGCTCACGCGCTGCGCGGATGACGCGAAGCGCCACTTCACCACGGTTCGCAATCAGGATTCGCTGGAACATACGGCCGCCGTGACATGAGGAGTCTTGAAGGGATGCACCGCCGGGCTGCGGGCATGAGCCGGCTACGTGATGACGCTGAGCTACGCCGGTCGAACGAGGAAGAGCTTCTGCTCGAACTCCACCGCTTGCCCGCTCTCGACGAAAACGCGCTCGACCGTTCCGGAGCACTCCGCCTTGATCTCGTTGAACACCTTCATCGCCTCGACGACGCAGATGACGGTGTCCGGCTTGACCTCCGAGCCGATGTCCACGTAGGGCGGAGATTCCGGGTCCGACTGAGCGTAGAAGGTCCCGACCATGGGGCTCTTGACGACCGTCAGCCCGGCATCCTCGTCGCTCTCGACCGAGGCGACTTCGGTCGGGAGGGCAGCGAGCGCCGCGGCAACGGGGGCCGGGGCCGGAGGCGGGTCCGGCGTCGTGCGCCGTCGAAGCGTCACGCTCTCGTCGCCAGCCGCGATGCCGAGCTCGACCAAGTCGTTCTCGATCATCATCTTGATGAGTTCTTTCAGCCTGCGATTCTCGATCATGATCGGTTATCCACGATCGCGCCGGGTGAGATCCGTTCGCCGTTGGCCGGCAGCATCAGAGCACCATCGACGCGCGATCCTTGGGGAAGTTGCTGAGCACTTTATGTCCGCGTTGGGTGACGAGCACATCATCCTCGATGCGAACGCCCCCGACTCCGGGAAGGTAGATCCCCGGCTCAACGGTAATGAGCATGCCCGGTCGAAGCTCGGTATCCGTTCGTGTGTTCAATCCGGGTTCTTCATGGACATCCAGGCCGACCCCGTGGCCGAGCCCGTGTCCGTAGCAGTCGCCGTAGCCGGCGTTGGTGATGATGTCACGCGCCACGGCATCAACGGCGCGTGTGCCGGCGCCGGGACGCACCGCAGCAATCGCGGCGAGCTGCGCCTCGAGCACGATGTCGTAGATCTCAGCGATCTTGCGAGACATCGAACCAAGCGAAAACGTACGTGTGAGGTCTGAGCAGTAGCCATCAACACGCGCGCCCCAGTCGATGAGCAGTGGCCGACCCGCACGCAGCTTGGTCTTGCCCGGCACGGCGTGAGGAAGCGAGCCGTTCGCCTGCGCCGCCACGATTGACGGGAAGCTCGGCTCGGACGCGCCGCGGCACTTCATCTCATATTCGAGACGCGCACACACCGCCTCTTCCGTTTGCCCCGGCTTGATCGTCGCCAGCGTCGCGCTGAGCGCATCCTGCTGAATGTGAATCGCACGACGGATGATCTTCAGTTCAGCATCATCCTTGACAATGCGCAGGCGCGACACCAAGCCGATCGTGTCGCGCAGGTTGCGGGCGCCGAGCGCCTTGGCCAATACCTTTCGGCCGGCGATCGTCAGGTACTCCGCCTGGAGCCCGATGGTGCCCGGATTCGACGCCTTGACCAGCGCAGCGACGGTCGGAACCATCGCCCCTTTGCGAATGACGACGCGCACCCGGCCGGCGATCGCTTCAAGCTCCTCCTGGAACCGGAAATCGCTGATGACCACCGGCTTGCGGCGTCCGACCAGCACGTAGCTGTCATCACCGCGGAAACCCGTGAGGTAGTGGACATCACGAGGGTTCGTCACCAGGAGCGCATCGACCTTCGCATCGGAGAAAAGCCGACGCAGGCGGCGAACGCGTGGCGTGTACGGATCGGAATCAGTCGGCTTGGCAGGTTTCTTTCGCGCCATGATGAGGCCGAGTATAGCCCCGTAGCCGCTCGAACGCAGCCTGAGTCCGCGTCACAGGCATTGGTGGACGACGTGACAGGCAAGGCCGGACCGCGCCGCCTGACCCGCATCCCACACAACTGCGAGGCAGGCCCCATCGAATCCGGCAACGTGGGGTTCATCCCGCCTGTCCGCGGCAAGCCGGTTCGCGCGACAGCCATGTGATGCGCATCACGGATGTGCAGCGGGCGAAACCGAGCAACGGTAGCTTCCAAGCCCTGCGGGGGAGTTGTGGCGATCAGCAACCTGAGCCGTACTCGGCGAGCAGGATGCCCAGGTCCGCCTGATCCGTATCGCCATCGCCGTCGCAGTCACCGTCGCCAGTGAGTTCGTATGCTGCGAGGAGGATGCCGAGGTCGGACTGATCCACGCTGCCGTCGTTGTTGATGTCCGAGACGGGGAGGTCGACGCCGGCTCGCTCGGCCAGCAACCGGAACAGCCCCGCGTCAATGTCATCCACCGTGCCGGTCAGGTCGATGTCCGCCTTGTCGTCGTAGCCCGGATCGCCTTCACCGAGGCCGAGTTGTGCGTAGAAGTCGCACACATCGTCGGCCGTGAGCACGCCGCTGCGATCCATGTCGCCGGGGTTGTAGAGATTCACGATCCACTCGGCTGTCGTTTGTGACCAGTTCCCGCTCATTTCGAGCGCGATAAGGTCGACGCGCAGCGATCCGTGCGGCAGGCCGTACTGTATTTTCTCGAACTGATCGCGGTCGATCCGGTTCAGCGCGTTGTCCGGCCCGACGAGCGGGAGCAGGTCGGTCCCCGGCGCTTCGTTGATGAACAGGTGTACGCTGTCGGCTGTGGAGTCGAGCGACGTGACCTCGAACGTGTGGAACGGCAGCGTCAGCAGGCTCACACCCTCGTAGGTGATCTGCGGCACGGCGAGCGTGATCTCCGGTCCGAGCAGGTCGATGTAGACCGCTCGCTTGAAGTCCGTCCAGAGCGCCGGCCCGCTCGTGCGTTGGCGGAACGCGCGCACGGCGATGAAGTTCAGCCCTTCGGGGAGAAGCGTCGCATCAACATCCTGGCGGTACTCGCCGTCACCGCCACCGGCCAGCGGGCTGTGCTTGGTTACGAACTCCTGATAGCCGTATGCGACGAGATCATCAGGATCGGTCGAGAGGAACGCCTCGCCGGTCACGTCGATGCCGCCGTTGATGCGGAGGGTGGCGCTATCACCGCCCGCTTCGTCATCGACGCCGTAGCCGTCGGGGAGGACGACTTCGGTTGTCTGGAGCGCGATGGTGAACTGCGGATCGCTCACCACGTCGATTTCGCTGAGACGCGCCTGCATGACCTCGGCGGTGCTCGGGTCGGGGCCGGGATCTTCAGCGGGGATCGTGGAGGACGCGCCGACGATCGTGAGCACTCCCTGCGGTGTGGCCGGGCCGTAGACAACGTATCCGCTGCGGTGCTCCACACCGCCGGTCATGTTGCGGGGGACGGTGACGGATGCTTGACCGGAGCCGTCGATCTCGATTACCTGCGGGATTTGGCCGGTGGGGTCGATGACCGCATCGCCCGCGTGCCCGGTGAGTTCGACGAGCAGATCGCCCGGTACGAATCCGGTGTCGACGGTGACGGTGTCGAAACCTTCGTTGTTGTTGCTCGACAGGCAGATGAGCAGCGCGTTCTGCCGTTCGTAGACGAGCGTGAACTGGTCGAGCCAGCGTGTGTAGTAGTACCCACGGCCGTGCGATTTGGCGAGTCCGACGAGTGTGGAGATGGTGTCGCCGAACGCGCCGCCGAGCGCATCGCCGCGCCCCGGTCTTGGGAACTCGCCCGCCAGTCCGAACTGCTCGCCGTTCATGTACACGATCGTCCGTCCGGGGAGAAGGATCGAATACGCGAACGCCACGTTGTCGAGGATCGCGCCGCCGTTGTCGTGCGAGTGCACGAACTTGACGCCGACGGTGCCGTTGACGTAGCCGTCATCCGCGACGTCGATCGACTTGTCGAGGATGTCGTACCAACTGTTGATCGCGTTGATGTCGGTCAGATTGTCACGCAACGGGAAAAACAGGGGGAAGTCCAGCACGTCGCGGTTGGAGAAGCCATTCTTGCGGATGTAGGGAAGCAGCGTCCCGTGGCTGCCATCGAGCACCTCACCGAAGCTCAGCGGCGTTATGCGCTCGCCGTCGAGCGCGAGCCTGCCTGTCTTGTGCACAGCGTTATCCCAGTAGGTATCGAAGAACCACGTCGGGACGTGCTTGGCGGCATCGACACGGTAGCCATCGAAACCGGCGACTTCGGTGAGCCACTGCCCGTAGCGCAGCAGCAGGCCGGTGCCGTTCTCCGTGACCGCGTCGCCAGCGAGCGGGTCGGTCAGGTTGAAGGGGTAGCGTGTGAACTGCGTACCCGTTTCGGGGTTGGTGTAGGTGTTGCCGGGCAGGTCCAGATCGGGGTAGAGCGCCGCGTTGGCGGGGTCGGGCAGGTTGGCGAGCCGGCCGTTCCAAGGCGTCGTGCCGGGCGGGATGTTGTCCGGGTCGCCCTCGTCTACGGGATTGCGGATGATCTGGATGTTCGTTTCCTGGGCGATGTCAATGAGTCCCGCGACGCGCTCCTGGAGGGTCCCGCTTGCCCAGTAGTCGTGGAAGTCGCCGAACGGCATGCCGTCCCAGCTCAGGACGAAGCCGGGGTAGCCGCCCGATTCGGGAAAGCCGGCGGTGTAGAGATCCGCGAAGCCGTTGTGGTTCAGGATCGTGTCGGCGTAGACGAAGAGCCATGCCCGCTTGGCTTGATCGGTGAACGCTGAGAGATGGCCGGTCGTGCCGTAGCGCGTCGGCTGATCGGGTGATCCCATGTCGAAGCGGTCGTAGAGATCGTAGCCGACCGACCCGCCGGCGAACTCCGCCTGACTGGGCGGGGGAACCCAGAACTCGTCATACCCGACAGCCCAGACGTCCACGGTGCGGTGTTCCAGCACGTCCCAAGGCGTCTCGAAGATCTGGAGCATCGTCATGGAGTCGGACTGGGCGAAACACGCGCCGGCGCCAAGCGAGCCGACCATGCCTGCGACCAGGAGTGGATGAATGAGTTGCCGGGTCATCGAATCACCTCGTGTGTCCTACGTGATCGGCACGAATGCGTATCTGGTGAAAGGGCCGAGTGGACATTTGCCCACCCGGCCCGATGGTGTCCTTCGCGCTAGGAGAACGAGCGGGTCAGCTGCGTCGTCGCTTCAGGGCGACAAGGCCGCCGAGGCTCACAAGCGCCATCGTCCCGGGTGTCGGGATGACGAGGAACTGATCGCCGTCGAAGTAGTGTGCGTCAAACAGTGGGTCGCCGCCGACGCCGCCCGCGCCTCCGGGGTTCTCAGCACCGCCCAAACCGGGCAGGAACTGGTTGGAGAGGTAGTCGCCACCACCGCTTGTGACGAACGGGAGCAGCTTGATCTCATGGCCGGGGTCGGCGTTGAGGAACTCAGCGGAGAAGAGGAACTCGAAGCCGGTGATGGCGCTGAGCGGATCGCCCAGATCGCCCGGCGGGTTGTCCCAGTTATAGCCCCAGACGCCGGCCGTGTTGGAATTGTCAAAGGCGTGGGTGATGTCGCCGGCGTTGGTTGTGCCGCCGTCGCGCCAGTAGGTGTGTGTGGCGCCGCCGCCGCCGACGGTATTCGAGCCGAGGTAGACGTCACGGTTGGCCTGACCCGGGTCGTTGGGCACGGTCATGTCGATGATGTTGGTCCAGTAGTCGAACCCGTTGGTGTTGATCTCAATGGCGAAGTCGGGGTTGAAGCCGGGATCAAGGATGCTGGGTCCGCCGGGCGGAACCGTGACGCCCCAGTCGCCGTCGATGTCGCCGCCCCAGTCGTCGACGCGAGCGCCGCCGAATTCGCCGAGCAGGCCGTACCCGTCGCCGAGAACAGTGTCCACAGCGCCGCCCGCCCGTGTGTCAAAGAAGAGCACAAAGCCGTTGCCGTTGCCTTCCAGATTGCCGGTGAAGGCCATTTCGAGGTCACCGCCGGCCAGCATGTTGGCGTAGGCGACGTCGAGTTCGCTGTAGTTGTCGCCGAAGCCGGTGGGCGTATCCTGGATGGCGAGCGGCGCGCCGTATTCGCCGGTCGTGACGATGCCGTCGACCGTGGCGCCGAAGGCGGTCCCCGCCAAGGCAACCAGACCGACAGCCGATGCAATCATAACTCTCATGGGAGCTTCCCTCCTGTTTTCGCAGGATCGACACGATCCGTGCGCGATGTGTACAGAGCCCCAGACTGCCGAGCCTGACATGCGAACGACGCGACTCGTGTGCACGGCGGGGATGGCGACAACCAGGACTACTAAACTGTTTTACCAGACCCCTTCATCCTAGCCCGGGTGTGACCGTCGGCAAGCGATTTTTGCGGAATCACGCGCCGAAACGCACAATTCTATGCCATGACCCGCCGGTCTTGTTTCCTGTGACGCCGGCCGGCCCGGCTGTCGCGAGAAATTCCGCGTCTTTCGCTACCGCGACGCCCAGCCGGTGCTAAAGTGTTTTACTAGAGCCTTGTTTACGAAGGAGGACCATGAGCAAGGGACGTGCCTCAATCCGTGATGTCGCCAGGGAGTCCGGCGTCAGCCTGACAACCGTTTCCCTCATCCTCAACAAGGGCGATGAGCGAATCTCCGATTCCACTCGCCAGCGCGTCCTCAGCGCCATCGAGAAGCTCCAGTACCGGCCGTCAAGGCTTGCACGAGGCTTGCCGAACAACCGTTCTCGGACGCTCGCCGTCCTGATCCCCGCGCTCCAGCACGCCTTCGCCGACCCCTACTTCGGGGAGATCATCTCCGGGATCTACGACTACGCAGCCGACCACGACTATCGCATCATGCTCGAAGTCGCCAGGCGCGACTTCATCCGTCGCAAGCAATACGACATCCTCATCGAAGAGTGTTCCGTGGATGGCATTCTCTTCATCGGGGCCACCGAAGAGCACCGCTTCCTCGCTGAGTTCGACGGCAGCGACAAGCCCTTCATCGTCGTCAACAACCACTTCCAGCAGTGGAAGCTGCGAACCGTGCTGTGTGACTACGCCGTGGCCGGTCGGCTTGCCGCTGACCACCTCGTGGAGCTTGGGCATCGCCGGGTCGGGCACATCAGCGGCCCCGCCGCCCAGGTGCTGACCGCCGAGCAAGTCACCGCCGCTTTCGTCGACCGTCTCGCTGAGCATGGCGTCGAGTTGCCGGATCGGCTGATCGTCGATGGGCAGTTCACAGTGGAGATGGGTGAGTTGGCGATGCAGGAACTGCTCACGCGGGATAGCGAGTTGACTGCGGTGTTCTGCGGCAATGACAAAATGGCGCTCGGTGCGTACCACGCCTGCCGTCGGGTGGGGCGAACGCCGGGCGAAGACATCGCGATCGTCGGCTGCGACAACATACCAGCGGCGCAGATGGCCGACCCACCGCTCACGACCATTCACATGAATTTCTATCAGCTTGGAACGCTCGCGTGCAGGACGATGATCGATCTGGTCGATCCTGTCCGGTGCAGGCGCCGCGCCGCGGATGAGCAATCGTCCGACGACGGACACAACGGTCATCCGGAGTCGCGTTGCCCGCGGCTTCCGGTCTCGCTGATCGCGCGTGGATCTTGCTGCGAGCCGGCGGTCGGCGACCGCGTGTGACGGCGGCCGACCGCTGCACGGGATGGATGGACCGCGCGATGAACAACTTGCGATGCCGATGCTTCCCGTTCGCCGCCCCACGATGGCGCCAGCCTGTGTTGTTACTGTTTCTGATTGCGATGACGGCGTCGATATCGTGCGGTCAGGACATGGACACGGTCGGCCCGCTTCCCACGGACGGCGTGTGGCGCATGGCGGGCACGTTCAACAACTGGAATACGAGCGATGATGCGTACCGGCTTATTCCCAACGATGACGGGACGCTGAGCCTGCAACGCCTCTTCGACGCCGGCCGATATGAGTTCAAGTTCGTCCGCAATGGCGCGTGGGATCAGGGGCACGCCGGCGCGGTCGGCGGCGATCCTTCTCGACTCATCCAGCCGGGCACGAATATTCCGCTCATCGTCGATCATCCGTTGCCGTTGCGGATCACGCTGGATCCCCGGCGTCGGCGGTGGACTTGCGAAACAGCGCCGGTCGATCATGCGGTGCCCATCGTGCAGTACGCCACACCGCAACTGGCGGGACGACCCATCCTCGTGGATCTCGCCCGGTCCATCCCTCGGCTGGGACACACCATCACCAAGAGCCGCGTCACAGGTCCCAACACGATCACGATCAAACCCGGCCCGGAACCTATGCAGTGGCTCATCACCACGCAGTGGCCCGGCGGGTTCGACCTTGCGGTCACCGTTTTCGACGGCGATTGGCCCGAGCCGACCACGATTCGCCTGCAAGTCGAGCGGTCGTTTCAACTGATGATCGACTACGACGCGAGCAGCGTGATTCCCATGGAGCTCACGCCTGACGGAACGCATGCGGCAGTCACCGACCCGCTTGACGGTCCGCGGCACGCCTTCAATGTCCGTGACCAGTGTTTTGAGAAGATCGGGCGGCTTGCCTACCCCGTGGCGGATGGCGAGCAGTTCGCTGTGTTCTACGATCCCCGGCTGGAGCGGATCGACGTTCGGCCGGGGCGGTTCGTGACCAACACGGATGAGCACGGTCGCCTGGTCATTCGTGAGATCGGGGTGCCTGTGCTGCACGATCCGAGGCGGCGCGATCATCTCGAAGCTATTGCGGAGGATCCGCCGATCGTCGACCTGCATGCGTTCACGACGGCTGACGATGATGTTACCGCCATCACGGCTGTGCTCGGCAACAGCGACGGCCCCGGGCGGCGCGTTCCGCTCACTCCGGAGCAGTGGCGGGGGGGTACGCGCTGGACGGCGCGCGTCATGTTCGAGCCTGCTTTGACTCGTTACGAACTCCAAGTCACCGGTGCGGACGGCTCGACTGCTCGCAACCGGTATGACGTTCAGCTTGTTCCATTCATCGAGACGCCTGATTGGGCGAAGGGCGCGACGTGGTATCAGATCTTCCCGGAGCGGTTCGCCAACGGTGATTCGGAAAACGATCCATCAGGAATCGGGGTGTATTTCAAGCCGTGGGGCAGCGACCACCGCGCTGTTCCGGATGAGGAATTCGTCGCCTGGCAGGAGCGCGTACGCCACTTCGGTGATGATCCGGACTTGTGGGACCGTCAAGTCGTCGGTCGCGGCCCGCAGGATGGGCCGGGGCGCGATCGGCTCTACAACGTGATCTGGGACCGGCGCTACGGCGGCGACTTGCAGGGCGTTCTGGAGCACCTCGATCACCTGGTTTCGCTCGGCGTCACCGCGATCTACTTCAACCCCGTCTTCGATGCGCCATCACTGCACAAGTACGACACAGCCGACTATCGGCACATCGACCCGCACTTTGGGCCTTGGGACCCAGAGGGCGATGCGGCGATCCGTGCGAAGGAGACGCTTGATCCCAAGACGTGGGGGTTCACCGCTGCGGACCGGTACTTCATCGACGTGTTTCTGCCCGCATGCAAGGAGCGGGGCATCCATGTCATCGTCGACGGCGTCTTCAATCACGTGGGACGCGAGTTCTTCGCATTCCGCGACGTTCAAGCGAACGGTACGGACTCGCCGTACGCCGACTGGTTCGTCGCTGAGTTCGGCGATGACGGCTCGTTGCGGTCATGGGCGGCGTGGGACGGCGCGAGCGGCTGGCTCCCCGATCTGCGAGAGACGCCCGAAGGCAACCTCGTGGAGCAGGTCAAGCAGCACGTCTTCGACATCACCAGACGCTGGCACGATCCCAACGGCGACGGCGACCCGTCCGACGGCATCGACGGCTGGCGCCTCGATGTGCCAAGCATGATCGGCGACCAGTTCTGGATCGAGTGGCGGCGCGTCGTCAAGTCGGTCAATCCCGATGCGTATATCACGGCTGAGATCTGGTACGACGCGACGCCCTGGCTGAGTGGAGATATGTTCGATGCGCAGATGCATTACCCGTTCGGCAGCGCCGTCGTCGATTGGCTCGCCGTTCGCCCGGGCATGACCGCGCACCAGCTTTCCGATCGGCTCGATCGCGCGTTCGATGATGATCCGCCCGCCACGCAACTGATTCAGCAGAACCTGTACAACTCGCACGACACGGATCGCCTCGCCAGCCAGCTCTTCAACCCAGGCAGGGAGTTCGATGCTGCGAACCGCCCCCAGGACAACGGGCCGAACTACAACGGTTCGCGGCCGAGCGACCGTTGTTTCGAGCTGAGTCGCGTCGCCGTTGCATTCCAGGCGATGTACCTCGGCGCGCCGATGATCTACTTCGGCGAAGAGTATGGCATGTGGGGCGCGGATGACCCCGCCAACCGCAAACCGATGACGTGGCCTGATCTCATGCCGTTTGATTCGTCCGACGAGCGCATCCTGCCCGATCTGCTTGCGTACTACCAGACGTGGTTCGGCCTGCGCACCGGCGAACCGGCGCTGCGCTACGGTCGGCTGACGCATGTGGACACGGGTTTGCCTCGCGTCTTTGCCTTCACACGTCAACTCAATGAGGACGTGCTGCTGGTCGTCCTCAACGCGGGTGACAGACCATATCACGTCGATGCAGCGGTGCTCCTCGGCTTGCCCGCATCGCTTGAACCCGTCCATGTCGACAACGACGGCGATCTCGGCTCACTGAATTCGGGCGTCTGGCGCATGATCCGCAACTGACGCGCTCGCCTGCGCGTTGCGGTTGAGTTCAGAGCAGTTCGAGAATCTCGAATCGCTTAGCGCCTTTGGGCGTATCGACGCGGATCGTCTCGCCGACGCGCGCTTTCATGAGCGCTTCACCCATCGGCGACCCGCCCGTCACCTCGAAGTAGTCGAGCGAGAAGTTGCCCGTCGCCTCACCAACGAGCTTGTAGACATCTTCATCACCGGTCTCGATCTCTCGCAGGCGAACCGTCGCGCCGATGAAGACGACGTCGGCGGGCATTTCCATCTTGTCGGCGACGATGGCGGTCTTGATGCGCTCTTCGATCCGGCGGATCTCAGCCTCCATGAGGCCTTGATCTTCGCGGGCGGCGTGGTACTCGGCGTTCTCGCTCAGGTCGCCGAGCGCCGCAGCCTCCCCGATTCGCCGGGAGATCTCCGGGCGTTTGGCGATCAGCGCCGCTAGGCGTTCCTCGAGGCGCTGTTTCTCCTCCGCGGTGAGGAAGTCCATTTCGTCTCCTTGTGCATGTGCATGACCGCCGCCCGGCAACGGGCGGCGGCGATCCGCCAGTCTAGTCGCCTGACGCATCGACATCCAGAACCGGCCCAGCAACCTCCCGATCGCCTTGGCGACGCTGCCGGGCCGTTGCGATGATGTGGAGCACGACGCCGACCGCGACAGCAGCGCCGGAGGTCCAGAGCACGGTTTGCAGCGCGATGTGCCCGTTGTCCGCCGTTGCTGTGAAGATCATCGTGAGCGGGGAGGCGGATGTGAGCCACTCGCTGATCGGATGAGGCAGGACACCCCCAGCACCCCCAGCGCCCCCCATACCCCCAACACCTTCCACAGCGGCGGCCAGTCCCGGTCCTGCGAAAATGAGCAGGACGCATGCGGTCATCGCGCGCCAACGTCCTCGTCCGGACGCAGGCGCGACGCCCACCGCCACGATGCCTGAGATGAGCACAGCCCACGATGCGATCATCACATCCACCATCCCCATCTGAAGCGAGGTCCAGCGCGTGACGAACCGCATCGGCCAGATGACGACCTGGATCATCGAGAACATGATGATGATGTCGATGAGCAGGCTACCGGTCGTGCTCCGCCCGGGCGGTTGACTCAGTCGAATCATCGGCCAAAGGATCAGCAGGCCGACCGTCATCAGCACGATCATCCGCCGCATCGCCGATCCGAAGAAGAGAGCGTCCGGGTGCGGCGGCTGGCGCCACAGAAGCGTCAAGGCTGCTGCGGCGAGCAGGTACACGAGCCACGCGAGCGCGAGCAGTCCGGGAAAGCCCGGCTCAGCGGATCGCCTCGGCGCTGTGTTACTCCGACTGGGCGGTTCGGTCGATTTCAAACTGTTCGGTTCTGACATCAATGAGCGACTCTCGCCAGTCGATTCGTCCGGTGTGGCGTTTGGCTGCCTTGAGGTGCGCGAGCTTGACATCATCGCTGATCTCAAGGCCGCCTCCTTCACCGGGCGGGCGTCCCCAGATGATTCGACTGCCGGTGTCCGTCACGATCACAAGCTCGTTCTCCCACGCACCCGGCTCGATGCGCACACCGGCCACTTGCCACCAAATGTCCGCCTCCGGCTGGAGGAACTCCAGCAAGTGAACCGCATCGCGGAGCGACGTCCCGGGCCATTGGACGCCGTATGCCAAGCCGCTGACCGAGTCGCGCGGCGGCTCGGGAAGTTCACCCGTGATGTACCGCAGCGCCGTCCCGTCAAGAAACCGGAACGACTCACCCTCCGCCCCGGCGACAAGTGGAAGCAGTCCATAGTCGTCGCCGATCACGTAGTCGGAACCGGCTCGTCGGACGACCCAACTTGGATACCGCCACTGCGCCTCGATCTCGACGATGTCACCGGGCAATCGTGTCGCGCTGACGCCCGCCTTGGCCCAGCCCGTTCGCTCGATGTATTCGCACAACTCGCGCAGCGAGCCGAGATCGAATGGGTCCGCTGAGACTTGCTGAAGCGCTACCGCCTCGATCATGCGAGCACGGTCCCGCCCCACATAGGGCATCCTCACGACGTGTGTTTGCGCGTCGTCATCACTCGCCGCGTTCGGGTCAGCGATCATCGGCCAGTTGATGCGCAGCGTCACCGTGGTCGGTGAACCATCCTGGGTCTTGGCGACGAACGACCGCAGCGGTCCCAGGCCGAGCACCCACGCGCCGCCCGCGCCGATCAGAACCAGCGCGATGATCGCCGTCGCGCATCGTGCTCGCACGACCGGCCAATCCCGCGGCTTGCGCGGGCTGTCCTTGTGTCGTTTCTTCGCAGGCTTTTTCTTCTTGCTCGCCATGTCGTTTTCTCAACGCGCCGGCGCGCTTGTGACACACGCATCACCGCAGCCACGCCCGATCGCGACCGCCATCTCATCATCCTCGTGCGTGCTGCCATCCGTGATCGCCATCGACAGCAATGATTCACACAGCGCGATCATATCCAGACCGATGCCTTGGCACGCCATCGGAACGAGCGAATGGCGCGTGAAGCCCGGCATCGTGTTGATCTCAAGGAACGTCGGGCCGTCGTATTCGTCGTAGATCCAATCCACGCGCGCGATGTGTCGGCACCCGATCTTGCGGAAGATCCGCTCGCTGAGCGAGGTGAGGCATTGCGCCGTCTCAGCGTCAAGCCGAGGGCTGATGTCGTACCGCGTATCATCACGCTCGTACTTCGCGGCATAGGTGTACAGGCCGTCCGCCGGTTTGACTTCGAGCACGGGGAGCGCCAGCGTTCCGACCATGCCCACCGTGAGTTCACATCCCTCGGCGAACTGCTCGATCATGAGGCGCTCGTGGCGCATGTGCGCTTGTTGCCGGGCTTGCTCGACCTCGTCTTTCGTTCGGCAGTGGTGGAGATCCACGCTTGAGCCGTCGTCGATCGGCTTGACGATGACCGGCAAGTCGAGCGCGGGCGTTGGTTCGTCTCGATGTACGACAATCCAGTCCGGCGTCGCGATCCCCAGCTCGCGCGCGAGTTCCTTGCTGCGCACCTTGTCCATCGCCAGTCGCGCAGCCTTCGGTCGGGAACCCACGTAGGGTCGGCCGTCGTTCTCCAGCAGTTCTTGAAGCGTTCCCCCTTCGCCCCAAGGCCCGTGCAGCACGGGGAAGATCACATCGCCGGGCAGTTCGGCCAACTCATCCTGCGTGGGCTGGTCGATCTCCCTGTACTTGACGATGTACTGCGGCGACGCATCGAGCGCTTCGGCGACCTCCCGGCCGCCGGCGAGGCTCACTTCACGCTCCGCATCCAGGCCGCCCGCGAGGATCAGTACTTGTCCTTTCACGGTCCATGCCTCCGTTCATTTGCCGCGTTCCCACATGACCAGTTCCATCTCCAGCACAATACCATGCACTTCACGCACGCGATCCCAGACAACGCGCAACAGCCCGGTGATGTCGGACGCGGTGCATCCCGGATGTGTTACGACGAAGTTGGCGTGATGTTCGCTGATTGTCGCCCCGCCCTGTCGGGCGCCCTTGAGGCTCGCCTCGTCGATCAGGCGTCCGGCGGAGATGCGCTCGCCGCCCACCATCGGGTTCTTGAACGCGCAGCCGGCGGAATGCTCACCGATGGGCTGCGATCGCTTCTTGTACGCCATCACATCCTTGACGCGATCACGCAGCACGGTCGGGTCGGCCGGTTCGAGTTGAAGCTCGATCGTCGTGATGACGCCGTCGGGAAGTGATGTGCCCCGATAGCGGAACCCCACCTGCTCGGTTGTGAAACGGCGCTGCTGTCCGGTTGCGTCGATCATTGTGATGGATGTGACGCGATCGCCGATCTCGCCGAACCTGCCGCCTGCGTTCATGCGTACCGCGCCACCGAGCGTGCCGGGGATGCCTGCAAGCCCTTCGATTCCAGCCAGACCCTCGCCGACCACGCGCAAGATGAGCTTCGGCAGGTCGACGCCGGCGCTCGCCGTGACTCGGCCTGAGGTCGAATTGGTCCGCAGTTCACGCCACGTCGGGCCGTCGAGCGATATGACCAGCCCGTCCACGCCGTCATCCGCGACGAGCAGATTCGCCCCGGCTCCGAGGACCCGCACGGGGCATTCCGTTTCACGTGCGCGGACTATCGCATCTTCGAGCGCCTCGGTATCAGCAGGGGTGTACAAGATGTCCGCTGCCCCGCCGATGCGCAGATACGTCTTGTCGGCGAGCGGCGCATCGAACGTGACCATTCCCCGTAGCTCGCGCAGCCCATGCGCGTTAGGCCGGTGACTCTCACGCTGGACGGCAGGTGTGCTCACGAATCAGCTTACATCCTCGATCGTTTGTCCCGAAGCCAGGTAGTCGTGCGCCACCTGCCAGACCGGCCCGGCGCCCATGACGACAAGCACATCGCCCGGCCGACATACGCTCTGGAGCGTCTCCACAATCGCGTCAAACGGGTACAGGTGCATCGCGGTCACGCCGCGCGAGCGGAGCCGATCCACAAGATCACGCGCCGACACCTTGTGTTTCTCCGCCTCACTGTCCCGCACGAAGTAGATGTGCGGCACGATCACGACATCCGCCGACGAGAACGACTGCGCGAATTCTTCAAGCAGGAAGCGCGTTCGGCTGTGTTGGTGCGGCTGAAACACGCAGACGAGCCTGCCTCCGAAGACGCTCAGTTGCTCGTGTTGGCGAACGGCGCGCAGCGTGGCGTCGATCTCCGACGGGTGATGTCCGTAGTCGTCGTATACGCGCACGGTCCCGACGTCACCGTGCAAGCCGTCAACTTCTCGTTCACCAAGGAACTGCAATCGACGATCCAACCCGCGGAATCCGCTGAGCGCCTCGCCGACGCGATCGCCCGATGCAAGCTCGCCGGGAAGTGCGAGCGCCGCCGCGGCTGCACACGCTGCGTTCATCGCGTTGTGTTCGCCGGGCATTTGCATCGACCATGTGCAGATCTGCTCGCCGTGATGCGCCAGCTCGACCGTCGGCGCGCGGTACGTGACGGTCCAGTCCGCAGCGGGTGAGAAGCCGATCGTTTCGACTTCGCATTGAAGACCGGCCGTCACCTCGCGCCGGTGCGCGTTGTCGTGAGCGATGAGCAGGTGTCCATCTTGTGATGCATCGGGGAGGAGCTGCGCGAAGTGCGTGAACGACTCGACGACCGCATCGAGTGTGCCGTACACATCGAGGTGATCCGATTCGACGGAAGTGATGATCGCGCGCGTCGGGTGCAAGCTGTGGAAGGACCGGTCGTATTCACATGCTTCAGCGATGAGCAGTTTGGGATGATCGGCGAGCTGGCCTGTTGTGTCGGTCGGCGTTCCGACGTGGGAGCCGCCGCCGAGTTGTCGGCACGTCGCGCCGATGATGAACGACGGGTCCAGGCCGCATTGCGTGAGAACATAGGCGAGCATCGCGCTGGTCGTGCTCTTGCCGTGCGTCCCGGCGACTGCGATGCCCATTCGGCCGAGCATGCACCGCCCAAGCGCCTGGGCGTAGCGGATCACCTCGATGCCACGTTCATGTGCAGCGAGGACCTGCGGATGATCCCACGACACCGCAGCGGAGATCACGAGCAGATCGCACTGACTCGGCAGCGCCTCTGCCCGCTGGTCGAATCCGACGCCGATGCCGTCGGTGAGCAGCGCCTCCGTGGCGGGCGTGGCGATGCGGTCCGAGCCGGTGCACCCCGCCCCGCGAGCCTGCAACATCCTGACCAAGCCGGACATGCCGCACCCGCCGATGCCGACGAAATACACGCGCAGCCCAGCCACGTTCCACGCCGCAGTGGCGTCGTCGATCATCCGCGTCAGTTGGTCTGTCCGCACACTCTTCATATCGGCCAGCCCCGCTCGCCTGCGTGAAAGCCCATCTCGGTCATCTTCTCAACCGCTGCCAGGCGCCGTCCGGGTGCAAGAAAGAAGGCCGATCCAGCCCCTCCGCCTTGGTCATGACACCGGCCTCGCCCGCCAATCCTACATCGGCGGCCGCATGAACTCGAACACCGCCAGCGGGATGTTCCGCAGCACGCCGTACAGCACGAGTGCGGCAAGGACCGCCCAGCCGGTCATTCTCGGCAGGCGAACGACCGGCGTGCGTCTGCCCCTCAGCGCCATCCACAGCAAAAACGCGATGTACGCCACTGCAACGGGAAGCCCCAGCGCCATCATCGCCGGATTGAACCGCCATGCCTCGGTGAATTGCCCGTTGAGCACGTGATGCAGTGCCCGCAGCGAGCCGCATCCCGGGCAGTACAACCCGAGAAAGCGATGGGTCGGACAGGGCGGCAGAAGCGATGTCGTCACTGGATCGTGTGTGCGAAGGAAAACGGCAGCACAGGCGATCGCTGTGAGCTGCGCGCCTGCGAACCACCGTGCTGCCGGGTGCATGTCCCGCCGTGGGGGTGGTGGGGGTCGCGGGGGTAGTTTGTGTGTCGGTTCCTTGTCGTTCATCGCAGCGTGCAGTGTGTGCCGTCGGGAGCTGTCGGGCAAGCCGATCGGCCGACCGCTTGCGTCGTTTGGTATGCTTTGTCCAAGTCGTCACCCGGCTTGGCGCCGGCCTGACATGAGGCGATGTCGGCAGATGCACCCGCGATTCGATGGGACAACTGATGTATTGCATACACTGCGGAAGTGAGAACGAGGACGGCGCCCAGTACTGCGTGACGTGTGGCGGGTTGCTTCAGGCAACGACTAGCCAGGTACCCGGCGATGACGCCTTCCCGGTCCAAGCGCCCAGCGACACGCCGACTGCCGAGTATGCGCCGGTCGGGCAGGCACCGGCGGAGTATACGACGCCGGGCGTAACCCCCATTCCACCGGCGCCGCCGATCTATCCCGCGACGGGCATGGCTGATGATCTCGCGCTGGGACCCGCCAGCCCGCACCTGATCCCCGCCATCCTCGTCACGCTCTTTTGCTGTCAACCGCTCGGCATCGTCGCGATCGTTTTCGCGGCGCTCGCTATGTCGAATAACGGCACCGGCCAATACGCCGCCGCTCGCCAGAACGCGAAACGAGCAGCCATGTTCGGCTGGATCGCGTTCGGCATTGGTTTCGCGTTCTGGGCTCTCTATGCGGTCTTCATCATCATAGTGGGCGTGTCAGGCGGCTTCTGACAGCAGCGCCGATCGGCGTCACGCCATCGCATCCGTATCGTCGGCCAGCGCGCGATCATCATCCGTGCGTTCACTTCCAGTCAGCCTCGGCGCGAACCTGAAGTACGCCACCGACGTGACGATCAGCAGCACACCCACGCCGAGCAGCGAGAGCACACGGTAGATCGACTCGACTTCCGCCATGTCCAGGATCATCACCTTGCCGAGCGTGATCGCGAGCAGCGCCAGCCCGACGTAGCGCATCCAAGGCGAACGCCGCCAGAAGCCCGCCGCAACCAGGCCAATCGCATAGACCGCCCAGTATACGCTGAGCCCGGTGTGTCTCGCCATGTCCGGCCGATCGAATCGGTCCGTTGCGAGTGCGCAGAAGCGGTCAATCTCAAACGAGCCCAGCCACAAACCAATCGCGCCGATGAGCGCCGCGCTCACGATGACTGCATGCCTGTACATGCGTTGACGATCGGGATTGCCGTTGGGCGAGGTTCTGAGCAGCCGTATGTGCACCCCGAGCACAACCGCGCACACTGCGCCCGTCATGAACTGCAGGTTCAGGATCACCGCGGATTGACCGGGTGCATCAAGAACCCGTGGCACGAGCGTGTCGAGCGTCACGTATGCCAAGCCCGCTGCAACGGCCAACACCAAGCCCGTTGTGGCGAGCGCCTCGCCCACGGGAGATCGTCGCCACCGACTGATTGCCGCAAGCACCGCCGCACCGGCTGTCCACAACAGCGTCCACCAGAGCATCCGATGATGCGTCGCGGTCCAGGGGAACGTCGAGCCTACACCCTCCTCGAGGCTGATGAAGCGGTCCACCTCGAACGACAAGCCCCAGAGCAGCAGCACCGCGCCAGCCGCTGGTATCCAGTGCGCGCCCGCGTTCCAAGGTTCAGCCTCATCCAGCGAGGTCAGGCCGCCGCGCCGCTGATGAACCGCGAACAGCGCCATCGCCGACCCGATCACCACGACGGCTGCGAGCATCTGGAGGTTCACAATCGGCGTGAACGACGGCGCTACCGCTTCCTTGACGAGCGCTTCATACAGGCAGTCCACGACAGCCCACTTCATCGCGCAGATGGCGAGTAACCCCCATGCGAATCGATCCAGCGGCGCGAACCGCGCAGCCGCATCGCCGCTGCGCCCGGACCGCGTACTCATCGCGCTGAAGAGTCCGACGCCGAGCGCGCCCATCGTCCAGAGCATCGTGAAGAGCAGTTGGCGAACATAGCCCGGCGACCACGTGACGGCACCCGCTGCGATGCTCTCCACAACCCGGTCAACCTCGAAACTGGCAGCGATCAAGCTGAACACGACGCCGACCAGCACGACGGCCTGCCAGGCGGTTCCGATGGGCGCCGACTCCGCCTTGCCTCGCCTCAGCATGATTCGTGATACGCGCCAACCGAGAGCGACCATCACCGCGGCGACCGCCATCTGCCAGTTGGCGATCGGGGTCGCTGCCGCTGCATTCCACGCCGGGTCGAGACGCGGCAGCAGCGCATCAAAGAGCAGCCACTTGCCCGTAGCGAAGACGAGCACGCCGATCGCCAGTTCGACGTAGCGTTCCCGACGCCCGATGCGATGCGACTCAAGCAGCACCGCGGCGCCGAGCAGCCAGCCCGCAGTCATGAGCAGGCCGAGATCGTGCGCCGCCCACAGCGCCATCCACTGGAGCGTGCCGATCGCGGCAAGCACCGCGGGCATCGTCTTCCAAGGGCGTAACCCTCGGCTGCGCAAGCGCTGCGCCGCGACATGCGTGCCGATCACCGTCACGAGCGCGACGATTGACCAGTGCGTGATCGTGATGTCGCCGACCGTTGTCAGCGATACGGCCAGCGAGGGATTGAGCCACGAATCAATCAGGACAACGCGAGCCGTCGCCAGCGCGCCGACGATCAGGCCGAAGATGTCCACACCGCGCGATGGCAGTCGTCGGCCGACCTCAATGCTCGCGACCGCGAGGATCATCCAACCGAGCGCCTGGCCGTACCCGTCGAAGTGCAGTGCGATGGCGATGGTGACGAGCGCGCCTGCTTGGACCCACAGCGCGACGGCGAGTTTGCCGATCGCGCGCTGCGCCCGACCGCGCAGAGCATCAACACCCGGCCCGAACTGGAACGCGATTGCGCCTGCGAGTAGGCCGATCGCTCCTGTGTAGACCCCGAGATAGTTAAAACCGCTGCCCTGTGCCCCGGCGATCACCCAGCCGCCGATCGTGACATACCACGCGGTCGCCAAGAGGCTTGCGACGGCGTTGCCGATCGGCGATGTGTTGCGCAACGCAGCGAGCAGCGCTTCGCCTGTGACCAGCACCCACCAGATCGAGCAGAATACAAGCACGAGCTGCCACTGCGCGTTTCCTGCACTCAGCGCCCAGAGCAAGCCGATGACGCCCAGCCCGCCGATCGCGACGTATCGCAGCGGGCGGAACGGCACGGGCTTGTATGCGGAGAGCGCCAGTGAGACGCCGAGGATCATCGTGAGGTACATCGGCAGCGCAGCGGCGAACGTCGATGCGCCGGACAGGAGCACCGGCGTGAGGTATGCGCCGACGATGGAGAGAACCCCGATCGTCAGTAGTTTTGCGCGGATCGTGAGGCCGAAACCGAGCAGCGCGACAAGTGCGAGCAGGAAGAACGCGCCGGACTCGTCGACGAGATCGAAGTACTGAAAACTCGCGTATGCGGTGAGATAAAGCGTTCCCAGGCCCGCTGCGAACGGCCCACCCGAGGCGACGCGTCCGATCCTCCGATAGATGACCTCGCCCGCTGCGATGAGCAGCCCGCCGAATGCCGCCGCGATCAGGCACTTGCCCAGCGGGCCGATCAGATCGAAGAAGCCTTTGTCATAGGCCAGCTTGACGAAGAACGCAGCAGCGAAGATGACGACGATCGACCCCGCCCACGCTGCGAACTTGCCGCCGACCAGCAGTTCCAGAGGCGCCCGTTTCCGTGCCGGTCGAGCGGTCGGCTGTCCAAAACGCGCAGCCGCGGACCCTGTCCTCGCGAGTGTCGGTTGCATGGGCGGCGGTGCGATCACCGGCGAGGCTGCCGTGCTTGGGACCGGTGGCGGCGTGGGAGACGCTGCGGCAGGCTCGGCAGTGGTGGTTGGCGGCGCAGCGGGGGTAGTGGGTCCGCCGGAGGCGGATTTCGCTTCGCTTAAGGTTGTGGGGGCGACAGGCTTTGCCTGGCGCTTCCGTTCCAATGCAGCCGCGACCACCGGCGGCGACTTCGGCTCGACCTCGGGCGCTGCCCGCTCGGTTTGCTCATCGGCCGTTATCGCAGGCAAGCCCAGGCGTTGCTCGATGCGGTACAGCCGTGCGGTCAGGCGAGCGAGTTGGGCCTCGATGTCCATCCGTTCCATGGGTCATCCTCCCGACGCGGCATTCGATAGCATCCACTAGCCTAGCACCTACTAACATACCACATCGTCGGCCCCGCGACAAGGGAATTCTACCTTTTTTGTCGAATACCCCCACTCCGAGGGGTGGGGTGGGGTGGGGGTGGGGACGCACTTGCGCGACGAACCTCGCCTTGCCAGACGAGGCTGTGATGCGCGCCACCCAGAAAGCGTAGCTTGACCTGCGCTGTGGAGACCCCTAAATGTTCGGCGGGTGTAAGGTTGCGCCTTTCGATGTCTCTCACGACACACATCGAAGGGCCAGTTTCACCAGCACGTCGCCACGGGTGGTCGCCCTGCTGAAGACGTCGGCCCGGTCAGCCGCAAGGACTTCACGCAGCTTATAACGACGCGCGGGACATCCTCGATCCCAGCCCCATGTGGCAACATGGGGTTCATCGCGCCTGCGCGGAGCGAACCCACAGGCGGTACCACTGTGCACATCAGGGTCCGCTGGCGAGGACGCCGCGGCTCGCTTCACAGCGTGTAACCCGCATCGCGCCCGCCGCCGAACTTGCGGCGATCGAATCCAGCCGGTTCACCGGTCAAGGCCAGAAGGCTGCGACGGCGAGGATCACGTACATCAAGACGGCGATCAGTGACTTGCTCAGCGTGCCCGCGAGCTTGCCCGCCGCCGCTGCGCCGCCCGTTCGTGTCGCTTCACCCAGCGCTCTGCCGGTGCTCAGTTCAGCGATGATCGCGCCGGCGCCCGCGCCGAGCATCCCGCCGACGAGCGTGGCGATGATCGGCGGCGGGAACGGCGTGGCAACAATCGCACCGATGATGCCCCCGATGATTGCGAAGATCATCCCCCGCCGAGTCCCCTTGCCCGCACGGACCGCGACGGCGCTGCTCGCCATTTCGAGCACTTCGCCGAGCAACGCCAGGCTGGCGCATATACCGATCGTCCACCACGTAAAAAGCGGCGGATCAACGAGCCGACCCAGTAGCATTAAGGCGACCAGCAGCCACGTCCCAGGCAGGCCGATGATCGTGAGGATCGGACCGGCCAAGCCCAGCAAGGCAACAAGACTCGCCCAGACCCAGTACATCACGCATCTTCTTGGGAGATCGCTGCGTCGAATGACGCGCCCGCTGAATCACTCCTGCTCGGTCACATCGTCATCATCGCCCGCATCATCCGGATCGGTTGGTGCTGTTTCGTCTTCAGGCGCGGCATCGGCCTCGCTCTTCTCCGCGTCGTCGCCTTCCAGATGCGTGTCGAGGATGTCGATGATGTCCTCGAGCTTGCCGTACACCCACGCATCGAGCTTGTGGCTGGCGCCATCCGCGGTGAGCAGCATGGCAATGGACTTTTTTTGCCAGCGGCGCTTGTCCATGCCGGTCATTTCATCGAGTGGGACAGCCAGGTCGTTGATTCGCAGGATTCCCTCCTCCTCATCGAACCTGTACGTGAGCCGGCTCGCCTTGAAGACCAGGAAGCTGCACCACAGACCGATGACGCCGCCGACCACGACGATCGCCCACTGGCTGGGGATGTCCCACGGATTGAGTTTTTTGGGCTGCTGTCTGCCCTGCAATCTCTGCCGGAGCACATCAAGCCGCTCTCTCGGCGAAGTCTCGCCTTGCAGTGCGTCATCCACCTTGCCGATGATCGCCAAGGCCTCGAGCCAGTCCCGCTCCGCTTCCTCAGCCGGGGTGCCGACCAGTCCGGACAGCTCACCGAGCCGTGCCTGCGGGTCCTGGATGCGTTGCCAGGCCGTCGTCAGCATGTGCCCCGAGTCGAGCACTTCAAGCCAAACTTTCTCCATGTGCTCAGCGTATTCCCCGCCGCGACGCGGGTACGCCACGGTGGCGTCGAAGACGCCCCATACGGCGAAGACGAAGCCCACCACGATCACGATGGACATTCGCACCAGCCAGCCTCGACTCAGCGTCGTTTGGATCGTCATAGTCTGCTGCACCTTCCACTTGGGTAAGTCCGCACACGAGCATCGGCAGAATCCCGTTGGGTCCTTGACCGGTCGTTGTGGTCTGCTGAGACTCAGACGGCAGCATCTTCCCTCGAATCGTCCGCCGCGTCCACCACCCTGGCCTGGGAAAAGGCCTCGGACACCGCCTTGCTTCCACCATGACCCCCACACCAGCCTCCGCAATTGCGTCAACGCATCACGCCGGGCACACTGGTCGGTCTCGACATGACGATGCCGGAAGGAGTACGCATTGAGCCACGCATCCACCCGGACAGCCCGACGTGCCGCCCACGTCTTCTCCGTTCTCATCCTTGCGATGACGGGTTGCGGCGGGGGGGACACGCCCGCAGGTTCCTCCACGCCGATGACCGATACGCCCGATCCCCAGCCGCCGGACGTGGCCGCCGACTCGATCGCACCTGTTGAGCAGGTGACGCAGGCCGATGCCCCAGGGGCTGCACAACTCGATGCGCCGAGCACGCCCGTCGCCAGACCGGCGGAGCTGGAGCAAGCGGATGAACGTGTCGAGACCCCAGCCCCCGCCCCGACAGCCGATGCCTATCGGCCGGAGTGGTGGCTCGAAGAACCGACGATCCGCGATGGTCACCTCACAGCGACGGCATTCGGCGAAGGCGGGTCGCTCATCGCAGCCAACCGCGCCTCGCTCGCAGCGGGTCGCAGCATCCTGGCAGCCGAGCTGAAGCGGCAAGGCGTCGCGAATGCGGAAACCCTGGCAGCCGATTGCCAAACAGAGATGGCGAATGCCCAACGCCTCGATGATGCGACGTGGCGGGCATTTGTGCTCGTTTCGGTTCCACTGGCCGAGTAGCTGGGCGTTTGGAGGGTTCCCGCCCGCCTGCCGAGACAAAGAAGCGCCCCATGTAGCGTGCTGCGACCTTGCTCTCCGTACCGATCGTGACGATACTTGCTTTGGACGACATGACTTCCGCGAACGAACAATATCGGACCTCCCAAGGGCAGTCGGCCGATCGGTCGCCCACCCCGCTGACGACGCTGCTGGTCTTGATGACCGTGGCGGCGACGCTGTCCGGTCGATCCACTGCATTGGCCGGCTCCGAGGCACTGTTCTGCGCCGAGCATCGGCCGGTCGCACTCCAAGTTGTCCAGGAGCGGACGAGACGGCACCGCGAGGCGCGCAAGGTCAGGCAGCAGCACCGCCCGATCGTGTGCCTTCATTGCGTCACGCCCCAGACCCGTCCCTCGGCTCCGCCGCCGACCGGCTGCACGACGACGCTCTCCGCGGATGCGCCCGTCGCGCCGCTTGGTATCCACCGTTGCGAGCGCCAACTGCTCAATCTGCCGCCACCGATCTGCTAGCGCGCGAACGAGCCGAGACCGGCGACCGCCGCGCTGTGCGCAGGTAATCGGCCGGTGCATCATCCCCAAGTACAACGAACTCAACTGCATCCTGATCCGGGAAGCCGGTCGGGTGCGATGACATACAAACGAGCAGACTCACCATGATGAAGAGCCAGGATATTCCGCTCATCGGGCCGATCATGACCAAGTTCATCGGCACGCGGAACGAACGCTTTGTCAAAAGATACACCACACGTGTGGAAGCGATCACAGCCCTCGAACCCGACATCCGGAAGCTCACCGACACGCAGCTCCGCGCCAAGTCCGACGAGTTTCGCGAGCGGTTGGAACGCGGTGACAAGGCGGCCGAACTGCTCATCGAAGCGTTCGCCGTCGCGCGTGAAGCGATGGATCGGGGCGTTGGGATTCGTGAGGTCTTCAACCCCAAGCGCAGCTTCGATCCATCGGTCCTTCCGTCTGATATGCGGAAGCTCTACGAGCAGACCAAGGCGGCGATGGATGCGATCGAACCTCAGCCGACGGAGGGCTTACTGCTCGGATGCACTGAGCCTGTCCCCGGTTGGCGCACGGTGGACATCCCGCCCGAGGTCTACCAGGCGGTGCGCGAAGCATACCCGGACTCCAGGCCGCCCTACCGCGCTCGGCCGTTTGATGTGCAGCTCATCGGTGGAATGGTGCTGTATGAAGGCAAGATCTCCGAGATGAAGACGGGTGAAGGCAAGACCATCGTCGCCCCGCTGTCGTGCTATCTCGCTGCGCTGGAGGGTTTGCAGTGTCACGTCGTTACGGTCAACAATTACCTCGTGCAGCGTGACCGCGACTGGACATTCCCCTTCTTTCACGCGCTGGGACTCACGGTCGGCGCCATCAGGCCCATCCACGAACAGCCCGAAGCGGTGAAGCAGCAGATGTACTACTGCGATGTCGTCTACGGGACGAGCAGTGAGTTCGGCTTCGACTACCTGCGTGACAACATGAAGCGATCCGTCGCCGACCAAGTTCAGAAGCACCGCGACTTCTGCATCGTCGATGAGGTGGACTCGATCCTGATCGACGAAGCGCGGACGCCGCTGATCATCTCCGGCGCGGCGCACGAGGATGCCCCACGCTATGCACTGGCTGATGAGATCGCACAACAGCTCGTCGAGAGGCAAAAGGATTGGACGAAAAAGGACAAGGCTGTTGAGGAGTGCAAGCGCCGCATCAAAGGCTTGGAAGGCGACATCCGCAACGCGCGCGACAAGTCCGACATCCCCGCGCTCAAGGCTGAGCTTGAGAAGGCCGAGGCTGAGCTTCCCAGACTCGAAGCCATCCGTGATGAGCACACGCAGTTCTTCGAAGTCGAAATGGAGCGCAAGCAGGCGACACTCACGAACGAAGGCATCGCCCGGGCGCAGGAAGCTGCTGATGTCGGCTCATTTTACGTCGGTGAGAACATCGACATCCCGCACTTGCTCGAACAATCGCTGCGCGCTCACGTCGTATATCAGCGCGACCGCGACTATGTCGTTCAGGATATCGGCAACGGACCCGAAGTTGTCATCGTCGACGCCTTCACGGGCCGGCTCATGGTCGGCAGGCAGTGGTCAGACGGCTTGCATCAGGCCATCGAATGCAAGGAAGGCGTCAAGATCAAGGAGGAGACGCAGACCCTCGCCACGATTACTGTCCAGAACTACTTCAAGCAGTACCGCAGGCTCGCGGGCATGACGGGCACGGCTGACACCGAGGCGCAGGAGTTCCATGACATCTACCACCTCGACGTCGTTTCCATCCCAACCAACATGCCGCTCATCCGGGGTGACCACAACGACTTGGTCTATCTCGGCGAGAAGGACAAGTGGGAAGCCATCGCCGACGAGATCAAGAGATTCCAGGAAGTGGGCCAGCCTGTCCTGGTGGGCACGACCAGCGTCGACAGATCCGAGCGACTCTCGCAACGTCTCAGCCGCAAAAGCCCGGTTAGGCACGAGATCCTCAACGCCAAGAACCACGAGCGCGAGGCTTCGATCATCGCCAACGCGGGGCTGCTGGGCTCGGTGACCGTTTCGACCAACATGGCGGGGCGCGGCACGGACATCATGCTCGCCAAGATCACGCCCGAGGATCTCATCGAGCATTGGAAGCGGACCGCCATCTGCCCCAAGGATATCACCGCCGACATGAGCGAAGAGCGGATACTCGCTGCCGTCTATCGGAAGATCGCATCCAATCAACTTGGGTTGCGACAAAGCCAGGTCAAGGCGATGAGCGACGATGAGATCAGCCGCGCGCTGCTTGAGTCCTGGGCTGAGCGGTACACATGGCTCGATACAAAGAAGATCCCGGGCCTCTCCGATGAAGGGCTGCGCACGGAACTCGACGCGACCGGCCAGTGCAAGTTGCATCGACTTCGCTTGTGGAGCAACGTCGAACAGATGGGTGGGCTGCACGTGATCGGCACCGAACGACACGAGTCGCGACGCATCGACAACCAGCTTCGCGGACGAAGCGGGCGCCAGGGCGACGACGGGTCCAGCCGATTCTTCATCAGCCTTGAAGACGATCTGATGAAGATGTTCGCCGGCGAAATCACCATGAAGGTCCTCGCCAAGCTCGGCATGAAGGAAGGCGACGCGATCGAGCACCCCATGCTCAGCAAGAGCGTTGAACGCGCGCAACGCAAGGTCGAAGAACGCAACTTCATGATCCGCAAGAACGTCCTCGAATACGACGAGGTCATGGAGTACCAGCGAGGGTTCTTCTATGGCCTGCGCCAGGACATTCTCGAAGGACGAAATGTTAAGGACACGATTTTCCAATACATTGACGAGGCAGTGGACGACAAAGTTGCGGAGTGCTTAAGCAAGGACTACGTGCCGACCTGCATCGGCGAGTGGGCGGTTGACAAGCTCAGTTGGGCTGTCGAGATCGAGAGACTGCGCGGCAAGGATGCGGAGGATGTCGGTCGCTGGTTGAAGCAGGAAGCCAAGGCGGAAGCGCGCCATACCGTGGATGTCACGCTCGGCGAGTACATGCCCTATGGCGTGGACCCCGTGGACTGGAATCTCAAGGGTCTGGCGGAGTGGGCGAAGGGCAGGTTCAACGTCGAGATGAAGCCGCACGTCGTTCGCGAGATGGATCAGACCGAGGTGATGCGCAAACTCAACGACGCTGCATTCGAAGCCATCGACCGAACGGACCTCGAGGATGTCGATCAGTTCCTCGTGAAGCACTATGGTGAACAGCAGGTATGCAAGTGGGTGAAGAGCAAGTTCGAGTTCGGCGTCGATCCGGAGGCGCTCGCCAAATGTGAAATTGATGAGGAGCGTATCGACCTGATCGTTACGCAGGCGCGCGACAAGTACAACATCCGGGAGGCTACATATCCCGCTGAGTACATCATGGACATGACGATGGCGCTCATGCGCCAAGACCCCGGGCGCGCTGCGACGAATCTTGTGGAATGGAGCAACTGGAAGTTCAACCTTGGATGGGATGAGAAGATCATCCGCACGAAGATGCCGCAGCAGATTCGCGATGAGATCGTCAAGGCAGGCGAAGCGATGTTCAAGCAGGATGGGCTTGACAAGGAAGTTGCCGACGCCGTCGCGCTCAACGATCCCGGGCAACTCCGCGATCACCTCAAGATGCGCTTCGGTCTGGAGATCACCGACGACGACCTCGCACTGGAAGGCGAAGAGCGAGCGGCGAAGATACGCGAGATCATCGAAGGTTTCGTCCGTTCCGAGATCACGCAGTTCGAGCAGTACGTTCTGATTGAGATCCTGGATGTGACGTGGAAGGATCATCTCTATGCGATGGATCAGTTGCGAGAGACGATCAGCTACCGCGCGTTCAGCCAGCAGGATCCGCGGATCGAATATAAACGTGAAGGTGCGCGGTACTTCGAGCAGATGAAGCAGGCCATTCGGGATCGTGTGACCGACATTATTTTCAAGGCGAAGCTCCAACCGAGGGCTGCACAACCCCCTGCGGCGATGGGTGCGCCCGGGCGTGTCCCCGGCGCGATGCCTGCGGGTCAACCGGGCCGAGGCGATGGGCTGCTCGACGGCCCGACACCCGGCACAGGCATCGTCGGCGCAGGCTTCACCGCGCCCGCCGCCGGCACCGTTCCACCCGACACCGTCGAGGCTGCGGCGAAACCCAAACACCGCAGGCCCAAAGGTAAGAAGCGCCGCCACTGACCATCATCGGATGTTAATGATCCGCGCCCGGAAAGGGAGCGACGCCACGACGGGTCCGTCACAGAGCACGGCCATCCCGGCCGTGTTGGCGCGCGCTGCGTACAAGACTCCCCCTGCGCGTTCATGGCCAGCCGGTTACGCATCCCCCTCATCGCTCGTGCGGTTCCATCCGCATTCGGGACAACTGTCGAGCTTGCCGCTCGCGAGATCGTAGCCGCAGCTCGGGCATAAGCCATCCTCCCGACGCGCCGCCCGCACGATCATCCGCACAAACCCCCAGAACGCCAGCACTATCGCGCCGAAGAGAACGCTGTTGATGAGAAACCCCGGCCAGATCGGCAGAAACGGCAGATCACACCCCCCGACCCGCACAGCCCCATAGCAGTTTGTGCGATCCTGATGCCCTGCCCATGTGCGGGGTCTCGTCACGGGGCCATACACACATCGGAACGACAAGAGTGGCAGGCCGCGCGCCTGTGCACCTTCGACCATTTCGACAGCCGTGCCCCGTCGCGCGGTAAGCGTGCCAGCCGTTATGATCGTCCGAGGTGCCCAATGTGGGAGCAGTTCCTCGGCCCGCGCTCTTCGTGCAGCGTTCTCCTCGTCGCTCAGATCCGACATGCGTCTTCTCAGACGTGCATCTGCAACCCGTTGTGATGTGACGGAGACCACGCCCGGCACATCCCAGAACCTGCCGACGATCCACGTTGTCCCGTCATCGAGAGCACAGCCCACAAATGCCGACCGCTCGCCCACATCAGGTTGAGAGATCAGGTACGTGTGGAGCCACGCGAGCCCCAGGTTCATCACCGCACCGACAAGAAAGCACAGCAGCAATCGACGAATGAGCCCTCGTGTTCGCATTGCCCACGTGCCTCCAAGAAGACCATGAGTGTGGGACTGGCCGCTACAAGCGATCGTCGTCTCTGCAGAGCCAAGACGGCTCCGTTACATGGTACGGCCATCTTGGCTGTGTTGGCGGCCCGCACTACCGTGACGTTCACGCCTCCAACACCATCTTCACCGCGGCGAGGACTTGATTGTGCAGCGGTGCGTTGGTTGCGATGACGCCGGCGTTGTTCTTGAGCGTTGTGCCCTGCGAGAAGTCGAGGGGCTTGCCGTGCACGTCGGAGACTCGGCCGCCGGCTTCCTCGATCACGATCGCGCCGGCTGCGTGGTCCCAGATCCGTTCTTCGTAATCCTTGCGCGTGGGCAATCGCATATAGATCGACGCATCGCCGCGCGCGACGGCGCCGTACTTGCACTGCGAATCCATGCGGACCGGGTCGGTCGTCACGCCGAGCCTCTGTGCGACCTGTGCGGAGTGGCTGTGCGAGCTGTGGCCGCTCTCGACGGATTCGCAGAAGCGCGCTGCGGATGGATCGCTGATGTCGTCGGTGTGAATCGCCGTCAGTGCGGTCACATCGGTGAGAGGTGCTGTGAACGCGCCGCCGCCTCGCTGTGCGATGAACAGGCACCCGGCGCCGTTCGCGTGCGGCAGGTTCGGGCAGCCGAGGATACCGAGCTGCACTACGCCTTCCTCGATCAGTGCGAGCGCCACGGCGTATTGCTCGCCGCGCAAAAACCCCTTCGTGCCGTCGATCGGGTCGAGCGTCCAGTATCGCGAAGCCGACGCATCGTGGTTGCCCCTGTCGATCGCAGCGAGCACCGCATCGCCGCGCAGTGATGAACATACATTCGACACATGCGACTCGACTCGGCTGCGCAGCTCCGCGTTATCCGGTTCGCGCAGCGCCGCGGCATCTTCCTCACCGACGATCGGCAGCCCAGGATATGCCTCATCCAGCGCGTGACAGATCACCGCCTGCGAGCCGTAGTCCGCCACCGTCACCGGGCAGCGGTCCTTCTTTTTCAGCGTTTCCGCGGTCACAAGCGAGGCTTGCACGGTCTCGCACAGCCCGCACGCCAGGCGCACAGCCTCGACGATGGCCCCACGGTCAACAAGCGGATCGGTTGACATCAGCAGTTTCCCTTCGGCGTGCGATCATTCCTGCGCCGCGAGCCATCGCTCGGCATCGAGCGCGGCTCGGCATCCCATGCCCGCAGCGGTGATCGCCTGACGATACTGCGAATCAGCAACGTCACCGGCTGCGAACACACCCTCGATGCTCGTGCGACCGCTATCACCCTGCGCGACGATGTAGCCTTTCTCGTCAAACTCAAGCCCGGTATCTCGCAGGAAGCCGGTCGCGGGCGTGTGGCCGATCGTGACGAACAGCCCGCGCACTTCGAGCGTCGATTCCTCGCCCGTGACGGTATCGCGCAGCCGAACGCCTGTCACCGTGGTATCACCAAGCACGTCGATGACGATGCTGTTCCAGACGACCTTGGCGTTGGGCTGGTCGAGGAAGCGCTTCTGCATGACCTTGCTTGCGCGCAGCTCATCTCGCCGGTGAATGATATAGACGGTCGATGCGAACTTCGTGAGGTAGGTCGCCTCTTCCATGGCGGAGTCGCCCCCGCCGACGAGCGCGAGCGGCTGATCGCGAAAGACGGGCAGCGCGCCATCGCAGACGGCGCACGCGCTCACGCCGCCGCCGCTCGTAGCGAGCCGCATTTCGTTCTCAAGCCCCAGCCAGTTCGCCGTGGCGCCGGTGGCGATGATGACGGCGTCGGCCAGCACGGTCTTGTCCGCGGATGTGTGCAACGTGAACGGGCGCTTCGAGAAATCGCACCGGACGATGTCTTCGCCGACGATCTTGGTGCCGAAGCGTTCCGCTTGCTTCTGAACCATCTGCATGAGCATCGGGCCTGCGATTCCTTCGGGGAATCCAGGGAAGTTCTCGACCTCGGTGGTGAGCATGAGTTGTCCGCCGGGGAGAATGATGCTCGGGTCCTGCTTGGGCACGCCGACGTAGCAGACAGGTTCAAGCTGGGCGCGCGCGGCGTAGATCGCAGCAGTCCACCCGGCCGGTCCTGATCCGATGATGACAACCCTATGATGCGTCGCTTCGCTCACGGCCAAAGTCCTTTGCTGCGTAAAAGTTCCTCAAGCGGCGGCCAAATCATGACGTCGCCCCTCTCGATATTGTCCTCGTGCAGGAAGTCATTGCGGAGGTTCATGCCCTTCGAGTAGATGAGGAACTCATCATATTGGTCCGCATCGTTGAACATCACCGTCGGCATTGTCATGGCGGGGGAAGTGATACGCACCGGGTACGGCACGGGCAATTCACGCGGATCCACCGGCGGATAGTCACGCACCGGCACGAAGTACTGCAGTTGTCGCTTGTTCCGCTGCGCGCGATTGTCAAATGGATCGACCGGCAGCCGAGGCATGTGCCGCGGTACGATATTCACGAAGTTGAGAGGCAGCTCCTTGTTTTTTACGACATACGCGCGCACCGCCAATGATGCCTGCGTCCCGCCGAGCACCAACTGAAGCTGCCTGCGACCGTAGTTAAGGGAGTCGAGCCTTCCCAGGGTCGCTGTGATAATGGGAAAGGCGCCCGCATCGATTTGCGAGTAGTTCGTCACTCCCTCGATGGCGGGGTCAAACTGATCCTCCATGTTCCAGCGGAAGTCCCAGTCGCCCCACACCTTCACGATCTCGTCGACCGTGGCGAAGTACCCGTCGTGCGAGTCGGCGATTTCCTCCCAACGCCGGCGCTCGTGGAATGCGCGCAGAGGCGAGGATGCTGAGGACATCGCTGTGAAGACCCTCGCGAGCTTCTGTTTGTCCACGCCCCCGCGGCGCACGAACGTGTCGCCCACAAGCGACAGGAGCACGCGTTTATCCGATGTGGGGAAACGGATGCGGTCAAGCAACAGCACGTCAAGATCGTCAACGATCTCTCCGTACTGGTTCACACTCATCGCCGAGCGATCGCGGTAGAGGTGATCGCGATAGAGGATGCTGCGCATCACATCGCAGGCGCCGTTCATCATCACGATGCCGCTGATCTTCTCCAGGCCGAAGTCGCGATCGGCGAGTTGTCTTGCGATGCGGACCCAGTCCACGAGCAGCGAGCATGCCTCGTAGAGATCGCCCTCCTCCGCACGCCGATACGCCTCCGCCACAACGAGATAGCCGAGGTCACCGATCGCATCGAGGTAGAGGAACGCTCCGCCGCTGAGCAGCAGCACCGGGTCATCGAGAACGACGAAGTCGGCGTCGATGTACTCGTCAGGGAGGTCAGCCGTGCCGTAGGGCAGGCCAAACGCCCGCACGATGCGCATGTCGTCATCGTCATCCTCGGCGACCTCCGCCGCCTGTTTGATGAGATCGAACACCTCGTCATGATCAGGGCTTCGCGCCCATCGCACGATGTCAGGCCAGACCTCCTCATCGGGGTGGAGCGTCTGAGAACTGATGACGGGCAACCGCTCCTGGCCGGCCCGGCTGAAGGGCATGGGAGCCATCTTCATCCAGGCGTCAAAGAGCAGCCGGTAGCTCGTCTCATCCTCCGACAGGGCGGCGACGCCGGCCTGGTAGGCAGCCTGCGCCTCACGTGAGCCGACGATGTGCTCAACCCAGACGTCGTCACCGGGTTGTGACGATGCGGGGGCCGATGCCGCGAGAATAGCCAGAGTCGCCAAAGCGTACGAACGTGGTCGAACCCGGAGATTCATGAGAGGTCTCCTGACTTGCGGTAGCCTCGTATCGTAGCAGACCGGACGGCGACTCGTCACAGCATCCGCCGATGTTGTACACGCACGGCAACAGGGCGATGGTACACTGCGCGGCCCGGGAACCCGCCCGGCGATTCCAGCTCACGCACGCACCTCCGCAGCCGAAGGAGCACGCATGTCCGCTACCACTAGTTCACGCACGATTCGGCCCGCCGACCGCACGAAGGCGATCAAGTACGCCGTCCGTGATGTCATTCTCCTTGCGGACAAAGCCAAAGCCGCGGGCAAGGAGATGCTCTACCTCAACATCGGCGACCCGAACATCTTCGACTTCGTCACCCCCGAGCACATCGTCGGGGCTACATACGACGCCATGCGCGCCAACAGAAACGGCTACGCGCCCTCATCCGGCATCCCTGAAGCCATCGAAGCCGTCAAACGTGAAGCCGCGCGCAAGGGCATCAAGTCGATCTGCCACGCATACATCACGTCCGGCGGCAGCGAAGCGATCGAACTGGCGATGGCTGCACTCGTGAACCGCGGCGAGAACGTCCTCACGCCGTCGCCCGGTTATCCGTTGTACACGGCGATCCTCGCCAAGCTCGAAGCGGAGAACCGGCCGTACTACCTCGATGAGGAGAACGACTGGCAGCCGGACGTGAACGACATCGCATCCAAGATCGACGATAAGACGCGCGCCATTGTTCTCATCAACCCGAACAACCCGACCGGATCGATGTGCTCGGACGACACGCTGGCCAAGCTCATCGCCATCGCCATCGAACGCAACATCGTGATCTTCTCCGATGAGATCTACGACAAGCTCCCGTTCGACGGCCGAACGCACACATCCACAGCCTCGCTCTCCGACGAGGCGAAGATCATCACGTTCAACGGGCTGTCGAAGGCGTATATCGTGCCCGGATTCCGAATTGGGTGGGGCGTGATGTCAGGCCCGCCTGATGAGTTGCGCCGGTATGCCGAGGCGATTCAGAAGATGGAGCGTGCCCGTCTCAGCGCGAATCACCCCGAGCAGTACGCGATCAAGCCCGCACTTGAAGGCCCGCAGACCCACATCGCCGAGATGATGGAGCGTCTTACACGCCGGCGCGACATCACGCACGAGCGGCTCAACGCGATCAAGGGCATCAGTTGCGTCAAGGCGGCCGGTGCGTTCTACGCGTTCCCGAGGATTGATCTGGGCGTGTCCGACAACGAGTTTTGCAGCCGTGTCATCGCCGAGACCGGCGTCGTCGTCGTCCCCGGCTCAGGTTTCGGCCAGCATCCCGGCACGCAACACTTCCGAGTTGTCTTTCTTCCGCCGGAGGATGTGTTGGAGAAGGCGTTCGACCGCATCGCCGAGATCGCGGCTGATTACTGCTGAACGCTCAACGCCATCTCTCAACACGCGCTGCGCCGGTGCGCAGCGCAGATCCTGGCATCCCGTCTCCGCGCAGAGACTGCCGGCGTGGATGCAGCGGCTCACCAAGCGCGCCCTGCGTCAGTCCTGCTTCCGCAGCGTCAGAATCCACTTGCCGTAGATCGCGATGCCGATTGCTGAGATGATGCCGATGCCGCCGAGCACGTACCAGACGTAGCCGATCGTCTCGTAATTGCCGTGCATCCACGCCGTGAGCGTCTGCGCGTTTTCACCGGTCATCGTGACGAGCCAGTTGAAGGCCTCGCCGTTGGGGATCACGTCGACAAACGCCTGCGGGTCGCTGTCGCACAGAGCGCTGAGCACGTCGGGCGTGAACTGATCGGCCGAGTCGGTGGTCTGCCGGTTGACGTTCTCCGCCCACGTTGACAGCGTCTCCGTGTTGGGCAGCACCGCCTTACCGTCGTTGATCCGGTTCATCAGCACTTCGCGTGAGAATCGGTCCTTTGATGCGAAGATGTCGTAGAGCGTCGGACCGAGCTTGCCCTCAAGCGTCCAGCCGATTGCGATGGGCACTTGGGAGAAGCCGAGGTACATCGCCTTCTTTCCCTTTGGCGCGAAGTTGCCGATGAACTCGCTGAACTTCGGGCTTGAGAGCATTTCGCCGATGCTGAAGATGCCGATCGCCGCGACCGAGACCCACCCGGCCGTCGAGTACCCGGATGCGAACATGGCGGCACTGGCAAAGAGCGTGCCCACAACCATGCTTGTCGTTGCGCGCATCTTCGAGCTGATCCACGCGAAAAAGAAGCAGGTGATCATGATCAACATCGCGTTGAGATTCAGCATGCCCTCCGGCTGGATCGCCGTGCCCTCCTCGTTTGTGATGACGAAGAAGTTGACGATCGCGTTCTCGGATTTCCCGCCGTGGAACAGCGTCTGAATGATGTCCGACGTGTTGACCCAGTCATCGATGTGGGCGGGCAGTACGTCGAATAACGCCATGAACATGAACCAGAAGCCGGAGAAGAGCAGCAGGTACGTCCAGACGTGCGGCTTGAGGAGTTCTCGAATGGACTCCGCCGCCAGGTTGCTCTTGGCGAGCTTGCCCTCCGCGATCAGGCGCCTGCGTTCCAGGCGTTCTTCCTTGCCGACCTCCTTGTACGTGAGCAGGAGGATGAAGTTCAGCGCGATGATGATCGCACACGCCAGGAAGACCAACGGCCAGCCGCTGTCGAGCCAGGAGACGCTGTCGACGAAGGTCTGCATCCTCTCACGCATCAAGCCTGCGACGAGCGGGCCGAGGTATCCACCGATGTTGACGGTCTGGTAGAAGACGCCCCACGCCATCGAGCTGTTTCGACGGTTGGTCGACAGGACGACGGTGCCCTGGATGCCCGGTTTGAAGACGGCCGTCCCGATCGCGAGCACAATCGCACCGGCAAAGAAGCCCCAATACGCCGACAGCCAGGAAAGATCATTCGCATAGATCGCCGACCACGCCATAATGAGATAACCGATGATCTTGATGACCGTCGAGAGGAAGATCGTGATCTTGTAACCGTACCGGTCGGACAGACCGCCCGTGAAGATCGGCAAGAACGACTGCACCGCAGCCCACACGGCGAGCAGTGTGCCGAACTGGGTCAGATCCACGCCGAGACCGCCTTCCACAGCAGGCGCCTTGGCATAGAGCGTCGAGACGGCCTTCACGCCGTAGAACGCCAACCGCTCGACCATCTCCATCGCGCCGCAGACCCAGAACACGTAGCTCAGGCTCGCTACCGACGCAACGAGTCCGAGTTGCTTGACGTCGACGAAGGATGTCGAATGGTCATCCTGAAGATCACCCTGCGGGGTGTCGTTGGGGTCATCCTGGAAGTCGCTCATGATTGCTCCCGTCGGGAAAGAGCGGGCAGCATATCCGGATCGAGCGATGACCGCCTTTCACGCCGGTGCGCCGTGCGGATACAGTGCTGACATGTCCACGAACCGGCAGCTCGCTGAGGTGTTCACGCAGATGGCGCTTGCGCTGGAACTCACCGGCGCCAACGCTTTCCGCGTCAACGCGCACAACCGCGCCGCGCGCGTCTGTGCCGATCTCACCGACGATCTCGCGCAGCTTGTCGAGCGTGAGGGTGATGACGCTGCACAGGTCCTCTCCGCGATCGACGGCATCGGCAAGGCGACGGCAAGCAAGATCATCGAGTTCGTGCGGACCGGTGAGGTCAAAGAGCACGGGCGTCTGATGAACGAGGTTCCTGCAGGGCTGTTCGACGTGCTTGCCGTGCCGGGCCTTGGGCCGAAGACCGTCAAGCTCATGTGGGATGAGTTGGGCATCGTCGATCTGCAAGGCGTCAAGAACGCGATCGAGGATGATTCGATTCTCACGCTGCCGCGCATGGGTGCGAAGACGGTGGCGAACATCACGGATGCGATCACGTTCATGGAAACGGCCGGCGACCGCACGCGGATCGGCATCGCGCTGCCCCTCGCTGAGGCGCTTGTCGAGACGATGTCGCAGGTGAAGGGTGTGAAACGCATCCAGTATGCCGGTTCGCTCCGCCGTGGGACCGAGACGATCGGCGACATCGATCTGCTCATCACATCCGCTGACCCGCTGCGCGCTGCCGAGGCGTTCCGTACACTGCCCGGTGTGAACAAGGTCCTCGCATCCGGTGAGACGAAGTCATCCGTTCGTATGAGCCTCCCGGATGGCGGCGCGATCCAGGTTGATCTGCGCATCGTCGAACAGCCCGCGTACGAGGCGGCGCTCATGTACTTCACCGGCTCGAAACAGCACAACATCCGGATGCGGCAACGCGCGATCGACCGCGGACTGCGCCTGAACGAGTACGGTCTGTTCCCCGAGCCGCCTGATCCGGATGCGCCCCCGCAAAAGCAGAACGTCACGCCCGTCGCGCTGACCGAGCAGGCGATCTACGAAGCCCTCGATCTGCCCTGGATTCCGCCCGAGCTGCGCGAGGAGTCCGTCAAGCTCGATGGTTTCGACGCCGCCGCGCTCATCGACCTCGGCGACATCACAAGCGATCTGCACACGCACACGACCGCCTCAGATGGCAGCATGTCGATCGACCAGCTCGCCGACCTCGCCGTTGCGCACGGGTACCACACGGTCGCCGTGACCGATCATTCCGTGAGCCAACCGATCGCCAACGGTCTGTCCGCGGATCGGCTGCGTGAACACATCCAAGCCATCCGCACCGCCAACGAAAGGCGCAGTGACATCACGATCCTCGCAGGAAGCGAGGTGGACATCCTCGCGGATGGCAGGCTCGACTACGACGATGACCTGCTCGCCGAGCTGGACATCGTCATCGCAAGCCCGCACAGCGCGCTTCGCCAGGAACCGAAGGCGGCGACCTCGCGCCTGCTCCGCGCCATCACGCACCCGCTCGTGCACATCATCGGCCACCCGACGGGCAGGTACATCGGCAAGCGCCCCGGTCTCAGTCCCGACATGCCCACGCTCTTTGCCGCCGCCGCCGAGCACGACACCGCCCTTGAGGTCAACGCCCACTGGTCGCGTCTGGATCTGCGCGACACGCACATCCGCGCCGCCGCCGCCGCCGGGAGCAAGCTCTCCATCAACACCGACGCGCATCATGCGGATGGTATGGATGTGATCCGCTACGGCATCCTCGCTGCGCGACGGGCCGGCCTGGACCGCGATGCGTGCATCAACACATGGTCGGCCGAAGCGCTCCGCACGTGGCTTACGCGCAAGCGATGATCCGTAGCGGGCGGCTTCGCCTCTCATCCGCACGATTTCCGGAAGAGTCAAGAAAAAGGCGGCGGGCCGGGTCGGGTGACCGGGACCGCCGCCGTCGAAAAGGGCGAAAAGTGGTGAGGCGATGATTCCTATGCCTGGCTGTCGCCCGATGCGTCGGCGGTTGGCGTGACGACGGTATCACCGTCGAGGTCGCTGTCGAGTTCGCCGAGAACGGACGGGAGCTTAATGCCCGCCTGCCGAGCGAGTTCGTGCATTTGTGGGAGCGAACCGATCAGGCCGCTGAGGAAGTCGGCGGTCGCACCCTTGCCGCCTCGCCCGTTTGAGCCGGAGTCCCAGACGGTGATCTTGTCGATCTGCAGGTTCTTGATCGCCTTGACCTGCTCGGCCACGATGTCGGGGAGCTTCTCGATCATCAGCAGCGTCGGCGCGAGCTGCGGGTTTTGTGCACATGCCTCGACGAGTTGCAGGTAGCCTGCCGCCTTGGCTTCGAGCACGTGTTGCGTGCCTTCCGCCTCAGCGTTGTACCTCGCAAGGATCGCATCGGCATCACCCCTGGCGATGCGACGCCTGCGCTCCGCCTCAGCCTCCGCCTCGATCTCGATGCGGGTCCGCTCGATTTCCTGGGGCGCAAGCTGTTCTTTCGACAGGCGCGCCAGCTCCTTTTCACGTTCAGCGATGAGGATTTGCTCTTGCGATTGTGCGGTCGCAACATCAGCGCGGCGCTTCGCCTCGGCCCGCACCTCGGCGAGTTCGGCGTCGGAGTTCGCCACGCGCTGGGACGCTTCGTTCTCACCCGTGACCGCCACTGCTTCCGCGCCGGCGACTTGAATACGCTGCTCGCGCTGCGCCTGGGCCTCGCCCGTGACCGCCTGGGCTTCGAGCGCCGAAACCGCCACGCGCTGGCGCTGCTCAGCGTCCTTCTTGCCCTGCTCGGACGCCGCCATCTCGTCCGCGACGGCGATGTTCTGTTCACGCTGGGCGATCGCTTGACCCGTGGCGCCATCACGTTCCTGCTGCGCGACTTCGACCTTCGCACGGTTGATCGCTTCCGCGGCGGCACGCCGACCGATCGCGACGATGTAGCCCGATTCATCCGTGATATCGCGGATGTTCACGTTGATGACATCCAGGCCGATCTTCGCAAGCTCGGTGGAGACGTTCTCCTCGATCAGCGTGAGGAACTTCTCACGGTCGCGGTTGATCTCCTCGATGGCGAGTGTGGCGATGACCAGACGAAGCTGGCCGAGGATGATGTCCTGCGCCTGCTCACGGATCTTGTTCTCGTGAAGCATGAGCAGTCGCTCGGCGGCGGAGGTCATGACCTCCGGTCGAGTCGAGACGCCGACCGTGAAGGTTGACGGCACGTTGACGCGGATGTTGTTGCGGGAGAGCGCCCCCATCAGCTCGATCTCGATGACGAGCGGTTCGAGGTTGAGGTACGCGTAGTCCTGGATGAGCGGCCAGACGAACGTGCCGCCGCCGTGCAAGCACTTGGATGCCTGTGAACCTGCGATCTTACCGAAGATGACGAGGATGCGGTTGGATGGACATCGCCGATACCTGCTGGCGAGAAACGCCGCGACGAAGACGACAATGACAACGACAACACCAATGACGGCCATCGTGAAAAACGGCGGCCCGTCGCTGTTCTGTGCGAGTGTGTGGAATGCGTGTGGCATGGATCCCTCCGCGCTGGGGTGGTTGTGATGTGCTGCAGCGGCCTAGACGTCCGTTGGCGCGACGATCAGCACGCCGTCGCTGCGGGCGCTCTTGACGCTGATGCTGGTGAATGATTCGATGGCCGACCCGTCGGTGACGGCGGGCATGATTCTCAGTGAGCCTGAGATGTTGACGCGCACCTTGCCCTGTCCTGTGTTCTCTTCAGGAATGCGCATGTAGACCTGGCCAGCCTTTCCGATGGCGTCGCGTGGGTTGATGCGTGCACCGCGTGATTCGAGCAGCCTGCTCTTGCGCAGGAGCCAGAGCTGGAGCCACGCGACGAACACGCCGAACGCGACGGCCAGAAGGATGGACAGGAACGGCTGTGGTTGGAAGCCGAGTTCGCCGTGATGCGCGGCAAGCCCCATCCAGCCGGTGCCCATGGTGAACGCGGACACGGTCTGGATGCTGAATATCTGGAAGGCGTGTGTCGAGCGGTGTGCATCGCCCATGCCGTCCGGCACGTCCGCGATAGCGTCGGCCCCGCCCGCATCACCGATGTCTCCCATGTCACCGAGGTCGCCGTCCATTCCCAGGTCGGCATCCACTCCCTCGGCCGCAAGCCCGGTGAGCATCATGGCGACGCGCAGGATGAAGACTCCTGAACCAAGCAGAGCGAGTACCCAAAACCAGGTGGTCAGTTCGCTGAACGGCATGGTTGTTCTCCCTTTTCGACGTGTTTCAGTATACCGCCCGATCTGCAAGGGGCATGTCCGGTTGTGTGGCGCATCGGACACGCACGGCTCGGTGATGCCTATGGCCATGGTCGTTCCGACCCGCCTCGGTTGTCAGGCGTAACACTCGAAATACCAACAACTTGGGGCGCAAATCACTGCGGGCTGGCGAGAGATCCCTATTTCGATCCTGTGATGACGGCCCAACCCATTCCGGGCAGTGGTCGGTCGTCCTGCACGGAGTACGGTGTTGTGTGATCTGTCAATTTGGCAAAAATGACAGTTCTGGGCAATGAACAGTTGTCCGACTCGTGCTCCGGGCTACACTTGAGTACCTACGTTGCCCCCGGAAGGGCCGGACTGCGGGCTTGTCTCGCGTCCGGCCTGTTTATAGCGAGCGCGAACCGGCGCTTTCCCGTAGCTGCGCTGAATCACCACCGCGATCCCAGCCGTATGGGGTGTCGGGCAGCGGCGTCCCGCGAACCGGCGCGAATGAACGTGCGGGCCTTGGCGTACACTGCCGACAGGGTTGAGCGGTGTGTCTGATCCGGGACATCCTCCACTCCGCACTTGAAAGGTCTTGCGATGCTGACTGCCGCGACCATTGCCTGCTGTGTTCTCGCCGCCCCACCCATTGCCGAGCGAGGCGACAGCGACGACTGGACAATCACAATCAACATCACGGTCGAGCGCTACAGGCGCGAAGTTCGGCCCGGCGATGAATCTGTTGACACGTCAACGTTCCACATCCAGAAGACGCCGATTGTCTTCCCGATCCTCGCGGAGGGTGCGTTCTTCGAGTCGAAGGTCGAGGGGATCGAGGCGACGCTTGAACTGGATGACCGGGCTGTCGATCCGCATTTCAGCGTGTCGGGCGACTACCCGCTCGGCTCAAGCCTGGGCGTGTGGAACATCGACGAGTTCAATGGTCGGGAGATCGAGCTCACGATCACACAACGCTTCACGTGTTACGAGTCAATCGTGCGCAAAGATCTCGCAGCGGAACTGCCATGGCCTGCGAAGTGGCCGGGGCACGTCACCGACGCGCTTAAGCCGCAACTGTTCATCGAATCGGATGATGAGGATATCAAAGCACTCGTCAAGCGCTGGACGCGGGGCAACGTGCGCTCCGTCCCGCCGTACATGGCTGCGAAGGCGGTCACCGGTCAAGTGATCGAGTACGTGCAGCGAAGCGGGAAGGACTGGGTGAACGACGACCAAGGCCGCTTCGCCGGTTTTGATCTGCGCGGTGCACGTTGGCTGCTGGAGAGCCGCAAGGGGACGGATGGCGACATTGTCTGTTTCCACACAGCTTGCCTGCGCGCCGCGGGGATTCCCGCACGCCCGGTGATCGGCATGCACGCGCGCCGCAAGGAATTCAGGATGTGGACCGAGTTCTACATCTACGACGAGGAGTGCGCGGAGGGCGTCTGGCTGCCCGTGGACATCATCGGGCTTCGCAGGCGATCGTCGCGCTCCGGGCCGCTTGATCGGCAGTGGAAGGACTTTGCCGTGATCAAGAACTTCAATGAGTTCATTCCGTTGGCGTACCACTTCCATCCGCCGACTGCTGTGCGAAACGCCGGCCCGCCCGCGCTGTGGGGCTGGGATCCGCGACCGAAGGCGGAACCGGCGCGGCAATACCTCACGTGGAAGGTGTTCAAGACGCCGAAGCGCGGCGGCGGATAACTGGGGCGCATCGGTTCAGCCGATCTCGCCGGACCGGGAAGGACGAGTCATGTTGACCGCAACGATTGCGATGAGCCTCGCACTTGGTGTTACGCCGGTCACGGAGCGCGGCGACCACCATGACTGGATCGTGCGAATGGATGTCTGTGTCGGCCGGTTCCACGAATCGCGCCGCGATCCGTACAAGCTGCCGGGCGTGTCGGATGGGGAATCCGCGTGGCCGCTCTTGCCCAAGGAGCGACTGGATCGCTTCTCCGACGGCGAGACCTGCGCGTACTTCCCGCTGATCGAGGATGGCCCGTATCACGAGTCGGCTCTCGATCTCGCGCGCGGGGCGCTACGGCTCGACGATCTTCGCGCTGACCTGCCGATCGAGCTTGTTCCCGGCGATTCGCCGAGCGAGCGGTTCGGATGCCTGCGCTTGCCCGCGTTCACGACGACGCGCCTTGAGTTGCAGTTCGTGCGTCACGTGCGCGCATTCGAATCCGTTGTGGACGAACCTCGCGCCGCGCAGTGCGCGTGGTGGAACCACTGGCCGGCGGATGTTGCGGCGTTTCTTCGACCTGAGCCGTACATCGAGTCGGATGATCCGCAGATCGTTGAGCTTGTCCGTTCATGGCTCGGCACGGACCCGTGGACCATCCCGCCGTATGTCACCGCCAAGGCGATCACCGGGAAGGTCATCGAGTCAGTGCAGGTGTCCGGGAGGATGACGACGCTCTTTGGCGACCATTTCATCAGAGGCTTCAATGTAAAGGGCGCGAAACGCTCCTTGGTCGACGCTTCGGGGACATCCGCTGACCTCTGCTGTGCGGTCGTCGCCTGCCTTCGCGCTGCGGGAATACCGGCTCGCCTTGTCATCGGCGTTACGCGTGAAGCTGAGCTCACCGTTTGGGTTGAGTTCTGCATTCATGACGCCGAGGCAGGCACGAACCACTGGATTCCCATTGACGTTGATCGACTGCGAGGGCATTCAACTCGGATGCAACCGCTTGACCGGACGTGGGATGACTTCGGCAGCTTGAACGACCTGGAAGATCGCATTCCGCTGACGTATCACTTACGACCTTCACGGGGATCGCTGGCGGGACGGCCGTCGCTGTGGTCGTGGGATGCAGCATCTCGGCCGGAGGGCCGCAAGCTGACGCACCTCCTTGTGTTTCACGTGCAGACTGCGCCGAAGCGCGCGGATTCGCCTGCCGCCGATGACTGAGCGATCACCACGTCGTGTAAGGCCGAACCGCAAGGTTGACGTTCAGATACCGCGAATCATCCGTGACTTCGTCGCCGACCCATGTCGGCAGATCAATGTGCTGATCGCGTGACTCAAGCTCGACTTCCGCGACGACCAGCCCGGCGTTGTCGCCGTGAAAGACATCGATCTCCCACATCATTCCGGCATGGCTCAGGCGGCGCCGTGTCTTCTCAATGATTGCACCCGCGCAGAGGTTGGCGAGCATCTCCTCGGCTTCGCTTGTCGGTATGGGGTACTCGTACTCCAGGCGAGTCGCCAAGTCTCGGCCGTCGCTGGCGAGCGCCTTGATCGACAATGTTGCGCGATCGCCGATGATGCGGACTCGCACCGCGCAGGCGGGTTCGGTGGAGATGTATCCCTGCCGACATGCGACGCCGGCGTCAGCAAGAGCCTGCCAAGCGTCGTCGCGGATGAGGAACTTGCGCTCGATCTCGGTCGGCATGGATCGCCCCTACAGTGTGTTCTTCAACTCGCGGCGGAGGATCTTGCCGGTCGGGCTGCGAGGCAATGTTTCGACGCAGCGGATCTCGCGCGGGACCTTGTACTGGGCAAGCGATTCCCTGCACCGGCTTCGCAGTGCCTGTTCGTCGAACTCGCAACCCTCGTTCAGTTCGACAAAGGCGATCGGCACCTCGCCGCGCGATGGATCTTGCTGGCCGATCACAGCGGATGCGCTGATCGATTCATGCCCATTGAGCACCTCTTCGATCTCGCGCGGGAAGACGTTTTCGCCACCGATGATGAGCATCTCCTTGAGTCTGCCGGTGATGAAGAGGTAGCCCTCCTCGTCGATCCGTCCGATGTCGCCTGTTCGGAACATGCCATCGTCGCTGAACGCCTCGCGCGTTTGTTCGGGAAGCTTGTAGTATCCCTTCATGATGTTCGGCCCGGCGAGGCGGATCTCGCCTTCCTCGTTGACGGCGCATTCACGCCCCGTTACTGGATCGACGATTCTCTGCACGACGCGCGGAATGGGCTTGCCGACGCTGTGCCTGCGGAACTCCTCCGGCCGACACCAGTGCGTCGCGGGGCTTGTCTCCGTCAGGCCGTAGCCTTCGTTGATCGTGACGTTGTAGCGCTCACGGAATCGCTCGAAGACGGCGTCGGGTAGCGGCTCGGCTCCGGAGACGGTGTAGCGCAGCGATGCGAAGTCCGCGGGCTCGGCTTTCTTGACCGTGAGCAGCGCGTTGTACATCGATGGGATCGCCACGATGACGTCAGGTCGGTGTGTGCGCATCAGTTCCACGATGCGCTTCGGAACGAACCGCGCGGTGTAGATCACCTTCGCGCCGATGGTGAGCGGAAGGAGCGTCAGGACGGTGAGACCGAAGCTGTGGAACGCGGGGAGGACGCCGAGGAACGAATCGACGCGCGTGAAGCGCACCCACTCGACGATCTGGCGGATGTTGGCGCTGAGGTTGCCGTGCGTGAGCATGACGCCCTTGGGCTTGCCCGATGTGCCCGACGTGTAGAGGATCGCCGCGAGATTGTCCTTTCCCGCGCGGCGAGGCCAACGCAGGCGAGGCAGACCCTTGAACGACACATCTTCGAGTCGGATGATGCGCGGTCCGCGAGGCGGCTCGGCGAGGAAATCGAGCATTGGCTGAACGGTGATGATCGTGTCCGTGTCGCAGTCATCGACGACGTATTGCAGGTCGTCCGCTTTGAGCAGGTAGTTGAGCGGGACGATCGTCTTGCCGGAGATCCAGCCCGCGAGCGCCGCCATCGGGAAGAGGCCGGATGTGGGGAGGAGCAGGCCGACCGTCCTCGAATGATTCACGTGAGTGATCGCATCGGCGAGGTGCATCGCGCCGACGAGCAACTCAATCGCCCGCCAACGGCGCTGATCGTCGATGACGGCGATGCGCCGGGGGAAGCGGAGACAGTTTCTGATGATCGGCCAGTGAATGCTCATGCGCCGCCTCAACGCGCGTGGTGTGGGGAGACCTACTCGGCGCCGCTCACCGACTCCGGGTTCACATGCTCACCGTCGCGCTGCTTGGCGAGCCATGCCTCCCATGTCTTGCCTTCCGCCGCATCTCGCCCGGTGAACTTGACCGCTTTGACTTGGTCATAGCGAAACGTCAGTTGCTTGCTCGGGTCGGCTTTCCACTGCGTCGGAATCAGGCGAACGACGGACTCCGCTGGCGAGTCGGCCGATCTACGGTCAAAGACGTAGCCCGTGACGACAGTGTCATCTTCGAGCAGGAGCGACACATCGCCCCGGTAGGTGAACGCATCATCGACAGCCCGGCGGACCGCGTCGTCGCTGTCGATTCGGCGGATCGAACCGTGCAGCGTCGCGCGAGCGGCGGGGGGATCAGGCCGATCGTGCGCATCGAGTTGTTGTGCTTCGCCTGTCATCAGCCGAACGACCGGCCGGTTTCAGGATCGACCATCTTCCAATGCTGTTGACTGCAGATCCGCGCCAGGACGGACCAGCCGAGCTCCTCTTCAACGATCGTGACGAGCAGTTGGGTGACGGGTCCGTCGCACAAGGGCATCTGTACGGTGATGCCAGGCCCGAACAGGAACTGCGGCGCGAGATCATCCGTGTTCTCCGGCCCGGTGTTGTACTTGGTGAGCGTGTCAAGCACCTCACGCAGCGAACCGATGGGCGGAGGAGCAGCGACTTCGCACGTAGGCGGGGCCGGCGCATCGCCGCCGTTCGTGTCGTCATCGCTCCGTTTCATCAGTACGACCAGTCTCAACGCCACCTGCGTTCCTCAGCTTTCGTTCTCGCCGCCCGCTTCATCGTCGGCTTGATCATCGTCATCTTGATCGCCGTAGAGCGCCTCTTCCTCCGCATCGCGTGCCTCGAGGAGCTTCACAGCCGTCTCGATCAGGAGTTCCAGTGGGACCGGCTTGAGCATGTACCGATCGGCCCCAAGACGCTCAGCGTAGGCCTGGTGCCGTTTGCCCTCGTTGGCGGTCAGCATGATGACGAGCGGGCTGTCCTCACGCCCCTTGATCTTCTCCAGCACGAGAAAACCGCTGCGCATCGGCAGCATCATGTCCAGCACCACCAGATCCGGCGGATCGGTCAGGCATGCCCGCACCGCCGAGTTGCCATCCTCGGCCGTCTGCGTCTCCGCGCCCTCGGAAGTCATCACCGCGTCGATCATCGAGAGGATGTCCCGGTCGTCATCGACGATCAGGATGCGTCGGTCGCGAAGTCGCTGGTTCTCACCCATGGGTGTTTGCCTTCACCTTGACTGCCGCGCTTTGCATGCACGCCGCACCACCTTGCAGGATACCGGCGACCGCCGCACCGGGCGAATCGGCGCCAACCTAGTCACTCCGCTCGCTTCGCACCCCGTTCGCAATCCGCCTCGATCCGTTCCAGCGTCCGGTCATCCATCCACGGAAGTGAAGCGATCTTCCGCCGAAGCGATTCAGGCATCGGTCGGCCCTGCCTCTCGAACTTTGGTCTGCTCTTCCACCGCCGGTGCATCCAGAGATACTGCTCAGGTGCGCTGCGGACCATCATCTCCATCGCCTTGTTGTACCGGGCGGTGATGTAGAACACCGGGTCCTCCTGATCGGCCCAGTCGCTCGGCTCGATGTAGTCGGTCAGACGGAACTCGTAGCGAGGGTCATCCGTCACGCGCACCGCCTGACCACACGCGATCGGCACGTCGTAGCGCATGGCGAGCAAGCTGATCGACTTGTACGAAGAGGCGAGGCGATTGAAGAACGGGACGAAAAGCCCCCGGTCGCCCGCATTCTGGTCCGCGATCACGCCGATCAACCCGCCGGATTTAATGATGCGGATCATGTCAGGCCCAGCCCCCCACTTCGTGACGAGCTTCATTCCTCGCTGCTCACGGATGCCCGCGAACCACCGCCAGATGAGCGGGTTGTCCAGCGGCCTTGCCAAGGCGTGCATCCGAATGCCGAGCAGCGACATCACCCAGCCGAAGATCTCCCAGTTCCCGCAGTGCCCGGTGAGCAAGATCATCGGCTTACGCTCGACGATGCGCCGCATCGGCTGCTCGATGTCGCCCAGCGCGACGTGATCCTGCCAACTGTCCGCGTTGATAAGACGAGGCGCCGCGAGAATCTCGACGGCGAGCTGGAAGAGGAATCGCATCGACGCCTCGGCCACGTCGGCGACGCGATCGGCCGGCCAATCGGGGAAGCACTGCGCGACGTTCGCCTCAGCTCGCTCGCGGTGCCTGCGGTCAAGCCGATGCAGCGCCGACGCGGCGCTGCCCGCTCCGCGCAGCACGGTCGGCGTGTCCAGAATGCCAAGCGAGCCGGCGGCAACGCGCGCAACGACGTACTGTGACCAGTTCACCCAGGCTGGCTGATTGCGTGCCATGTGGGCGGCAGTGTAGTCCAGCGACACCCACAGCGGGCCGCATCGCGGTCCGGTCGGCGGGCAGGCGTCATGGCAGGGAGATCAGACCGTCGCGCTGGTGAACGGCAGGATGCCCACGTGGCGGGCTCGCTTGATCGCCTGGGCGATCATCCGCTGTTCCTGCGCTGTGACGTTCAGCCGCTTTCGGCTGGAAATCTTGCCGTTGGGACTCATGCAGCGACGTAGGTCGTCCGCATCCTTGTAGTCCACATAGCGAACGCCCTTCGCCGAGGTCTTGATGAGCTTGCGACGAGGGGCGGAACCGAATCGTTGGAATCGAGACATCAGTGCACTTCTCCGTCATGGCCTGTTCAGCCCGGCACCTGACCGGGCGACGGTTGAGCCGGGTACAGTAGCGACGCCGCTGCGGATCGACAAGGCCGAACCCCTACACAGCCATCGTTGGCTGGAAGCGAGCCGCGGCGTCCTCGCCAGCGGTCCCCCCGGCGTACGTGGTGGCACCGCCTGCAAAGGACCGCGATATCCGGAGAGGAGGCTGCAGAGAAGCCCCCCAGCCCGGCACGCGAGCCCGCCGGCCGCCAGGGCCCGGACTCTTGGGCGCTGATCCGGACCCTGGAGACCTCTGGGCGTCGATCAGCGTACCCGGGAATTACACGATGTCAAAAAGTCTTTAGTAAAATAGTATCACTTTCGCATATGTCGATATTTCGCTGGCATCCGCGCCTGGATCGTGTACGAATGTAGTATTGATCCAGGAGCCTGCCCGGTCGGGACAAAGCCATGCCAAACATACCTCAGCGGTTGACGGAGCTGGAAGGTCTGCTCATGAACGTCGTGTGGGACGTGGGGGAGGTGACCGTCCGGGATGTTCATCGGCGGATCAGACCTGTGCGCGATCTGGCGTACACGACGGTCCTCACGATGATGGGCGTTATGGAGCGGAAGGGCCTGGTCACGCACGACAAGCGAGGCCGAGCCAACGTCTACCGCGCGCGACTGTCACGACAGGCGTTCGGCGCGCAGTCCGCAAGGCAGATCGTGGACAGCTACTTCCAGGGCATGGTCAAGAACCTCGTGATGCATTTTGCCGACCACGGCGAGTTGGGGGAGGAGGACATCGCGGCGCTGGAGCGAGTCATCGAGGCAGCCAAGTCAAGGCCGGCTGGCGATCGAGTTGCTGTGCCCGTTGACCTGGATGTGCGCGAATGATCCCATGGGCTCACCAAGGCGTGTGGTTTCTGACGGTCGCCTCGATCGAGTTGTGTGTCCTCGCTGCGATTGTGTGGATGGCGACGACGGTCGGCTCACGCTGGCGAAGCTCCACGACGCAGTTCTTGTGGACCGCGGTCGTCGCCAAGCCGGCTCTGGTCATCATCGCTGCGGTCGTGGGCGTTCACCTGCTGCCTGCGACGGACATCACTTCGCAGAGCATCCTGCGCGGGCTGGCCGGCTCGGGACTTGGCGCCCTTGATCCTGATGGAACGCTGGCGACGACGCCCTGGCTGGCGCCGGTGCTGCTCGCCATCTGGGCGATCGGCTTCATCGCGACCATCGTGGCGCTGACCGGCGGCATGATCGGCTCATGGGGACAGATCCGGCGGGCGCGCCTGGCCGGCATTCACCTCAGCCCCAGGTTTGTTCGGCATCTCGGCATCAAGCCGCCTGCGGATGTCGACATCATCGTCACGGATGTTGTGCGGTCGCCCGGCTCGTACGGCCTGTGGAACGCGGCGGTGCTCATCCCCACGGACTGGCTGCCTCTGCAACGGAACGGGACGCTCGGTCCAGATGATGCGGTCGCGCTGCGCCACATCCTCCAGCACGAGTTGGGCCACGTTCGGCGGCGCGACGGCGTGCGGCAGTTGCTCATCAAGCTCGCCGCCTCGCCGTTCTGGTTCCATCCCGCGGCGCACTTCGCTGTGCGGCGATGGTTGTATGCCGTCGAGATCGCTGTTGATGCAGGCGTCTTGTGCGACAGCCGCAACGATTCGACGCAGTATGCACGAACGCTCCTCTCTGCGCTTCGGCGGTCGGTTCCGCATCGTGCGACTGCCGGCCTGTGGTTCCTCGGCTCGGCTCGGCGCGCGGCGGTACGGGAATTGCATCGGCGCCTGCAGTCCGTGCTGACGCCGCACACGCGGCTCGGCTGGGCAAGTCACGTCGCATCGACTGTTTGTGTCGTGGCGATCGTCACGAGTTTTCCGATCACCGTCACGTCGATCCATCCGCCGATCGAGCGAATCGCAGCCTCCCCCGTCGCAGCGGCGCTGCACCGCACGACGTACGCGACGCAGCAGGTCGGCGACACGCAACTGGCGCGTCGCCGCAGTCAGCCGATCACCGCATCGATCGGCAGGTACTCCACATCGCTGATGCGCGAAGGCAGGGCGCGAATCGTGAGCCTGGACCCAGCTTTCCTCTGGACGGACTGGAGCGCGTTGAGTAACTCAGCAGCATCAGCGGATTCCCAGATGTTCGCTGACAACGGATCACGCGGGCCGGCGCGCGGTACACAAGATGCGCTGGCCACCGATCGTCAGCAGACGCCCGTCAGCCAGCCCTGAACGGGGGGATGGCGAAGCGCATTTCTCGCCGCGCCGCACCCTTGATGCCGACGCGTTTCTCTCTTCCAAAGTGTTCGAGGACAGCTCGGTGAACCGGCTGCGCCGCCGCGTGGGGGTTCGCGGGGGTTCGCACCAGTGTGGACATCCAGCGCTTCGCGACTGATTCGTGCGCACGGATTCCCAGAAAACGTGTTATCGGACTACAGTTTTGAGCGAGTTTCAGCCGGTTTTGGCGAGTTTCGGCGCGTTTTGGGTCGGTTTTGGTGCGTTTTGAGTCGGTTTTGAGCGACATTTTGAGGTTCGCTCGGCATCGCGCGCGCATCGGCCAGGATGTGCGGCGGTGAGCCGCGATACCGGTGATGGTGCGCATGGTGCGTGTCGTGGGGGTCGGCTGGCTGCTCGGCAGAACAAAGATCCCTGACAGCTGTGTTCCCTTCATTCGTCATCGCCAGAGGCGCGATGATTCAGACGTGTTGTCACGGGCATGGGATGTCGTAGACGGCGAGCAGGATGCCCAGGTCTGCCTGGTCGGTGTCGCCGTCACCGTCGATGTCGCCGCCTGCGTCAATGTTGTACGACGCGAGCAGGATGCCAAGGTCCGACTGATCGCGCTGCCCGTCGCCGTTCAGATCGCCTGGGCAGGCAGGTGACTCGCCCTGGAACTCGTACGCGCCCATGTCCACGATGGGTGGGTCGCCGTTGCCCGTGTCATCCATGCCGGGGTCGTCATGGAAACGCGGATTGCCATCCAGATCGGTCGTGATCTCCGCAGGCACCGCCAGGTTGTCACTCGCATCGATGCACGGCGAGCCGACGAGCAGGCGATAGTCGCCGCTGCCCGCATCGGTGAAACGCGGACTGACATCGATGTTGCCCACACCTGCCCAGCCGCCTTGCACATCGCAGTACGTCACGTACGGATCATCGGAGTACAGCAGCGTGATCGGCGCATCATCCCACAGGATGCAGCCGGTCAGCGTCGGCACCGACATGGCGAGGAAAAGTCCTGGGCCTTCCGTACCCGCCCAGTTGTCCGCGACGGTGCAGTTCGTGAAGGTCGGCCCGGGGTCGGTGTTGTAGCACATCATCGCGCCGCCGCGCATGGTCGCGTCGTTGCCGCTGATGACGCAGTTAACCAGCTCCGGCGCTGCGTGGTCGCAGTACAGACCAGCGCCCTCGCTGCTCGCATCGTTGCCTTCGATCACGCACGTGCGAATCGTGGGCGAGGCGTAGGTGCAGAAGATTCCGCCGCCGATGTCAGCAGAGCCGCCTGTGATCGTCACGCCTTCCAGGACCGAGTTGGCTCCTTCGCCGGAGATGAAGTTGAACCCGCGCGTGCTACCCATGCAGTTGATGATGCAGTCCTCCGGATTGCCGGTCTGTGAACACACGGTGATCGCCTTGCCGAGGAAGTCGATGTCGCGGTTGCCCGGCCCGAGGTAGGCGCTGCTCGTGAGTGTGATGATCGCATGGTCCGACGCATCGTCGATTGCCGCCTGGATTGTGCTGTGTGTGCCGGGAACGGTGAACTGCTGTTGCGTGCAGCCGACATCCAGCGTGCCGATCAGTCCGCAGCCTGACTGCGCCGGAGCGCACGGCGACGTATCCATGATGTGATAGTCGCCGTTCTCGGGATCGCAGAAGAGCGGGTCTTCACAGATATTCCCGTTGATGCTGTACTGATCCTCGATGCAACCCACCCAGTCACCGCCCTCGTTTCCGTAGATATCGCAGCAGTTCAGCGTGGCAGTGCTGCCATCCGAACAATGGATGGCCTCGCTGGTACTGCTCAGAGCGATGACTGTGTTCGAGATAACAGCAGTGGTCATTTCACTCAGATACAGGCAACCACCTGCCGATTCTGAGTCAGAGTGGGCGCTATTCCCAATCAGCGTGCAGTTGCTGATCGTCGCACTCGGCTCATCGATCAGCTGGATAGCACCGCCGCGAAAACCTTCGCTAACATTGTCCGAGAATACGCAATCTGTCAGCGTGACACCGTTATAATAACCGCCATTGCTGGGCCCCCAATAAGCGAATCCACCACCGCCAAACCATCCTGCCGTATTCCCGGAAAACTCACAGCCTGTGAAAGAAACATCTGTTTGTCCCCGAATGTACACACCGCCGCCTCCATAAGCACTATTTCCTCGTAGTGTGCAGTTCACCAAGTGGAGGTACGCATAGTTGCCCTCTACACAGATTCCTCCACCCCAGGCGGCATCGGCGGAATTGTACAGGAATTCGCAATCGTAAACATGGACTGCATTCCCGCAATATAATCCGCCGCCAAAGGAACTAACATTGTACCGGAAGATGCACTCATGCAAATCAACTGATCCCACACCGCTGCGGTACATTCCTCCACCACCGCTGGCGCAGTTGTTGTCGAAGATGCAGTTCCAGAACTCCGGCCCGCGAGGACCAGCGGTATCGCTACACTTAACTCCGCCGCCGCGGCCATCGACGTATCCATTCGTGATCATTACCCCGCGCAGGATCGAGTCCGGCCCTTCCTCGGTATGGAAGTAGAACCCCCGGTGCGGGTCGCCCTCGCTGCCCTGGCAGTCGATGATGCAGGCTTCGGGGTTGTCGCTCTGCGAACGGACGGTGATCGCCTTGCCGCCATAGTCGATGTCCCGGTTGCCGGTGCCACGGAACACGCCGTCGGCCAGATAGATCACAGCACCCTCGGATGCTGCGTCGATCGCCTCCTGGATCGTGGCGTACTGGCCACTACCGTCTGGATAGACCACGGTCGAGAGGAGGTCGATGTTGCAAGCGCACGTATCCGTCCCCGTGTCGCCATCGTTGTCGAGGACTTGCAGGCCGACGGTGTACGAGCCGGATGCCGGGAAGCTATGCGTCGCCGTCGGTGAACCGGACCAACTGGTGTCCCACGTGCCGTTGTCATCCCAGTCCCAGCGATAACTGGTGATCGTCCCGTCGAGATCAACGCTTCCGGAACCGTCGAACACGATATTCTCACCCGCCGTGCCGCTGTACGGTCCTCCAGCATCAGCCCCGGGCGGGACGTTGATGATCTCGATCGAGATGAAACCGATGTCCGAGCCGGAGGTTGAATCGATGTACACGTGACCTGAATGAGATCCGAGGGGGAGAATCGTGTTGTCAATTGTTACCGTGACCGCATCCCATTCCCCGGTACTACTCCCGGAGTTCGGTGAAACGGAGATCCAATCGCGATCACTCTCCGCCCCCCAGTCAAGCGTGCCAGTACCACTGTTCCAGATGTTGAACGTCCATTCTGCCGGTTCAAGTCTGGTCTGCTGGCCGAAGTTATGAGAAGGTGGATCGGGATCAACTGCAAGGATCGGATCTGGCGGATTCTCCTGAACGATCTGGACAGATTCAAGCACGCCGAAATTCTCTCCGATGGCGCTGACGAATCCCAAGACGGAAAGGCAGAAGGGCTGAATCTGTATTCCTCCTGCGATTGTGGCGGTATCGCCTTCGTCAAACCAGATCGGTGGCGTCGTAACGTGTACATCCTCATCGTACTCGTACGCGGATGGGGGAAGGTATGGAATGCCCGATGTCGATGCAACGCATCGCCAGTAGTTGTACCAGTACGGCCCATCCTCATAGGTGTACTCCGGAGGGATGATCCGAAGGATGACCCTCATTGTGCACCACGACGCATCGCCCCAAAACGAGGAGCCGGCCATCGTGACTGAGCCGGAAGCGTTGTAGTTGAACGTGAATCTGTAATAGTCGTCCGCTGGCGCTGTCCATGTTTCGTAGTTCCATGCGTGCTGGTTTGCCCATGATACGCCTACCACGACCGCGACAAGGTCGACATCGACGGTTGCGTCGTTGTAGGTCCACGTCTCACTGCCGTAATCCCAGCCGACGAAGGCTTCGCCTTCTCGCCACGTGTCCCCACCGTCCCAGGGCGGGTAGAGCGTCTCGTCGGCAAGGGAGGCGGAGGCTGCGGCGAGTGCCAGGAGGAGTGCGGTTGTGCGTGCGAGGAGGTGCATGATGTGTTCCTTTCGCCTGTCCGTCGCGTTGGTCGGCGGGGCCGTTGCCGGGCGCGGGCGGGACTGAACATGTGTGTCTTCCCCACTAGTCGCTGCAGTGGGTCGTGCGCAACGCGCCTTTTGACCAAAACGTCAGTTTTTTTATCACAACAGAGGAGAATATCCGAAAAACACGGCTGCGGCACGTGTTACAGCATGTCCGCATGGGTGCAGGCAGCCACCAGCACAGCCAGCGCTGCGCAGGTCGTTGTTTTCCGTTGATGCGTCATGTGTGTGTCCCTTGCTCAGTTGTCGGCATGCGCTCGCCACGCCCCGAGCCGGCGAGCAGGCGCCAGGAGTCCTCCCAGTCACTTGTGAAAGGATCGCGCGCATCCGGCCCCGCGTCAAGCAAATACGGCCCACTTCGTGCGGTATTGCCAGAAGCTGTGGACGGGACCCGGAGGATGTGCGGCGTGCGGGTGGGGGGGTGGTGGGTTCCCGCAGGAACGAGTTCCTGCGGCTTTGGGAAGTCGGGCGCGTGTTGACAGGGCTGGCGAGTCTGCTCGCGGATCAGGTGGTGCTCGCGTCCTGCTCGCTGTGGCGGGCGGTCTGGCGGTCTTTGCGCCAGAAGTGGATCATGAGTAGGCCGATGCCGATCAGGAGGATCGAGTCGGCGATGTTGAAGATCCACGGGAAGAGCTTGGTGGTCGGCAGCATGTGGAGGAAGTCGCGCACGCAGCCGAACGCGATGCGGTCGTAGAGGTTGCCCAGCCCGCCTGCGAGGATGAGGGCGACGCCAAGGTGCGCCACGTGCTCGCGCCGTGTCGTCCAGCCTGCGAACATGCCGACCGCTGCCAGCAGCGCGACAACGGTGAAGCCTGCGAAGAACCACCGCCTGCCCGGACCGATGCCGAAGACCGCGCCGCGGTTGGTGACGAGCTTGAGGTCGAGCGCATGCGGGATGATGACGATGCTGTCGTGCGGTCTGATCGGGAAGTACTGTGGGTTGCGCGGATCGTCAGCGAGCATGCGGGATCGATCAATGACGACTGGCTCATCGGCGATATGTTGGAAGGCGAGGCTCTTGCTGATCAGGTCGACCGCAAGCAGTGAGCCTGCAATCGCGATGAGCATGAGCCAGCTCGAGAGGAATCGCCCAGCAGGCTTGGTCCGCTCGGGCTGCTGCTTGGCGGGCTGTGCGTGTGGACGATCGGTCACCGCCGACCTGATTGTTCAAGTTCCCGCGCGGCTTCGATGCAGTACTTGGCCCACGGCTTGGCCTCGAGTCGCGACTTGCTGATGGGTCCGCCTGTGAGTTGGCAGATTCCATACGTGCCATCCTCGATTCGCCGGATCGCTTCGTCGATCTCAGCGAGGAGGCGTCGTTCGAACTCGACGAGTCCGAGTGTAAGTTCCTGCTCGAAGTGATCGGTGCCCTGGTCCGCCATGTGCTGGGGCGTGTGCGAGAGGTCGCCGCTGGAACCGACCTTCAAGGCGTCGGCTTCCATGGTGGTCATGTCGCCGGCGAGTTCGGCGCGCTTGCCAAGCAGCAGCTTGCGAAATCGCTGGCGTTCGCGCATCGGCATCCTGCGTGTTTTGAGCAGGGGTTTCTCAGGCGTGTCGTGCACGTGTTCCGAGGCATGGGTGGCGGCCGCCTCGGTGTGCAACTGCTGTGATGTCGGGCTGGAGAGCAGCGCCGGAGACGCGCCGGCTCGGCTGGTCACTTGCGAAAGCTGACGGAGTGACGGGCCGGCCTGTGCCTCCTGCGCTTTCTTGGTGGGTTTGGTTGTGCTCTTTTGCGGCTTGCGTGTCTTGGCGACGGTGGCCTTCGTCGCGGCCTTCTTCTTTCTTGGAGCGGCCTTCTTGGGTGCAGCCGTCTTCTTTTTTGACGCGGCAGCCTTCTTGGTCGTCTTCTTCCTGGGCTGGGAGGTTGCCTTCTTGGTGACCTTGGCGCGTTTCTTCGTGGTCTTCCTGGTCACAGCACGTTTGGCGGTTTTCTTGCGCGATGCGGTCTTCTTGCCAACTGCTGCGGCGCGCGTCTTCTTCGTGGTCCTCTTCGTCGTCTTCTTCTTGGTCTTCTTCTTGGCGGTGCTCTTTGAGCGTGTCCGCCCAGCAGCGGCGGGCGCCTTCCGCGTGGGTCGTTTGCTTGTCTTTTTTGATGTGGTGCTTCGGGCCACGTCACGGCTCCGCAGTGGGGCTTTCTAAGACATTACTACGCCACGACTTAGCGCACTCCCTGTGGCCAGCCCCGACGTTGCGAGCGGGATTGTACGGCGAGCGGGCCGATGTTTCAACGGGTCAGCCGATCCGGCTGCACGGAAACACGCGGCTGCCGAGGCTTCACGGCGTCCCGAGCTTGCGGAATCGCGTGTACCGCCGGGCAGGCAGGTTCTCGGGCTTGAACCGTTTCAACTCGCGCAGTTTGGTGACGAGCCACTTCTCAACTTGTGCCGCAGCGGCTTCGGGGTCGCGGTGCGCCCCGCCCAGCGGCTCGGGGATGATCGCATCCACCACGCCGAGCTTGTGGTTGTGCTCGGCAGTGAGCTGCAGCGCCTCGGCAGCGGCGATGTTGGTCGGCTCCTGCGACTCCTTCCACAGGATGGCGGCACACCCCTCCGGGCTGATCACCGAATACCACGCATACTGGAGCATCGCGACGCGGTCGGCCACGGCAATGCCCAGCGCCCCGCCCGATCCACCTTCGCCGATGACGACGCTGATGATCGGCGTCTTGAGCCTGGACATCTCCAGCAGGTTCTCCGCGATCGCCGCAGACTGGCCCCGCTGCTCAGCCCCGATGCCGGGGTACGCGCCGGGCGTGTCGACGAATGTGACGATCGGCAAGCTGAGCTTCTCCGCGAGCTTCATCTTCGCCAACGCCTTGCGGTAGCCCTCGGGATGGGCGCAGCCGAAGTGGCAGGCGATTTTTTCCTCGGTCGTCTTGCCCTTCTGGTGGGTGACGATCAAACATCGATGTGAGCCGATGCGTGCGAACCCGGTCACGATCGCCGGGTCGTCGCCGAATCGCCGGTCGCCGTGCAACTCACAGAAATCCTTGCAGATCATTCGGATGTAGTCGCGTCCCTGAGGCCGATTGGGGTGGCGGGCGACCTTCACGGTATCCCAGGCTGAAAGCCCGTCGTAGACCTTGCTGAGCATCGTCTCGTGGCTCTGGCGGAGCTTCTCCAGGTCGTCGGAGAGATCGACGGACCCGCTCCGTCTCGCCTGATGCGATTCAAGCTCAGCGATCTGGTGCTCAAGTTCGATCAGCGGCCGCTCAAAATCGAGTTGATGAATCTGCGACATCGGGTGGGGCTTATCCTCGGCTGGCGTGAAGAAAGCATTGTACCGGTTCAGGCGGCGGCGCGGCTTTAGTCCCAGCCCCGCAGCCCTTACACTCTTGCCCATGCTCCAGCGAACCTTCACCCGAGGCGACCGGATCGTCCATCTCGACAAGCCCGAATGGGGCGTCGGTGTGGTCAGCAAGACCGAAACGGCGACCCACACCGGGGCGGTCGTCCAGATCGTCACCGCACGCTTCCAGGATGCGGGTGTCAAGTCCCTGAGCACCAACTATGCGCGGCTTCAGCTCGAAGCCGATGCCTCGCCTGCCCCGCTGACCACCCAGCCCGTAGGCGACGACGGGCCTGGCGCGACGATCGAGCAAGGGATGCTGACCGACCGGATGCTCACCTTGCCCGATGAGACGCGCGATCCGTTCCTGCCCATCGAGAAGCGGATCGCCGCCACGATCAAGCTGTACCGGTTCGACAGCTCGCCGCGAAGCCTGATTGACTGGGGTGTCGCGCAATCCCGCCTGGCTGACCCGCTCAGCGCGTTTGCTCGGCATGAGCTTGAGCAGCTCTTCGAGCGATGGCGCCGTGAGCGTGATAACCGGCTCGGCGTGCTGCTGGATCAGCTTCGCCGTGAGGACCCCGCGCGTGCAGCGTCGATCACGCAGGACTTGTCCGCGGAGGCAGCCCGAGCGGTGCAGCGCCGCCACGCCCGGCGTTGATCTGAATCAACATCCTGAGCAATCCGGACCGTGCTGGAGCGGGGGTGCTGACGGCACATGACGCCGAAACCGCGTCCGCGAGCGTGTCTTGACCGCAATTCCCGGACCCGGCAAGAACTGGCACAGCCTGGCTGCGGTCTTGTTACATCGCATGGGGTACAACAACACCAGACGCGGTATCGGGAGAAAGAAGGCCATGGACGATCAGTTCTTCCAAAGCAAACTCGACGAACTCATGCAACAGATTCAACAACTGCCCGGCGAGAAGCGAGGCGAACTTGAATCGCTCGCCCAGCAGACAAAGGACCGTCACGATCGCATGCGTGATGCGGTCAAGGAGTTGCAGGAGAGTCTTGACTATCTTCGCCTGAGCGTGAAGTACCTCGTCTTCGATCTCGAAGCCACTCGCCGCGAAAACAAGTACCTCCGCGACATGCTCAATCGTCAACAGACTGATGACCGTGATGCATAGCATGCGGTGATGTTGCGTGTCGCTTTGATATAGCGCTCGGCACAGGGCGCACGGGGAAGCCCACGGTTATCCAGGGCCGTGGGCTTTGCCGCTGCGCATACAAGCCGCTCGCGGCTTCGCGAAGTTCGCGAACCACATGATTCACCACGGAGAGCACGGAGGACACCGAGGCGGAGGTCGTGTTGATGGCCCGCCTTTGCTTCGCGCTCATGCGAGCTGCACGCCGTACAGTCTGCGGATCGCATGTCGCTCCACGCGCAACACGCGCTGCGGCGTTGCTGCGATCTCGTCGGCGACGGTGGATGCGGTGAGCGGCTGCGCGCTATCCAGCCCATAGCGTGCGGTGATGACCATTCGTTCCGTCGCATCGAGCACGGTCATTCGTCCAAGCAGAAACGTGGGCAACTCCAGCCAGCCCTGCCAGGGATCGAGCGAAAAACGATAGTCCGACAGTACGACGGCCGATGCATCGTGCCTGGCGCGTGCGAGTGAATCGGCCGGCCTGTGCACATGCGCCGCGAGCAGGCGGGTCAGCAGCAGTCCCGCAGGCGCCGCCAGACGTCCTCCCTTGAACACGTCGTGCGCATCCACCGCGCGTGACAACGCCGTTGTCGAGAGATCAAAGAGCTGCCGAACCTCAGTCCCGGGCATGCTGAGCAACGGTCGGCCGATGAACTGCTCGATCGTTTGCAGCGCGAGCCGGGCATGGGATGCGATCAGCGCTGCCTTGATCCTGCTCGCCCACCGCAGATGTGTTTCGATCTGATCCAGTGAGACGGTGGATGGCTGATGGCGCGACAGATCGGCTGACTCGCGCGCAGCAAGGTAGCGCAGGTAGTGCAATGCGGCGCACTGCGTTTCTTCGATCTCCGCTTCGGGAAGATCATTTGCCTGTGCGAACGCAGCGAACGCCTGAGCTGTGCCAAACGCCGCCGGAGCCAGGTTTCGGCGCACGCTTCCCGGCGCGAGGATGACCGAGTCCGCATCGTCGCGCACGAACGTGGGCGATGTGGGTCCGGTGAGATCCAACCGGCGCAAGAGACCCGCTCGGTACTCGCCGATCGTGCGATGGATGGATGATCGGCTTCGTCCATATGCACGGGTCAGACGATCGATGGGAATGCCTCGCCTCCACGCGCGGTGGAGCGTGCGGCGCTGTTTTTCGGTCAGAACCCCCGGTTTGGTGAACACAGCATCGGGGCCGGCCTCCGCGTCGTGCCGTGCGAGCAGTTGCCGAATCGTCTCATGTCCTCGATCGAAGCGGCGCGACAGCCTGGCTGCGGTCTGGTTCAGCGAATACCCCAGCGCACTGTGATACCTGCGCGCTCGGCGGAGGATGCGCTGCTCCACATCGTCGTCGATGCGCGAGAACCGCTGTGCGCCGGCGAGCTGTGTTTTGTGCAGCGCCTCAAAATGTTGGACCTGACGCATTGTGAAAACCAACCTGTGATCGCCCTCCTCGTCGATCACACGATGGCCGATCAGTCCGTGCCGCCGGTATCGGTCGATGGTTCGGCTGCTCACGGACCAGTGGCGGCGCAGCTCGTCGAGTGTGAGCGACGGCTTGCCCAGGTCGTTGCGTGACAAGTCCAGTGAGTCGGAAAGCAGTTCGACGAGGACTCCAAGATCCACGAGGACCGCATCGCCTGCGTAGATCGGTTCGTCTGTGGGCGCGGTGTCGGGGCGATACCCGGTGAGGCGGAACACGATGTAAGTGTGAGGGTAGTGCTGGCCTGGCGTGATCTCCGCCGCGAGCGCCTCAGTCTGCGTCATCTGGCGCATGCGAGCTTCGCGCGGGGCGTAGCGGAGCTGTTCGAGCAAGTCGGCCAGCGGCTGAAGACGTAATGTCGGGAGCCTGGGCATTGTGCTACAGCCAGGTCGTTGGGCGACGGCGCGGGGTCAGGCCGGCTTGGTTCGCTTTGTCGAAGAAGACCTCGATCGCCTGCCGTTCACGTTGTCCGACGGCGAAGCGGAGCATGTCCGTGAGGTATGCACGGGCGAGGTCGATCGGCCAACCTCGCGGCACGGCGCTGCGCGCCAGGAGCTGGTCGATCCGCTCGACGTTGTGGCGACGCTGACGATCCAGCACCGCGGCAGCCGTGGCGATCTGACGCGCCTGCTTCTCATCAAGGTCATCCCGGCACATCCAGACGGCGTACACGAACGGCAAGCCCGTCAGCGCGTGCCACGCTTCGCCCAGGTCGAGCTGGTGCGAATAGCGCCCGGTCGGCGGAGAATCGGTCACGACCTTGTCGCCGATGAGCAGCATCGTTTCAGGCTGGGGATCGCCCCGGCCCTCCGTCCGTCGCTGCCGTGCGTCGAACTCGATGATGTCCACATCGCGCCCGTGCATCTCGCGCAGGATGATCCGCATCAAGGCGACGGACGTGTGGCTCTCTCGATCGACATGCACGGTCGTGATCTGATCCGCCGGGACGGCTGAGTAGACGCGGACCGTCAGCGTCGGGCCGTCGCACCCGATCATGCCGGCGCCGACGAGTCGGAGCGGCTTGCGCGCTAGCTGGTAGTCAATCGTCGAGATAAGGCCGAGGTCGATTTCGCCTGCGAGCAGTCGGCCGAGCAGGGCGGAGGGGACGGAATAGGAGAGCGAGAGGTTCGCCAGCCGATCCAGGCCGTCGATCAGCGGCAACGTGTTGAGGTACGACACGCAGCCGACGCGGGTGATGTTATTGGCCTGATCGTCGGACATGTCGGGATTGTACGCCGTGCCGGTGGTTCGGTGGGTGTGGTTCGGCTGCGGAGGGCCGGGCCTTGCCTGTGAATGACGGTAGGATGTTTCCGAAGCGTGCTGGACTGGTGCGCGTTTCTTGCCGATTCTTCTCGGAACCAGTGCTGTCGGTGTGTACCCGATGTGATAGGCGATGACCCATGCAGCAGGGCGGCGGAGCAGGCAACAGGACGGTGATTCTCCGGGCGCCGGTGCTGATCATCGGCGGCGGGGGGCACGCCCAGGTTGTAGCCGAGGCTGCCCGCATGAGCCGGGAGGTCGTCGGTTTCCTCGACGATGACGAAAATGCCGACATGCCCGCGATGCACGCCCGGAGGCTGGGCGCGATTGCGGATTTCAGCCCGGATCTGGCGCCCTTGTTTGTCGTCGGGATCGGTGACAACGCGATTCGCCGGCAGGTCCAGGAGATCTGCGCCGATCTGGCGGGCAACACGTCCGAACCTGTGGACATCCTGCACCCGTCCGCTCAAGTCAGTCCAACGTCCCAGTGGTTCGGCGGCGCGTTCGCCGGGCCCGGCTGTGTCATTCACACCGCCGCGAGCATCGGCCGAGGGGCGATCATCAACTCCGGGGCGATCGTTGAGCACGACTGCCATATCGGCGACTTCACGCACATCGCGCCCGGTGTGGTCCTCGGCGGCGGCGTCACCGTTGGAGCGGACTCCCTCGTCGGTCTGGGGGCGCGAATCCTGCCTCGCATCAGGATCGGCAGAAACGTGACGATCGCAGCCGGCTCGGTCGTCATCCACAATGTCCCCGACGGCGCGACCGTCAAGGGCGTGCCTGCGATCTGAGACTTGAGATTTGAGATCTGAGATTTGAGATCGATCCTCGCGTGAGAGCTTTCAAGGTCTCTTGCAGCGAGCCGGAGCGTATCGTTCTAAATCTGACGGATTCGGACAAGATAGCGCGAACCAAAGGCGTGTTAGCCAGGTCAAACTTGTCAAAGGGGCTGGCACATGAGCGACCGGCAGAGCGACGAAGCGCTCCTCCATGCGTTCTGCAATGGCGACCGCGATGCGCTGGGAGAGTTGGCTGAGCGATACGAACGACCACTGCTCGGCATGGCGCTCGGTCTGGCGGGAGGATCGCGGACCGTCGCCTGCGAACTCGTGCAGGAGACATGGTTGTGCGTGATTCGCAGCGCTCGGTCGTACCGCCGCAGGAGCAGTGTCAAAACGTGGCTCTACACGATTCTCATCAACCGCGGCAGATCATGGTATGCAGCCCAGCGAGGAAAGGCGGTGCACGCGTGCCTGGATGTGCATCATTCGGCGAGCGACAGCACGGCGGCACCGGATGCGAGCATCCGCCGATCCGAACAGCGCGCACGGTTGACCGAAGCACTCGATCAGTTGCCCCCGGCGCGCAGAGAGGTGCTTGTGCTCTGCTACCACCATGACATGACACATGAAATGGCTGCGGAGATCTTGCGGATCCCGCTTGGAACGCTCAAGTCGCGTTTGCACAGTGGGCTTCAAGAACTCAGGCAGCAGCTTGCAGCGGAGGTGTCACGATGAGCGACGAGCCGATGCCTGACGTGACAGCACAACTAGGGCAACTCACAACATGGTCCGACGAGACGCCGGGGCTTTGGAAAGCGGCGCTGGATCAGGCGGAATCAGCCCGACGCCAGCCGGAGCGACCTCTGCTGCGCCTGTTCAACCTCGCGGTGCCTTGGCCGGTGGCGGCAACGCTCGCGCTTGCCGCACTCGTCGTTGTCCTCGTCGCGGTGACCGTACCGAACCTGATGGTCACTCCGGCGAGAGACAGCGCCCGGCGCGTGGGAAGCGCCGATCAGAACTATTCGCTCATGCTGGAGAGGGGGAGCGTTCCAGATGAGGCCATGCGTGCTGGAGACCCGGTTCTTTCACCTCCACAGATCCAGCCGGATACCGACTTCCGGTACCTATCGACTTCCCGCGCGGCTTTTGCAGGTTTGGCTGCCCAAGCCGAGACCGACAATATCCCGCCGATCCCCAGCATGACGCGACACGTCGTGCGGAAGGCGAACGTTGAGTTGAGAACAGATGATGTGCATGCAGCGTTCCACGCGATCACCCAGTTGATAAGCGAGGCAGGCGGCGAGTACATCCAGGAGTCGAGCTTGCGCGGCGCCGGTGAAAGCGCGAGAGCTGAGATCACCATGCGCATTGCATCGCGCAGGCTCAGCCAACTGCTCAACGCCCTGCGTGATTTCGGCGAAGTGACCTCAGAGAAGCTGTCCGGCGAGGATGTCACATCTCAGGTCGTTGATGTCGAGGCCCGGCTGCGCAACGAACGGCGTATTGAGGAGGAGCTCCTGGAGTTGCTCGCCCAGCGCGACGACGCGCCGCTCACGGATATCCTGAAACTGCGCAAGGAAATCAGCGGTGTGCGCGACCACGTCGAACGGCTCGTCGCCCAGCGCGATCGGCTCTCCCGCCTGGTCTCGCTCAGCAGCGTGCTCGTGATTATTCGCCCGGCGGATCACGTCGAAGAGCCGGAGCAGACAGCTTCGCTGTGGTCGAGCTTCACGGAACGAGTTGGCGGCGCATGGCGCACCGGGCTGGACGTGTTGAGCGCGACAATCGCCAAGATCCTGCAGATCGCCGTCGCCGGCCTGGTCTGGTGGATCATGCTGGTCGTCGTGATCTTGCTCGTTCGCAACCACATCAAGAAGGCCGCCGACCACGTCGCCCAAGGCAAGTGACGGTCAAGGGCGTGCCCGCGATCTGAGACTTAAAATGCAGATTTGAGATCTGAGATCTCAGATTTGAGATTCGCAGTCAATCGCCGTCGAGCAAGCGACCGAGTCCGCCCAGCACCGAGCCTTCTCCCTTGGATTTGCCGCCGTGCGCCGGTGCGCTGGCAATGATGCGGTCGGCGAGCCTGCTGAACGGCAGCGTTTGCAGCCAGACCGTGCCCGGGCCTTTGAGCGTGACGAAAAACAGCCCTTCGCCGCCGAAGAAGATCGACTTGATCCCCTTGACCATCTCGATGTTGTAATCGACCGTTTGCTCGAAGGCGACCAGACAACCCGTGTCAACGCGCAGCGTTTCACCTGCTTGCAGCGTCTTGGACCACACCGAGCCGCCCGCGTGCAGGAAGGCCAGGCCGTCGCCTGAGAGGCGTTGGAGGATGAACCCTTCCCCGCCGAAGAACCCCGCGCCGATGCGTTTGCTAAAGAAGATGTCCACGCTCACGCCGCGCGCCGCGCATAGGAAGGCATCCTTCTGACAGATGAGCGTGCCTGCGTGATCGGTGAGTTCCACGGGCACGATGTGTCCGGGGTACGGTGCGGCGAACGCGACATCGCGGCGCTGCCCGCCCTGGTTGGCGAACATCGTGATGAAGAACGACTCGCCGGCGAGCACGCGCTTGCCCGCCTCGAAGAGCTTGCCGAAGACCCCGCCGCCATCCTGTTTCATCGACAGTTCGGTCGCCATGTCGATGTCGTCTTCCATGTACATCATCGCGCCGGCTTCCGCGACGCACGCTTCGCCCGGATCGAGCGTGATGACGACGGCCTGGAGGTCGTCTCCAATGATCGTGTAGTCGATGATGTCGGCAGGCACGTCGCTCTCCTTATCGTGTGATTATCGAAGTTTCTCATGTGCGAACCGGATCGCCGCGTCGAGCGCTTCGGGGAGCTTGCATAGCTCCTTGCCGCCCGCCTGGGCTGAATCGGGTCGCCCGCCGCCCTTGCCGCCGCACGCTTGGGCCGCGGTGCGGACCCAGTCACCCGCCTTGAGCCCTCGCTTGATGAGCGCCTCGGGCACGCGCGCGATGATCGCGACCTTCCCGGCTTCTTCATCGCCGCTCGCCAGCAGGATCGCGCTGTCCGGATGTTTGGATTTGAACACATCCATGGCGTTGCGAATCGTCTGGCCGACGGCGCCGGGCAGTTCCAGGACGATCGCCTCGCCCGTTGCGGCATCCGCGAGCTTGCTCGCTTCGGTGAGCACACGGTCTCGATCACCCGCAGCCGCTGTTTTCGCCACAGCCTTGACCTTTGCCTGCAGTTCGCTCAGCACGCCGCGCAGCTCCATTCGCTCGCCGGCGGGCAGCATCGCGCTGTCGAGCTGCCGGGCCAGCGCCTGGGCTTCCTTCGCCAGCGCCTCGACGGGGAGTTTCTCCGCCTCGTACAGTCGGCGGCGCAACTCGTGGGCATGATCCCTCGCGTCGCTCGCTTGCGAACCCGTGACGGCGACGATCCTGCGTATGCCTTTGGCGACCGCCTCTTCGCTGACGATGACGAAGCCGTCCGCATCGGCTGTGGACTGAAGGTGCGTGCCGCCGCAGAATTCGATGGAATGCTGGCGCCATTTCTCGTGATGCGGGTTGGCGATGAGCTCCGCGACGGGGACGCCGATCGACACGACGCGCACCGGGTCGGGGTAGACCTCGCCGAAGACCGCGCGCACGCCTTGGACCTTCTTCGCACGGTCAAGCGGAACGTCCTGTGCATGCACCGTGAGCGCCGCGTTGATGTCCTGGTTGACGAGGTGCTGCACTTCGGTCAACTCGTCGTGTGACAGTGCGTGCGAATGTGAGAAGTCGAAGCGCAGCCGATCGTCCGCGACGAGCGAGCCTTTCTGTTCGATGCGGTCGCCGAGCACGGTTCGCAGCGCGAGGTTGAGCAGATGTGTTCCGGTGTGGTTCGCCATGATCGGTGAGCGTCGGTTGGCATCGACCGTCGTCGTCACTGTATCGCCGACGTGCAACTTGCCGGATGTGACCGTGCCGATGTGCAGGATGTACTCACCCGCAGTTTGCGTATCGATCACATCGAGCTTGCCGCCCGCTACGGCGACGGTGCCGGTGTCCGCGACCTGCCCGCCCATTGCGGCATAGAACGTCGTGCGGTCGGTCAGGACTGCGATGTGTTGATCGCTCGCCTCGACTCGCTCGACGAATTGCGTTCCATCCCAGATTGATGTGATGACCGCTTGCGTCTGTGTGGCGTCGAACTTCGGGGAGTCATCCGTTGCGGCGATCCCCTCCTTGCGAAGCGCGCCGATGGCCTCTGCAGGCAGCGACAGATGTGCCGCGGCGCCCTCGCCAAGCCCCGCAGCACGGGCGCGGTCGCGCGCCTCTCCCATCAACTTCTCATATCCAGCGAGATCGACGCTCATGCCGCGCTCCTGCGCCATGATCTCCGTCAGGTCGATCGGGAAGCCATACGTGTCGTGCAGCTTGAATGCCGCATCGGCCGGGATTCGGCGCGACTGGTGGGCCTGCGGGTGGCTCGCCGCTTCCTCGAAGAGCGCTATCCCGCGGTCGAGCGTTCTGCCGAAGCTCTCTTCTTCCTCGCGCAGGATCTCCATCACGGCGTCGGGGCTGTTTCTCAGTTCCGGAAAGGCATCCCCGAGCGAATCGACGACGGCTGGGACGAGATCAGCGAAGAAGACGCCCTTGACGCCGAGCGTTTGCCTGCTGTGTCGCACGGCCCGGCGCAGGATTCGACGAAGAACATAGCCTCGTCCTTCGTTGGAAGGCGGCGCGCCATCCGTGATCGCGAGCGTCAGCGTACGAATGTGGTCAGCGATGATGCGGTAGGCGATGTTGGTCGGGTCGTCGAGTTCGCCGCCGTAAGGTCGCGTGCCGGTCGCCTTCTGAATCGCGGCGAAGATGGGGGACCACAGATCGGTCTCGTAGTTGCTCGTCTTGTTCTGGAGGATGCGGACCATGCGCTCAAAGCCCATGCCCGTGTCCACGTGCTTGGCGGGGAGCGTTCGCAGCGAGCCGTCATCCTGCCGGTCGTACTGGATGAAGACGAGGTTCCAGATTTCGATGGTGTCGGGATGGTCCGCGTTGACGAGGTCGCCGCCGGTGAGGTTGGGCGTGCCGTCGTAGTGGATTTCGCTGCACGGTCCGCACGGGCCGGTCTCGCCCATCTCCCAGAAGTTGTCTTTCGTGCCAAAGCGCCGGACGTGGCTGGGGTCGATGTCCGTCTCGCTCTTCCACAGGGCTTCCGCCTCTTCGTCGGGCGGGAGACCGAGCGCCTCATCCCCGCCGAAGACGGTCGCGTAGAGGCGGCGTTTGTCGAGCCCCCACACGTTCGTGAGCAGATCCCACGCCCAGGCGATTGCCTCCTTCTTGAAGTAGTCGCCGAAGGACCAGTTGCCGAGCATCTCGAAGAACGTGTGGTGGTAGGTGTCCTTGCCGACGTCGTCAAGGTCGTTGTGTTTGCCGCCTGCTCGGATGCACTTCTGGCTGTTGGTCGCGCGGGTGAGTCGGGCCAGCTCGCTGCCGGGCGGGGCGGTGCCGAGGAAGCAGGGCTTGAACTGGTTCATCCCGGCGTTGGCGAAAAGCAGCGTCGGGTCGTCATGCGGGATCACCGGCGACGAGGGCACGAACGAGTGCCCGTGCTTCTCCATGAAGAAGTCCAGGAAGTCTTGGCGGATTTGGGCGGCGGTTCGCACGAAAAGCGGCTCCGGTACGGGGCGTAGGAGTGTGATGCGGTGAGGCTTGCCGATCGTACCGCGCTGTGGGTTGCGGTGCCGACTCGGCTGCGGTAGGACGGGGGCAACGCCATGACCGGACGCGATCATCCGACAACCATCATCTGCTGCGTACACAAGGGCGCTTCGACGTTCGTCGCGGGCGGGTTCGCCCAAGCGGTGCAGCGAGCGCTGCCTGGGATCGAGCACATCCCCGTACACTACCGGATGGTGCGGGGTGAATCGATCGAAGCGTTGGCCCTCCCGCCGACGGGTGTTCTCGCCACGCGGGTGTATCCCGATCAGTACGACCTGCTCGTCGAGGATCCGCCGCCGACCGCCGGCCGATTCGCTGACAAGAAGCTCATCATGCTCAGGCGCGATCCTCGCGATGCAGCCGTCAGCGCGTATTACTCCACAGCGTACAGCCACCCCGTGCCGCCCGATCGGCCGGAGCAGTTCCTCGAAGAACGCAGGCGGCTGATCGAGATCGGCCCGGCGAAAGGCGTCCTGCGATACAAGGCGGACAAGATCATCGACGAGTTTCTCGCGACTGTGCGCTTCATGCGGAGCTACCCGCGTACGTTGCTCACCACGTACGAAGAACTCGTCAGCGACTTCGACGCTTGGTTCACACGCATCGCGGATCATCTCGGTTGGTCGATGGATGTGCGATCAGAGATCAGCCGCGGTCTGGCGGCGCAGGTGCAGGCGCCGACGGCGGAAGATCCATCCAAGCACGTTCGTCGCGTCACGCCCGGCAACTGGCGCGATGTGTTCGACGATGCGCTGCGCACAGTGTTCGAGGAGCGTCTCGGCGATGATCTGCTTGATGCGGGCTACACGTGGTGAAGCGAGCCGCCGCGTCCACGCGAGCGGACCCCCACGACGTGCAAATGTGTGTTCCCCGC
>JAGLTS010000109.1 GCA_023135165.1 Phycisphaerales bacterium | reverse complement strand
GCGCTGATCGGGATCTCGATGAGCTGATGCTCGATCGTGGGCACCGGAGGCTCGCCGCCCAGCGCGACGATCTGGATGTCGTCGATGTTCCAGCCGCAGTATCGCCAGCCGCCATCGGTCGATCCCATCGTCCAGCGGATGTAGACGGTCGATCGGCCATCCGCGACGGACGAGATGTCATACTCCATCTGCCGCCAGGATAAGTCTGTGACTTCATTGGCGTTCTGCCAAACGGTGGTCCAGGTCGAGCCGTTGTTGCTGACGCGCACATAGGCGTGATCGTACGCCGACTGCTCAACGCCGAGCCTGCGCCAGAACTTCAGGTGAACGTCGGACAGATCGGAGCAGTCGATGGCCGTGGTGGTGAGATGCTTCTCCGACAGGTCGTTCGGGTAGTCGCCGCTCAGGTTGTAGCCGTAGACGTTGGAGCCGGTGTGGCCGCTGGTCGGGTCGGCGTATCCGTACTCGCCCCCCCCGCCGGTCGGCTGGCCGAACGCCCAGTCGGTTTGCGTGGTCCAGCCGGGGTTGGTGTTGAGGTTCCACTCGTAGACGACCTGCGGGATGCCCACAGTCAGATCGACATCGCGCGTCGTGTTCCCGATGCCCAAGCTGCAGGTGAATGCGACGAAGTCGTCGTAGTGTCCCTCAGCCAGCCCGTTGGCGACGCCGTTGATCGACACCGTGACCGTCGTGGAGTCGTAGGGGGCGAGGTAGCCGTTCGCATTGGTGAGGGAGATCCACGGCTGATCCTTCGTCACAACGTAGGTGAATCCGGTGTCGCCGATGTTCTGGACCGTGTAGACCTTGCTGCTCGGCGTGAACGGTCCGCCTTGCTCGCCCTCGGAGACCAACCCGGTGGTCGGCGTGACGGCCATGCCCTGTGTGCCTGCATACTCGACATACGCCGCGGCGTAGCCGATGTACGAGCAGCCGTAGGGGATTCGCATGTAGCCGCCGTCCTCGCCCCAGCCGGTTCCCCAACTGTTGCGCATGAACCACACGCCGCTGCTGCCCTGGTTGTCATCCCAACCGACGAGCGTCACGCCGTGGTTCACCTGGCTGTTGCTGCAGCCGTTGAAGATACCGCCCGAGTAACTCTGCATGGCGGTGTTGGCATACACGGCGACGGAGATCGGGCCGTGGTCGTAGATCGCCTGCTTCATGGCGTCCACGGAAGGAACGCCGGACGAACTGCCGATGTAGTGCCAGTCCGCGATCCAGTAGTCATGCGGATACGGGCAGTTGCACGGCGCATCGTAGGCGACGTAAGGGAAGTGCTGTTCGAGCACCGCGCCGTCGTCGCCGCAAGGGTCGTCTTTCCACTCGTGATAGTTGTGAGCCCACCAGCCGCCGCCGCAGTCCCAGCCGTCCGAGTTGCAGCTCACGAGCCACTGTTCGGAGAGATCGACGGTGATGCCGTCGTGGATCTTGATGTTGCATTCGAGCGGGCCGGTCGTCGCGAACGCCCAGCAGCTTCCGCACGAACCCTGGTTCTCGACGGGGGGCAGCGTCACGGAATCGCGCCAGTCAAACGCGTCGGGCAGGCCTCGCCTCGGCTGCGTGTCGTCCCACGAACCTTTCTCACGCCAATCAGGCGGCTCAACAAGCCCGCAGAGATTCTCAAGCGGGACCTTCGTCGCCGGGTTCTCCCCCACGGTGAACGTCCACCCCTCGCGGATGCCCTGCTCTTGCAGCGCTTCGATGTCCTGAGGCGACAGTTGTGCTGCCGCCGAATTCACCCCCACCACTCCCATCCAAACAGTCGCCGCACCAAGTGTCGTCAGCGCGCGCACACCAAACCCCCGCCGGTCAATGGGGAAACACAACATCTCTCTCATCCTTTCTGTCACTCGTGAGCCCAAAACGAAACCGCCAGAACAGGCGTCCAGCATCATATCCGAGAACAAGTAGCCTGCGGATCACACTGAGCAACATCTTTGTCGCTCTTTTTTGCTCCCACATGGTCCGATCATGTCATCTTGCGCCCACTCGGGAGAAACACGTTGACTCGGCGGAGATTCGTGGCATAAATACTGTGGTTTCAATGTGTTGTGATCGTCAAGATCACGGAGTCACATCACACGCACGGATTGAAGAAGACGGCGCCGGCGGGTCGCACTGCGCCCCGGCAGGCCGAAGCGTCATCACCATTGATGACTGAGTCAGAGAGGGACAGAACACAGCCGGCGGGGGATTGCACCCCCAACAACCGCCTGCTCGCGTCGAATCAAACAAACCCCCACGAACCCCCAATCGTTGCTGCTTCATTTTTTTCGGGCGCAGATGTCCGAAGCAACAAACTCGAAAGAGGAGAAAGAAATGCGTATCGCTATCGCACTCATTGCCGGTACCGCCATCGCGGCCACCGCTTCCGCTCAGCTTGAGGTCGGCCAGGGCACCGTCGCCGGCGGCTGGATTGATGCCGAGATCATGCAGCTTCGTGAAGATGGCAACGCCGTCCTCACAGTCAACCTGGTCAACAC
>JAGLTS010000108.1 GCA_023135165.1 Phycisphaerales bacterium | reverse complement strand
TGCAACTCCTTGCAGTGGCCCGGGGCGAAATAGGCAAACGCCTCAAGGCCGGCTGGGACCGCGATGACCCGCTCACGCCGCCCACAGGATGACTTTGCGATTGCCCTGATTGCAGGTCCTACACGTGCATCACGATCCGTGGCCTGCGGGTAGAATGCTCCCGGATGACTGGAGATAAACCACCACACAGGCCGCGGGGCACGCCGCGGCCGAGCCATGAGGATTCGGCATGAAGACCCAAGAACGTTGTGTTGTGTACGGCCTGCTACTCGCCTGTCTGCTGGCGGTTCTCGGCCGACCGTTGGCCACGCCCGCTGACGCACAGCCGGCTGCGGAGGCTGATCTGACCGGCCCGACGGATGGAATCGTCTTGCGGCAGGCGGAAGGCGATGATCTGATGCTCACGGCTGCGGACGATCACGTCTCGTACGGGACGGACCCCTGGCATCGCGTCTACAGCATGGCGGTCTGTGATGTCCTCGCGGTCGCTCAGGCGGTCGTCAATCGGCCGGCCTATCAGGAACAGCTCGATGAGTTCGCCGAGTCGGCAGAGGAGGCGCTCACGCCGATGCGCGAGGAGCTTCGTCGGCTTCGAGACGCGATCCAGGCGGCGCCGGACCCCGCCACGCGCGACGAGCTGAGGCGGCGCGGGCAGGAACTGGCCACGGCGTACCAGCAGGAAGAGCGACGCCTGTACGGCGAGCAGGAGCAACTCCGTGCGGAGATGATGGCTGAGGCGTACCGCCTCGCGGAGGGTGCTGTCCACACCGTGGCGGACGAACTCGGCATCGACATCGTGCTGGCGACGCGCGACTCCGAGAAGGAGATCAACGCCATCACAACGCCTAACGTCTTCAGCGATACGCTGGCGCGCGTGGCCGTCCGCCACCCGGAGGAGATCAACATCACCGCGGAGGTCATGGACGAGTTGGACCTGTAAGCGGACAGCCTCGCTTCATCCAGCTTTTAGCGACGCGTGAGAGACCTTCCATCACAGCCCCATGTGGCAACATGGGGTTCCTCGCGCCCGCGCGGAGCGAACCCCCAAGTGCCGCCGCCTACCGTCTTCGCTTGCGCATCAGCGTAAACACTTCGTTTCGCACCACATCCAGGCGCGCCGCCGGCACGCACAAAGGTGATGCTGGAGTTGCTCACCGATCATCATCATCGCACGCGCCGCTGCGCCTCGATCAGAGCCTGACGCGATTCGGTCCACTGCACGTGTGCACGGGGCAGGAAGGGTGCCAGCCAGCGAGCCAGGTCGCCGTACTCGCCATTCGTTACACGGCTCGAAAGCTCCTTGATCCGCACGTCCGCATCATCGGTCGGCCAAAGCGCAAGAATGTCATCATAGTATCGCTCAAGCCCCTCGACCGCCCGAGCGATCCCCTCGTCGGTCTTCATCGCCTCAATGAAAGCCGCCCATTCAGTCGGCTGCGCCTCGCTGGCGCCATAATCGGCGAGGAATTTGCACGTAGCCTCGGTGTCCTCGCTGGGCAGGTTGTCCCGCACCCAGGCGAGTGTGGTGCGGCGTTCGCCCTCCAACCCGTCGAGCATGCCAATGGGGTCATTCTCGTCGAAGGTCGAGAGTGCATCGCGCAGCACCGCCTTGCCTCGTGTGTCAAGAAGGTCGTGTTCCGCCATGTACGCAGCCTGTTCATCGACGAGCTGGAAGATCGCTATAGAGACAAGAGAGCTGATGAACACCATGTCTTGCCCCGTGTGTTGTGCCAGTCGATAGCAGGCTGCAAGACGATCGGCTGCCTGACTGTCATCACCCGCCTCCATCGCCAGACGGGCGTCGATGACGAGCAGGCGGGCTGTCATCCGCATCGAACCGAGGTGTGGAATGACTGCGTCAAACCCATCCTGCACATCCGGTGCGAAGTCGCACTCCCTAAACGCGGTCGCACGCAGAATCGTCTTCATCAGGATGCCGTCGGACTCAAGTTCCCCGCGCAGTTGTGGTGTCAGCTTCGCCGCCCACTTTGCATCGGTGTCCCACGTCCGCATCGCCTCGGAGGCGGCTGTCTCAAGCTCCGGGGTCACGAGCGCCCATGCCCGCCAATAGCGAAGGGCAGCGTTCTCGCTCGAATCCACGGCCGAGGCGCCCGGCGCGAGAAGGACCGCCATCGCAGCGCCCAGGAGGCAAGGGAGGCTGCCCTTGTGTCTGTGTGATCGCAACATTGCAGGATCTCCGGATTCTGGGTTGAAAGATCGTCCACCAAGGAGAATCCGCCGCACGGCCATTGTGTGAGTGTATCCTGACAGAATCGACGGAGAAACGAGTGGGGCAGGTGGGAAACGACATGAACGACGACGCCCCCATGATCCCGTATCGGCCCTACATGCCGTCCACCGACGCCCTGTCGGCGGCACGGGCGTTCCATGAGATGATCGCGCTGCGTCGCAGCGTTCGGCGGTTCTCGGATCGGCCCGTCCCACAGACTGTGATCGAGGAGATCATCCGGGCGGCGGGGACCGCTCCCTCGGGGGCGAACAAGCAGCCGTGGCGATTCGTCGCGGTGCAAGACCCAGCCCTGAAGCGAAAGATCCGAGTCACTGCGGAAGAAGAGGAGCTTGCGTTCTACAAGGACCGGGCAGGCGAAACGTGGTTGCGCGATCTCGATGCGATCGGCACGAGCTGGCACAAGCCCTTCCTCGAAACCGCACCGTGGCTCATCGCGGTGTTCCGCCTCATCCGCAGCGATGACGGCAGCCAGACCTACTACACCCATGAATCAGTCGGCATCGCGGTGGGCATGTTGCTCGTCGCCGCCCACAACGCCGGCCTGGGCACATTGACGCACACGCCCAGCCCGATGCGGTTCCTGGCCGAACTGCTCGGTCGGCCGGACAACGAACGCGCGTACATGCTCATTCCCATCGGCTATCCGACGGATGACTGCACAGTGCCTGACATCCATCGCAAGTCGCTCGACGAAATCATGGTGATCGACCGAGCAGCGACGCGCGACCAGTGAACGAGTCTTCCGTGAATCGTGTGGGTGGATTCATGGCGCAGGTCGTGGGGGGTCGTGGGGGACCGTGGGGGTTGGGTCACAGCCGTGACCGTGCGCTAGTCGGTGGTGTGCTTGATGTATCCGGCGCTGCGGATGCGCTGTGCGGTGATCGCTCCGAGCGGGATGTCCGTCTGTTCGAGTTCGTCGGCGACGGTTGCATGGTCATACTCGACGCGCCGATGCTTGATGGTCCAGCGAACGCCATTCCACGTAGCGAGCGCGTACGCAGCGCGTTGGTCGCCGTCGAACGGGAAGCCGACTGATCCAACCGAGGCGAGGCGTTGTCCGTCGACCGAACCGGATGATGCGTAATGGATGTGCCCATACACGATGAGGCCGGCACGGGCCGACCCGACGAGCGTCTGCGCCTCGGCGACGGGTGTGACGGCGTTCTCGCTAAACGCATCCGGTCCGAGGATGAGAACCGCGTCCACATCGGTCGGCGTGGCGTGCACGATGAGCAAGTCGTCATCGGGCGACGCGCCACCGGGCGGGGTGATGCGGTGCTGGAATGGCATCTCGCACAGGTATCTGATGTCGTCGTCGCCGAGGCGCCGCTGCGCCCACTCGGCGACTGGTCGCAGGGCTGCCGGACCCGAGCCGTGCGTGACGAAGCGATCGGTGTTGCCATAGACCGCCGGGCAGTTCTGTTCGCGAATCAGCGTCAGGGCTTCGGCGGGGCGTGGGCCGAACAACACGTAGTCGCCTGCGAAGACGAGTTCGTCATGTGGTCGGTTCGCCAGATCGGAAAGGACCATGCGGAGCGCAGCGGCATTGCCGTGGATGTCGGAGACGACGGCGACAACATAGCTGCGATCGGGCATGGCTGAGGCGCCTCTTATCCTGGAGGGTCGGCCAACGTGGCCCATGCGAGATTCAATCCACGATCCACACGTACTTTAGCGTCATTCGCCGTTGCGCGCTTCGCCGAATCTGCGGATCAATCGGCGTTTCTCGGAGCGCCACATGCCGGGGGGCATCCAGCCCGAGAGGTCCGGTTTGTGGTCGGCTCACCGCGCTGCGTTCCACGCATCGAGAAGCTCAGCCTCGCGCTCGCCCGTCAACCCGGTCGTGAGCGGCCTGTCCGCCAGCGTCTCGCGCCGCCAGGCGAGCGTATCGCGGATGATCCACGTGGTTGGATTGAGCGCCAATCGCGCCTCGATCGCCTTGCCGCAGTCGGCATCGTTCATGCCCATGTCGCCGGGCGGGACGCACATCGGCAGGTCCGACCAGTACTCGACGCCGTGCTCCGTCATGAACGCCTCCGAGACGGGGATGAAGCGCGCATCGCTCTCCGTCGCCGATCGGCAGTATTCGAGAAACGCGCCCAGCGTCATCGGCAGCGCCGGCCCGACCGCGTTGAAGACGCCCGTCACGTTCGTTTCGATCGACCGGATAATCCAGTCCGCTAGATCCCGCGCGTGGATGAACTGCACAGGCATATCCAGGTCCGGCGGCACAAGCACATCACCGCCCCGTGCCACACGAACGGGCCAATATGTGAAGCGGTCGCTCGGGTCGTGTCGGCCGACGATCAGGCCCGGTCGGACCACAAGCGATCGGCCGGGCAGCGCCCGCTCGACCGCTTGCTCGCACAGCGCCTTGAGCGGGCCGTACGTCTCACCTGTGATCTCTTCGACGGTCGGATCGTCCAGCACGCCGACGGGGGCGCTCTCATCCATGCGGCGGATGGATGCGTCGGCATAAACGGAGATGCTCGAAATGAACGTGTAGTGTGCTGTGCGGTCCGCGAGCAGTTCAGCCGACGCACGGGCGATGCGAGGCACGTAGCCGCACGTGTCGATGACAGCATCCCAACAGCCGTCACGCAGGGCGTCCAGACCGCCATCCCGGTCCCCGTGTATCGTCTCCACATCAGGGAAGAGACCCGGGTTGTGCTCGCCCCGGTTGAAAAGCGTGAGATCATGCCCGCGCGCAACAGCCATTTTCACGAGATGCCGGCCGACGAAGATGGTGCCGCCAAGAATCAGGAGCTTCATCGCGTGTCATCCGGTCCGATGCCGTCATACCCATACCGGTGAGCCGCCGCACGGCTGCGATGCCGTTGATCGATCCGCTACGACGGTGTTCACTGCAGCGGGCGGAGACGTTTGGCACCAGCGGTGAATCTTCGTACGGTGTCGATCATGACTCCCACGACGCTGCCGACGGAAGGGTCGATCGAGTTACGCGTTCGGTATTGCGAATGCGATCCGATGGGCGTGGCGCACCACGGGTCGTACGCCGCGTGGCTGGAGATCGGCCGAACGGAACTGCTGCGACAGAGTGGCGTGACGTACACAGACCTTGAGGCGCAGGATATGTTCCTCGCCATCGTGAAGCTAGCTGTGCGTTTCAAGAAGGCGGTGCGGTACGACGATGTGCTGACCGTTGTGACACGCATTGAGGAGGCCAGCCGGGTCAAGCTTGTACACCATTATGAGATCAGACGAGGCGGGCGCAGCGGCGAGCTGCTCACCACCGCCGCGACGACGTTGGCGTGCATCGACCGAACCGGTCGGCTTCAGCCGCTCCCCGACTGGATGCACCAACTCGACGCGCGCACACCCGCGCGCCGAGCATCCACCTGATGCGCTCAGCCACCTTGCGGGATGGTGAGGCCAAGTTCCTGCAAGCGCGATTTCGCCTGAGTGATCAGACCGTTGATCTCACCGACGAGCTTGTTGAGTTCACCCTTGAGAGAGTCAACCGTGCCCTCATCCGCACCGGCCAGATCCTTCAGCTTCTGGACCGTGGCGGCGAGCTTCTCGTCCAACTGCGAGAGCAGCCCGTTCAACTCGTCATCGGCCGCGCCCTGAGCAGCTTGCTTCATGGAGTCGACCTGCGACTGCAGCTCGTCAGCCTGGGCCTGGGACTGCTTCTGAAATTCGGCCAAGGCCTCCTCGGCTTGCTCCGCAGCCGCCTGTTGCATGTCGTCAGCAGTCTTGTTGAGGTCGCCAAGCATGTCACCGCCCGTGTCGTTTTGCGCAGCGGGCACGGTGTCCTGCGGCTCCTTCTCCTTCGAGCAGCCCGTCAGCATCAGGCAGGCCACCCCCGTTGCCAGTAACAGTGAAGTCATCTTCATGGGATCACACCCTTTCTTCGATCCAGCTTACTCGCGTCCTCACGCGATCTGTTGTCTGTCAGCGCCACATGCCGCGGCGCACGTTCCACCCATGACCGATGATAGTGCCGCGGACCGCCCCGGGCGCACCTCGCCGCCGTCCATCGCTCGCGCGATGCGGCCGGTGAATCACATAGGAGAGCCGAAACCGACTCGCTCGCGTGGATTTTTGACGGGTTTGACCGAACGTGGGATGGCATTCTCGCGCCTTCTGCCCGGCGAGGCGGGGGGTCGGGGGACGCTACGGGTCGGACCGATGGCGTCACTGCCGAGCCGTCGCCCTCGCCGGGGCGTTGAGCGGTTGTGCTGGTCAGGCGGCGCGCCTGCGCCCGCAGGTCGCGGCGGCGAGCAGCAGCAGGCACACGGGACCGGGTTCGGGCACGTCGTAGTACTGGTCGAGCAGGTTCCATTCCGCAGCCGTCGGCTTCTTGTAGGGACTGTCCGTGTTGAAGCTCGGGTCCATCGCGCCGTTGCGGTTGTAGCCCTCGGGGACCGGGTCCTGGAACTCGGCGCTGTCGTCCAGGCCGAGCGCGTGGCCGAACTCATGCGTGCCCAGGTTCTTCATCATGTTGTTGTGGCCGTGGCCGACCAGTTCTTTCCAGATCTTGATGGTGACCGGTCCCACGATGATGCCGTGCTCTTCGTACGTGGGCGGGTCGGTCGGCGGATTAACCGGCGGGAAATAGGTGCCGTACGTCGTCAGGCTGACCTCCCCGTTGGGCCCGGGCCGGTCGTCGGTCTGCTCGACCTTCACGATGAACTTCTTCTGCTCTTCGGTGAGGTCGTCGGGCGGGTCGCCGTTCTTGAAGACGAGCGTGATCTTGTCCATTCGGTCGGTCCATGCCCTGATGCCCTCCATAAACTTGGCTTTGTCGGTTCCGGCGAGACCGTCGGTGTAGACGGTCAGGGTGGACGGCTCGGGCCAGGTCGCGGGCTGCACGCCGGGACGCCCCTCATGGCCCTCCGAGTCGTCATCGCCGTCACTCCAGCCTGCCTGTGCGGCTGTGGACGCGACGAGGCAGGTGATGACTGTGATGATCCGTGATCGTGTGCGGGACATGGTGTGCTCCTTTTCTCGGTTCGCCGCTGAGCGGGTGTTTCTCGCTGCCGCGGCGGATTGTTGTGTTCTCGCTGGTACGTCAAGCGACAACCGACGATCCCACTCACGTGGGAAGTGCATCCGGCTGGCACATTCAGGCTGGATTGGCAGGGCAATCGCTAGGTCATCCTGTGGGCAGCGTGAGCGGGTCATCGCGGTCCCAGCCGGCCTTGAGGCGTTTGCCTTCGTTGCCGCGCGTGGATGCGGCCCCCCTGTTTCAACACAATAAAACAGTGTCGGATACCGTTTCTCAGAAAACGGTATCCGACACTGTTTCTCTGGCCCCATCAACCGCGACTTTGCGATTGCCCTGGGCCTGCAATCGGGGCGAATGCTAAGCTGCCTGCCGCCATGACACCGTCCGGCCGCACTGCGATTGCCTTCCTCATCACGTGTGTGGTGCTCGTTGCCGCCGTCGCATCGCCTGCCGCAGCGGAGCACCCGTGGCACGTTCCCAGAGAGGCAATCGGCTGCTGGGCATTCGATCCGAGCGGATTCGAGCCTGCTGCGTCAGGCCCGGCGGTGGTGGGTGTGCTTCGCATCGCGGCGGAATCCGGGCTGGTCGGTGACGAGTTCCTCCCTCTGATCCACGCACTGATCGCGGCCGGACACGTCGGGGCCGCGCCGCACACGCTCTGCCTGCTCAACATCGAGGCGCAGCGCACATCACCTGACGACGACCTCACGATTCGCAAACTGGCGATCGTCCTCGAACTGCACACCGATCGCGGACATCGTGCCGCGATGGAAGCGCTGGCGACGATCCTGACCGGTGCACCGCAAGCCGACGGCGGCAGACAAGAACGCCTCGATCTGCCCGGCGGACAGCAGGGCGTGCGATACCGCGCTGAGGGCTGGGATGATTGGCGCGTCGTCGAATGGTGCTCGCGCCCGGGTGGATTCGCCGTCGGACTCGGGCAAGGCTCGCTGAATACGTGGTTCGCATCCGAGGTTGAGGCGGAAGCGCCTTCAGCCGTCACGACCCATCGCCGGGTCGTGTCCGACGCGAGGCGGGCTGAAGGGGCGTCGGCAGACGGCGGACGATTCATCGAGGTCTACCTCGACATCGACGCTTTGCGAGCCCGCGTGCCGTCGCTCTTCACGCAAGGCCTGACGCCCAGGCTTCTCAATGCGCTGAACCTCGGCAACAGCCGATCGGCGATGCTGCACGGCAGGTGGTGCGGGCGATTGCTTGTGCTCGATTCGACGTTCGACAGCCGGCGCGGTCCGCCGGGGACGGTGCTGCGCCGGCCTTTGACGCTGTCGGCGTACCCTGATGCGGCGCTTGAGCTTCCCATGCCCGAGGGGTCGTACGTCATCGTCGCCCAAGTCCAATGGACCGAGGCGTACCGCTGGATCATGGGCATCGCGGAAGGCGTGACGGATGATGCATCGCTGCCGGCGTTTCAGCGGAAGCGGGTCAGATACGAGCGGGAGTACAACCGGCGTCTGATGTCGGTCCTGGGCGCATTCAAGCCGTATGTCGTCATCAGCGACGTTCCGCCGGCCCCGATCGCGGTTCCCGGCGCGACGACGGTGTACTTCGAGCTGAAGGATGACACACGGATCACTTCGGCGGATCGTCATCTCAAGCAGCTTCTGGCGCCTTTCACGAGCGATGAGCAGGCGAAGTCGCTGCGCGATGTGCATGTGGAATCAACCGGCACGGTGCGATCGGACCGGATCTGGCATCTGCAGCTCGACGCGGGCGGGCTGGCGCGATTCCCAGCCTGGGGTTGGGCGGACAGATGGCTTGTCGGAAGCTGGGGCGCGGCGGGTGTCACGCACAACCGCGATCTGCTTGCGCCAAGCGATGACGATCGGTAGCGCCGAGCCGTCGCCGCCCGGTTTGCCGGGCAATCGCAAAGTCGCGGTTGATGGGATGTGGGGGCTGTCGAAGCGGTGAGCCGGAGAAACCGCCGTAACGCCTTATCTGACTGGCACGTATACAGATGCCGCGATTTCTGAACTCGGCAGAATGCGGCAAGACGCGGCAAAACAGGACGTGCCGGCAAGTGTGAAACACGCCCAGTGATGGCAGCTGGCCTTACAGCCAGGGGCAGCCGTAGTCGGCGAGCAGGATGCCGAGGTCGTTCTGGTCCGTGTCGCCGTCGTCGTCCAAGTCGCCGCCGTCGCCCATTCCATACCAAGCGAGAAGGATGCCGAGATCAAGCTGATCAGTGGCGTCGTCGCCGGAGAGATCGCCGGGGCAAGCTGGTATGCCTTTCACCCCCAGACTGTGATACCTGCCCCCCGCGACTGCCGTGAGATTCGTGTTCGGCGCTGGCACGTTGCATTGGCCGGAGTAGTTTCCCCAGTGGTCAAGATTGGATCCCCACGCCACGATCGAGCCGTCGGACTTCAGGCCAAGACTGTGAAAGCCGCCCCCCGCGACAGACACGAACCCGGTGTTCGGCTCCGTCACGTCGCATTGGCGGGAGTCGTTCCTTCCCCACGCCACGATCGAGCCGTCGGACTTCAGGCCGAGACTGTGCTCGAAGCCCGCCGCGACAGAGACGAACCCGGTGTCCGGCTCCGGCGCGTCGCATTGGCCGTAGTAGTTGTATCCCCACGCCACGATCGATCCGTCGTCCTTCAGGCCCAGACTGTGAGAGTGGCCCGCCGCGACAGAGACGAACCCG
>JAGLTS010000107.1 GCA_023135165.1 Phycisphaerales bacterium | reverse complement strand
CAAGCTTCACCATCATCGCACCTCGTCGTTACGTGGAAGCAGCCCCGATGCCTGAGACCGCGTGAACCCGGCCCAGCGCCGGGGACGGGCCTCGCCCATCATATCGGGAACCATGGCATGCCTGCACCCCTGGAGAAGGTGGGTCCGAGTAGTACCGCAGGCAGCGGTTTCCGGATCACGCACAGGGAATCCGCCCGTTTGCCATTGGACCCTTGCGTCGGCCCAACAACCGGCCGATGTGACACAGATAGCACAGCGTGACACTCATCCGCACACCAGAGAGGATCCAGCGATGTTCCCGATCGGCGACGGCATATTCCTACAACTGCCCTCGATGACTGATCAGCGCATCCTCCACCCCGGAACGATCGTGGAGTACGAGGCTGGCATTCACACCGCTATTTTTACCGCTGAGGACTTCACGCCTCAGGCAGACCAGGAAGTTCTCGTGTACTTCGACTGCGGAAAGGGCTTCATGCAGCAACCTGCCCGCATCAACGTGGTCATGCAAGATGATGAGGAGGTCCGCATCGCGTTCGAGACGACCGGCGAGCCTGTTTCTGCTGAGAGCAGGCAGTGCTACCGCGTCTCCACACTCCTGAGCGATCTCACAGCAACATTTCAAGACGAGCCGGAATGCCCGCTCCTTGAAGTCAGCGCAACCGGCTTTGCGGTGCTCGCCAGCGAGGTGTACTCAATCGGGACGACGGTGAACACGACGCTCTCCTTTGAAGACCAGCAGTACACTGGCAAGGCGACGGTCCAGGGCGTCAAGGAGATCAACCCGGGTCGGATACGCTACGGGCTGCACTGCCTGAGCGGCCGCAGCGGCACCAACGACCTGGCGCGCGGGCTGCAGGCAATCAGCATGACGGTCCAGCGCCGGCAGTTGCGTCGTCAGTTGGGTGCTGCTTGAACCCAAGCCCGTCTGCATGACCGAGCACACGCGCGCGGCGCCACGGGACGCGCTGACGGACGATTCTGCCTGATATCCCCTGTCCAAGGGGGCACCTCCAGCAGAGACCGTGGCCGACATTTCTTTCCAGTTCTTTTGCCCATGACTTGTTTGGGGCATGCAGGTGGCCGACACAGGACAATAGTGCCCCAAACCGCCCATCCAGAAACAGGAAGGGAAGTCAAGATGCTGACGACCGGCCAAGACGTGTTCCTGCAACTCCCGACGACATCCACAGTGCGCCTCCTTCATACCGGGGCGTTCGTCGAGTATGAAGACGGCATCCACATCGCGGCCTTTGACGAGGGGAGCTTCACGCCCGAAGTGGATCAGGAGGTCTTCATCTACCACATGATCCGCAAGGAGTTCATGCAGCAGCCCGCGTGTATCAGGGCGATCATGCAGGACGAATCGAAGCTCCGTGTCGCATTCGAGACGACCGGCGACCCCGTCTCCGCCGAGAGCCGGCAGTGCTATCGTGTCGTGACCGCGCTGGCCGATCTGACGACGACCATTGGAGATGAGCAGCATTGCCGGCTCCTGGATGTCAGCGCCACGGGTTTCAGTGGGATGTCCAACTCCGAGTACCCGAAGGGCAAGACCGTCGAGGCGACGCTGTTCTTCCAAGGCAAGGAGTTCAAGGGCCAAGCAACGATCCAGAGCATCAAGGAACTCGATCCGGGACGGACCCGCTACGGCCTGTACTGCACCGACGAGCGCGGCAGCGATCTGACGAAAGGGCTGCAGAAGATCAGCATGGCGGTTCAGCGGCAGCAGTTGCGACGTCAGGCTGGCGCTGCGTAGCACCCAGCCGCCGGTTCACCACTTATCAAGGCTGTTCTACGGATGCCGCACAGCATGCACCGCGCGCCCGTGCCGCTCACGCACCACGTCCCGCGTGCATCCTGTAAACGGCGTCGATCGCATCCGAGCCGGTGATGGTGAGCTCCAGATCCCGCAGCAGACCGTCCTGCAGGTTGTAGATCCAACCGTGCACAGCCAGGGCTTGGCCTCGGCGCCACGCATCCTGAGCGATCACGGTGTGCGCCACGTTCTCAACCTGTCGTACGACATTCAACTCGCACATCCGGTCAATGCGAGCTGCCTGATCCTCGATCGCGTCAAGCTCATCCCGATGATCGCGGTACAGGTCCTTGATCTCGAGCAGCCAGTTGTCGATCAGCCCGTGCGGCTGGGCGCTCATCGCCGCTGTGATGCCGCCGCAACGGTAGTGCCCGCAGATGATGATGTGCGGCACCTTCAGCACATCGACCGCGTACTGCAATACGGACAGACAACTCAGATCCGTGTGGACAACGATGTTGGCGATGTTGCGGTGAACAAATAGCTCGCCCGGCTGCGCACCAACGATGTCATCCGCAGGAACACGGCTGTCGGAGCAACCGATCCACAGGTATGACGGATGCTGCGCTTGCGCGGTGCGCTCAAAGAACGCCGAATCGGTCCGAGTCAGTTCGCCGGCCCAGCGCTTGTTGCTCTTAAACAGATGGTCAAGGTCATGCATGGCATATCTCCAAGGCTCTCGCCACAGTGCGCGTCACAGTCCGGCGGCGAAACGGATGCAATCGAGGTAGCCCCCCACCATTCGATCGATTGTGTAGTGCTCAACGGCAAGGGTGTGCCCGGCGGCGCCCAGGCGGTCGCGCAGGTCGGCATCAAGCATGAGCCGTGCGAGCTGCGCGGCGAGGTCGTCGAGTTCGCCGTGACGCCACGTCAGGCCGTTCTCCTCCGGCTGCAGCGCCTCGATCTCGGGGTTCTGCCGTTCGGTCGCATCGCTCGTCACGGCTGGCAGACCGTAGCCGAACGCATGGAGCAGACTCAGGCCGATGTTCGTCGCGTAACAGAAGGCCGACACGGAGAGCATCCACGGTGCAAGCTGCATCTCATCGTAGATCGCGCCGGTGAAGGTCGTGCGGTCAGCGATCCCCACGCGCGTGGCCAGCGATTGCAACTCATCGCGCTGCGAACCATCGCCGACGAGGACGAGCCTGCCTGTGGGCACACGATCGACCGTTCGTGCGAAGGCCTCGATGAGCCAGTCAACGCGGTTGTCCGGTTCCAGGCGTGAGACGAAGATGATGGCTGGCCGATCGAGCAGGTCGTGCTGTTCTTGAAACTCGCGCAGTTCGTCAGGGCGATCCAGCCAGGATGCTCGCGCCTGTTGGATCGGCTGTTGATCGAGCGTGTTGGCGGCGACGAAGAGGCGCTTCTGATCGAATCCCTGCTCAATGAGTTGGCTGCGGGCGTTGTGGTTGTAGAAGAGCAGCGCATCGGCCCGCCTCGCCTGACGGTCTCGCAGCCACTTGCGCCAACGCGCTTCGTTCTTGGAAAACCCGTGCCCCCACAGGATGGTGCGGACGCCTAAGCGCCTGGCTTTGCGCAGTGCGCGGGACAAGTCGATGTTGCGGACATTCCAGGAGAAGACTGCAACGTCGAACCGGCCGGGGGTCAATTCGGTGTGTTGCCCGGGTTGTCGAAAGAATGGGCCGAGCCGCTTCATCGACGCATAGATGACATCGAACGACTCAGCTCCGGTCGCTTCAGGCAGGCTGGACCCGGAGATGCGCGGGCTGGGAAAGAGCGTGAGGTTGATGTCCTCCGCAGCGCCAAGCCGGTTGAAGATCGGAATCCGGTACTTGGGCAGCGCAGGCTGAAACAGCGCCACACGGATTGGTCGGTCAGGTGGAGTCACCGATATGTCACGTCACCGATCACGACTTGGCGGACTCCTGGACCTTCGCCTCGGCGTCCGCTTCCTTGTTGTCCGCCTCTTGCGGCTCCTCCGGCTCCTTGACGACTTCGATCAAGTTGCCCTCATCGTCGAACTCCATCTCCGGCCGATCATCGAGGTCGAGATGCCGGTCGGCAATGACCCAGAGCTTGATGTTCGTCCGCAGATCGGCATCGAGAACGACGGGGATGTCGTAGCTGTCAAGCCTCTTGACGGGGTGTGCGATGCGGATGTCGCGTTGCCGCACGCCGAAGCCCTCGGCGATGAGCGCATCGGCGATGTCGTTCTGCGTGACTGAGCCATAGAGATGACCCTGATCGTTGCAGGACCGTTCGAGCGTGATCTCGTAACCGTCGAGCCTCTGGATCATCTCTTCGCGCCGAGAACGCAGCGCTCGCATCTCGGCTTCAGCCTTGGCGCGTCGCTCGGCGAGCGCTTTGATCTTCTCCTCGCTGGGTTCGGTGCCCAAGCCACGAGGAAGCAGGTAGTTGCGGGCGAAGCCGGCCTTGACGTTCACAACGTCGCCGACGATGCCGAGATGCTCGACGTTCTCGGTGAGAAGGAGTTGAATGCTGTGTCCCATACGTGCTGTCCTTTCGGATGAAAGTTAGGAGCGACAAGTCGCTTCAGCGGTGAAGCCCTCAGTCGGCGGAGAGCCGTCGAACGGGGCGGAGTTCGGGCCGCGACGTGCGGCGTGGTCAGAATGGTATGTCATCTTCGTCGATGGGTTCGTACTGCGAATCGCCGGGCGGCTGCGACGCACCCCCAGCCCCCCCAGCGCCCCCAGTATCCCCAGCACCGCCACTACGCTGCTGGGGTGGACCGCCTTGTCGGCCGGCTCCGGCATCCTCACGGCCACCGACGAACTGGAAGTTCTCGATGACGACCATCAGCTTGGAGCGATTCCGGCCTTCGCGGTCCTGCCACTGATCGAGCCGGAGCCTTCCCTCGACAAGGACGGGCCTGCCCTTGCTGAGGTACTGGTTCATGATCTCAGCGGTGCGTCCCCACGCCTCGCAGTCGACAAACGTCGTTTCCTCACGATTCTCGCCCTCCTGCGTGCGATACCGCCGATTGACCGCCAAGCCGATCTTCCCGATCGCGGTGTTGTTGGATGTGTAGCGCAGCTCGATGTCGCGCGTGAGGTTACCCATCAGAATGACTCTGTTGAAGTTCGCCATGTGTGTGGCCTCCGCTCAGAATCGGCGCCGTGTGGGGCGTCGTGGGATGTGCGATGCTCACTGCGGGTGATGGATCTACTCGGCAGCGGGTTCCTTGGACGATTCGTCATCCCCCGTCGCCGTGGCGACCGCTTCCTCCGCGGCGGACGGCACATCCGCTTCCACCGGCGCGGGCTCAGCGGAAGTCGGGGGAACCGGTGGCGATGGGGGTGCTGGGGGTGTTGAGGATTCCTCAGCCGCCGTCTCCTCTCGCATCTTGGCTTCGGCTTCCAGCTCCGCCAGACCGTCGGCTGCTCGCATCTCGTCCTCCGTCAGGTGATCGGCACGCGTCACGAGCGAACGGATCATCACCTCCGAAAGATTACAGTCACGCTCGATGCCCATCAGGGTCGATGTCGGCGCCTTGAAGTACGTGAGGATGAACAGGCCTCGGTTGTGCTTCTTGATCGGGTACGCAAGCCGCCGCTCATCCCACTTCTTGATTGCGATGAGTTCGCCCTTGCCCTTACTGATGATCTCCTTGATGTGGCTGACCGCACCGGAGATATCTGATGTTTGCGCCTGCGGGAAGACGAACATGCCTTCGTAGTGCGCCTCTCTGATCTCGTCACTCATTACTTGGTCCTTCTGATCGCTCAGTCGTCTTTGACTGCTCAGGTTTCCGATTGAATTGATTCATCGTCTCATCGATGCCCTGGATAACCCAGCATTCGATGGCATCACAGGCTCGTTCGATCGCTTCGTCGACGAGCACCTTTTGTTCCGGCGTGAAGCGGCCGAGCACGTAGTCGTGCTGTACAACTTGCCCAGGCGGGTCGATGCCGACTCGGCAGCGCGGATACTCGATGGTCCCGAGGTGGTGCTCGATATCCGCCAGGCCGTTGTGTCCGCCGCCCGAGCCGATGGGCCGGAGTCGAATCACGCCGCACGGCAGCGCAACGTCATCGACAACAATCATTAGATCGTCCTCGACGGCGAGCCGGTAGAAACGGACCGCCTCGCCAACGGCCTGGCCGGAACGGTTCATGTAGGTCGTGGGTTGCATGAGGAGGCATTTCTCGTCGTGGATTCGGGCTTCCATCAGTCCGGCGTGGAACCGGGAGCGAGGCGTCGCCCCTGGCGCGACATGACGGCGCGCCAAGCGGTCCACGGCCATGAAGCCTGCGTTGTGCCGCGTACCCTTGTACTGACGTCCGGGATTGCCCAATCCGACGATCAACTTCACGCCTTTTCTTCCACCTCCGGCTCAGCCTTTGCTTCACCTTCTTCGCCTTCTTCGCCTTCAGCCTCGGCGGCAACCTCCGCCACTTCTTCCTCGACGTGACGGAGGACTTCGACCCTCGCAACGATCGCGTCCTGATCGCTCTTGAGCACCATCTCAGCACCGGGGAGTTGGACGCTGCGAGCATGGATCGACTCACCCTCCTCAAGCTGCGAGATGTCCACCTTGATGAAGTCGGGGATGTTCGTGACACGGCACTCGATGAGCAGTTCCGTAGCCGGGTGCTCAAGGATGGCGCCCGCGACCTTCAGTCCGACGGGCGTGCCGACCAGCTTGACCATGACGCGCAGCTCAACACGCTCGTCCATGCTCACACGGGCGAAGTCGATGTGAACGATCTCCGTGCCGAGGTGGTCGTACTGGAGCGCCTTGAGCAGGCACGTGTCCGACTTCTCACCATCAATGCTGAGCTCAAAGACCCTCTCACCGGAGAAGATGTGGTGGTACGCATCCTCGGTGCTCACGGCAACGGACACAGGCTCCCGGCCGTGCCCATAGACGACGGCGGGCGTCATGCCGGTTTGGCGAAGCCGCCTGGAGTACCGGCTGCCGACCCGGTCGCGTTTGATTCCCTTGAGAATGGGCGCTTTCGTTGTCATGGTCAGTCCTTATTGTTTCCTATCCAAACGTCAATCCGTGGTGGTTTTCATTGGTGACCGATACCGTGCACCGGCGTCGGTTGCGCTAACGTTTCGTTCCTTCGCCCATCTTGAACAGGGCGCTGATCGACTGGTCATGGTGAGTCCGATGGATGGCCTGCGCGAAGAGCCGACCGACGCAGAGCTGCACCGTTTTGTCCTTGATCGGATCCACACGGCTGTCGAAGGGGATGGTGTTGCTCAGGACGATGCGCTCCATCGGGCTGGCTGCCAATCGCTCTCCCGCCAAGCCTGACAGGACGGCATGCGTCGCTGAGGCAATCACATCGAGCGCACCGTGTTTTTTGACGATTCTCGCCGCTTCGCACACCGTGCCCGCCGTCGAGATCATGTCGTCGAACATCAACACCGTCTTGCCGGCGACATCTCCGATGAGGTTCACCGCCTCAACATGAGCACCAGAGGAACGCCGTTTGTCGATGATCGCGAGATCGCCGGCGAGCAAGTCCGCGTACATGTTCGCGACCTTCACGTTTCCGATATCCGGGCTCACCAACACGATCTCGCCGAGTCCCTCCCGGATCGAGCGGAAGTACTCGACCATCACGGGTGCGGCGCTGAGATGATCCACCGGGATGTCGAAAAAGCCCTGGATCTGCGCTGCGTGCAGGTCCATCGTCAAAACACGGTCGGCCCCTGCGGTCGTGATCAGATTCGCCACGAGCTTGGCCGTGATCGGCGTCCTGCCCTGGTCCTTGCGGTCCTGCCTCGCGTAGCCGAAGTACGGGATCACCGCTGTGATTCGCTTCGCCGACGCCCGTCGCAGGCAGTCGATGAAGATGAGCAACTCCATCAGGTTCGCGTTCACCGGATCACAGGTGGATTGCACGATGAAGCAGTCCCTGCCGCGAACATCCTCATCCATTCGAACGAGCAACTCGCCGTCGGGGAAAAGCTCCGTCCGCCCTTGGCCCAGCGGGATGTCCAGCTCCTCACAGATCCGCTTGGCCAACTCCTGGTTGGATCGCCCGGCAAACACTTTCAACTGGTCGGCGTCGGCTCGGCTCATGCCACTGACTCCAGTCGAGAACGAAGAATCCGATCCACTTCCGCAAGCTGCTCCGGCGTGTTGATGCTGAGCACATCCCTGGGGGGCACGGCATCCACAACTTCGACCCGCTTGCCCTGATCGAGCAGAATCGCGGGGACGTCGGTGATGTAGTACTCACCGCTGTGCGCATCGCGCTTGAGCAGACCAAGCGCATCGAACAGATCACGCGTCGCGAAGCAGTAATAACTCGGGTTCACCTCGCGGATCGCCCGTTGTTTTTCCGTGCAGTTCTTTTCCTCGACGATCGCTGCGAATCGCCGGTCGTCGTCGCGGACGATTCGGCCATACCCCGTTGGGTCGTCGATGACGGCCGTCGCCAACGTCGCAGCTGCGTGTGTGTCGCGATGACGTGCGATGAGCGTCCTGAGCGTGTCGGCGTGAATGAGCGGTCCGTCGCCGGCGAGGATGAGCGTGTCGCCTGCTACGTCACCTGTGAGAACAACCGACTCGGCAACCTGGACGGCGTGCCCGGTTCCTAGCTGCGGCTGTTGAAGAGTGAAGCTGACATCCGGCCGGCTGTCGAACGCTGCCCGGACCTGTTCGTGTCCATGCCCGACGACGAGGATGATCCGGCTGCACCCCACCTCCCGACAGGCATCGACAACCCACGCGACCATCGGCCGATCGGCGACGGCGTGCAGCACCTTGGGCAGGTCGCTGCTCATGCGCGTACCCTTGCCCGCCGCGAGGATGATCGCGGTTGGAGCAGCGCTGGTTGTGGTGGTTGCGCCGGTTGCCACTGCGTCTGCCGGTGCGTTGCGCGAGGGGGAACTGCGGATCTGGTGGAGAAAGCTAGCCCGCCTAGACTTGAACTAGGACCGCCTGGACCAAAACCAGGTGTGCTACCATTACACCACGGGCTAAGAAGCGCAACGCACCTTGGCCTCCTGTGTGTCGCGGGCGCGTGTCGATCTCGTGTGCGCCCTTGTGTCCGAACCGTCCATGCTGCGGTCCGGACTGCCTCGTACACAAGAAGCAGACGGCCGCGGCGACATTGGGAACGGGAACATCCATCAGCCGCGATGGGACGCCCCATGCCCGGGCCCGGCCTTGACCGGCCCCGAGCGGCTCCGTACCCCCCCAACCTCCACGACCCCCGCATCACAACTCCCCGCCAAGGCGGCACAGTGTAGCCGAATCAACCGATGGATCAAATCCAGCCCCAGCCAGCCGGCTCGTATCGAGCCGGGTTCCCCAAGCAACCCTGCCTGTCGTGGGGCAAGTCGCGGGATCGATCAACACTCCGCCATTGCCGGATTCCGGACGGCGGCGTATCATGTTCGTGACTCGTATGGGAAACCTCGTGCGTAACATGAGGCGCGAAGGATGCTTCGGAGCCGACCGAGATGACTGTGTTCCCGCTCACTCCGGATGGCGGTGATCCGATCCACGCTGTCGTCTCGCCCCACCCCCACATCCAGCTTCCCGGCTGCGGGCTCAGCGCCAAGGTGCTCGTCCTCAACAAGCTCTACATGGCCCTGCGCATCGTCTCCGCACGCCGGGCGTTTGGCATGCTCTGCCGTGAGATGGCGGAGGTGATCAACGTCGAGGCGGGCAGCTACATCTCCTATGACCTCAATTCGTGGGTGGAGATCAGCGAGCTTCGCAAGCAGTTCGAGGCAAGCCAGTACGACTGGGTGCGGACGGTTCGCTTCGACATCGCCGTGCCGAAGATCATTCGCGTGCTCGGGTACGACCGGTTTCCCAGGCAGCAGGTGAAGCTAAATCGGCGGAACATCTACGCCCGCGATCGCAGTCGCTGTCAGTACTGCGGCAAGCACTTCCCAACGACCGAGCTGTCGATCGACCATGTGCTTCCTCGAACGCAAGGTGGCGAGCACGTGTGGCAAAACGTCGTCTGTGCCTGCACGCGATGCAACGCGCGCAAGGGCGGTCGGACGCCGACCGAGGCGCACATGAAGCTGATCCGCCCCCCCATTCGCCCCCGCCGCAACCCGGCGGTGCAACTGCGGCTCGGCCAGGACAGGTACGCGTCATGGAAGGCGTTCCTGGACAACGCATACTGGTCGGTTGAACTGAAGTAGCGCGGCAACCTTCACCCTGCCAGGCAACGGGACACTTCCTGGGGTCGTGATGGCGGATGGAAATGGACAACCGGTGAAGGAACGGCCAAGCGCAGCGCCGTGCACGGAATGCGGTCGTCTGACGTGGTCGAACACGGGGCTGTGCTTTCACTGTCGCCCCGACCCGCCCCCGCCGCCACCGGTCGGCCCACCGCTGATCGTCGCGCCGCTGGCGTGGCCCGAACGTGAGGTTGCGCGTGATGCCGCCGGCCGAATCGCGGAAGACATCGCCTGCAGGATGTGCGGCTACAACCTGCGAGGGCTCCACACGACCACATCATGCCCGGAATGCGGCACGCCGGTCGAGCGATCGATTCGCGGCGATCGACTCGCATCGTGCAATCCCGCATGGCTCGGCCGACTGGCGAGAGGGATGCACTGGGTACTCAGCGGCCTGATCGCGGGCGTCAGCCTCAGTCTGCTCATCGTGGTGCTCGGGTTGCTCGGGGCAACTCTCATAACACCTGGGATGATCACGGCGATAGCGCTTGCGATTGGTGCGACGTCGCTTATCACCGTCATCGGCGTATGGATGCTCACGGCACCCGACCCCGGCTCGCTGCTGACGCAGCGCCGACTGAGCGCGCGGAGCCTGGCTCGCTGGTGCACGATCGCTCAGACCATCGCCGCGCCGCTGCAATACACTGCATTCAGCACCGGCGCGCTGCCCATGACAGGCATCGCCGGGGGAGTGTCACTCCCAGCCTCGCTCCTGTTCGCGATAGCCGAGTGCGTCGCCGGCGTGGCGCTTGCCGGGAAACTCGCCGTGCTCGTATATCTAAACAGTCTTGCTCTTCGCATCCCGCGCGCCGGGCTTGCGCAGCAGACGCGCGTGGTGATGTGGGGTTACGGCACAAGTCAGGCCGGCATGCTGCTTCTGGGCGCGATGCTGCTCCTCGTGTTGCCGAGGGCAATGTCAGGAACCGGCGGCGGCCTCCTAGTGACGGGCTGCTTCGTCTGCACGGCGTGGCTTGGGTCGCTCGTCTTCGGCATCTGGGGACTGGTCGTGCTGACACTGTACGCCACCGCGTTCCGGGAGGCGGCCGAGGCTGCACAGGCCATCTCGAATGAGGCGGAGTTCTCGGCACAGCGACAAATGCGCGCCGGCGAGGATGGGCACGGCTGACACGAGCGGGCCGCGAGGGCACCCGATAACCACGACGATCTGCATTATCCCGCCGCGTTTCGCCTGCCCACCCCCCCACTTCGGGCTATGCTTGACGGGGTTCGGATGCCGCACACGCTTGTCAGGCACTGCGGCCTTTTCCTCGATGCCGTTTCACCAGGAGTCCCCCTCATGGCTATCCGTCGATCCCGAGCTACCTCCGGTCCACTGCTGACCGCCATCGGCCTGCTCGTGCTCGTTGCCGTTGCCGCCCCATCCCATGCGGCACCACGCAAAGTGCTCATGGAAAACTTCACCTCGCTGTGGTGAGCGGGCTGCTATTCGGTCGGCCGTGCGCTGACCCAGCTCCTTGACGACTACCCCGACAACGTCGTCGGCATCCAACCGCATCTTGGTGATGAGTACGCGACCGATTGGTCGTGGGACCGCTGGAACTACTACTCGGGGTACTACGTGCCTCGCGTGCAAGTCGACGGACTGGTCGGTCTGGTCGGATACGAGGAGGCCAACTACGACGCGCTCGTCGTGGCGATGAACGATCGGCTCGCCGTACCAACCGATGTGACGATCGAACTGTTTGGAACACTCGTCACCGCCCCGACGTACCGCATCACCGCGCATATCGGGCTGGAAGCGGGCGGGACGGCGAAGACCGTTCGCCTACACCTGATCGACGCCCTGTATGACTATCCTGCGCTCGACGATGGGCGATACAACAACTGCGTTCGGGAAGCAGTTGATATGGGCGACTACGCGCTGACACCCGGCGAGACGACCGTCGTGCAGCATGAGTTCAAGTTCGACGCCGCGAGTTGGGCGGCGCAGGATGACATCCGCATTGCTGCGTATGTTCATGAACCGCTGAAGTTCGGGCCTGCCGAGGTATACCAGGCGGAGATGATCGCCTGGCCCCTGCCCGCGCCGCCGTGCCCCGGCGATCTGGATGGTGACGGCGATGTCGATCAGGCGGACCTGGGCATCCTCCTCAGCGCCTACGGCCTCGGCGATGGTGGCGACCTCGACGGTGACGGCGACACCGATCAGGCCGACTTGGGCATCCTGCTGGGCAACTACGACACGATCTGCTGACAAGACCGTTGACCGAACCGCACTCGAAATCGCAAGACGGCGGCCGAGTCTTACCACTCGCCCGCCGTTTTCTTGTGATCGCGATGTCAACGATGCCACAAGGCCGCCATCGACGTGAAGCCGCGACAATGCGGAGATGCGACACGGCTCAGCCTTGTTCCCGCTGTTGCGAGGCCGCTCATGTAGAATGGCGGCGCCGAAAGGAGCGCCGCTGCGATGGCTGATGCACGCCCGACGTGGGATGAGTACTTCCTTGATCTGGCTGAACAGGTCAGCAAGCGGTCGCCCGACCCGAGCACGAAGCACGGGTGCGTCCTGATCGATGCGGATCGGCGTGTCGTCGCGACGGGGTACAACGGCCCGGTGTCGGGGATTCCCAACGAGATGGTGCCGCTGACTCGGCCGGAGAAGTACGCATGGTTCATCCATGCGGAGGATAACGCGGTCGCGTTCGCCCGGTGTGATCTGCGAGGTGCGACGGCGTATGTGACGGGTATGCCCTGCGCGCAGTGCTTTCGTAGGCTGCTGCAGGTCGGGGTGAAGCGCATCGTGCATGCCGGGCGTGAGTCAGCGTGCATCACGGACGACGAGACGGCTGCGTGCATGAAGATGGCGGAAGCGCTCGGCGTGGAACTCGTGGCCTATCCGCGCGGTGCATGACCGCGCCGCGACGCATGGAGATGAGTATGAGACGAGTTGTGCTGCTGCGGTTGTGTGTCGTGTTGACGACGGTGCTTGCTGCGTCGTATGGCGCGACGGCCGACGAATCGAGCGACGTGCTCATCGGGCCGTACGTGACGAGCGTGAGCGCACATTCCGCACGGATCGTGTGGGTTTCGCCGCCTGACACGGAAGCGGGCGATGTGGTCGTGGACGACGGCCGGACGATGCGGCGCTTCGGCGCGACGGCGGCAGGGATCACGGGACGGGCTGAGCGGTTACACACTGCGCACGTCGATCATCTGACGCCGAACACCGCGTACCGGTACACGGTCCACTGCAGCGGCGCGACAGCCGATGGGCAGTTCCGCACTGTGCCGGAGGATGGCGCGACGCCGTTCCGATTCGCTGTGTACGGCGACTGTCGTTCCGATGCGGACAAGCACCGTCTCGTTGCCGAGGCGATCGCTCAGGAGAATCCGCTGTTCGTGCTCTGCACCGGCGACCTCGTAGCGGACGGCCGAGACTGGCCGCAGTGGAAGGAGATGTTCTTCGACCCGGCCCGGCCGTACTTGACGCGCTGCGCGATCCGGCCCGTGCGCGGCAATCACGAAGCCGACGCAGTGCTGTACCGCGCGCTCTTCGACGTGCCTGGCGCTGAGACGTACTACAGCCTCGATGCGGGTAATCTGCACGTGACGGTTATCGACTCGCAGGTTGGCGACGGATTCGACGAGATGCTCGCCTGGCTGCGCGATGACCTCGCACGCACGGATGCCGAGTGGAAGCTCGTCTCCTACCACATCCCGACATTCAACGTCGGCGGGCACGGGTCGGACTGGGAACGCGACACGCTCGCCCCGCTCTTCGAGGAGGCCGGTGTCGATCTGGTTGTGGTCGGCCACTCGCACCTGTACGAGCGTTTCGTGCCGATCGGCTCGCCGGGAAGCAAACCGGTCACATACATCGTGACGGGCGGCGGCGGCGCGCCTTTGTCCCGAGCTGGCCCCAGCCCCATCATCGCAGGCGGCATCGGCGCATCGGTCCTGCACCACTGCCTCGTCGAAATCGACGGCGAACGCCTCACATTCACCGCCAAGACGCCGGACGGCGCCATGATCGACCGTTTCGAGTTGATTCATGGGACCGCAGGCAACGAGAGCGCGACCATGCAGCCCGCGGTGGACATCAAGACCGCCGATCGTGTCGTTCATGCATTCACGCGCACCGAGGTTGATTTCCCGCAACTGCCGAAGGCCGGTGAGACCGTCGAGGTGCTTGTCAATCCGTCGCATCTGCCCCTGTCAGGCAAGCTGCGAGTCAGTGCCGTCGCTGAATCGAGTTGGCAGGTTCAGGCAAGGGACGTTTCACTGGACGGCAACGCGATTGTGGTGCACATCACCGCCCCGCCGAACGTGACGATGAGCGTGGATGGGTTCGATCCGCCGCTCGAACTCGGACTGCAGCTTTCGTTTGGTCGCATTACCACGGAGGCGGTGCCCGTTCGCCCGGGCTTGTCGCACGAGACATTGATGCGGATCGTTCCCGAGCCGAAGGCCGAGCCGGTGGCGTATGCGGATGCTGCGATCACCGTGGATGGCAGGCTCGACGACTGGCGTGGGATCGACCCGATGCCGTTGCCGTTCATGGGCCGAAAGCGCGGCAGCTTGCGTCTGGCGTGGCGCGAGGATGGCTTGTACGGCGCAGCGGATGTCACGAACGAAGCACTGCTTGTGCATGCGAGCGAGCCATGGACCGGCGACTGCATCGAGTTGTTCATCGAGATGGACTTCGCGCGTCGCCCGGGCTATCACACCAACGTCGCCCAGTACATCTTCACGCCGACAACGGACGGCGAAGGCGGCACGGGCCTCGTGACAGCGTTCGGTCGGCACCGGCGCAACGCGGCGCGGATCGGAGTCCGATGTGCGTGGACTCCCACCGAGCACGGCTACTTGCTCGAGTTTGTTCTGCCCGCTGAGGCGCTTCGACCTGCAACGCTCACGCCCGGCCAAAAGATCGGCCTGAACTTCACCGTCTGCGACGATGGGCAGCCGATCGAGCAGTTCTACAGCGACAAGAGCGAGCGGGACGGGTATCGCAAGCCCATCACGTGGGGCGCGATTGAACTTGCGCGGTGATATCGCCTACTGCACGCTTTCGAGCCGGGCATAGCGCGTTGCGAGCGTCTTGATACCCGCATCAGCGAACGCGACCTTGACGTACCCGCCCGGGACCGTTCCCTGCACACGCCCGATTCCGAACTGCGGGTGGCGCACCATCGAGCCTCGACGGAACCGCGTGCCTCGCATCGGTTGGTCGTCGCAAGCGTCGAGTTCATCATCCGCATCGTCGAAAGCAGACTGATCGGAAAACACAGTCGCATCGCGAGGCAGCTCCATGAGGAACCGGCTGGGGATCGTCCGTTCGGGAACGCCGCGAATCGTCCGCTGGGATGCACAGGTGATGAGCAGGCGCTCCATCGCGCGCGTGATGCCCACGAAACACAACCGGCGCTCCTCTTCCAGTGCGTCATCCGATTCGCGTGAACGTGCGTGCGGCAACAGCCCATCTTCAAGCCCGATCATCGCCACGGCTGGGAATTCGAGCCCCTTCGCCGCGTGCAGCGTCATAAGCGACACCGCACCCACGGATGGATCGAGCGCATCGACATCCGCAACGAGGCTGACTTGCTCAAGCCACGCACGCAACAGGTCAAGCAGCGTCGCATCATGCGGCTGAACCGCGTCTCCCGGCACCTCCCCCACCGCTTCGCCGGGGTCCATCGCCATCCATTGAAACGCAAAGTCGGATGCCGACGAAACAAGCTCGCGGAGGTTCTCCAGCCGCTGCGCCTCTTCCTCGCCGACACCGGCCTTCCTGTAATACGCCTCAAGCCCGGACTCGCTGATCACATCATCGACGAACTCCGCGAATGCCTCGGCATCATGCTCGACACTGTCTGCTGAACATGCAGGCTGCTCACTTGCGCGGCGCTGCCACGTCGCGGTCATTACACCGAAACGCTGAACCGCAGCGACCGCCTTTGGCTTGAGGCCGGGCGCTTGGTCCACCCGCTGCATCGCGTCGCGCAGTGAGATCCTCACGTGGATGGCGAAGCGATCGAGGCAGTCCAGCGTCATCTTGCTGATTCCCCTCGCGGGCACATTGACGATACGCCGAAGGCTTACCTCATCGCGTTCATTGCACAGGAGTCTCAGGTACGCCAGCGCATCGCGGACCTCCTTGCGCTCGTAGAACGCTGTGCCTCGGGCGATGATGTACGGCACGCCGGCGCGGCGAAGCTCCTCCTCCATCACACGCGACAGCGCGTTGATGCGGTAGAAGACAGCCATGTCCTTCCATTGCATGTCCTGCTCATCACGAAGACGCTGGAAGTGATCCATGACCATCGACGCTTCATGATGCTCGTTACGGCAAAGCGTCACCTGCGGAAGCTCCCCACCCTCCCGATCGGTATACAGATCCTTGTGTTTGCGCCGCTTGTTGTTGCGGATCAGTTGGTCCGCCGCCTGGAGGATATACGTCGTCGAGCGGAAGTTTCGGCCGAGCGTGACGACGCTCGCATTGGGATATTGTGCCTCGAACTCAAGGATGTTGGAGATGTCGGCCCCTCGCCAGGCGTAGATCGACTGGTCGGGATCACCGACGACGCAGATGTTCTTGTGCGCTGCAACGAGTTGCGATGCGATCTGGAACTGCGCGTGGTTTGTATCTTGATACTCGTCGATGAGCAGATATGCGAATCGCTGCTGGAGCTGAGCCGTGATGTCCTCTCTATCGCGAAGCAGTTGCGCGGTGAGCATGAGGAGGTCGTCAAAGTCGACCGCGTTGCTTGCGCGGAGTTCTTCGTCGTAGGCAGCGTAGATGCGCGCCGCGTGCCGATCGAAGAAGTTCCCACCCAAGGCGGAGGCGGCCTGCACGTCGATGAGCCGGTTCTTGAAGTTGCTCACGCGAGAGAGCATAGCGCGAGGCTGAAAGTTGGCTGTTGAGAGGTCCAGCTTCGCTATCGCCTTCTTCATCGCCGAGAGCTGCGCATCTGTATCGAAAATCGAGTAGTTATGATTCAGCCCTTCGATGCCAAGCTCATCGGCGTAGCGGCGCAGCAGACGCGCGCAGAGGCTGTGAAACGTCGCCACAGTCAGGCCTCTCGCATCGACGGCTGCGTCGTCAAGGAGCGTTCGGACGCGCTGAGCCATTTCGGCGGCTGCTTTGTTGGTGAACGTGAGCGCGAGAACCTGCCAGGGCGGGATGCCCATGCGGATCAAGTAGGCGATGCGGCGCGTGATAACACGCGTCTTGCCCGAGCCGGCAGCGGCGAGAACCAGCAGCGGCCCCTCCGTGGTGGTGACGGCCTGGCGCTGCGGTTCGGTCAGCCCGGCCAGCAGTTGGGTGTCCGCGTTAGTCGCTTCCAGATCCGGCATCACTCGACTGTAGCAGGCTCAAGGAACCATCGCCTGTCGCTGAGCGAGCGAGGCCCCACAGCAGCCGATCCGCCCCCGAGGAGCACGAGATGTGGTGGTTCGCACCGGGCAGGACAGGTTATCCACACCGCAGGTGGTGCGCAGGGCGAGGAGTAAGTGACGCTGCGTTGGAGACTTGCGGAAATCGCTCGCCGAGGCAGGCCAAGAACTACAAATTGTGCCGATACATGCTTGAGCGCACAACATCTTGCGGTATGATTCTTGTGTTGGGAGTTTCAGGTGGCTGCGGTGAGAGCACAATAGACTCTCGCTCGCAGGGCGACGGCGAAGCGTCGCTGAGAACAGGCGAACCGGCGCAAGCACGGCGACGGACGGCGGCACGGCTGTGGTCCGGGCTGTGTGTGTGCCCTTGTCGAGGGTGGTCCATGTCTGTCCGAGTGAGGCGGACCAACCCGTGTCAGGAAGCGCCCGGATCAACCGGTCTGCAACGCGGATCGGCGGACGAGGCGCTGCTCCTCGATGTCGAGCAGGCATCACGCTCCCACGTACGGATGTCTTGAGACCACGGCTGTCCAGTCAGCCAGGAGTGTTCGACGTGTCGGCTTCTCATCAGCTAACGGACAAGTGTGACTTCAGCACGAGCAGGCTGTGCGCCCGCTCGTCGGGTCTCGGTCCGCACAGCGCCTTCTTCTCCTTGAGAGGGGCTCGTTTCCTCCAGCGGCCCCTCTTCTTTCACACAGGCCGGGTGGGGCGCCTCGCCGGTTGAGTAGCGAGGCGCCCCACGGCTTATCGGCGCACCAGCCCTAAGCGGGCTGCGTGCTTGGGTTTGCATCGGTTCATCACCGTCATTCAGAAAGCAACGGACTGCCTCGAATGAAAATCACGCGACGATTCACAACACCCGGCCACGATGTCTTCGAGTCCGTGAACTGGACGAAGCGCTCCAGCAGGATCACCGATCCCAACGGCTCGGTGATCTTCGAGGTCAACGACGTCGAAGTTCCCGAGTCGTGGAGCCAACTCGCAACGGACATCGTCGTCAGCAAGTACTTCCGCAAAGCGGGCGTGCCGCAACTCGATCCGGAAACGGGCGATCCCTTCCGCGATGAGCAAGGCGAGGTCATCACCGGCCCGGAACGCAGCGTCCGCGAGGTCGTGTACCGACTCGCCGGCTGCTGGCGGTACTGGGGTGAGAAGGAAGGCTACTTCGACACGCCGGAGGATGCGGATGCCTTCCGCGATGAAATCTGCCACATGCTCCTGCACCAGATGTCCGCTCCCAACAGCCCGCAGTGGTTCAACACCGGACTGCACTGGGCGTATGGAATCAACGGCCCGGCGCAGGGGCACTGGGTGCCCGACCCGGAGACCGGCGAGGTCCGCCCCGCTGAGGACGCCTACACCCACCCGCAGCCGCACGCCTGCTTCATCCAGTCCGTCGATGACGATCTGGTTAATCCCGGCGGGATCATGGACCTTTGGACCCGCGAAGCTCGGCTGTTCAAGTACGGCTCGGGAACGGGCACGAACTTCTCCTCACTGCGCGGTGAGGAGGAACGTCTGTCGGGAGGCGGTAAGAGCAGCGGCCTGATGAGTTGGCTGCGCATCGGCGACCGGGCGGCCGGGGCCATCAAGTCCGGCGGCACGACCCGCCGCGCCGCGAAGATGGTCTGCCTGGATCTGGACCACCCTGACATCGAGCAGTTCGTCAACTGGAAGGTCCGCGAAGAGCTCAAGGTCGCAGCCCTCGTCGAAGGCATGAAGCACCTTGATGAGGATCAGCGAGAGGTCGCGGAACGCCTCGGTCTCAACCTCGACTACGACTTCAACGGCGAGGCGTACTACACCGTCTCAGGCCAGAACTCGAACAACTCGGTCCGCATCAGTGACGACTTCTTCCACGCACTGGACCACGATCAAGACTGGGAACTCATCCAGCGGACGGATGGCGAAGTCGCCAAGACGCTCCCAGCCCGCGACTTGTGGAACCAGATCACCTACGCCGCGTGGAAGTGCGCCGACCCCGGCGTGCAGTTCGACACGACGATCAACGCATGGCATACGTGCCCGCTGGAGGGACGGATCAACGCATCCAACCCGTGCAGCGAGTACATGTTCCTCGACAACACCGCGTGCAATCTCGCGTCGATCAACCTCCTGAAGTTCTACGACGTTCAGACACGGCGATTCAAGCTCGACGACTTCGAGCACGCGGTTCGGCTGTGGACGATCACGCTTGAGATCAGCGTGCTCATGGCGGCGTACCCGTCCATGGAGATCGCCAAGCTGAGCTACCGTTACCGCACGCTCGGGTTGGGCCACGCCAACGTGGGCGCGCTGCTCATGCAGGCGGGCATCCCTTATGACTCCGATGAGGGGCGGGCCGTCTGCGCATCGCTCTCAGCGATCCTCACCGGCCGGGCGTACGCGACGAGCGCCGAAATGGCGGAACAGCTCGGCTCGTTCGCCGGGTTCGCCAAGAATCGGACGCCGATGTTGCGCGTTATTCGCAACCACCGATGGGCAGCACACGGCGTACCGCGCGATGATGATCGGTACGAGCAGTTGCCTATCCGTCCGATTCCGATCGACCATGAGGTGATGACCGGCGACCGCGTACCGATCGAGAATGCTGCCGAGATGCTCAAGCGAGCCGTCGCCGCATGGGATGACACCCTGACGTTAGGCGAGCGTGTCGGCTTCCGCAATGCGCAGGTCAGCGTGCTCGCCCCGACGGGCACGATCGGGTTGCTCATGGACTGCGACACGACAGGCGTGGAGCCTGACTTCGCGCTGGTCAAGTTTAAGAAGCTGGCCGGCGGCGGGTACTTCAAGATCGCCAACAACTCGCTGCGCCCGGCGCTGGAGATGCTCGGCTACAAGCCGGATGAGATTCGTGAGATCCTCCGATACGTGCTCGGAACATTGACGCTTGACGTGGAAGTACCCGGTGAAGGTGTGACCCTTTCCGAGCTTCTCAGCGAGAAAGGCTTCCACGCTCCAGACCTCGAAGCGATCGGAGATCGGCTGCCCGGCGTGTTCGAGCTGTCGTATGCGTTCAGCGCGTGGGATCTCTCCGATGAGCTTTTCGAGCGGATCGGGATCGACATCGAGCAGGCGAGAGCCAACCCGTCCTTCAACCTGCTCGCCGAGCTTGGCCTGACGGACGAGCTGATTGAGACGCTCAACCAAGTCATCTGCGGCACACAGACCATTGAGGGCGCGCCGCATCTGAAGCCCGAGCATCTGCCTGTATTTGACTGCGCTAACCGCTGCGGGAAGATCGGTCAGCGCTTCATCACCATGGAAGGCCACATCCGCATGATGGGGGCGGCCCAGTCATTCATCTCCGGCGCGATCAGCAAGACGATTAACCTGCCAACCGAAGCGCCGGTCGAGGACATCAAGAACGCCTACCGCATGAGTTGGGAACTGGGACTCAAGGCGAACGCCTTGTACCGCGACGGGTGCAAGCTGAGCCAGCCGCTCATCACCCGACGGGATGATGCAGCGATCCTGAATGATGAGGATGAGGACCCGGAAGCGGTCGAGGCGGCCAAGGAAGAGGTGCTCCAGGAGGCGGCGCGTATCGCCCAGGTCATTGCCCAGGAGCAGGTCGCGGACGCCCGTGTCGTCACCGAGGTGATCGAGAGAATCGTCGAGAGGCCGCTCCGTCGCCGCCTGCCCGACACGCGAGATTCAGTGACGCACAAGTTCAACGTCGCGGGCCACGAGGGATACGTCACCGTCGGGCTGTATGAGAACGGCAGTCCGGGCGAGTTGTTCATCACGATGGCGAAGGAAGGCTCGACGATCGGCGGCCTGATGGACTCGTTGGGCACCGCCGTCAGCGTGGCGATGCAGTACGGCGTCCCGATCGAGAGCCTTGTGCACAAGTTCACCAACCAGCGATTCGAGCCTGCCGGGATGACAACAAACCCCGACATCCCGTTCGCAAAGAGCCTTGTTGATTACATTTTCAGGTGGATGGGGATTCAATTCATCCCTGGGTATCGCGAAGCGTCTGTGCCGAACCTGCAGTTGCAGCGAAGCAGCGCGACACAGATGGACCAAGCCGCCAAGCGGACCGAGAGTGATGACGAATCCGATCCGATCCGACACGACGCTGACGAGAACACACGATGCAGCAACATAAAGCCGACCGACGATTCCGAACCCACGGACGGTCCTGGACGCATGACGACCAGCCTGCACGCCGAGGTCGCCGACTCGACCCAACTGACCGTGCACGTTGCCGGCGACCGGGTGAGGATCGCCGATGCATCACCGAAGAGTGCCTTGACCGCATCGATGGCGGAGAACATGGGCGATGCCCCACCCTGCGATGTCTGCGGGGAGATCACCGTCCGCAATGGAACCTGCTATCGGTGTCTGAACTGCGGGAACAGCCTTGGATGTAGCTAGAACCAAACCGGTCGCACGCTCCGACTGCGACCGCAATCCCCTTGAGGCCCGCCCTTGACGGGTCGGGTCCAACGTCATGGAGGCAATGAGCGCGATACAGATCGGTCGGCGAGTGGATGGAACCCGACAGTGACTTATCCCCAGGTTAGGAAGGGATCCGCCGTACTTCGCGTCCCGCGCCGATGTGGGCGTCGAGTGATGGAACACTCTTGCTCACCCCAAGGCGCGCTGTGCGCGGCGCTCGCCTCCATGACATCTTTTGCCCACCTGTGGGGCATCTGCATCCCGAAGATGCGTTCTTGATGCTCCACATCCCACCTGCCCCCGGGCGGTTCCCACCACCGCTCGGGGCTTTTTCCGCGCATCACCGATTGACGAGGACGCGGTCACCAATGTCACGGCGCCAGTGGGCGTTCTCGAAATGGATCTTCTCGCAGGCTGCGTTCGCACGGTCGCGCGCTTCGGCCAACGTGGCGCCGAGCGATGTCACACCAAGCACTCGGCCGCCCGCCGTGACGAGTTGCCCAGCCTTGTCGCGCGCCACGCCGGCGTAATACACGACAGTGGACCCGTCCGCTTCGGCATCCTCAATGCCCGTGATCGGTAGGCCCTTCTCGCATAAGCCGGGATACCCGCCCGCCGCCATCACCACGCAGCACGCGACGCGCTGGTCCGTGTCCATATCGCATGTATCGAGACAACCGGTCGCCGTCGCCCATAGGATCTCGACAAGATCACAGTCCATGCGGGCCATGAGCACCTGACACTCCGGGTCACCGAAGCGCACGTTGTACTCAAGTACCTTCGGGCCGGCGTACGTGAGCATCAGCCCGACGTAGAGCACGCCGCGGTATTCGATCCCCTCACGCCGAAGGCCGTCGATCGTCGGCATGATGATGTCACGTTGGATCACGCCCAGCATCTCTTCATCGATGACGGGTGTGGGGCAATACGCACCCATGCCGCCTGTGTTCGGCCCACGATCACCCTCGTGAAGCTGCTTGTGATCCTGGCAGCAATCGAGCAGCCAGATATTCCGGCCGTCGACGAGCGCGAAGACGGATGCCTCCTGGCCCTCAAGCTTCTCCTCAACGATGATCGTATCGCCCGCCTCGCCGAACTCGCGGTCAACCATGATCCGGTCGATCGCCGCGAACGCTTGGTCCTGTGTGCCGCAGACGACCACGCCCTTACCCTTGGCGAGTCCCGATGCTTTGACGACGACCGGCTCATCGCGCGTTTCGATGTACGCGCGGGCGGCCTCGGCGTTGGTGAACGCTCGCGACTCCGCCGTCGGGACGGCTGCCTGGCGCATGAGTTGCTTGGCCCACGCCTTGCTGGCTTCGAGCTGCGCCGCCTCCTTGGGCGGGCCGAACACCACTCGCGTCGGGGTCGCCAACACATCCACCCACCCATCAGCGAGTGGATCCTCCGGCCCAATCACGACCAGATCGATGTCGTGATGGTCGCAGAACTGCTGGAGGCGATAGGCCTGCCTGATATCACAGGGCACGCCGGTCGGCCGAGCAATCGCGTCGATGGCGGGGTTGCCGGCTTCCGTCACCCACAGTTCACCGAGGCGGGATGACTGACTCATCTTGCGCGCCAGTGCGTGCTCGCGCCCCCCCTTGCCGAACAGCAGGACGTTCATCTTCGAAGGGCATCGTCTGGTCATGCGGCGATTGTAGTGTGAATCACGTTGAACCTCGCGCGGAACGTGCGGCGAAGCCGGCTCCGCCGTCAACCTCCTCCCGCTGCCGGTCGGCCGCCCTTCCTCGGATCGCTCACACCTTCGCATCGACCGCCACGCCGCAGGACCGCCTGCACGGCTGCCGGTCTCGGATAGGGCGCAATCGTGTGGCCTCTGCGCTCAAGCGCCTCGCGCAGGTCGGGCGCGTCAAGCCCATCTTCAAGGCGAAGCTCGTTGGGAAGCCACTGATGATGCACGCGCGCCGCGGCCACCGCCTCGGCTGCGCCCATCCCGTGCATGATGACGTTGAGCATCACTTGCAGTGTGGACGTGATGATCCTCGGCCCGCCGGATGCGCCGACGACCAAATCGACCTCGCCATCTCGCAGCACAATCGTCGGCGACATACTCGAGAGCGGCCGTTTGCCCGGCGCGGGGAGGTTGCGTTGCGACTGCTGCAGGCCGAAGGCGTTGGCGCGACCGCGCACGGTGAGGAAATCGTCCATTTCGTTGTTGAGGCAGAAACCGAACGCCTCGACGCCGAGCTTAGATCCGAAGTACAGGTTGATCGTCTCGGTGCAAGCGACGGCGTTGCCCGCTGCGTCGATGACGGAGACATGACTGGTGCCCCCGTCGTCGGCCTGTGGCGCTCGCGTGCCGTAAAACTCAGGTTCCAGCGTCCGATTCGGATCGATCAGTTCGACCCTCCCGTCGAGGTATGGAGCGCTGAGAAGACGATCGACCGGCACATCGACGAAGCGGGCGTCGCCGAGCCATTCAGCCCGGTCGGCAAAAGCGTGCTTCATGACCTCGGCGAGCAGGTGGATCGACTCGGCGCTGTTGGGTTCCGCATCATGGAAGTCAGCCCAGCAGCGATCCAGGATGCCGAGCATCTGCAGGATCGCAATTCCACCGCTCGACGGCGGGGGCATCGTGAGAATCGTCCGATCCTGGAATCGGCCGCGCAGCGGCGTTGACTCGGTGACGCGGAACGATCGCAGGTCCGCCGCCGTCATCGCACCGCCGTCGCGCTGAATCGTCTCGATGACAGCCTGACCGATCGGGCCGTTGTAGAACGCCTCGCTTCCGTGCTCGGCGATCAGGCGAAGTGCGCGGGCCTGCTTCGGGTTGCGGATCACATCGCCTTGCTTGACGTGTCCCTCGCGCAACACATCGCGCCACAGGTACGCAAGTCGCTCCTGCCTCGCAGGCTCTTCTTCAAGCCAACGGATCGTCTTCCGGGCAGCGGTCATGAAGTGCGCATCAGCGCGAAAGCCATCCTCCGCAGCACGAATGGCGGGGGTGAGGACAATCTCACGGTCCAGCGTGCCGTAGCGATCCAGCGCGTAGAGCAAGCCCGCGACCGTGCCCGGCACACCCACGGCGGTCGCGCCGACGGTGCTGGCATTCTTATCCGCGATTGCCTCGAAGAAGCCCGGCCCAACCGCACCGGGCGCCTGCTCACGATAGTCCAGCACGACAGACAACGGCCCGGCGCCGCAGTGGTCGGCCAAGTAGATCAGCATGAAACCGCCGCCGCCGATGCCGCACGACTCGGGGCGGACGATTGACAGGCAGAACGACGCCGCTACCGCTGCATCGACCGCGTTTCCGCCCCGCCGCAGCATGTCCGCCCCAGCCTGCGATGCGACCGAGTGATCCGCCGCCACGACGCCGTCGCCGACGACGCTTCTGTCCTCAAGCGCTGCCCGATGAGCGGCGCAACCGGCCAAAAACACCGCTGCGACCGCGAGGAGTGTCAGTTGTCGGATCATCGGACATCCCCACTGGTTGAGCCGGCGCAAGCCAACATCCGTTGGTATGCGTGAGGCAGTTGAAGTTCGTGAGCGCCGGCACACAAGCGATGCAGGTAGTCCGGGTCCGGCGCCGCTTCATCCTGAGGTAACGCCGCGACATACACCCACGCATCAATCGTTTCACCTGTCAGCACACATCCGCCCACGCCGTCCGGCTCAGCCCGCTGGATTGTCAACACCGTACGCCCGTAGTGCGTTGGATACCCCTCCGCTGAATCAAGGCAGCGCATCGTTGTGTCGCTGACGCGGTACAGCCCGCCGAAGACCTGCGCGTTCCCATCAGGAAGGATGCTGCTGACAGCTCCGCGCGTGAAGCGAGGCGTTTTCCCTGCAATGCCGGGCCTGGTGTTGAAGACGAGTCGATGGCCGCGAAGACAGCCGGCGCCGAGGCACGTGTGTGAATCCGGACCGGGTTCACCGCAGCGGCTGCGCATTGTGTCCGCGAGCATGTTGTTGCCGTAGGCGAAGTAGTGTGTCGGCTGCTTGTCGGTCATGTCATCTCCCCGGGCTCCAGGATCCCGCCTTGGCCTGGGTTCCGCAACGTCGGCGGCGCACGAAAAACACCCCGGAGCAGGTGCCGAGGCGTGGAGTATCGTGAGAGGCTGACGTCAGCCCTTGCTGATCTTCGTGATCTTGACCCTGAGAAACCGCTGCCGATGCCCGGCCTTGCGGCGGTAGCCCTTGCGGCGGCGGAACTTGATGACATCGATCTTCTCAGCCTTGTGGACCAGTTCGCCATCCCGGGTGGGGATCAGCTCACCGGCGACCGAGGCCCCGTCGACATACGGCCGACCGAGGCTCGGCGTCTTCTTACCACCGATCAGGAGGACCCGATCAAACACCAGATCCGTCTGGCCGTCGTCCAAGTCACGGATGGCTACGTCGATGAGGGCACCCTCCTCGACCTTGATCTGCGTTCCGCCGTCTTCAACGATCGCGTACATCGCCCAAGCTCCTGAGAAGTGAGCGAAGCAGTGTAGCGAAGCCCCTGACAGATGCAAACCAACCCCAATCCCCCACGCCCGGCACCCACACATACGTCCTCGCGACCAGCCATCCTCGCCTTCCCAGTGCTGCACACGCACATCTCGCGAATCTGGCTCGGCACGAGTCGAGTCGTTGAACGCACGTGCGACGCTGAGTGTGTAACAGAGGCGGAGGGATTGCCAGAACCGCTCCGGTCGCTACCTTAAGCAGGCCCCGTAGGAGCGGGGGCATCCAGCGCACCAGCAACCGCTCAAGGGTTCCAGTCCTCCGCATGGCAAACGATCCGCAGCCCAAACGTCTGAAGAGAGAACTCGGGCTCTTTGACGTGTACGCGATCGCCACCGGTGCGACGCTCAGCGCGGGCTTCTTTCTGCTGCCCGGTCTGGCTGCTGAGGAGGTCGGGCCCGCCATCGTCCTGTGTTACATGCTCGCCGTCGTGCCGCTGATCCCGGCCATGCTCTGCATCGTCGAGCTGAGCACCGCCATGCCGCGCGCGGGTGGGGCGTACTACTTCCTCGATCGGAGCCTGGGCCCGATGGTGGGTACCGTCGGCGGCTTCGGCACGTGGCTCGCCCTCACGCTCAAGGCCACATTCGCCCTCGTCGGAATGGGCGCGTACATCGAACTCTTCGCTGCGGATGTCCCGTCGGAGTGGTTCGTCAAGCTCATCGGGATCACACTGGCGCTGCTCTTCGGCTTGGTCAACTTCCTCGGCGCGAAGAAGAGCGGCGGGTTTCAGATTGTGCTTGTCGCCGTGCTGCTCGTCCTGTTGGCCGGCTTCATCGGGCACGGCACGCTCAAGGCCGACATCACGCGTTTCCAGGGGTTTTTCGACAAGGGCGGACACGCCATCATCTCCACGGCGGGCATGGTGTACATCAGCTACGTCGGCGTCACGAACGTAGCGAGTATCTCAGGCGAGGTGCGCAACCCGGAGCGCAATCTGCCCTGGGGCGTCTTCCTTGCGCTCGGCACCGCGATCCTCATCTACGCGCTCGGCACGTTCATCATGGTCAGCGTCGTCCCCGCGAACGAACTGGCTGGAATTGACGGTCAACCGGACCTGACGCTCGTCGCGACTGCGGCGAGACACATCGCACCGAGCTACGGCGTGATCATCGTCTCGGTCGCGGCGCTGCTGGCGTTCGCCTCCGTGGCCAACGCTGCGATCCTCGGGTCGTCGCGCTACCCCCTCGCCATGAGCCGGGACCATCTTCTGCCAACGCAACTGCGCCGGCTCGGCAAGCGAGGCACACCGGGCTATTCGATCCTGCTCTCCGTCGCTGCGATCATCGCCTTCCTCCTCTTCCTCGATCCGATCACAATCGCCAAGCTCGCCAGCGCGTTTCAGCTCTTGATCTTCGCGATCCTCTGCGTCTCCGTGATCGTCATGCGCGAGAGCAAGATCGAGTCGTACGATCCCGGCTACAAGGCGCCCTTCTATCCCTGGCTCCAGATCTTCGGCTGCATCGCGCCACTTGTCCTCATCACGCAAATGGGTTGGCTGGCGACGGTCTTCACATCAGCCGTCATCGCGGCGGGCGTGGCATGGTACTTCTTCTATGCCCGCACGCGGGTCGAGCGCCACGGCGCGATCTACCATGTTTTTGAACGGCTTGGACATCGACGCTTTGACGCGCTCGACACAGAACTGCGCGGCATCCTCAAGGAGAAGGGGCTGCGCGCGGATGACCCGTTCGACGAGGTCATCGCCCATGCAGACGTCATGGAACGCGACGGGCCGATCCTGTTTGAAGACATCGTCCGTGATGCATCCATCATGTTGGCTGAACGCCTGCCGTGCTCAGCGGACGTGTTGGCTGAGGGTTTCCTTCAGGGAACCAGGATCGGCGCTACACCCGTCTCGGGCGGCGTCGCGCTGCCCCACTTGCGCCTGCCCGGCATTGATGTCCCCCACATGCTCCTGCTCCGGTCGCTCGGCGGCGTCCAGATCGTGACCGGCGATGTCTTCGGCGACATGCACCGCGAACACGACGCCTATGCCGTCTTCTTCCTTGTCAGCCCCGAGCGTGATCCCAGCCAGCACTTGCGTCTGCTCGCCCAGCTCGCCGGCCGCGTCGATCAGGAAGGGTTCACGGAGCAGTGGCGCGCCGCACGTGATGAGAACGAGCTGAGAGAAACGCTGCTCCGCAACGAACGCTTCATCTCCCTGCACCTTCTGCATCCCGCCAGGGCGGCGAAGCTCATCGGCCGGGCCATCCGCTCGCTCGACATCCCCGTGTCATGCCTTGTCGTCCTGATCAGCCGTGAGGGGCACTCGCTGATTCCCAGGGGCGATGTGATCCTCCAGCCAGGAGATCGCGTCACCATTATCGGCGACGCGGACGGCATCAGGGAGCTGTACGCGACGTACGGCCCGGAGCCGGCCGCGCCGGATGGCGATGAGCACAAGGGCGAGCAGACGCCTCCCGCCAACCCCGCGTGACCGCCGCCTGTCCGGAACGGCCACTACCCGGACATGTCAGCCAGTCAACCAACGAGTAGAATCAGAATATCGGTCGGCCTCGCCCGGTGATCGCCCGTGAAAGACCGGGAATGCCGATCCGAACAACCTCTCGGGTACTGGAGATCCCGCGATGGTGCAACTGCTCGAGACAATCGGCGGAAACCCGGTCTTGCTCATCTTCGGCGTCGGAGGCGTCATCGCCGTCGTGGGCATAGCCTGCGGCAGCTTCATCAGCATCATCCGCATCCGCAGCTTGGAACGGACCAGGCGGGAGATTGCCGCGTACATCGCGGAAGGCTCAATGTCAGCAGAGCAGGGTGAACGTCTCATGAAGGCGGGGCGCGACGATCTGGAGGATGCGTAGTCCGCCGTGTGGATCGTACCCGTGCGTAAGCGAGAGACATTATGGACAGCTTGTTTGGCATCCTGGAAAATGATCCCGAACTCATGATCCCAATCCTGGGCATCGCCTTTGGTTGCACGGTTGGGATTGTCGCCATCATCGCGACGAACATGGCTTCGGTGCGCAGGACCCGCGCCCGCGAGCAATCACGCCGCGAGATCGCCGCCTACATCGCGGAAGGCTCGATGACGCCCGAGCAGGGCGAGCGCCTCCTCGAAGCGGGCAACGCAAGAAAAGACGCCTGACCAACCTTCGCTATCCCTCGGTCGACCATGCCACATGGCCAATGAGTTGCGATGGGTTCGTGAGCGCGTGCGCTTGCACGGTCCCAGCCGAGAATGAATACAAAGCATCGCCGATGCGCAGCGCCCGCTGGGTCGCGGTCGATGATGATGGTGTCAGCGGGTCGGCCACCGTCGTGAATGCCATGCCCCTGTGATCAGAACATCGCTGGATGAAGCGCATTGCACGATTCGATGGGAAGCGTCACCCTCGGCCTCGGTGTTTGGCGGCCTGGACCCAACTGAGCACCATGAGGACCGCACCGCTGAGAAGCGTTGAACCGATCAGACCGATGACCGCGCCGATGAGCACGCCTCCCCAAGAAGAAGGGGGGATGAACACCCAGCCCAGGACGCCTCCCGTGATCGTGCCAAGCGCGATCATCGCGATCTGAAGGAGGTTGTCGCTCAACCTGACGTTCGGGACACCGCCGATCGTGTCCGCCACACGGTGGTACTGCTCAAAAGCGTCATCGGACGTCGCTGTGAGCTGGGGCTGCGGCCCCTCAATGGGCGGAGGCGGCGCGGGGTCCGTGCACTCGGTGTCGGGCAGCTTGTCCATCGGTCAGGCCCCTGTCCTGCGAGTCAGTCGTAGCCCATTTAGCGCCGGTCACAGCGGTCGTCGCGCGATGCATGGTACGTTGACTCCAGCGACCCCGCGCACGCCGGTGGCGAGATGCGCCGCCCGGCCATCAAGGAGCACACGCATGACCAACCAACATGTGCAAGGCCCGCCGGTACAGCCAATCACCGCACCGCAGGGCAGGCTGTCAGTACTGGCAATCGCCAGCCTGATCCTCGGCACCCTCGGTTTCTGTCAAGGAGTTGCATCTATGCGGCGAG
>JAGLTS010000106.1 GCA_023135165.1 Phycisphaerales bacterium | reverse complement strand
GCCGGTCGAGTCCGCCGCGGCGCACCGCACTCGTGAGCGTCGTGCCATGAGCAGTTGAAAAGAGGCGGTAAGCAGCAGGCGCACGCGTGAGAAGTGCAACAGCCGCTGGGCAGCCTTCTGCAGCGTCGTGAAGTGCGGCACGCGGCTCAGGCCCAGGGTTTGGCGAAGCAAAGGAGCATCGTGCAGGATGGCGACGATGCCGCGATAGTCGGTGCGGAAGAAGCACTTGAGCACCAGACAGGCGAACAGTTGCGGCTGAGTGAACGTGTGAGGCGCAAAGCGATGAGCGTAACGCGGCAAGCTCCGTTCGCCGATGCGTAACGCTACGACCGCCACCATCCGTGGTGACTTTGAGGTCTGCATTCCGGATCATAGGTCACGTCTCCCGTTCCGTCCCCGAAAACATCGCCCTTACAAGTAGGGGTTTTCTACAGAGCATATCCGACACCGTTTCCTGCCCCTACGCATGAACTGAAGACACGCTAGAATGCCTTATGCTCTGTGCGGGTGATGATCTCCTGCTGCAGCGCCTCGCTCAGGTCGCAGAAGTAGTCGCTATACCCCGCCACGCGCACGATGAGATCTCGGTGCTTCTCCGGTTCGCGCTGGGCGGCCCGCAGCGTCTCAGCCGTCACTACGTTGAACTGAATGTGATGACCGTCCATCAGGAAGTAGCTGCGCACGAGGTGCACGAAGTTGGTCAGCCCCTCCTCAGTCTCAAGCAGTTCCGGCGCTAGTTTCTGATTCAAGAGCGTCCCGCCGGTCCGCACGTGGTCCATCTTGCCCACGGACTTGAGCACCGCAGTCGGGCCGAGTCTGTCCGCGCCCTGCACAGGCGAGACGCCGTCCGAGAGTGGCTGGCCGGCCCGGCGACCGTCCGCCGTCGCCCCCGTCACCGAGCCAAAGTAGATATGTACCGTTGTGGGGAGCAAGTTAATGTGGTAGTTGCCTCCCCGCGTGTTGGGCCGGCCGTCGATGGCCTCGAAGTAGACCTCGAAGATGGACCGCATGAGGTCATCGGCGTAGTCATCATCGTTGCCGTACTTGGGTGATTTGTTCCAAAGACGTTGTCGCAGCGGCTCCCGCCCCTCGAAGTCGTCGCGGAGTGCTGCCAGGAGTTCCGACAGGGGCACGACCCCGGCATCGAAGACATGGTGCTTGATGGCCGCAAAAATATCGGTGAGTGATCCCAAGCCAACGCCTTGGATGTAACTGCTGTCGTAGCGGGCGCCGCCGTCATGATAATCCTTTCCCCTGGCAATACAGTCGTCGATCAGAAGGGAAAGGAATGGAGTGGGCATGTACATTGCGTACAATCGTTCGATGACGTTGTTGCCGCGGATCTTAATATCAACAAAATGCCTGAGCTGACGACGAAAGGCGTCAATGAGTTCGCCGAAGGATGTGCAGTCTGTGGGATCGCCGCAATCAATGCCGATCCGCCTGCCCGTGCGGGCATCAACGCCGCGATTCAAGCTGATTTCAAATATTTTCGGCAGGTTCATGTAGCCGGTCAGGCAGTAATTCTCCTTGCCGAAGGCGCCAACCTCGACGCAGCCGCTCGAACCGCCGCAGCGAGCGTCTTCGATTCTCTTGCCTTGCCTGACCAGCTCCTGGGCGATGACATCGCAGTTGAAGATGGAAGGCTGGCCGAAACCCGTCTTGATGATCTTGCCCGCCCGCCGAAGGAACTGGTCGGGGTTCTTCTTGCTCACCTGTAGGCAGGAACTCGGTTGCAGGAGGCGCATTTCTTCGATGACATCGAGAATGATATAGGTCAGTTCGTTCACACCGTCCCGGCCGTCGGGCGTGACGCCGCCGGTGTTGATCAGGGCGAAATCGGTGTAGGTGCCGCTCTCCGCAGCGGTGACGCCGACCTTCGGAGGCGCGGGTTGATTGTTGAACTTTACCCAGAAGCATTGCAATAGCTCGCGCGCTTTCTCTTCCGTGAGCGTGCCGTCCGCCAGCCCCTTGCGGTAGAAGGGCAGCAGATGCTGATCGAGGCGACCGGGATTGAAAGAATCCCATGTGTTCAGTTCGGTGATGACACCCACGTGGACGAACCAGTAGTACTGCAGCGCCTCATGGAAGGTGCGCGGGGCGTGAGCGGGAACCCAATCGCAGATGTCAGCGGCCTCCAGTAGCTCGCCGCGCCGCACATCATCATCCGTCTCTTGCGCGAGTTGACGGATCTTTTCCGCATGCCTCTCAGCGTAGCGAATGAGCGCGTGAATACAGATCCGCATGGCCTCCAGTTCCTGGCGTTTGCTCCAGGCGTCGCGGTCGTTCAGCTCATCCAGACCCGCCAGCGACTCATCGATGTCCTGCTCGAAATCGAGAAACCCCTTGCGGTAGATCTTGTCGTCAAGGACTGTGTGGCCCGGCGCGCGCTGTTCCATGAACTCAGTGAAGACGCCCGCCTCGTAGGCGTCTTTCCAGCCTTGTGTCATGTCGCGGAAGATCATCTCGCGAATCGTCTTGCCTTGCCAGAAGGGGATGATGTCAGCCGCGTAGACGCGCCTCGCCTCTTCGCTCGTTGCGAAGGACGTCTTGGGCCGGCTGTTCAGAACCTCAAGATCCTCGACGCTGTGGCAGCAGATCTCCGGATAAGTTGGCGTCGCCTTGGGAGCTTCGCCGCGCTCACCGACGATGAGTTCACCCTCATTGATGCGGATTGTCTTGTGTCCCAGGATGTACTTGAAGGCGAGAGCACGCTGAATGGGTGCGGGAAGGGCCTGCCTGTGCTTCTTATGGAAGGTGGTCAGAAGCTCAGCTCGCTCCGTCGAAATCCACGGCTTCGCCTCCAGGCTCTGCGCTCTTAGCTTCTCCACACGTGCGCTACGACTCATCATGAACTCCTCGCACAGTCACCGGCAAACAATGAGAACGGAGGATCGCGGCGAACCGCTGCATCTGCTCATCGGGCGGCGGCTCAGTTCCCGCCAGACGGTGAGGCATCCCCAGCGCCTCGTACTTCGACCTCCCAAACTTCTGATAGGGCAAGAGATCGACAGGTAGGCGCTCGCCCGGCAGTCGGCTTAGGAATGTGGCAAGCCGCTCGAAGTTGGCGTCATCGTCGTTCACGCCGGGCACCACCGGCACACGGATCAGAATGTCGTAGGGCATCCCCTCGACGGCGCGCATCTGGGCCAGTAGCTCCAAGTTGCGCAGAATCTGCTCGTTGCCCACGCCTGCGAAGCGCGCGTGTAGTTCCGCGTCCATCACCTTCAGGTCGAAGAGGAGCAGATTCGTCCGCCGCACCACCTGCTCCATCGCTTCCCAGGGGAGGTGGCCGCAGGTATCGACGGCCGTGTGGATGCCTTCAGCGGCGCAGGCATCGAGCAGAGCGCAAAGGAAGTCCAGCTGCATACCCGGCTCACCGCCCGAGAAAGTCACGCCCCCGCCGGACTGGTCGTAGAAGATGCGGTCTCGGCGGATCGCCTCCATGACCTCCGCCACCGTCATTTCCTTGCCGACGATCGCCGTCGCCTCCGTAGGACAGGCGTGAGCGCACCGGCCGCGCAGGTCGCAGCGACTGAGATCAGCGACGATCCGGCCGTTCTCCCTCGCCAACGCATCCTCCGGGCAGGCCTCGATGCAGGCCCCACAATGGATGCAGCGACCGGCGCGGTAGATCCGTTGCGGCTGGGATGAGCGGCTCTCGGGGTTGTGGCACCACCAGCATTCCAGCGGACACCCTTTGAAGAAGACGGTCGTGCGGATGCCTTCTCCGTCGTGGATGGCGAACTTCATGATGTCGAAGATCATGCCGCGCACGATCGTGCCTTTCACCTGCAAACAGCCCGTCGTTTCTCGCGCGGTCGGGCGTACCGTCCCGGCACCGACCTGGTCAACTCGGCCGCCAATCTCCGCACCTGACCCACCCTCAAGAAAGGGAGCGGGTGCTCGGAAAAGCATAGCCCGTGTCCGACCCGCAGCGAGCGCCACCACCGAGGCCGGTTGCCACATTGCCGCTGATCACGCAGTTGTTGAGCGTGGGATCGCTCGAAACACAGAGAGTGCCGCCGCCGTTAGTGGTGTTACCGTTCGTGATCGTCAGGCCCTCGACGATCGAGTCCGGCCCTTCGTGGCCGCCGAGGTAGAAGCTGCGGAGGGTATTCTCGCAGTTGATAATGCACAGGGACGGAGAAACGGTATCCGACACTGTTTTCTTGGCTCGTCTTTTGCCAGCTCCACCGCGTGGCCTTCAATCTGTTGAAACGGGGTGGTATCCACGCGCGCCGGCCCATCGACGCTGGCTAACACACCTCCATGTCCATCCCGATGCGCACCCACCTGCGTCCGACCGCGACTTTCCGACAAATCGCTGGACTATGCCGAATCACGCGACACCATACCAAGCGTCACGTGGACCACCCCAATGGATGAACTCGACTTCAACCTCATCGAAGCCTGGCATCGCGTCGGCGACAAGCTCCGCGCTGATCGCATCGAAACGACCATCCGCGCCGCGCGCCGCCGCCTGCCGACCCTCATCCGACCGCCACGCGCCTGGTGCCTCACCATCCGCGCAAGCGACACACGAATCACATCATGGAGCTGTGCGATCACTCCGGAAGACGCGCCCGATTATCGCGAACCGCATGATGTCATCATCACAGGCGATGACATCCGACGCCTGTGCGCGCCCGTCAACATCGACTGGCCCGGTCTTCGATGGACCGACGCAGCGCGAAAGCTCGGCCGACACGAGGAATCCATCCGCTCATGGATCGCATCGGGCGTCTTCCAGGTCCGCTATGACAACCCCGCGATGCACGGCTCGCGAGGCAAGCCCGTGCCCGTCATCTGGCGCGCCGGCCCGCTCGACCCGGGCGCCAGACGCGGTGAGCCGCCCCACGCCATCTGGGGAACGCTCTGGCAGTCCTTGCACGAAAAGATCCCCAGCGAATACACGCTCCGCGTCAGCCGTGTGCCGAGATTCTTGCGGCATCGTGGCCACCTGTGCTTCCGGGGATGGGACTGGATCTGCCCAGGCAGGCCGAATCCCGCCGACCCGACCGGACCGTACATCCCCTGTGGGCGACGAGCACGAATGCTCTACGGCCCGCTCCCCCTCTACACACTCGCCCAGTTCCTTGGCCCACTCGCGCTCGATGTCGGCGATGACGACGCCCGCCCCACCGCCTCGCCGCACCTGCGACTCACCGGGCAATGGTATCCAGGACTGCACGATCCGCTCGCCGGCATGCGCTCCTTCGCTTGCGCCACATGCTGGGGGGTTCGCGGCCTCTCACTTCTGACCTCCGCCGGCTGGAACGACTTCGTCACCTACGTTTCCGGCGGGCTGCTCTACGGCAGTGAAGTCGCCAGACCCGCATGGCTCATCCCCGAACGCAAACGCAGATACACCCGACACGTCCGCAGGCCGCCTTCACACAGCAGGCAACAGGTGCTCAAAGGCCTCATCGCGGGCGAAACCTACAAAGAGATCGCCCAGCGACTCGGCCTCAGCTACCCGACCATCTACAGCCATGCGACGAAGCTCTACCGCCAGCACGATGTGCACAGCCGAGAGCAGCTCGCAGCAAAGCTCAACACAACCCCCACCCCCACTCTCACCCCCGCGCAAACCCCCACACTCACCGAGCATCGCATCGCAGCCCAGGAGTAGCCGAGCCGCAACGCAGCCCTTGCGGCAACCCGGCGCGTGTCGCCTGAGGTTTATACACAAGTCCTCGGGATCTCAAGTAGCCGCGTCGCTACGCGACGCAGGTCCAGGGCTGCGTAGCAGCCCGGCTGCTAGCCACGACGAGGCGTCAGCTCTCGAACTCCTTCACCGTCTCGACGATCGCTTCGCGGATCAGATCCTGATGTGATGCGAACTCCTCCGGAGTCACCGAAACCCTGAATCGCCGTCCATTGCGCCCCTTCCGGCTGGGAACCCCAGCCTCTTCGAAGCGGTCGTGCCAGGAGCCGGCCTCCGGGTGGTGGAAACCGATATGCACGAACTTCTTGGTCCGTTTCGGGCTCAGTGTCATAATGTTCCGGACAACGCCGTTGGATCGCAGGCCTATGTATCCGCGCAGGTAGTTGAATTCCTGGGGCTGCTTGGACGCCTCATTGATCATCGCGAGAACCTGATCGCAGATCGCCATCAGCGGTTTGCCCGCCTTCTTGTCCCAATACGCCCGATCGGTCTGTCCGCCCCCCCCATCGTCGTCCGTGTCGTCAACGCGCATGTCGGTCTGGTCAAGCACCTGCACGAAGTTCAACAGGATGTTCTCACCGACATGAAGCGCATCGAGCTGAATGGCGATCAGCGGAATACTGCCGGAGAGCAAGCTCATGACGTTGAGGAATCGGGCGGTCACATCTTCAGCAATCAACACAGCGACGTGGTCATAGCCCGGATAGCGCCGCCGTTCGATGTCCCAGTACTCGATCGTACGGATGATGTGGCTCGGGTCGGTTGCGCCAAGCATGACCTCTACCTCGTACCGCCGATCGTTGTCCTCGTCGAACAGCAAGAGATCCAGCCGACCGCCGCCGGTGCAGACTCGCTCGCGGTCGATGACGCGGACATCCCCAAGACCGAGGATCGACGGGTCCTCGCAGATACGATCGTGAAGCCACGCCTCGTTGAATTCCGGGTGCTTCCTCAATGAGATCTTCTTGTGCTGAACAAAGGTCAGGGGCATGTCCGTTCCTCCTCATCATCGCGGCGACCAATTACCGTCCTCGTCGTAGTTCGGGCTGTGGGGGAAACCGCAAGCATTCCACACCGCATCGAAGGTGGGTCGAAGGACGCGCGGAACATCGCAGTCGTATTGCTCAATCAGAACATCCGGGAAAAGTAGCATGTCTCGATCGATTGCGCGTGAATGCTGGCGCCAGTATCTTGCCGACACCTCCATGTAGGCACCCTTGGCACCAGTAATCGAGAGCAGCACGACAACGGGCGGCTGAACACTCAGCGCGTTGAGCGACTTGAGATAGGCCTTGGTGGCTCGTATGAGCGTCTCTTCATACCACACGCTCGCAATGAAGCGAGTTCCCTTCTCTTCAGATAGCAGGTCCGCAGCGACCGCCTCGATCCGACCAGAACGGAAGACCTGTGTGTAGCTCTCGGCCGTGTGTCGATCGTCGCCATCGACAGCGAATTTCATCAAACCATCGACGTTGAACCTCTGAGTCCAACCACTTCCCCCCAGAGGGTGGAAGTCAAGCCCGCGATCGTCAAGATCGGATACACCGTATCGCCATTCGCTTGCAAACGACTCAAGCGGGACTACGTGTAGCACAAGACAGCTTGAGGAGGCGAGCAGAATCGGTCCCTCGTTGGCGACGATCCGCCCCAGCCGGTCATCCCGCCATCTTCGGATGCGCTCCGGGATCCCACTTGCTCCCTCAATCGCCGAACGAATCTCCGCCATGTCCATCTGGAACTTGCCGGCACTACTGCGAGAGAGGAAACGCGACGATCCTCTAAACGTAATCATGTGTGGTCCACACCAACTCCGCGGTATCCGAACAAGCAGAGCAGGACCGTTCTCGAACCCGTCGATGGCCTTCAATTGAAGCCCAGGTATGCGAGGGTCGAGCCCGTCGCGCATTATGCTCTCCAGACGCAGCCGTTCCTTGTCTTCGTTGAAGCCAGCAAGCCCTGGTATCCCGATCGGCACTCCATCCTGAGCCTCGATCCCAAAGAGCAGATCGCCACCTGCTGCATTCGCAAAGGACGAGACGTCGGCGAGATACTCCTTTTTGTTGCTGTCGCTGCTGCCTGGCAACTCACGCTTGTACTCGATGGTGCGCGCTTCACGCACTCCGTCGTTGATGAGCGCCCGGAGATCGTCAGCAGTCACGAAATCGATGGGTTTGTTGATCATCGCCCGCCATCCTCGCTCGCCAGCACCGACGCCAGTTCCTCACCGAGCCGCCGCACGATCACGACGAACTCCAGCACCTCGTCCACATCGATACGTACGCGTCTGCCGACCACGGCGGATGCTTCATTCGTTGCCACGATGTACTTCTGGTCGATCACGCCCATCTTGTGTGCCAGCAGGTGGCGCTTGTTGAAGCAGCGGACGGCGAGATCCCACTGCGCTTGCTCGATGGACGTTGTGAGATCATGGCTGAACAGACGCTTGAAATTCGCGCAAGCTCCAGGGAGATTCTGGAACGACAGGTTCTCCGCTTTTGTCTGAACTGTCGCCTGCTCCGCATGAACGCGGCATAATTCCCGGCCGAAGCCGTCGAATGTCGAAACGACGTTCTCCAGAGCGTCCGCGACGAGATGCTCGGCGAAATCCTTGTCCTCGACATCTCCCGCCAGATCAAGCTGTTTCACCGCCAGATCGAGATTCTTCTTCAGGATCTGAAGCGAGTTATGCGCGCCACAGTCCGGGCAATGGGCAAACACGCCGTAGATCGCGTAGTGCAGAGTGCACATATCGCACACCACCTCGGTCTCGAGGCGATTCTCACGATAGTGACGGATCGGGTGCGGCGGCCCAGGCTTGACCTTCATGCTGATGCCGATGCCAAAGTCGCCCTGGGCGGGATAGTTGAATTCGTGCTCCTTCAGCCCCCTGATGATCGCACGTTCGATCTGGCGCATGGCGATCGACTCGGCGTACGCAATCTGCTCCTTGGTCCAGAACTCATCGTGCGCACCCGTGTACCCACAATAAGGACAGTGACACGGCAGATCCTCCCCCTGAAGCCCCGTACCGTATTCGATCTTGAAGTATCCCTGGCATTTGTCCACCGGGCACTCACGACCCGTGAAGCCGTCCTCATCCGCCTCGATCGGAACCGAAATCTGATCCGGGATGTCCCAGTCGCGTGTCATGCCTCCACCTCTTGCCCGATGGACTTCAGTCGTCGGAGCTGATGGCAACAAGCGTCATCGACTCGCGATTGTACTCGATGGTGCGCGCTTCACACATGCTGTCGTCGATGAGCGCCCGGAAATCGTCAGCGGTCACGGAATCGATGGGCTTGCGGATCATCGCTCGCCCGTCTGGATCATCCGCGCTTTGTCGTCATCGGCACAGTCGCTGTGGCATACGGGCTTGCCGCTGTCGGGGACGCCGACCGCCTGCTCTGTCTTGCTCGCCAAACGGTGGATCTCTTCCGCTGACAGGACGCCTCGCTCCTCCAGAATGTGCTTCTGCTCTTTCGTCAATGCGGCGCTGATCTTCGCATCGCCCCACGCATACGCAGCATCCTTGCCCGATGCGAACTGCTGGATGTCCTTACTGATGCGGACAGCACACCATTCGTGCCCACACATCGCGCAGAAGTCCGTGTCCACATCCAGATCCTCATCGTGAAACGCGCGAGCGGTATCCGGATCGAACGAGAGCTCGAAGTGCTTCTGCCAGTTGAGCGCCGCACGCGCCTTCGTGATTTCATCATCCCAATCGCGCGTGCCGGGGATGCCCAGCGCCACATCCGCCGCATGCGCAGCGATCTTGTATGCGATGCAGCCCTGCTTGACATCTTCGCGTTTGGGCAGCCCGAGATGCTCCTTGGGCGTGACGTAACAAAGCATCGCCGCACCGTGGTAGGCAGCCGCGGTCGCGCCGATACAACTTGTGATGTGGTCGTAACCGGGAAAGACATCGGTCACGAGCGGGCCGAGCACATAGAACGGCGCGCCGTGGCAGAGCGTCCGTTCGATCTTCATGTTGTATTCGATCTGATCGAACGGGATGTGGCCGGGCCCTTCGATCATGACTTGCACACCGTGCTGCCAGGCGCGTTCGGTGAGTTCGCCGAGGACTTCGAGTTCCGCGAACTGCGCCGGATCGGTGGCGTCGCCAAGCCCGCCCGGTCGCAGGCCGTCGCCGATCGAAAAACAGACGTCATATCGCCGACAGATCTCACAGATGTCATCCCACAGGTCATACATCGGGTTCTGCTTGTTATGATGGAGCATCCACTTGACGAGCAGCGAGCCGCCGCGTGAAACGATGCCGATGAGCCGATCTCTCACGAGCGGGATATGCTGCATCAACAGGCCCGCATGGACCGTAAAGTAATCGACACCCTGCTTCGCCTGGTTTTCCAGTTCTTCGAGGATCGTGTCATACGTAAGGTCTTCGATTTTCTTGCCTATGATCATCGAATAGATAGGCACCGTGCCGATCGGAACGGTCGCGTGGTCAATGATGGCTGACCGCGTGGCGTTGAGGTCGCCGCCGGTTGATAAATCCATCGCAGTTGTTGCACCCCATTTGATTGCCCAATCAAGTTTTTCGAGTTCCTCATTAATTGAAGATGATATGGGCGATGCGCCGAGGTTGGCGTTGATCTTCGTTCGAGTCGCTCGGCCGATGGCGATCGGGTCGAGTTTGCGGGAGAGGTGGATGCGGTTGGCGGGGATGATGAGCCTGCCCGCAGCGACTTCATCGCGCACCTGCTCGGATGTGAGGTGGGGTTCGCGCTCAGCGATGCGCCGCATCTGTGGCGTGATCGTGCCGAGGCGTGCGTGGTCGAGCTGCGTGATCGGCGTGAAGCCGTCGGGCGGGCGCCATGCAGAGTGGGTCGTGGGCGCAGGTTGGCCATCGCGGCGGTCGTCGCAGCGCCAGTCGGGGGGCATGAAGTCCCATGCGGTCAGGGGCGACGGCTCGGGCATGCCGGGCGTGTCGGGCGATGCGAACATGTACGGGCCGCCGATGTCCGGCTTGCGCGCGAAGCTGGGCGGGGCAGCGCCCTGGCTGGTTGTGGAGGGACTGACGCCTCCTTGCAGGGGCGGGTCGTAGACAAACGCCGGGCGCGAGGCGCGGCGGGTGGTCGCAGTCGTCGGGTGTTTCGGGTCGGTCATGAGTGTCAGTTCCCGAGCATGAGGGTCGTCCAGGTTGAGAGGCTCCACCCGTCGCCGGCCGATCCGACGCATACCGGGCGGTGGGACATGCACCGCAGGCTCGCGCGTCGGCAGGTGTGGCGGGGTTTCGCTTTCCTACGCCGGTGCGAACCGGTTCAGGTTCCGCGGGTACATCTCAGCGATCCGCCACGTAGCGGGCCGCGCCCCGAGCGAACAGGTGCATTCTAGTCCCTTGACGTGAAACAGGCCACAGCGGCGCCCACCTTGCGGGGAGCCGGCTTCGCTGCCGAACCGCAGGATTTGCGGCTCTGGCACGCCTTCAGCAGTTGATTGTCCGAGATATCATGATACCGTGACACAGGTTCAGCGACAGACAGGCTCGCACCGCTCGACAGCCCAGATGCGCGGATGCGCGGATGCGCGGCGCACCGCTGCGAGGAGCACGATCATGCCCAGAAAAGCCCGCCCGATTCCGATGGAGACGCTTGAGGAGATTGCAGGCATTATTCGGCTGCTGGGACACCCCCATCGGCTGAAGATGATCGAGCTTCTGATGCAGAAAAGCCTGCCGGTCGGCGAACTCGCGGAGAAGATCGGGCTCCAGCCCGCGGCGGTCAGCCAGCATCTCAGCCAGATGAAAGCGTTGGGCATCGTCACGAGCCGGCGCGACGGGCGAACGGTCTTGTACGAAGTCATCCACCCGTCAGCGATCCGCATGATCGAGTGCATTCGGACGGAACTCGGCACGTAGCGAAGGCGAAGCCGGCGAGCCGGGGCGTGCCAAGCCGGGGTCCCGCGGATGACGACACCACCCGATCACCGAGCTACCGCGGCAACGGCAGTGTGAACTGGTTCTGCGAGTCGGTGAGGTAACGATCGAGATGCGGCGAGTACGTGCGGAACCGCACCATCTCCCCATCCGGCAGAAACTCGACGAGGCGAAGGTAGCCCTCACCGCCCTGCTCGCGCATCTGGTAGTTGACCAGCATCTGATGCACGACGTTGCCGTGCTCGCCAGGCGTGGAGAGCCTGCCCTGCCCGTCGCCGAGGACATGGCCGTTGAACGTGAAGCGCATGCGCGGGTGACGGGAGACGAGCTTGCGCCACAGATCCTCACCGTCGTTGGTGCCGGCCGGCAGGTCGGCTGTGCCGTAGGCGTACGGGCTCCAGTGCTGATCGGGGCGATTCGCACGGTCGTAGCGTGTGTCATCGTCGTACAGGTAGGCGTGCGTGACGAGGATCGCATCACGGTCGGGATGTTCGCGGAGAAGCTCATCAGCCCAGGCGACGACGGCATCGCGAGGTCCCCATTCGAGCGCCAGCACGATCCAGTCGCGCCCACCGGCTGTGAAGAGGTGATACGAACTGTCGATCCGATCGGCCTCGAACGTACCGCCGAAGGTCGGCCAATCGCGGTAGTCAGCGACGGGGAAGTACGTGTTCAGCAGCGTGGCGCGGTTGTTCGCCGACCCTCGCTCGCCGTAGTCGTGATTCCCCGGCGCGAGTGCGTAGGGAACGACCCCGTCGAGCTGCGCCATGGCGCGGCGGGCGACCTTCCACTCCGCCTCGGTGTTGGTGTGCACGATGTCGCCAAGGTGCAGCACGTACTTGATGTTGTGCTGCTTCACGTTCGCCGCGATCCACTCGGTCTGGACGAGGAAGATGTCGGGATGGTGCAGCGAATAGAGCTGCGTGTCCGGCAGAAGGACGATGCTCCAGGAGCCCTGGGCGAAGGGCAGTGGAGCAGGCGGCGTGTAGGGCGGCGTGGGCATCACGCGATCGGCCTTTCCTGACTGAACGAGACTGACATACGCATGCAGGTTCGTGAAGAAGCGGTCCGCTGCAGATGCGAACGCCTTGGGCGCGACAGCCTCGCCGTCCGCGTTCGTCAGCTTGTCAAGATACAGCGCCGCGAGCAGAATGCGTCCAGCCCCCACTTCTCCCTCAAGAAGCGCCGGGTACTGTCCATCCCGCGCCGCCGCCAGCAGGACGCGGAATCCCGTCTGTTCGGAGAATACTTCCCACGCCGCGGTTCGCCCGAAGTGCTCTGGCAACGTGATCGAGTCGTTGCCATCCCCAAAGCCCGCAAGAAGCGGATGATCCCGCGCGAGGATGTGCAGCTTGGTCGGATCGTCATCCACACGCCTTGCGGACAATGGCAGGGGCAGGAACGGCGGCACAGCTTCGGTCTGATCCGCTTGCGTGAACTGCACAACGACCCCGCCCGCCTCGACAAACTCGATCAGAGCCGTCGCGTGCTTTGCCATGAACGACGCATACGACGGATGCTCGCTCACGAACGAGCCGAAGACGATCACCGCTGCATCATCGAACCGGTGTGGATCATTCAGCGAGGCCTCGGTCACGTCAAAGCCCGCTCGCCGCATCGCCTCAGCGGCGCCCGTCGCCTCCGTCCATTCATCGGCGTATTCATACACGAAGGCGCGCAGCGACTCGCCGATTGCGGGCGTCACGCCGACCACACACACCAGCGCCGCGCAGAGTGTTCGGACACGGCACCACTTTGTACGCATACTGTATGTATCCATTGCATGTTCACCGAGGGTGAGCCGCATCACGCGGCCCGATCAGCTCAAGGGGGATTCTCTCAAAACCGGGTAGCTCCCACGCGCCGGCGCCGGCTGCGTCGTTCGTCTCCAGGTTGTTTTCGATCACGCTGTACTTGACAACCGACCCGGCAAGCTCATCATGGATGCTACCGGAGCGGTGGAGTATGTTCCGGCGCAGGATGTTACCCTTCGGCGTCATGGGGTCGTCATCAAGAAGACTGACAAGACGGGGATACCGCGACGCCCACGGCTCATCCATATAAGGCATCGCTTCGAGGCGTTCTTTCAGCAGGCCGAGCGCCCCGCTCGCCCAGCCGAGGCCACGTGCGTCGAAATGCACCGCGAGCTTGCAGTCCGTGAAGATATTGTTCTCAACAACGATATCACGCCCGCCGCCGAGCAGCATGCCCCAATGACAGTCGGCGAAGATGTTGCCCCGAATCGTCACGCCGCCGGACTGATCGTCGATGTAGACCGCGTTTTCCCAGAGTTCGACGCCGTGCAGGTCATGGAAGAAGTTGTACTGAATGACCGTGCCGCACATGGACCAGTCACGTCCCGTGTAGACCGCCCCGCCATCACCTGTTTTGCGGAGAACATCGTGAATATCATTGTATTCAATGAGATGGTCATTCCCACTGAAGATAATGGCGGAATGCGGCGCATCGTGCATGTGATTGTGCGCGACGCGCTGCCCGACGCCGCTGATATGCACCGCCGGTCGATACGTCCTGCAACGCCTGCTGAAGTCGTGAATGTGGTTGTCCAACGCCGCGTGGCGCGCGGGTGTCAGTGACGGTCGATCACCACCTGCGAGCACGATGCCACCTTCGCCGGTCTGATGGATATTGCAGGCCATGACGCGGTGCTCGGTCCCGCCTTCGACGACGACCGCGCGGTTGCCGAGGTTGCGCAAAACGCAGTGCACGATCGTATTGCCCGCTCCGCCCCGCACGCGTACCGCATCGCCGCGCGCCGCTTCGATTGTGAGATCGCTCAGCGTGACATGAGAAACATCATCCATCACAATGACCGGCTCGGTAAGAAGCGAGATGATGATGCGCGTACCATCAAGCGGACTGGGTGGAAAGAAGTACAACATGCCGGTTGAGCGATCGACATAGTATTCGCCCGCTTCGTCGATCTCTTCGAGAAGGTTCTCCACGTAGTACGGCTTACCCTCCGCAACACCATAATGGTGCGGCGTTGCGAGCGTGATCGTGTGGTTGTCAGCGTCGATGGATTCGATCGGGATGGATTCATCCGCCCAGTCGAACTGCCAGTACCCGACGAGCCAGGCATCGTCAGCGTCGGTCCACAGGGCGTGCCTGTCATCGCGGTACTGGAACCGCGCCGGCCGATCGGGCTTCTCATTGTGGCGCGGCCGAGACCCCGCATCGATCACCTTTCCCGTGCGAACCTCGCCGACGTTCGGCCAGCGCGCAAGCGTCATGGGCTGCCCATCCACGAACAGTTCAATCGGAGCGGGACGAACGGGATGCATCATGCCTCGCGGCTGAACCGGATCGAGCGAGTCGATGCCCAGCGCCCGCAGGTCGATGTGGAGTACGCGATCCCGCGCCGATTCGTCGATGATGCGCCGTCGGATCGCCGCGTCGGTCAATGGCAGGAACAGGCCCGGATCAAGGCATATGCCGCCGAGCAGCGTGACCGCCTCGTCGCCGTGCGCGCGGTACGTGACCGGCGCATCGTCCATGCCGGAATCGACATTCGTAAGCGTGAACGACTCGGTGAGCCGGTAGGAGCCTGCGCGGAGACAGACCGTCACGCCGCCGTCCGGCAGACCTTGGTCGTTCTTGACTGCGCGAACGGCGTCGCGCGCCGCGGTGAGCGTGGCGAGCGGCTCCGGCATCGTGCCCGGATTGGAATCATCGCCATCCGGCGCGACGAATAACTCCAGCGCTTCGGTCGCACCCAGCACAGGCGAGCACGCAACAAGTAGTGCCGCAATCGCAGTGACGAACATGAGATCACCTTCGCTTTCCTGTTGGCGGCCGCATCAGAATCCGATCTGTAGTTGCGACCGAATCACGAACTGCCCGTCGCTACCCGCCCTCGATGAAACAGTTCCCGATGACTGCGGCGACTGTCGTCGCGCCGAGCATCCATTTGATCAGGTACGGACCACACATCATCAGCGAGCGTCCATGCACTCCACCTCAGCAACCTCACCGGGACCGGCGCGCTTCTTGAGCCGCATGCGCTGGCGGATGATCGGTTCAATCCAAAGCCACAGACCGCTGAAAGTAAGAAACACCAGAGCGCAGGCTGTGAGCGGCATCAGGTAGCCGTGCGCCCACTCACCAAGAAATGAGCCGTCGTGGATCTCCTCAAGAAAGTCCGACCGACGCTTCGCGCTGTTGAGCACCTCACCCGTCACCGCCCCGACTTGAAGCTCAGAGTAGTGATGCACCGAGCGCACCTTGAAGACACGCTTGCCCGGCCGAAAGTCCACGCGATCAATGTCTTCCAGGGACTGAAAATCAGGATGCCTCTGCGCCAAAACAACCTCGAAGAGTTGTTGCGTGGAGATACAATCCGCTATCTCGCCAGCCTTATCTTCCCGCGTCGGCGGCTGAATCCAGTCCATCTTCTTCTTGACAAGCAGTAGAAAGCCGGTCGAGGCGGTTGTGACGAACATCAGTGCAAGGACGATGCCGGTCCACTTATGCGCCGTCCGGAAGAACTTATAGATCCGCATTCGTTGCTCCGGGGAACTGCCAGCGTCCATCCTCACACCAGCGGGGTCTTCCCAGGCACGGCGACGGGCGGCATCGGCATGTCGCCGAACTCGTACTTCTCCGGCGAAAGATCGAGCGTTGAGTTCATCGCCTGCTCCCACGTCACCTCCTGGCCCGTATACGCCGACATCCGGCCCATGATCGCGGTCAGCGTGGATTCAGCGATGCGCTTTGCTTCATTCAGATACGGCCCGCCGGTGATCGACGCGATCAGGTTACGATGCTCCACAACGTATGGATTCGGATTGTCACCCTCGAAGCGCCAGGGCTTGGCGCCTTCGATGACCGTCGCTCCCCAGGATGTCGTGCACAGACCGTCCGAGCCGTGGATCACCTCAGTGACGCGGTTGGCGCATCCGTCGATCTGCCTGCACGTACTGAGCGCGAAGGCGCCGTCGGGGTATTCGTACTCGATGGCGAAGTGGTCGAAGATGTGGCCGTAGTTCGGGTCCGTGCGCACCTGCCGACCGCCCATGCCCATGGCCTTGACGGGATGCGCGCCCATCGCCCAGTTGATAACGTCGAGGTTATGAACATGCTGTTCGACGATGTGATCGCCTGAGAGCCATGTGAAGTAGAGCCAGTTGCGGAGTTGCCATTCCATGTCGGACCACTCTTCTCGCGGCTCGTTCATCCACAGCCCGCCCTGATTCCAGTAACAGCGACCGGCGACGACTCGCCCGATGTCGCCATCGAGGATGCGCTTCATCGCTTCGAGGTATCGCGCTTCATGACGGCGCTGCGTCCCTGTGACGACGCTGAGCTTCTTCTGCCTCGCGAGTTCGCCCGCTTGGATGACCATGCGGATGCCCACCGGGTCAACTGCGACGGGCTTCTCCATGAAGACGTGATGCCCGCCTTGCACGGCAGCGGCGAAGTGGATCGGTCGAAAGTGAGGCGGCGTCGCGAGAATCACGCCGTCCACATCCGAGTCGATGAGCTGCTGATACGCATCGAAGCCCACATAGCACCGATCATCCTCGACCTTCGCCCGATCGAAGTTCTCAGCCAAATGCGATCGCGACCCGTCCAGACGATCACCGAACACATCAGCGAGCGCGACGATCCGCACGCGCTCATCGGCTTGCATGGCGTTGACCGCAGCGCCGGTGCCCCGTCCTCCGCAGCCGATCAGGCCGATCCGGATCACCTCCGAACCGCCGGCGTGCGCGTGCTGAGCCGCGGCGAGATGGGCGACCGCGAGCGATCCCGCAGCGGTCACAGCCGACGTCTTCACGAAGTCACGTCTCGTCATGAAACCAGATTGCGTGTTTTTAGTGTTGTCAGGCATTTCTCGTCTCCATTGTTATGCGGGTTCAGCTCGCGATGATCCGATCCATGCGATCAGCGATTTCGTGCAGCCGCTGCTCTTCGCCGCCGGCGATCTCCGCCGTTGCCCAGCCGGTGTAGCCGATCTCATCGAGCGCCGCCATGACCGAGGGCCAATCGCAGTCGCCTTCGAGCAGTTCGACGGCGAAGCCCTTCCACAACCCTTCACGGTTGCGCTTCTCCCTGCTGTATTCCTTGATGTCGAGCTTGAGAACGCGCTCGCCCAGGATTCGGATCCATTGTTCGGGCCAGCCGTAGTTCACGATGTTGCCGACATCGAAGTACCACCCGATGTGCGTGCTCTCAAGTTCATCGACGTACCGCGCTGCTTCGAGCGGGCTGAGCAGGAAGCTGTTCCAGACATTCTCAAGCGCGATCTTGATGTCCAACTCCTCAGCGAGGGGCAGCACCTTGAGGATCTCCGCCTGCGATCGCTGGTAGGCGTCGTCGTAAGAGACCTGCTTGTTCACGATGGCGGGGACGAGCAGGACGGTCGATGCGCCGTACGTCTGCGCATCGCGCAGCGCCGTTTCAAGGGCGGTGACACCTTTGGCGCGCGTCTCGGCGTTCGGGTCGGAGAGCGGCACGTGCCAGTGCGCCGAATCAACGACGCCGTGGATGACGATCCCCGTCTCATCACGCGCAGCAAGAAGCTCATCCGTGTCGAGGTTATTGGGGCTGTCCGGCTCGACGCCGTCGAAACCGAGCTTCTTGAGCAGCGTGAACTTCTCAAACAGCGACATGTCCCCCTGGACCATGCCGAGTTTGACCGCCTTCTTGATCGTGCGCTTCATGCTCATAGCCTCCTGGACTTGCGTCATCGCGGCTGCACCTGCGCCGGGGAGCGCTGCCGCCGCCAGAATGCCGCTGCTCGTTTTGATGAAATCTCTGCGTGATACGGTGTGATTCACAGCATCAACCTCCATCACCCACGGAATCCGTTTGGGGAACAGCGACCGGCGACGGCTGACCGGGCACGGGCACCGGCGGGAACGGCAGGTCGCCCATCTCGTAGCTCGACGGCGAGTAATCCTCCGCCGACGCCAATGCTTCATCCCACATCACGGTCCCCCCGCTGTACGCAGCGGTTCGGCCGAGGATCGACATCATCGTGCTGTTCGCCATGAAGACACCGTCGTTGACGGGTGTGCCCGCACGAATCGCGGCGAACAACTCGTCGTGCTCGACCTGATACATGTTGGGCCGATCACCTTCGTAGCGCCACGGGTTCTCGCCCGTGATGACATGTGCGGGGGACCACGGGTTCATCGAGCACTTCCCCTTCGTGCCCATGACATAAGCTGTGTTGTCGCCGGAGCAGTGCGGCATCTGCCTGCACGTGTGAAAGCACCGAGCGCCGTTTTCGTACTCATAGATCACGGCGAAGTGATCGTAGACGTTGCCCGTCTCCGGCCCTTCGCGCATCTGTCGTCCGCCGAGCGCCGTCGCGCGGATGGGCATGAGGCCGTCCATCGCCCAGTTGATCCAGTCCACAGCGTGGCAAGCCTGCTCGACGATGTGATCGCCGGACAGCCACGTGAAGTGGACCCAGTTGCGAAGCTGGAACTCCATGTCGCTCCAGCCTGCCTGACGCGGGTTCTTGTGGAGCGGGCCGGTGTGGTACGTCGTGTGCATGGACGTGATGTCGCCGATCGCCCCGGCGTGAAGCTTCTTGAACATGGCGCGCTCGGCGAAGCTGTAGCGCCAGCAGAAGCCCGACATGAGCGACAAACCCTTGCGCTTCGCCTTCGCGGCGCTTGCAAGAACGGACCGCACGCCCGGAGCATCGACCGCCATGGGCTTCTCGGCGAAGACGTGCTTGCCCGCGTCGATCGCAGCCTTGAGTTGCATCGGCCGAAAATGCGGCGGCGTGGTGAGAATGATGACATCAACGTTGTCGAGGACGTGCTTGTGGGCGTCGAAGCCGAGGAACCGGCGCTCGGGGGGGACATCGACGCGGTCGCCGGCATGGTTGGTGAGATGACCGAGGCTGGCTGAGATGCGATCCCCGAAGAGGTCGCCCATGGCTGTGAGGACGACGCCGGGGTCGGCATTGAGCGCCTGGCTGGCAGCGCCGGTGCCTCGCCCGCCGCACCCGACCAAGCCGACCCTGATCCGGTCCGAGCCTTGAATATTCGCCCAGCCCGGCGACGCGATCGCCCCCACGGAGATCGCTGCTGCTGAGGCTTTGACGAAGTCCCTTCGCGTCACCGTGCAGGCCGTTTCTGATGCGTTGCGCTTCTCGTTTTCCATGATTACTCCGCCTCCTCTTGGTTATCCTCCACAAGCACGATACGGAATCCGACGAATCCCGCATCCGCCATCCACCAGATGCTCTGGGGGAACTGCGGGTCGCTCGCGTTCCAGTCGTAGATGCGCACCACGCGCGATGCGTATCCGATTCTGTCAATCGCGTCGCGGTACGACCCGCCGTAGGTCACGCCCTTGCCATCCGGGCTGATGCACCATTCCGCCGCGTTGCCGTAGAGATCGCACACGCCGAGCGCATCGGCTTTCCTTGACCCGACCGGATGTGTCTTGAACTCAGCGTTATCAATGAACCAAGCGAATGTGCCGGGGTCGGCCGGGTCGATGCCCGAGCGTTGACAGACGTACCGCCACTCGATCTCGGTGGGCAGTCGATAGTGCCTGCCGGTCTTCTCCGACAGCCATTCGCAGAACCTCTTGGCTGCGTGATACGACATCGAAATGGCGGGGTAGCCCGAGTAGCCGAAGCCGCGGTCCATGGAGATGTATGGTTTGCTCGGGCGGGTCACACCGTCCGGCTCGATCGTCTCGCCGGTCTTTCCCTCATCGAACTGAAAACGGAAGACATCGAAGAGATCCCATGTGACCTCGGTTCGGCTGATCCAGAACGGCTCGATGTCCACGGACAGATCGTCATCAGCGGAGACCGCCATCGACCCGCCGGGGATCGGCATCAGCGTCAGTGAGACGTCGGTCCCCGCGATCGGCTGGACGAACCGCTCGCCAGGCTCCGGCTCGGCTGCGCTGGACGGATTGCCGGCGCTCGGCGCGCAGCCCGCAATTGCGAGAAGCCCGGCCAAGACGGCTGTGGCTACCGCTACACCGGCTCGCCTTGCCGACGCTATCTTGACCGGCATGACAGGATTCCGAATGCGATGCGCTGGAGCGGACGCAACGGACGGGCCGCCGCACGGAGGCACGTTCCTGGTTCTGATCATCGCGTTGTGTTCCATGCTGTGTGGGTGCGCCGCGAACGAACAGGCGCTGGGACGTTTTGAGTATGCGAAGATCGTCATGGGAGTCAAGGCGCGGCTGACGCTTTATGCGCCGGATGAGGCTGTTGCCCGCCGAGCAGCCCGGGCGGGATTCGACCGCCTGACCGAGCTTGATGCGGTGATGAGCGACTATCGGGAGGACAGCGAGCTGATGCGGCTGTGCCGAGCACCTGCCGGGCAGCCCGCTGCGGTCAGCAACGATCTGTATCACGTGCTCGAGCGAGCCGGGCAGTTCTCCGCGGCGAGCAACGGGGCATTCGACATCACCGTCGGCCCGGCCAGCCGGCTGTGGCGTCAAGCCCGGGCGCGCAGCACGCTACCGACGCCGGCCGATCTGGAGGCGGCACGCACACATATGGGGTGGCGGTACGTCATCCTCGACCCGGATCACCGTCACGTCATGCTGGCCAAACGATGCATGCTGCTCGACTTGGGCGGCATCGGCAAGGGATTCGCAGCGGATGAGGCGGTCGCCGCGATGGCGCAAGCGGGTGCGGCACGGTCTCTGGTCGACCTGGGTGGTGATCTCGTCGCAGGCGACCCACCGCCCGGTCGGACCGGCTGGCGCATCGCGCTGGACCCGTTCCCACGCGAAATGCCGCCCATCGTCATCGACTTGGCCAACGCAGCGATCGCGACGTCCGGCGATATCGAGCAGTTCCTCGAACTGGATGGCGAGCGCTATTCGCACATCATCGACCCCCGCACCGCGATGGCGCTGACCAGCCGCATCGCCGTCACGATCATCGCGCGCGACGGGACCACAGCCGACGCCTTGGCCTCAGCGGTCAGCGTCCTCGGGCCGATCGAGGGCATATCGCTTGTCGAACGCGTCCCCGGCGCCTCGGCGCGCATCAGCACATGGATGCGCGACGGCATCATCACCGTTCAGACCGGCGGGTTCCCCGATGCGCCAGCCGATCAGATCAGTAAGTAGCGCTCGCATGATCCAGTCGTTCCGTAGCGCTGACTGCACGCTTCACACGATAGGCGACGACACTGCAACTTGGGCTTCCCCGGGGGGGAGCGTTACACTTGTGGTCGGGACGCTCGGCGGTGGAGCGACTGTCGGGTTGCAGGCGACACCAGGATTCCAGGGCCAGAGCAATGCATGGCGAACAGGAAACCTCGAAACTTCCTCGTGCCGCATGGGTGGTCACCCACCTGACGCTTGTCGCGGGCGTGGCGTGGCTTTACTTCGGCGGCGGGTTCAACATCATCGGCTCGTGGTTCGGCGGGGATTGGATCTCGGGCGACATGTCCCGGCGTTCGGTGCTGATGGTCTTCAGCATCGTCCTTTGGTGTCGCATGTCGTTCACCGCGTTTTATTTGCTCCGCCGGAGGTTCGGCTGGGCTGAGTTCTGGCCGGTCCTCTTTGCGACTGCGATCTACCAGGTTGGATTCGCGCTGCTTGGCGGAATAAGCGACACACCGCTTCGCCTGGTTGATGTCCTCGGGATCGGATTGTTCGCACTTGGCAGTTACCTGAACACCGGCTCGGAACTGCAGCGCAAGCGTTTCAAGGATGATGCCGCGAACAAGGGCAAGCTCTACACGAGTGGGCTCTTTCGTCTCGCCCGTCACGTCAACTACCTTGGCGACTCGCTCTGGGCCACGGGGTGGGCGATCCTGACCGCCAACCGCTGGGCGGCCTTGGTTCCCGTTCTGTTGACCGCCGCCTTCATCTTCTTCTTCATCCCATCGTTGTCGAAGTACCTCAGCCGGCGCTATGGCGAGCAATACGATGAGTGGGCAAAGCGGACGAAGGCATTCATCCCCTTTGTCTACTGACCGCACCTCGCGCACGCTGCGGTCCAGCGTAAGGACAATCAGCGCGACACCTTCAACCATCGACGAGGCGAGGCAGTTCGTCGGCAACAAACAGACATCCGGTAGCACGCCATGCAGCAAGAACATCACATCCATCACCGGCCGTTTCTCATCGTCTTGTTGCTGGCGGCGCACCTGCTGTCAGTCCCACAACTGCCCGGGCAAGTGACCGAGGAGAAACCGGACCCTTCGCTGCCCGACAAGCCTTGTAGCCAGATCGACGCTGAGCACAAACGCTCGCCAGACGCGATAGACGAGGCAGCGGCTGACGAGGAGGCCATTGCGGAGCGAGTCCGTGCCTTCTGGCGGCTGGCCTCCAGAGGCGTGGATCGCGCGGACGCCGCCGACCAACTGTGTGCGGTGCTTGCTGATCCTGCCCATGATGTTCGATTCGCCGCTGCGAGTATCCTGGCAAAATGGGGACAGGTGGACGCCAGGGTCGCGGAAGTTCTGGTGGCAGCGCTCGGCGATTCCGACCACAGCACACGCTTGAGCACCCGCAACATGCTCTGGAAAGCTGACGCTTATGGTGTGGAAGCGCTGTGTTCTCATGCACATGAGCTTGATACCGAGGGGCGGCTCCTCGCGGTCGAACTACTGGGTGACTTTGGCAACTGCAACTCGTCGATTCGCCCCACACTCCTGCATATTGCGAAGACCGATCCGAATGCGAATGTCCGGCAGCGCGCGATCTGGGGGCTCGGCGGTCTCGACCATGCTGCGCTGGATGCGCTCGACGTGAGTCGTACCGATGAGAACGCCACTGCATACCGGGGGGCGATCCTCCGGGCAAGTTCGCTGCCGGGCGCGCAGCATGCGGATGCGCATATATGGAGCTCGCTTCGCATCCATGGCAAGCGACGCGACCTCGATCGTCTGACCGCGGTGTCTGAAGAGGTCCGTTCCCGCTGGGTAACATGCATGGGCCTCGCAGCCTCGGTATACATCCGCGACGATTTGGCACGAGTCCGCGGAGGAAATCTCTATGTGCTCGTGCTGAATGTGTCAGATGAGCCGATGGCGGTGCCGAAGTTGGCCGCCTCTGCATACTGGTCCGGCGACTGTCGGTTCGTGGGCGGCGCGGTGCGCGACGCGCTGGGAAGTGGCTTCGCGCGGGGCGGTGGATGGGGGGCACTGCTCAATGATGACCAGTACGTCATGCTAGGACCGGGCGAGGCGTGGGTAACCACCCGGCCGATGCGATTCGAACGAGCAGCAGGAGCAAACAACGCCAACAGCGATGCCGAAGTGTATATCCTCAGCGACGGCGACCGGAGAGTCACCGCGCAGGGCCCGACCAGCATGTGGGTGTCGGTCCCGGTGAGCGGCGACAGGCGGCACCTCTTCTTCATCGGTGTTGAGGGTGAGAGGGAGACCGTGCGAGGTGTTCCAGCGTGGCATGGTCTCATCTACTGCGCACCAGTCCGCCTTGATCTCCCTGAATAGGAGAAGAGCGCAGAAAAGCCCAGGGAAAGCTTTCCCTGGGCTTTCACGTCACTCGTGTTGCATGCTATCGCGCATCATCGTGGCGACTCGATCGTCACGCCCTGAAGCGCGAAGCCGGTTGCGGCGCGGATTCGGCAGCACGCCTGCCAGCCGCCGCCGCCTTGCGTGATCTTTAGTAGCAGCACGTTCCGCCCAGGCGCGAGCGTCACGGTGAATACATCCTGCCCGACGCTCAGGCCGCGCATGACGCTGTTCGCGTGCACGACCTCACCGTTGAGCAGCACCTTCACGCCGTCATCGCTGCCCACCTCCAGACGGGCCTGCTGCTCCCGGTCCGACACGATGATCGCTTCGAGATAAGCGCAGCAGTTGCTGCCGACGACAACCTCGTTCAGGTTGTAGATGCCCGGCTCGGAGAACGCATCGGCCGGCATCGCTTGCCAGTGAACTTCGTCACCCGTCTCCGGCGCGAACGCGACATCGAAGATCGCCTCGCCGCCCGTGTTCTCCTGCGCAAACGGCCCGGCGAACCGCCATGTCGTGATGAAGCCCTCATTGCGTTCGATATCGTTCACGACGTGGCCCGCCTGATAGGTCAGCTCAGCGTCGTCGGGGAACAGGCGGAGGATGTTGTCAATGGCGGGCTGAGTCACATCGCGGTGCTGTTCGCCGAGGAGGCGGGCGATGGCGAGGAGGGCGCTCGCCGCATCACGACTGACTGATTCGTGCGAGAGGTATCCCTCGATCAGTCGCAGCGCATCGGTATGCGGGACGCCCGCCAGACCGGTCAGGACGAGGCGGTGCTCAGCGTCGTTCGTAGCGATACCGGCGGCGCGGCGGTACATGTTCACCGTCTCGACCGGATCGCGAGCGCTGGGAAGGTTGATGACGCGGATGTAGCCGATGAACGCTGTGATGCGCTGCACCGGGTCGGTCGCCTGTTGCGCGATGGCGAACAGATCATCCGCAGCGCCCACATCGGACCAGTTCGTCAAGGCATCAAGCGCAGCGTCGGCCAAGGCAGGCTCATCGATCGCTTCGCGCACAACGTCCAGTGCGACCGGGCCGCCGACGTGTCCCAGCACGACAAGCAGCGATCGCTTCGCGGGCATGTCGGCATCGTCGAACGCATCAGCGATAGGCGTGGCGCACGCTGCCCGATCGTCGATGCGCGTGCACACCGCGATCAGGCAGTCCGACGTCGCGGCTTGCAGATGGGGGTTATCCGCTCGCAGAAGAAGATGAACCAAGTCGCGCAGCGCATCCTGCCCGGCGAGCAACCCAAGTGATCGAAGCGCCGCGATGCGCGCGAGCTCGTCTGGATCATTTGACGCGGTGCGGATAAGCGGCGAGACCTGCCCGACAGCCGCGCGCGAGCCGAGCGACCGCGCCGCCTCGCGGCGAACATTCGCTGCACGAGCGTACAGCAAGCTCGCAATGGCTTCATCAGCACCTTCCGCCCGCAGACGGTCAAGGCTCATCCGAGCCTGGGCATCACCGCGCGCCGCAAGTTCCGCGAGAAGGGCTGTGTGTGACGCATCACCAATCCGCGCGAGCGCCCGCACTGCCGCCTGTGTCACAGCCAAGTCAGCGCTATCAATCAGCGCTGCAACCATCGGCCCGGCTGCCCGGTCGCCGCGATCGGCCAGCGCGTTCATGAGCAGAATCTGCGTGGATGGCTGCAGATCGGTGAGCTGTGTCGCATAGAGGCGCGTCGCCTCCGCAGTGGGCATCTCAACGATGAGCCTTGCTGCTGTGCCTCGCCATGCCGGATCTTCATCTTCCAGCAGTCCGATCACAACGTCGATCACTGGTAGCGGGTCCGCCAGAACAAGCCCGCGCAGGGCAGCGACGCGTACGTGCTGGGGGTTCGGCTCGTCGTACAGCGTGCGATACAGCGCGGCTGCGCGATCGGTCTCGCCCTCGTCGACCATGATCTCGGCGCAACGCAGTAATCCATCGAGCGCCGCCGCCTTGACGCGCGGCGCATCGTTCGCATCGGATGTCGCTGCGATCCGCGTCAGGGCGCTGACCGCCTGGGAGCCGCCGAGCTTACCCATCGCCTCCACGACGGCCAGCCGTGTCGGCTCATCCACGCCGACCGCAGCCTTGAACAGCGTCTTGGCCGCACGGCGATTGCCTCGCTCGCCGATCGAGTTGATGACGCCGATGCGAAGTTCCCCATCCAGTTCGTGGAGCGCCTGGATGAGTACCGTGTCGACGGCCTTGCCTGGGATTCGCTCCAGTGCGTACCGCGCCATGTGCGCGAGCTGTGGATCGTCGAGCAAGTCCGCCAGCACGGGAACTGATGCATCCCCGCCCGCCAACGCCAGTTGCCGACACGCGAACATCTTGCACGCAATCGTCGCTTCATCCGACGAAAGCAGCCCGATGAGGCGCCCTTCGATCTCTCGCTCCCGTTCCGGATCGCCGAGCGCATCGCGCACTTGCCCCGCGATCTCGCTCAACGGCAGCCGGCTCTCGCCGAACTGGTATGTCGTCACCGCATCAAACGGGTCGCCGGGCAGGTCGCCGATGGCGAACTGGATGCCGTCGAGATAATGCTGCAAAACCGTCGGGTTCCAGAAGATCTCGTTGCGATGCCCGAGCGAGCAGTAGAACACCCGCCCCTTGCCGTACGCGCGAACCCAACTCACCGCGAAGTCGCCGTCGGCTCGGTGAATGCCGTCCTTCTCCATGTCCGTTGCGGCGGCATCCAGGCTCAGCAGCACGTGCAGCCGATCGCGCGAGTACGGCTCCTTGAACTGGTAGATCTCATCGGTGATGACAAACGGCTCGCCTTGGAACACAGCGTTCACCGGGTGGTCGGCGTCGTCGAGCTTGAGCGTGACCTGCTCGTGCCACGGGTGGCCGTGGAAGTAGGCGCCCATCATCTCGCCGTACTCGGGCCAATCGTAGAAGCAGTCCGTCGCTGCGTGGATGCCGACGATGCCACCGCCTTGCTTGACGAAGTCGATGAGGTTCTGCTTCAGTTGCGGATCAGTAAAGAGCGCGCCGGTCGAGTTGTTGAAGATGATCGCATCGAAGCGCGCAAGGTTCTCGCGCGTGAACATCGCTGTGTCTTCGCTGACGATGGCTGTGTACGCGCCGGTGCGTTCGCCGAGGCGCGTGAACGCATGCACGCCGTAGGGGATCGACCCATGTCGATAGCCCTTGCAGAGCGAGAAGATCAGGATCGTCCTCGGCTCACTCGGCTGGACGGTCGGCGCATCAGGCAGCGCCTGCTCGATCCGATTGATGGCATCGTCCGGGATGTCCGCTGCATCCGCGCCGGGCGCCATGAGCAGCAAGCACGCTGTCAGGGAAGTCGCCGTCAGTGTTCGTCGTCTGAGTTTCGTTTTCATCATTTGATCCTCGTGACCGCCAGCTTCGTCATCCCCGCCCACACCGCTGCATGCTACAACCGCCAAGGCTCACGCATCGCGCGGTCGGCCATACGCTCCGCTTGCGGATCATCCACAAACATTTCAGTTTGCGGGTTCCATCGCACAGCCCGGCCGATCTGCATGGCGATGTTGCCCAAGTGCGAGACGGTGATCGTCCGGTGCGCGTGCTCGATCGGCGCGATCGGTTCGCGCCTGCTCCTGACGCATTCCAGGAAGTCGCGGTGGTGGCCTTTGGATCGCGGAAGCTGTATCTCGTTCGGCCCGATCACATCGCTCAGGAGCGACTTCGGCTCCGCATCGATTCGGCCGCGATTCACGAACACCCAGCCATCGTCGCCTTCCCACTTCACGCCGTTCTCGAAGTCGTTTGTGACAGTGATCTGAACACCGGTCGCGTAGGTGCAGGTGAAACGATAGTTCGTCGCCGCGTCGTACAGGCCGTCGATCGGGAACTCGCCGACGCCTTCGACATGAACCGGGCCGGTGTCCGTCAGGCCAAGCCCCCAGTGCGCGATGTCGATGTGGTGCGCGCCCCAGTCGGTCACTTGCCCGCCCGAGTAATCAAGAATCCAACGGAAGTTCCAATGCGTGCGATACTCGTTGAACGGAGCCCACGGTGCCGGGCCGAGCCAAAGGTCATAGTCGAACCCATCGGGGACGGGCTGCGGCGGATGGTTGCCGGTCGTCGGCGTGGTGGGCAGGCCGCACGTCACGCGGCGCACCGTGCCGATTCGGCCGTTACGCACGAGTTCACATGCGAAGCGGAACCGGCTGTCGCTGCGCTGCTGACTGCCCGTCTGAAACACTCGGCCGTAGCGCGCGACGGCGTCGCTCATCGCCCTGCCCTGGCTGATCGTCAGGCTCAACGGTTTCTCGCCGTAGATGTCCTTGCCCGCTCTTGCCGCCGCGATGACGACCAGCGCGTGCCAATGATCGGGCGTCGCCTGGATGATCGTGTCGATGTCATCGCGCGCGAGCAGATCACGGAAGTCGTTGTACGCGGCGCAACCGTGGTACGTACCCGCGGTCGTCTGATCAGCGTAGTACTCATCAACGGCGCGCTTGGCGCTTTCGCGCCTCTGCGTATCCGGATCGCACACAGCCAGGACCTGCACATCGCCTTGGCGGAGGAAGCTCCGCAGATTCCCCTGCCCCATGCCGCCGCATCCGATCAGTCCCATCGTGATGCGGTTGCTCGGCGCGGGCCTGTACATCCCCGCCGCACCGAGCGCGAGCGACGGAATGATCTGCGGCGATGCGATCGCAGCCACACCCGCGTGCCTGATGAACGTCCGGCGTGTGAGTCGTCTTCGTCCCGACATTTCGGTTCTGCTCCAGAGAGAAAACGCGGTCCAAGTCTTGAGCACGGCATATCCGAATCGGCATGCCTCGCTGATTGTCGTCGATCTGCCGCCAGACACAAGTAGGCCCGGGCGGACGGCCTCGTGGTCGGCCCAGGCCCCGGCCTCCCTCGCCGCCGAGGTCTGATGATTGACACCCTGCGATGCCGGGCGTAGTTTCCGGTCATGTGCCCGCCTGTTTTTCACTCAGTCGCGGAGCATCATTGAAAGGTACAAGCTGATGAATAAAGAACGTCTGTTTCTGGGCAGTTGTTTCTCGCTCATCTCGACATCCGTCTGCTTCGCCGTGATCGGCGCCATCATGGGGCCGCTCAAGGAGCAATTCATTCTGAGCAACGAGCAGGTCGGCTACATCGGCGGCGCTGCCATCTGGGGTTTCACGATCTCGATCTTCGTGCTCGGTCCGCTCTGCGATGCGCTCGGAATGAAGAACCTGATGCGCTTCGCGCTTGTTTGCCATGCAGCGGGTGCGCTCATCATGATCTTCGCTACCGGCTTCTGGATGCTCTTCTTCGGCGCGCTTGTCCTGTCGCTCGGCAACGGAACCGTCGAAGCGGTGTGCAACCCACTCATCACGACGCTCTATCCCGATGAGAAGACCAAGAAGCTCAACCAATTCCACGTGTGGTTCCCCGGCGGAATCGTCATCGGCGCCGTCGCGTGCTTTCTGCTCGACCGGGTCGGTATCGGCGACTGGCGCATCAAGGTCGCGCTGATTCTCATCCCGACCGTCGTGTACGGCATCCTCTTCACAGGTGCGAAGTTCCCCGCCACCGAGCGAGTCCAGTCCGGCATCACGTTCAGCGGCATGGTCCGCGGCGCGCTGCTGCGGCCCCTGTTTCTCATCCTCCTTCTGTGCATGTGCATCACCGCTTCGCTCGAACTCGGCCCGGGACGCTGGGTGCCCGCCGTGCTCGAAGCGGGCGGCATCCACGGCATTCTCGTTCTCGCCTACATCAACGGCCTGATGGCGGTCCTGCGTTTCTTCGCAGGCCCCGTCGTGCACAAACTCTCACCCACCGGCATCCTCGTCGGTTCCGCCGTGCTGGCCGGGATCGGTCTCTACTGGTTCAGTTTCGCGACGAATACGCCAATGGCTTTCGCCTCGGCCACCACGTTCGCCGTCGGCGTCTGCTACTTCTGGCCGACGATGCTCGGCGTAGTGTCTGAGCGTGTTCCCAAGAGCGGCGCGCTCGGCCTGGCGTTGATGGGCGGCATGGGCATGCTCATGGTTGGCGTCGTGACGGCCCCGCAGATGGGGAGAATCGCCGACCAGTACCTTCATGACGCCCTGCCGGTTAACGGCACCGTCGCCGTGCTCGAACAGGTCGTCGAGGTCTACCCGCCGGCTGCGACAGGCGAGGAGGAGGTCATCAGAGCCGAGATCATGAACGCCGTCGGTAATGCTGAGAAGGTGCTCGCCGCACAGAGGCTCTCCGGTGCGCTGCCCGAGGGCGACACCGCCAACGCCCTGCGCGGTGTCATCAGCAATGCGCCGAAGGGTGATGCGGCTGAAAACCTCGCCAGCCAGGTGAAGAACATTCTCAACCCGGCGGACAATCACGGCGGACGCATATCATTCCGATACGTCGCGCCGTTCTCCATCGTCATCATCATCGTCTTCGGCATCTTGTTCCTGCGCGACAAGGCAGCCGGAGGATACAAGGCTGAGACGCTCGACGCGGGCGCGCGTGATGAGCCCGCCGACCCCGCGCCTGAAAGCGAATAGCGGAGGATTGCCCCGTGAACACCAAACGAATCAGATGCAGCGTGCTCGCGTCGTTGCTGGTCGTGACGGCATGCAGTGAGGCGACGCAGGATACCCCCAGCACCCCCAACGCCCCCAACGCGGTGAAACCGGTTGCGCTGAACGCGCTGACGCCTGCCGAGACCGCAGCCGGTTGGATGTTGCTCTTTGACGGCGAATCGACCGATCGGTGGCGCGGTTATCGACAGGATGCGTTCCCCGAGAAGGGGTGGATCGTCGAGGATGACTGCATGAAGGTCACAGCCGGTGGGGGCGGCGGCGACATCATCACCGTCGATCAGTTCGAGAACTTCGAGTTTGTGCTGCAATGGCGCGTTGCGGAGAAGGCCAACAGCGGGATCATGTATCGCGTCAAGGAAACCGCAGCAGCCCCATGGCAGACCGGGCCTGAGTACCAGATCCTCGACGATGCGGGCCACGGCGCCCAACCGACCGATGCGCATTCAGCCGGCGCGCTATACGACCTCTACACACCCGCTCCGGGCAAGGTCAATAGGCCCACCGGTGAGTTCAACGACACGCGCATCGTTATCAACGACAACCGGCTCCAGCATTGGCTGAACGGCATCAAAATCGTTGCGTGTGAGCTTGGAAGCGACGACTGGAACGAGCGCGTCGAGGCAAGCAAGTTCGGCGCGTATGAAGGCTTCGGCGTCAACGCCCGCGGGCATATCGCGCTGCAGGACCACGGCGACGATGTGTGGTACCGCCACATCAAGATCCGCGACCTCTCCGCACCGATGCCCGGCGAGATCACACTCTTCAACGGCAAAGACCTCACCGGATGGACGGCACATCTGTACGGCGACGCTGAGATGAGCGATGTCTGGTCCGTCCGCGACGGCATCCTTATCTGCATGGGCAAGCCTGCTGGGTATATCCGAACCGAGACTGACTATACGAACTATGTGCTCAGGCTCGAGTGGCGGTTCAATCCGATCACGAAGGAGGCGGGCAACAGCGGCGTCCTGATGCGCATGATCGGCGAGGACAAGGTCTGGCCACGCAGCGTCGAGGCGCAGCTTCACAGTGGAAACGCAGGCGATTTCTGGAACATCGACGACTTCCAGATGAAGACCGACCCCGATCGCACACGCGGTCGAAACACGAGGAAGACCCACTTCGCGGAGCGCCCCATCGGTGAGTGGAACGAGTACGAGATCATCGTGGACGGTTCGTCGATCGTCCTGAGGGTGAACGGTGAGGTCGTGAACGAAGCGTGGGATGTACAAGAGATCCCCGGCAAGATCTGCCTGCAATCAGAAGGCGCGGAGATCCACTTCCGCAACATCCGCCTCGCGCCGATCGAATAGATGACATTGATCCAGGGCTGCGTGGCAACTCGGCTGCGCTCGCTCGGCGCAACTGCATATCAATCCAGCGGGCGCACCCAGATGTTGCGGTAGCGGACCGGGCTGCCGTGGTCTTGCAGATACAGTGGGCCGTCGCTCGGGCCTTCATCCTGCGCCGAGGCGGTCGTTCGGCCGAGCAACTCAACGTGATCCTGGATCAGCACGCCGTTGTGCAGCACGGTCATTGTACCGGGCGTGGTCTTCTTGCCGTCTTCATCGAACACGGGCGGATGGAAGATGATGTCGTACGCTTGCCATTCGCCGGGCAGCCTGCACGCGTTGACGAGCGGCGGGTACTGCGAGTACACCGCGCCACATTGGCCGTCGGGATAGGTGTCGTTCTCATACGAATCAAGCACCTGCACTTCGTAGCGCGCCTGGAGGTACACACCGCTGTTGCCTCTCGCCTGTCCTTCGCCAACGGGAGTCGCAGGCGCAGCGAACTCGACATGAACCTGGGCGCCGCCGAATGTCAACTCGCTGACGATGCCTCCACTGCCGGGCTTGACGATCATCGCGCCGTCCTGAACGATCCAACCCGCTTCGCCACCGGCCATCGTTCGCCATCCGGACAAGCCAGTTCCGTCGAAGAGCACAATCGCGTCGGCCGGTGGCTGAGCGCCGCCGCCGGGCGCGACAACCGCAGGCCGCATCGGCGCATCGTCCGCGTCAACCGATTCCGACACAATCGGCAGCGCGAACATGATGCCCGCAAGAAGTGTCATCCCGACAACGATGCTGCGCATCTTCACATAGTTCACCATGATGATTCACTCCGCTGCGTCTGAGCCGGCCATCGCGCCCCCTGCCAACGCCTCACTGACTTCCAATACATGCTCGAGTTCCACGCGCTTGGTCCACGACGTCCCAGGCGGCGTGATGATGGAGTCATCCTCAGCCCAGGAGAGCGCAGTGGGCATCGCGTTGGTTGGAGCGATGACGATCCACATTGCAGCGCGAACGGTCACTTCACCGGGCTGATCGGGCGTGAACGTCATGCAGGCGGCGGGCTCCGGCAACGACAGGCGCAGCATTTGGGCGAACTCCCTCTGCTCGGAGTCAAACTCGGAGCCGAAGTCGCCTGTGTCATGCCGACCGATCGGCGAGGCTGCATCACCCACGTAGAACCCTTCGACAAGGACGAGCGCGTAGGTGGTCCCTCGGCTGGCATTCGCGGAGCGATCCTGTCCCCACACCTCCAGTTGGATCTGCTCGCCGACACGAACACGAGCCGGTCCTTCGATGTGCAAAGCGAGCATGCCTGCGTAGAAACGCTCCAGCATGTCGGGGTCCATCCGGCCAGCGGCAGCGTACTTGTCCAGCCAGATCAGGCCCGTATCAAGTGCGAGTATCTCACCACTCGCTCGCTTGTCGAGCACCCGTTGCGCCAGCTCCAGCTTCTGCTCCGGCGTCATCGTGCGAGTGCTCAGTTCCGCCCAGTACGAGTCAGATGACAGGATATTGCCCGTGACCGCATAGCGAACGAGCACCGATGTCGGGAGCAGGTGCGCGTGCTTGGAAGGCATGACAAGCACCACGCCTGGAATGAAGATCAGCAGAAGAAGAGCGATGGAGGCGATGGGGATGCGGACCTTGCCCTCAAGCCGGCGCACATGCATTGTCGCGCCGGGCAGGCTCCAGTCCGCGCCGCATTCGGGGCAGCGCGGAGGCGGTTCGCCGGCAGGGTCCTTCTCATAGCTGCATGTGGCGCAGAACCGGCCTTGCGTCGACTTGCCCCATTGCAGGGCCAGGTAGTATACGCCGCCTGCTATAAGCGAGGATGTGACCGTCGCGTGTCCCAAAATGATCACCGGAACGCGCGAGCCGGTGAGGAAAGCGAGCAGTATGCCGATGACCGCCCCGAACACGCCTCCGATGATGCCAAACCGGTATGGATGATCGATACCGGTTGCGAAGACAGCCCACATGTGCCGGCGCCACGTCACGTCGTAGCGACGCAGGCGCTTGACGAGCCATCCGATGCGGTTTTGACGGTGCGCCGTCTGTTCCCAGAGCGCTTCAAGTTCCTCTTCGGGCCAGCAAGCGCCGCAGCGCGGACAGGTGCATGTTTCGTCGTCAGCGGAGTCCATGGCTCGCACGCAGGCAGGACAGACACGAGCGCTGAACTGCGGAACCAACCGCATGATGCGTCGGCGCCGCAGGATCGGTCGGACGGCCGCAGCGGACATGAGCCATGCGGCGCCCATGCCGAGCAACAGGACGCCGAACCTCTGTATT
>JAGLTS010000105.1 GCA_023135165.1 Phycisphaerales bacterium | reverse complement strand
CAGGCTGCGCGTTTCCCGAGCATCGGGAGGATCTGCGAGCCTTCGTGCGGGCGGGCCAGTACAGCCTGGCTGCCGCCGCCCTGGATGAGGCTCGCGATGATGGGCAGTACGGCGAGAACGACGAACTGCTCTACGACCTGGATCGTGGCATGCTCGCTCTGATCCTCGGTGACCACGACCTTGCGTTCCGCCGTCTCGATCACGCTGAGAAGGTCATCGAGCGCAACTTCACGCGGTCGATCTCCGCTGATCTGGCGAGCTACCTGCTCAACGATGCGGTCGTGCCTTACGGAGGTGAGCCTTACGAGGATCAGTACGCCAACACGTTCAAGCTGCTGATCCAGCTTCATCGCGGTCAACTCACCGGCCGGGCCACGGTCGAAGCCCTGCGCTTGGCGGACAAGTCCACCGCTCGGCGCGATCGGTATGAGAAGGTGACACAGAAGCTGCGTGATGATGATGACATCACGGACGTCCTGGCGCAGTCCGAATCGTCGCCTGCCGTGACGGTGACATCCGAGGGCGAGTTCCTCGAATCAACGCTCGGCACGTACCTCGCGACGATCGTCTGGTCGCGGATCGGTGACTTCAACAACCAGCGCGTCGCGGCGCAACGGCTCGGCGAAGCCATCCACGCGCAGCGCGAGGCCATGCCCGGCGTCGATCCCGCGCCGTTCGCTGATCTTGGACGATTGCGGCGCGATGATGCGTCGCTGCTGGTCGTCGCATTCACCGGTTCCGGGCCGATCAAGCGGGCGGAGCGGGCACGACTGCCGCTCGGCAGGCAGTACGTCAAGATCGAGTACCCCGTCCTCGAAACCAAACCGAGCAACGTGCATGCCATCCGCATCATGGTCGATGGTCAGCCGGCGCATGGGCTTGACATGGTTGAGGATCTCGCGGGTGTCGCGGCGGAGACATATCGTCGGCAACTCCCGATGATCTACCTCAAGGCGGCCGGCCGAACGATCTTCAAGGCGGTCGTGGGCGGCGTGCTGATCCACGTAGCCGAGGAGAGCCGCGATGACCACAAGAAGAAGGACAAGCACAACACCGGAGATGATCTGCTCGTTCTCCTGGCGCACGGCCTGAACATCCTCCTCGCGGAGACGGAGCAGGCGGACCTGCGCTCATGGGTGACGCTTCCCGGGCAGGCGTATGTCGGGCTGTACAACCTTGAGCCGGGCGAGCACACGGTCACGATCGAGTTTGTCCGACGCGATGGCAAGGTGATGGGTGCGCCGAAGACACAGACGATCACGATCGAGCCGGGTCGGTTGGCGGTTGTTGATGCGTACAAGCTGCGGTAGCGAGGCGCGGGGCGATCACTTCATGCGGGCGGGGCGAAGTCTCGGCAACCTTCTTCGCGAACGATCCGTGACAGCGCAATCAGGGCAGAGATCGCCTCGCGGATTTCCTGCTCATCCACCCGTGAGATATGCCCATCGGAGATCGCGGCAATCGCCTCGGCGCATTCTCGGACGGCGTTGACGGATGCCTGCTGGATCGGTTCCTCGCGGATGAAGTACCCGCCCATTTCCTGGCCTATGAAATCCAGCACGCTGTCGCCCGCATCCGGGTCGCAGGCCTGGAGCGAGCGGAGCAGCCTTTCCACTGGATTGGGCTGCGTGCCCGCCAGGATACGGTTCACCTGCCGAGTCGAGATGCCCAGCGAGTCGGCGAAACGCTTCACGCCGACGCTTTCGACCATCCGAGCGAACATGCACAGGCAGGCATCGCCGGCGGCGTCCGGTTCAGATGAAGGGTCGGTCATCATCGCGCCTTGTCTCTCACGCTGTCCACACGCTCCACCATACACAGAGGTCGGGCTACGGTTGCACGTGCAATGTAGCGGATTATCGGCAACCTGACGCGGCGCCTCGCATTCAATGGGCCCGCTGTCAAACGCCAACCTGCGGATTCGCGCCAAGTCGCAGCCCCGTCGCCGGTGCGTTCCGCTCAAAAAGCCTGCATGCTCCAGTGGGCACAACGCGCGTCGCCGACCGCCAAATCTGCTGCACTTGTGCGGCAGGATGATTCGGCGCATTGTCGCTGACGATGATGGGGGCGCACAGGCACATCACACTGTCCAGGGGATCAACATGGCAGTCCGACTCGGCGAACTACTTATCCAGCAAGGCGTCCTGACACGCGACCAGGTTGACGCAATCCTTCAGCACCAGCAGGAGGCCGGTCGACCGTTCGGCGACCTCGCGGAGCGGATGTTCGGCATCAGTCCCGAGTCCATCGAACAAGCGTGGGCCAAGCAGTACAGCCAACTTACACCCACGGTTGATCTGGCGAGCGAGTCCTTCGAGCCGCAGGCCAAGAAGCTCGTCAATCGCAGGCAAGCCTGGCAGTTTAGAATCCTTCCGATTCGTTTTGATGGGTCCGAACTGGTCATTGCCACAACCGTTGAGCACCTGCCGCGCGCCTTGAACTTCGTCAGTCGGCGGATGCGCGTGCCGTGCAGCTTCGTCATTGTTGACGCCGAGGCGCTCGGTCGATCGTTGTGCGACCACTACGCGATGCCGGGCATGACATCCGGCGCGGTGCACAGCGATCCGTTTCACTCGCTTCTTCAGTTGGCGATGAGCGACTGAGCGAAAGCCCAGGGAAAGCTTTCCCTGGGCTTTGATGTGACGCCCTATGTTTGCAGCACGAATTCCTCCCGTTCCTTTGCGAACTGGCTCGTATACAGATCGAAGTAGCGTCCGCGCCGTTCGATCAGCTCGCCATGCGTGCCCGCCTCGATGATTCGGCCTGCGTCGATGACGAGAATCCGATCGGCGCCGCGGATCGTTGACAGCCGATGCGCGATCACGAAGCTGATGCGGCCCTCCAGCATCCGCTCGATGCCCGTCTGGATGAGCTGTTCCGTCTCGGTGTCCACCGACGATGTTGCCTCATCCATGACGAAGATCTGCGGGTCGGCAAGGACCGCGCGCGCCAGCGAAACAAGCTGTTTCTGACCCGTTGAGAGCCGTCCGCCGCCTTCGCCGACCTGTGTGTCGTACCCGTTCTCCGACGCGGTGATGAAGTCGTGTGCGTTCACCAGGCGCGCAGCCTCCATGACCGCCTCATCGCTCGCGTCGAGCCTGCCGTAGCGGATGTTGTCGCGGATCGTTCCGCTGAAAAGGTGCGGCGACTGGAGCACCATGCCGAGGTTGGACTGAAGCCAGTGCAGGCTGCGTTCCCGGTAATCGACGCCGTTGATGAGGATGCGCCCTTCCGTCGGTTCGTAGAATCGGCAGACGAGACTGACGATCGTGCTCTTGCCGCCGCCCGTCGCGCCGACGAGCGCGATCGTCTCGCCCGCCCGGACGGTCAGATCGAAGTCTTTCAGAACCGCCTCGCCGTCCTTGTAGGCGAAGGCGACATGCTCGAACTCGATGCGTTCGATACGCGCAGCGTGGCCGTCGATCGCAATGCCGGGCCTCGGGTCGTGCTGTTTTTGTTCCTCGATGCGCGCAAGGACTTCGTCCGAGTCGCGGATGTCCGGCTCGGTGTCAAGCAACCCCTGGATGCGCTCCGCAGCAGCCTGCGCCATCTGCACATCCGTGAACCGGCGGGCGAGTTCCTGGATCGGGATGTAGAACATCGCAGCGTATTGCATGAAGGCGATGAGCGTGCCCAGCGTGATCGACTCACCCAGGCTCACGCCGCCTCGCCATAGCGCAAGCCCTGCGCCGATGCTGCCAAGGCTGATAACGATCGGCAGGTACACCGCTGACTGAAGCGCGTTCCGGACGGAGTGGCGGTACATGCCGCCTGATGTCTCGTCGAACTCGCGCAGGTTCTCCGTTTCGCGCACGAGCGTTTTGGTCGTGCGCGCGCCCATGATGCACTCGTTGAAGCTCGCGGTGAGTTGCGAGTTCGCCTTACGCACCGCGCGCGAGCTGTGCAGCAGCTTGTGTTGGAAGTACACACTGATCACGGTGAGCGGCGGAACGATGGTGAGCACCGCCAGCGCGAGCTGCCAGTTCAGCACGAACATCACCGCCGTCACGCTCCCGAGTGTGAACGTCCCCCACACCAGGTCGAGCGTCAGCCACGGGAACAGGCTGGACAATCGCGTGCAGTCCGATGTCAGTCTCGACATGAGCCAACCGACGGCACGGTGGTCGTAGTACGAGAACGGGAGCTGCTGCAGCTTGATGAAGCTCTTGCGCCGAATGTCAAAGGCCAGCCCCGTCGCAACCTTGCCCGCCATGATGATGAACGCCCAGATGATGATGCAGATCGACACCACCAGCACGGCATATATGCCCGCATACAGCATCAGATTCGACTCGCCGACCTCAACGGTCCCATCCGTCGCCGCGTCGATGATCCACGCGGTGATGAGCGGCAAGAGCGCCTCGATCAGCGCGAGCGCCAGTCCGCTCAGGCCCAGCCCGACGAGATGCCAGGCATAAGGCCGGGCGTGTTGAATCACCCGTTTCCACAGTCGAAGGTCGAGCCTCGACTTGTACTCTTCTTCATGGATTGCGTCGTCAGTCATGACGGCGGTTCCTTCTTATTGCGTTCGCGGATGCGCCGCGGAAGTCAGTTGTTTGCCGAAGTCCTCTTGGAGCGACGTCTGGATGCTCCACAACCTGCGGTATCGGCCCTCTTCAGCGACGAGCTTCTCATGCGTGCCGGTCTGTACGATCCGCCCCTGGTCGAGCACGATGACGTGGTCGGCGTGACGAAGGGTCGAGAGCCGATGCGCGATGACGATCGTCGTGTGTCTGCCTCGCCTTTTGCGCAGCGCGTCGATGATGAGCGTCTCCGTCTCCGTGTCCACAGCACTGAGCGCATCGTCGAGGATGAGCACCGCGGGCTTCTGCAGGATCGCCCGCGCCAGGGCGACGCGCTGTCGCTGACCGCCCGAGAGCGTCACGCCGCGTTCGCCGACGAGTGTGTCGTAGCCCTTGTCGAACTCCTCGATCGACTCGTGCAGGCACGCGGTCACCGCCGCTTCGGTCGTTTCATCTTCATTCGCGGTTGTCCGCCCGATCTTGATGTTCTCGCCGATCGTCTTCGAGTACAGGAACGGCTCTTGAAGAACGGATGCGATCTGCCGGCGAACCGTCATGCGGTCCAGTTGCGTGATGTCCGCGCCGTCCAAGCGAATCGTCCCGGCATCGGCATCGTAGAACCGCAGCAGCAGGTGGATGATCGTGCTCTTGCCCGCGCCGGACGGCCCGAGCAGCGCCAGGGTCTGTCCAGGCTCGACACGAAAGGACACATCGCAGAGCACATCCTCCGACGTCCCGTGCGCGAAACGAACATGGTCGAACGTGATCTCACCGCGGCGAGGTTCGGGCAGTAATGCCGGCTCGGTCACTTGCTGCGCGTCGATCTGAGCCTCGGTCTGACTGGTGAGGATCTCCTCGATCCTGCCCAGCGCGACGAGCGCCTTGCCCAGGTCCGTCAGGATGCGCCCCATCATCCGCACCGGCCAGATGAACATCGAGACCGCGGACAGGAAGAAGTAGAACGTCCCGACCGCAAGCTCGCCCTGCCAGAGCCAGTACGCGCCGGCGCAGACGACCAGCGCCTTCTGCGTGAAGCACAGGAAGTCCGACGTCGCCCAGTACCACGCCATGAGGTAGTACAGGCGGTAGTCTAGCCCGCGATGGGTGGCGTTTTTCTCCTGGAACTTCTTCGTCTCGAAGTCCTGGCGCGCGAAGGCGCGCACGACGCGGATCCCCGTCAGGTTCTCCTGCAGCGTGCTGGTCATCTTGCCTTCCGCCTCATCCGCATCCTTGAACGCGGACTTCACCTTCGTGAAGAAGATCAGCGCGAACGCCACGATCGGCGGGATCACGACGAGCGACACAATCGTCATCCGTGCGTCGAGCATGTACATCAGCGGGATCGGCACGATGAGCATCACCAGCGCCCGGCCGATCTCCACGATCTGCATCGAGAGGAACAGACGCACAGTCTCGACATCCGATGTACACCGCTGCACGTGGTCGCCCGTCTCCGCCTTGTCGTGGTAGGAGCAGGGCAGGTGCTGCAGGTGGTCGTAGAGCCGATTGCGCAGTCGGCGGATGATCGACTCGCTCGCGATCGCCGACCATCTGCCTCGCAGGTACGTGAATCCGCCTGCGGTGACAGCCAGCGCCGCAATCACCGCAGCGGGAACCCACAGATGTGAGATGACGAACGCTCGCCCGCCCATGACATCGACGATCCACGCCATGAACGGTGACACCTGCTCATCCGCATCCGCGAGGACGCCGTTGAGCACCGCCGTCGGAATGAGGGGTACGAGGTACAGGAAGCACGACGCTGCGATGAGCGCCGCGATCGCCGACAGGTAGCGCAGGCGCTGCCCTTTCGTGATCTGCCAGAGAAGTTTGCCCTTGCCGGTCATGGTTGCCATCCAACACGTTGCATCAGTTCATTTATGCGAAAAAAGACCGCTTCAGTTGAGCGGGCTTTTGTCGATCCGTGCTGAACGAAAGGCACGAAAAAACCCGCTCAAGGCTGTGAGCGGGTTCGTCTCGTCTTGGGTAATCCAAGGAAAGCGCGCACTCACTCACGGCCACCATGCGACCTCGCTGAGGTCGCGGCTGATCGCCGGAATGTTCATGGTGTTGACCATTGCGCACACGTCTCCTTGGGATTCCGCCTCGGAGCCTACACGATTCCGATCCAAATGCAAGCGCGATTCTTAAAGAAATCGCTGACGACCGGACATGTTGCCGGTTCGTCGGAGTCCTACCGTCCGCTGATTCACCGGTTGCGGTCGCGTCCGCGACGAATGCGCGAGCGTGTCACGGATGACTCAGCCGACCGACCTGATCCGCCGCGTTTCGGATGATGGCGGTGATGTGCTCGGCCAGTTCTTCGACGAGGCTTTGCCTTCTCGGGTCGGCTGGGCTGCCTGGGCCACTTGCTCCGCTGAGCTTGGACCAGCCTGGGAAGAGCCTCGCCGCATCGAGATGGCTGACCAGGCCATGTGAATCGGTGATGACCTGCTTTGCGGGGGCGTCTGCGAGGTGCATGGGCGTGACGCTGGCGTGGCCTCGCCTCAGAAGGGCTGCTGCGAGCGTGACTTGCCTGGCAGCCAGCAGCGCGAGCGTCGCGTTGTCGCAGTGCACCTCCGTCATGCCCCGTGCGCGCTTGATCATCTGCCTTCCGTGTGATCGGCCGACCCCGAGCATCGCACCGGCTGCGGCGCCGATCAGCGTCCCCGTGCCCAGGCTCAATCCCGCGAGCATGACATCGAGTGTCAGCCCGACCATCGCGCCTGCCGCCGCGCCGCCCGTTGCCTGTATGCCGAACTGTCGCATCGCAGCCGGGCTGAACAGATCCACGCCCCAGCGCCCATCCTCGATTGGCAGGGCGGATGCATCACAGTCGTCTGCGCGGAACCGGTGCAGTTCGAGCAGCGCCGCGATGCACGCTTGCTCCCGCTCCACGACGACCTTGCGAAACGCATCCAATGCCGCATCACGCTCCCGGCGATTCTCAGTCGGGGCGGTCCGCACATGGGACGCAGCATCCACGAGCAGTTCCGCGATCACGTTCCCCGTGGCGGCGATCAGACGCGCCCGTTCATCTCGGCGATCCTCGATCAGCTCCGTCAGCAGCTCGCCGTGCGAATCGAGCAATGTCCGCATTTTTTCGAGCAGCCGCTGCTCGCTCGCCGCATCGAACGCCACCGTGTCGAACTCAGCCACAGCGTGCATCGCCGCGCGCGAAAGCTGCTCGCGCCATTCCTTCGTCCGGGCGTCCTCCGCTGCGACGAAGTTCAGCACCGGAACGATCGGCCGAGCGCAGTACGCGAGGATGGACAGCTCATCACGGTGCTTCCCAAGCACGCGATCGCGTGCGTCGATGATGTAAAGCGCGACATCGCTCGTCAGCACTTGGCGCAGGGCCTTGGCTTCCTGCGCGAAACGGTCATGGCTCTCGGGCTTGTCCAGGAACCGCTGGATCAGGTCGATTCCCTCGACGCGCCGACCTGCCCGCATGGTCTCAAGGAGATCCAAGAGCGAGATCGAGTCCTCCAGCCCGGGCGTGTCATACCACTCGACTCGTCGTCCCGAACCGCCATCGCTGCCAAGCACGACCGCGGCGCCTTCGACGTGCCGTGTGACCGCAGGGTGATCCGAGACCTCGCCGAAGCTCACATCGCGCATGACTGTGCGCAGCAGTGATGTTTTGCCCGTGTTGGTGTGGCCGACGACCGCGATGCGCAGGGGGGAGTCGTTCACGACGTCACCTCCGACGCGAGCGCCATGTCGAATCGGTGTCGAAGCTCGGTGAGGTAGGGCTGAACGTGTGATGCGGATTCGATCGGCTGCTCGTCATCCTGCGTGACGGCGCGATCGAGTACGCGCGAGATCGTCGCTTCGCCTCGGCCTTGCAGTTCAAGGAGCATGGCGAAGAGCGCCGCGGCGCGCACCGCGCCACCCAGGTCGGGCGGCCCAGCCGGTTCGTCGATGTCTTTCGATGCGCTGGACTTCGGCGCCAGTTTCCACAGGCCGGCGATGGCTGCACCCATGCCCGCCCAAGCCGGCAGTGCTGTGATCGCGATCGGGGCGGCAAGCGTCGCCGCCGCCACGCAGCCGAGCGCACCGGCAGCCGCACCTGCAGCCAGCCATTTGGGGCTTTGCTTCAGCCGATCCGGAAGCAGGCTGGTCATCCGCTCGGCGCTCGTGCGCAGCGCCTTGGTCACATCACCCGCTGACAGCTTCTTCAAGTCGCTCGGCACGTGCAGTAAGTCGCGCCAACCCGCCATCTCATGCTGATACAGACGCGCAATGGCGCGATGCAGCTCCGCCTGCTCGGAAGTGCCCGGCTCGGTGCGCCACGCATCCGCATGGGATGCGATCACATCAAAGGCTTCTTCAATTCGACGGGCCGGCTGCGACGCGACCCCCACGACTTCCACGACTCCGACCAATTCCGCGAGCACTCGCTCGCTCGTATCCGTCAGGTGATCGAGATCCAGTTCGACGATGTTCTCTTCCTCGACACCCACCCGAGCCAGCGCCTCGCGCCAGTCGCCCCCGCGCTGCGCCACATCCGCATCCCGCTGACGACACCGTTCACCACCGGTGAGCACGACACGCACGGGGCGGGTGATCGTACGACCCGCCTGTTCGACGAAACCGGCGATGCCACGATCCGGTGTCGTCATCAGACTGCACACGATCAGCAGGACCGCTGGCTCCGTCTCGGCGTTTCTCAGATCATCCAACACACGCCTGCGATCATCGCGGTCGTCAACGAACCCAAGGTCGTCAAGGGCGGTGCTGCCGACCCGTAGCGGCCAACCTGATTCAGGCCGTTCGATTTCCAAACCAAGTGCGGCGGGCGGGCCGATCGGCCGAGCAGCGGCGCTTGGCGCACTGTCGCCGGTTGTGTGGTGCGGCGACTCATCGCCCGCTTCGTCGATCACGCCGATCGTCTCGGTGGATGGCGCCAGTATCGGTCGCAGGCGTGCGTAGCCGGGCAGGGATGTGTCGAGCCGATAGCGCCGCATCGCTCGCAGGCGGAATCCCAGGCTGATGACAAGCAATGCGACTCGCGGGCCCAGGCCATACGTCACCATGCTGCCGACGAGCAGTCCCGCCCACGCCCGTTGCGTCGCGCCGTCCGTGTGCGTCGCGCCAGGCCACTCGCTGCCTTCGATCTGCTCACGGTCAGGCGTTGGAAAACCGACCGCGCTCGGCAGCGTCGCGACGACTTCCGTGAGCGAGACATACGCCCGGCTCGGCAGGATCGTCGTCTCCCATGCGAACGTGTAATGCCTTCCGCTGAGCATCGCCAGCATGACGGCGAGACACGCCAGATTGAATGCTGTCCAGAGTGCGTGGCTGATCGTGCTGAACGTCCACGCGCCGATTCGCCCGCGCCCAAACACGTTGGCGGTCGCCCGCAGTGCTGCCTGATGCTCCGCACCGGCGCAACCCCCACGACCCCCACAAACCCGTTGTCCCATCCGACGCCACAGCGCGACGAGCAGTCCGCCCAGCGACCCGGTTGACAATACCCTCGGCCCGATCAGCGCCGCGACCGCCCACGCGAGCAGCAGGAGCGTCTGAATCCCCAGGAGTCCCGCGATCGCCCAGAAGATGTTGACCCGATCGGCGCTCAGTCCAAGCGCCGCTCGGGTAGCACCCGCGCCTGCGAGCGCTGCAACGATCACGCCGACGGTAATCGTCAGCATCGCACCTTGCTGCGTGTGCCGCAGCGCGTTCCGCAGTCGATCCGCTGATGTGTGCGCTGCCGCCCGTGCTGTGATCCGTGCCTCGAAGCTGCTTCCGTCAGCCGCTTCGACTGCTTGCAGGTTGGCTGCCGGCTGCGCCGCTGCGTCCGGCTGCGTTTCTTCGAGCGCGCGAACGGACTCAGCCAACAGCCGATCCGCGAAACGCATCCGTCGTCGTCGTGTGATTCTGCCTGACGCTGCCCGGCTCATGCCGTCATCCTACGCTGAGCCATCTCCGCCCGCTTCTGCTGTCGGGTGAGCGATGCGGCGCGCCGACACAAGCGAACCATCACGAGCGAGCAGGCCGACTGCGGATCACGCTATCGGCGACCTCGCTTGCTTCGGACACGTCCACCAAGCTGGCGATTGGGCTTTCCGGTCGGCACGACTCCGCCGGGGAATCGCGTCGGGTCCACCTCCGCCTCGGCGACGGGCGGCGTGGAGACGCTGAACCGATTGCCTCGGTCGCGCGCCTGCTCGGATCGCTGCTCGTCACGCTTGCGATCCTCCCTGATCTGAGCGGGGACGGAGCCCGGCTTGAAATCGGGGTAGTCGATCTTCGGGATCTCAGCGTTGATGAGAACCTCGATGGCGGTGAGGAGCGGGCCTTGCTCGGGCGTCACGAACGACCACGCCACGCCGTGCCGCCCCGTTCGGGCCGTGCGACCAATGCGGTGTACGTAGATCTCCGAATCCTCGGGCAGGTCGTAGTTGATCACATGCGTGATGCCTTGGACATCCAGCCCGCGAGCCGCCAGATCCGATGCGATGAGCACGCTGAGCGATCCCTCGCGAAGCTGCTTGATCGTCTTGTTGCGCTTGCCCTGGTACATGTCGCCGTGGATCGCGTGCGTCGTGATTCTCTTGCGGTTGAGATAGTCGGTCAGGTTGTCCACGGTGCGCTTGGTTCTGCAGAAGACAAGCGTCATGGCAGGCTCTTCGTGCGTCAGCAGGTACAGAAGCAATTGCTTCTTGTCCCAAGGCTCGACGGCGAAGTACTTCTGATCCACTTGGCTGACGGTGAGCGAGCCGGATGTGGCGATGATCTTCACCGGATCATCCATGTACCGCCGGGCCAGCGTCTCGATCTCAGAGCTGATCGTGGCGGAGACGAAGATCGTCTGCCGTTTGTCGGGCACCGTGCTGAGGATCTTGCGGATGTCATCGCGGAAGCCGATGTCGAGCATCCGGTCCACTTCGTCCAGGACAACAAAGCGGATCTTGTCGTACTTGAGCAGGCCTCGCTGGTGCATGTCCATGAGCCGACCGGGGGTGCCGACGACGAAGTGCCTGCCCTTCTTGAGCTTCTCCGCCTGCTGTCGAATCGACCCGCCGCCGTAGATCGGGATGGTGAGGATGTCGGTGCCTCGGCCGAGGTCCGCCAGCTCTCCAGCGACCTGGATGGCGAGTTCGCGCGTGGGAACAAGGACAAGGGCTTGCGGGTGTCGCTCGTCGGCATCGCACATCTGCAGGAGCGGTAGGCCGAACGCCGCGGTCTTGCCCGTGCCTGTCTTGGCTTGGCCGAGCGCATCGCGTCCAGCGAGGATGGCGGGGATCAGGCGGGCCTGGATGACGGTCGGCTGGTCGAACCCCGCTCGTGTGACGCCCTTGAGTATTGCTTCACTCAACCCGAGATCAGCAAAGGATTTATCCGTCTCGAAGATATCTGTCATGGTCGTATGGCCCGTCGGCCGACGCCGCGCCACGCCTGTGTGGCCGGCTCGCCGATCATGCGGGCGAGCAGAGCGTACACCATCACGGGCGGGAGGCATAGCAGGCCGACCCAGGGCGCGGGGCAATCGCAAAGCCATCCTGTGGCCAGCGTGAGCAGGTCATCGCGGTCCCAGCCGGCCTTGAGGCGTTTGCCTATTTCGCCCCGGGCGAGTCCAAGGAGTTCGCCTTTGTGTTATCTCCTTGCGCC
>JAGLTS010000104.1 GCA_023135165.1 Phycisphaerales bacterium | reverse complement strand
CAAGCAGGGGTTTTCTACAGAGCATGTCGGATACCGTTATTTCGTGCTCTTGGGGCGACCCGGCGGTCGCATGGTGGAGAGCAGCCCGAATCGCTCTACTTGACGCTGCGCCCACGCGGGGGTGCCGTAGGGTTGGCTGCGCTCAACCGTGCGATGTAACGCATCGAGTTCAGCCACGTTCAGCGGCGTGTTCACCGTGCGCAGCCACTGTCGCGAACGGCCGCCCGCTTCGACAACCCTCACACCCCATCAACCGCGACTTTGCGATTGCCCTGCGCCCAGGGCGAGGTCCGCGGGGTCCGGATGCTTCGGGCAACCGCGCGAGTTTTCGACGCTTTTGTTGCTGGCCTTTCATGCCGCACCCCGTCCCAACTCGATACAACTGACAGCACCGGCACCGATGCGAGGGCGTGCGTGCGCCCGCAGGGAGCCTTCATGCAGCCGCTCAGCCGATTCGAGATCGATCTGACCGCAGTCCGGCACAACGTCGGCCGAATTCACCGCGCCATCGGCGATGCTGTGGGCATCTGTGCGGTTCTCAAGGCTGATGCGTACGGCTTGGGGGCGGTGCGCGTCGCCTCGCAGCTCAATCGGGCGGGTGTTGACATGTTCGCCGTCTACACGCCGCAGCAGGCGCAAGTCGTGCTCCGCGCACGAGTGAGCCGCCCGGTCCTTGTGCTGACGCCGGTGCGCGAACCCGCGGCGATCGATGGGCTGGAAGGTGCGCTGGCTGCCGACATGGTTCACCTTGCGGTGCACGACCGGTCGCACATCACCGAACTGGAACGGATCGCAGCGCACGTCGGAGGGCGCTTGGGCGTCCATGTCGAGGCGGATACGGGCATGGCGCGAGGCGGCGTCACGTGGGAGGCGTCGCTGGATGTGATTCGAGCCGTTCACGATTCGCCGCACCTGCATCTGGCCGGCCTGTACGCGCATCTGGCGTCGGCTGACTGTGATGCGACCTACACATGCGAGCAGGCACAGGCGTTCGACGCGCTGCTTGAACGGGCCAGGCCGGCGATCCCCGATGAGTGCGTGATTCACGAAGCAAGCACCTTCGGCGTGCTCCGCGGCCGGCGACATCATCGGCAGATGGTGCGTGTCGGGCTTCTGTGGGCCGGGTACGGGCCTGAGGAGTACGTCGGCCGACCGGAGTGCCCCGTGGATGACCTCCGACCGATCCTGCGGTGGACCAGTCGCATCGTCCATGTCAAGACGATCCAGGCCAGCACGCGCGTCGGCTACGGCGGGATCTGGCGGGCGGCGCGCACGACACGTCTCGCGCTGGTCGGCGTCGGATACGCGGATGGCTACCCCGCAGCGCTGTCATGCGCCGACGATGAGCCGGCGAAGGGTGAGCTGGGCTTTCGCCTGCCGGACGGCACGACGGCATACGCCCCGGTGGTCGGGCGGGTCAGCATGGACCAGATCACCGTTGATGTGACGGATCTGCCGATGGACACACCGGTGAACGGCGCCGAGGTCGAGGTCGTCGGCCGAGATCCGCAGGCACCGAACCATCTGCCGACGCTCGCTCGCCGCGCCGGAACGATCACGCACGAACTCCTGTGCAGGCTCGGCCCGCCGATTCATCGCACGTACATCACCGAGCAGACGGCGTGCCGCTTCGCGCCGGCTCACGACACGTCGTCACCCGTCGCGGCTCACGAGCAGCCGTAGTCGCCGAGCAGGATACCGAGGTCGGACTGATCGGTATCGCCGTCGCCGTCGAGATCGCCTTCATCGGTCAGCAGGTACGCAGCCAGCAGCAGGCCCAGGTCGGACTGATCGACGTCGCCATCACCGTCCAGATCGCCGACGCAAGGTTCGCCGCCGACCGTCAGTGTCGCCGCATCGCTTGTGGCGGGGCAGTCTGCTCCATCCAGCATCACAACGCAGTCGTACAGGCCGGCATCCCCTTCCTCGACGATCGTGATCAGAAGCATCGTGCCCGTCGTGCCGAGGATTCGCTCCGAGTCGCTGAGGTCGTCGCCGTCCTTGCGCCACTGGTAAGAGGGGAGATACCCGCTCGCTGTGATTGAAAAGATCGCCTGATCACCGACGTCAACCGTCAAATCATCGGGATGGTCCGTGATCTCGGCCGTGTCGCCGAGCAGGATCTCAGCGTTGTTGGAAACCGTCTCGGTTCCGCATCCGCTCGTCAGCACGCAGTTATAGTCCGACGCTTCCTGATCGGCGGTGAAACTCATGAATATTAGCATCGACGTGGTGGCGCCGAAGATCGTGGAGCCGTCATCCACGAGATTCGTTTCGCCGCGGCGCCATTGGTAGTCAGCCGACTCGCCCGGCGCGAGCGTGATCGTAAGGATGATCATGTCGCCCTCACAAGCGGTCTGGCTCGTGGTCGGCTGCACAAGGATCGCGGGGGGCGGGCAGTCGTTGCCGGGCGGGTAGTCGTATCCAATGGCGTCGAGCATTTCGAGGTCCGACGGCATGTAGTAATCCGGGTAGAGCGTTTCATTGCTGCCCATTGCCGGGTCCATCTGCCCGAGCGTCGGCCAAGTCTCGTGGAAATGGCTGGCTTGATACGGGTTGCCATCCGCCATGCGGTACTCGATGTGAACCATATCCGAGATATGCGCGTTGTTCGGAACGCCCTTATCCACAAGTCGCGACCCCGTGCTGAACTCAACTTCATTGTCCGGGTTGTAGTCAAAGTCGCCATCCGTGCGCTGGAACCGGTATAGGTCGAGCGCCTCAATATCGCTCAGACGGAAGTCCGCTCCGGACACGAAACCAAGCACGTGGCCCATCTCGTGAACCATCACATCTATGAACGATGTTGCGCTGACGCCGTCCGACGGATCATAGTCAAACGTATATTGCGTGTTGAACGTGATGGAAGCTGCCGTCCCGCTGACCGTTCCGATGGCGGCGCGGTAGTTCGCATAGGTCCAGAAGACGCGATTTTCGTTGGCAACGGTGTCGCTGCCGCCGTCAAAGCGAACGGGGATGGTGGATGAGTTGGGAAGAAGCGCCTGGATCGTATCATCACCATCACGATCGGCGATCAGCCCGGACCGTGAGATGGGATATGTGGCGTTCGTATAAGAGGCGCTCGTCGCGCCCAGCACGCCGGGGCCCATATCCGCATAGTTCACGTTGACCAGTACGGTGATCGGGTCGGAGAAGAGCCCCTCCAGGTAGACTTCCGATGCGGCGATCGCATCGATCGCTTCGGCGGGTACATTGCCTGACAGATTGAAGATGATGTCAATCCCCGCGCCGCGCAGTCCGGTGTTCACAATGCTGCCGCCGCCCGCTGCGAAGGCGTCTTGTGTCTGCTCGGCGATCCTCTTCAGATCGGCGACGGTCTTGCCGGTCGTGTCGGACCCACACATGAATCGCCACACCTGCTCGGTCTCGATCATCACGGATCGATCATCCGCGTACAGCGTGCTGATCTGGGGAAGGCCCGGCACGATGTAGACGATCGGCTGCGTATGAATGTCCGTATCGACCGTCGGCGGCAAGGCTTGGCCCGCAACCGCTGCCGTCAACCCGGCGACGATGGCTGCGCTGCTCAGAAAAGCGCGATGGGACTGCCGTGCGTGGGACGGCGCGGTGTGTCGATGTGTATGCACGGGAGCCTCTCCTTGCGAGTGAACGACCAGAACCCGTTGCTGCAACGAGCGTGGCCATGACATCAGATTTTGTGAGTCGAAACTGCCCGAAAGAAGATCAGACGATCACGTGCGACTGTGCGGATGATACGCAGGCAGTTGGCTGCGGTTTCATGCGAATGCCGCGAAATGACGTTCGCTGCCCGATAACCCCCTCGATGAGGGGTCGTGGGGGGTCATGGGGGGTCGTGGGTCCGCCACGGGCGGATTTCGCTGCGCTCAAGGTTGGGGATTACAGGTCGATGACTGAGACCGACTGATTCGTGTACACGCAGATCTCGCCCGCAACGCGCAGGGATTCCTCCGCGATCCGCCGAGCATCCATGTCGGTGTGTCGCATGAGTGCTCGCGCCGCCGCCTGGGCGTACGTGCCGCCGCTGCCGATCGCCAGGATGCCATCCGTCGGCTCGATCACATCCCCGCTGCCGCTGACCATCAGCGATGTCGAACGGTCCGCGATCGCCAGTAGCGACTCAAGCCGGCGCAGCACCTTGTCCGACCGCCACAGCTTCGCCAGCTCGACCGCTGCTCGCATCAAATTCTCAGGCGAGTCCTTCAGCTTGCCCTCGAACCGCTCCAGCAGCGTGAAGGCATCCGCGACCGAGCCGGCGAACCCGACCAGCACGCCCGCCTTCTCCGCACCGACATCCGGCAGCTTCCGCACCTTCACCGCATCAGCCTTGGCGATCGTGTCGCCGATCGAGACTTGCCCATCCCCCGCCATGGCGACGCGGGCACCCTTGCGAACACAGACAATCGTCGTTGAGCGAACCTGTTGCACGGGATGCTCCTTCACCAAGGGAACCGTCGCCAGCCAGTGTAGACCGCCTCGCACGACCCACGCCAGCCCATTCAGCCGCGGCGAACCGTCGCCAGGCCGCAGCGTATCACACGCAGCCGGGCCCGATCCCACGCAGGGCGGTCAAGCACACCGGCCGGCTCGGTCGATACACTCAGCACCGGCCACTCCCGCAGCTTCCAACCAAGTGGTCATCAGACGAGGATCGCCGCATGACACGGTCAGCACGCTTCGCATTCGCCACGCTGCTCCTCACGCTCGCCGCCACCATCCTCATCGGCTGCGGCGTCCGTCGATCGCTCCCATTGCGGCTCGACTACCCGCCCGACCTCCAGGCAAGCGCCGTCGATGTCAGCAGCTTCGGCGGCACCATCACGATCGTCGCCTCCCCGCTCGCTGAGGGCATCGGCATCGAGACACGCATCCGCATCCCACGCTGGGTCAGCCCCGATGACGTGGACGCTGTCTTTGACGCCGCGCAAGTCACCGCCAAGACCATTGAGCGAGAAGGCCTGGGCGTGCTCGTCGTTGATGTGACCACGTCATACCCCGACGACACCGCATCGAACGTCGATGTCACGATCACGATGCCTCAGGTGCAAGGCACGCGCGTCCGCCTCGTCCAAGGCGAAGTCGAACTGGTCAACATCCAAGGCGCGGTCGAGGTTCATCTCGTCGCAGGCGACATCACCGTCAGAACCAATGAGGCCATGATCGATCCCGTCCTGCTCGTCACCGGCAAGGGGCAGGTGAACTACATCGTCAGCCCTGATTCAACAGGCGAAATGGACATCCGCGCCCTGGCCGGCCGCGTCGACTACCGTTGTCGTGCCGGTATCACGACGGACATGACCGTCTCGCGCGATGCCTTCCACGGCATCCTCAACAGTGACGGCAGCAACCAGATCAAGCTCCAAAGCGGCGAAGGCGACATCCTCGTCATCATCCGCACAAACGCCGGCAACCTCCTCAACCCACACTAACAGTCCGCGTCACAGACAGGTTTCACCGGCCTCCGCTCGCGCGCCGCGCTGCTGATTCTGCCCACATCCGCCCCGTTGCCGCAACACGCCGATTCGTGCCCACTACGAGTATCTACAAGAGGTCGGCAAGACGAAGATGGTCACCTTGGTTGCGTGCATGCGGAAGTCACTGACAATCTCGGATGCGATGCTCCGTGAGCGTCAACCATGGAGAAACCCCCCAACTACAGCTTGACAACCAGCACAGCCGCTTTTTTCCCTCGCCACCTCCGACTCTGAGGGTTGCGGAGAAGCAAGCGTTGAGACAGAAGAGCGCATCGAATTCGACCCGACTCGGTCCCCGCAGCCTGCAATGCCCTCACCTCAGGCGCGTATATGCTCGCGCCTTGTGGGGCCAGCCGATCCGACGCCGACGGGAATGCAGGCACTTCGGCCAGTGCTTCACGATGACCGGACGCCTTTGCGCGCAGAGCATACTGCCCTGATGCACGGAAACGATGCCAAGTGCACGTCTTCCAGTTCGGGATCAGTCAGAACGAGATCCGCTGATGTCTCTCCGACCTCATACCCTTCTGCCGTAGACGACTCTTGGCCATCTTCTCTAGTCCACATGGGCTTCTGTCCAAAGGGGCCAAGGCGTGCATCACCCCATGTTCTCCAAGCACCCTTGACAGGTATCTCGAATGCTCGTATTCCGGCATCGAACAACAGATACACATCGCCTCCAGCCTGAGCGATCGGCTGGGTGCTCAGGCGCAGTTCAGCCGCCGCACGCAAAGACTTTGACAAATCGAAGACTTGGTCGTTGATCAGTAGCGCGAGAAGACAATCATGCTCATCCGCTACTAGAACCTCCCGGAGGCGCTTAGGTATGGGACGCCGCACGTCGCGGGTGTCTTGCTGCATCAGCAACTCCCTGTCGCCAACCTGGATCACAATATCAAACACGAACGGCTGAATGACAGTGGGAACCTCGGCTATGCGAGTGAGACCCGCAGCTAGTCGAGAATCGACACGGCCACTTCGAACGAAACCTGAAGGAGGCACTTCAAATCACTCCTAGTGTCCAGCGGGGCTGATGCAGTCAATCTCGCTCTTCCTCATATCGCGATAGACGCATTGCGCAATCCAGAATGAACGGAACTTATAGATGCTCAAAGCTGCAAACAAGACGATCTGTGCGCCGATCAACATGTGGGAAAGACCGACCGTCGTACCAATGATCGGTAACTGCGGCACCATATCAGTCTCGCCGGATTCAAACGACTTTTCCATGAGTCGCTGCGTCGCGTACATAATGAACAGCACAATAGCAGACACCCCAGTCACGAGCGCTATTCCCTCGCAGTACTGAATCCAGCGGGCGCACGAGCGGGCGACGAACTGTAGCGGACCCGGACTGCCAAGTGCCCCCTCATCCAACCGAGCCCGGAATCGCCGGCGTAGCCACCATGCCCACCAGACCCAGACTCCGAGAATGACGAAGCCGATGGTACGCGACCAGAGGAACTCCCAGAATGCCTGGACGATCACCGAGAAGGTCTCGTTTGTGAGCATTACCCGCCCTCACTGCTAACACGCCCACCTGGGATCGTCGTGGCAAGTGCGGCCATGACGCCCGAGCCGGCAAGAGCGAATACTGCACCATGTGTGTAGGTACTGAGCGGCGATCCCACAAACAGCGGAACGAGCGCACCGCCCATTCCCGTGCCGACCGAGAGCAATGCGAAGGTGGGGCTCAAGGGGCGCTTCGAGAGGGCGAATACTACTACCCAGAAGAGCCCTATCTGCATTGCCCAGCTTGCGTAGAGAATCTCCGCGAAGTTGGCAACGCGAGCGTTGGCAAACAAGTACAGAAGCCCGCAGGCCACAAGCAGCACAAGCGTTGTCAGCCGCGCAATACCCGGTCGTTGCCACCGACGCCCAAGGCCGCGCAGGATATCATTGTGTGCAGTGAACGCTATCGCCGCGATCAATGAGTCGAGCGTTGAGAACATCACGGCTCCAACTGATATCAACAGCAGGAGTACGATCGCCTTGTCGACTGAGCTTTGGGATTGCTGAGCCAGCAGCATGAAGGCGGCGAGTTCATCAAACGCATGCGCCGACATATCGCCAGGAACGTAGTGCAACGCCATCCCGAAGCAAACGGCGACGATCCACGAGATGAACGAGAAGACCGCAATGTATCTGAGATAGCCAGCTATCGCCGTGCGCGACGCCTTGGGATTCTCTTTGTCATAGACGACGGATCCCAGTCGTTGCCATTGCCCAATATCGACAAGCTGGTACAGCGCGTTCGCTATGAGGAGATTGAGGAGCATCATCCCGCCAAGGGCGGTTGGGCTTGCGAATTGTTGGTCGCGAAGAAAACCGTCAAGGGAGAAGACTCCATCGCCACCAGCGCGCACGATCACTACGGCGAGCCCGGCCAAATAGATGCACAGAGGGACCACAATGCAACCAATGAAAACCATCCGTCGTGTCGGGTGCCCTCGCTTCGCAATCATGAATCGCCAAGCGGCCAGAGAGCAAAGAGAGAGAACCACGAGCAGCACGAGCAACACTGTCGATGGCCCAGGGCCTGATGTCTCAGCAGCTCGGACGAGCAGGAGTGACAGTGCGATCGAGAAAGCCCCATACCCAATTGACAGCTGCACACCATCCGTGCGGACAATGGTCCGGTAGCCGCCATAGAGCATGTAGATTGCAGCCAGAAGAAGGAACGCCCAGAAAAACAACTTGGTGTATTGGTCGATCAGCGCGTCTGCGCTGCTGGGTTGACCCATATCCACGATGAGCCTGCTGCTGATATTCGCCGCAAAAAAGGCCTCAAACATAGCCGGCCCTGCGATTCCGAGGAGCGATACCAAGGCGGTGAGCAACGCCAGCGCGCCAATCTGACTGCGATCCCCAAGGAACTGATGGATCGTGCCCAGGTGCTCTTGCATCAGGAACCGATCCATCTTCCCACGTTTGACAAGGTAGGCCAGGACGAGGTAGCCGAGTCCCCAGAAGATGGGCACCCAGATTGTCCAGAAGCCGTACTGGTAGCCCCAAGTTACAAACAGCACAAGGACAGCAATCTGCAGCGCATAGGCCACTGTTGAGGACACGAACTCTCCGGGCTCGATCGTACGCCCGGCATAGTGGTACTCTTCGAATGAGGTCGGTCGGCGCGACCTGAAAGCCATCGCGAGATAGACGCACGGCGCGACCACGATCGCCAAGAAGAAGAGCAACACGTACATAATCAGCGGCTCCCGCTAAGGTCTGAAGCTAGCCCTACGGATTCCTCAGCAGCGGATTGTATCGAGAATCGGGGGCAACTGCCTGCCCCCAGCAGGAGCCAAACCCATCGATCCCAGGTGTCTTGCCACGGCTCAGCCCGCCTCTGGGTGGGTCGTACGGTCTACATGCACAACAACCTCAGGTGATTCATCGCAATCAGCAGGATTCGACCGCGCCGAGCGGATTTCGGGGAGCAGGCCAAGAAAGGGCGTCAGGCACCACTGTTCTCCCGAGCATCGCGAGTGCTAGCCGGCTCGTGCCGAGCCGGGTTCGCGCGATGACCATCTGATGTGCCTCACAGGTGCTCGGCGGAACTCGCATCGACGCCCACGACGCACATTGCCCCACCTTTTCATCGGCGATCATCGCCATCCCCACACCGCTCCACATCGCACGCGCCATGCGCACTGCCGCAGTGATCTTGCCTTGCTGCTGCACATCCTCGGCGGTGCGCGCGCGATGCCGACGGAGTCTCAAAATGTCGCTCAAAACCGACCCCAAACGGGCTGAAACTGATCGAAAACGCGCCGAAACTCGCCCAAACCGGCTGAAACTCGCTCAAAACTGTGGTCCGATAACACGTTTTCCGCGATTCCGTGCGCACGATTCGGTCGAGAATCGCTGGATGTCCAACCTGGTGCGACCCCCACGAACCAGCGCAGCCGAGCCTGTGCGCATCCGCGAGGCGTCCTTGGGCTCATCAACTCAGCCTGATTCCGTTCTGTGATGCGGTTTGTTAGGCAGAGGCGGCCGAGATATCCGCGTCGTCGCTGCGCTCAACCCCACCGCTGCGCGAGCGCCTGGTCGGCGGCAGAAGACCCACAAGCACGCAGAGACCGGCACCGGCGATGAGCCAGGGACGCACCGCTGGGTTCCGCGTCAGCCGTCGCAGGTGCGTGTTCGGCAGCGTAAACTCCGGCGTCCGAGCAGGTTGCGGCTCGATCCACCGCTGCACATCGCTCCGGTTCGGCGTGACGCTCACAAGCACCGTCTCGCGGTTCGGATCGGACAGGTTGAGCTCCGCCGCAGCGAGCCTGCGAATCACGGTCGGCTCCTCACGATCCACCGCTGCGATGAAGTCCGCGTACCGTTCGATCCGCAGCCGCGCAACGTCGAGCTGCGCGTTCATCGCCCGGCTCTGCGCGCGATGCTGCTCCAGGCTGTCGTGGGCTGGGACGAGCACGACCGCAGCGAGCACCACCAACCCCGCGCCCAGGAACAGCCAACCGGAATCGAAGATCATAGGGCGAGAGCTCATCACCCAAGCTATCGGCTCGCAGCCGCGATTCGCCACAGAACCGCAGTGGGGGATGTGCGCCAGGCGGTGAACGGTCCGGCTCGGGGCAGGGCTGGTATCCTCACGACATGGACCCCCACCCCCACGACCCTCGCCAAGTGCCGTTCCTGCTCACCGTCCTTGCGCCGGCGCATAACGAGCAGGAGAACATCGGGCCGCTCGTGCAACAGGTCGGCGATGCGCTGGATCAGCTCGACCCGGCCCAGGGCGGGTGCGAGTTCATCCTCGTCGATGACGGGTCCACCGATGACACTCGTGCTCGGGCGCTGGAGCTTGCTGCGGATCGGCCTTGGCTTCGTGTGCTCGTGATGACGAATACGCCGGCCGGGCGCGGCAATGGGCAGTCCGCAGCGTTCCATGCGGGGATCCGTGCGGGGCGAGGCAGGCTCATCGCGCTGCTTGACGCTGACCTCCAGAACGACCCGGCTGACCTGCCCGCCATGCTCGCTGTCATGGCTGAGCGGGATGCTGACATGGTCCAGGGCGATCGGTCCGCCGACCGGCGAGACACGATTGTTCGTCGAGCCAGTTCCGTCGTCGGTCGGCTCTTTCGTCGGTGGCTGCTCGGCGACACGATCCGCGACACGGGTTGTTCGCTGCGCATCATGAAGCGTGAACTGGCGCTCGCGTTGCCCCTTCAGTTCAAGGGCATGCACCGGTTTATCCCGATCACCGCCCGGCAGCTCGGTTACACGGTCGTCGAGGTACCCGTGCATCACCGCGCTCGTGTGGCGGGTGAGGCGAAGTACGGCATCTGGAACCGTGCGATTCCGGGGCTGATTGACTGTTTCGCGATGCGGTGGATGCACAAGCGCCGTCGGCCGGTGACTGCTAAGGAGCCGACGGCTTGCCGGGGTGAATCGTCGGTGCGGATGGATGAAGCAATCGACGTTGTTGTTGCGAAGAGCCAAGGCGAAGAGGTGCGTACATGACGGGTTGGGCGGGCAAACTGATCGTCGCGTTGGTTGCGGTTCTTCTCAGCGCTGTTGTGCTGGCCGCGCCCGGGTGCGGCAAGGACAAGCCGCGCGATGTGGCGCAGCGGATTGAGATCGGTGGTGAGCCTTACATCGCGTATCCCGAGGAGGTTGTTCCGCAGTCGATGCGGCCGACGGATGCCGGTCATCCCGCATGGATGACGGTGCTGAACATCGACACACCATTCCAGGCGACGTGGGTCATCATCGGTTTTGTGGGCCAACTCGCGTACTTCGGCCGAATGGGTGTGCAGTGGCTCGTCTCGGAGAAGAAAGGCGAATCGACCGTCCCGCCGATCTTCTGGTGGCTCAGCCTGATCGGTGCGACGATGCTCCTGACGTACGGTTTCTGGCGCCAGGATGTCATCATCATCATCGGCCAGGCGTTCGGATGGATCGTGTACACGCGCAACCTCATGCTGCTTCGCCGCGTGAAGGAAAGGCAAGCGTCAATCATGGCGGACCCGGCCCCTGAACCGGAGTTGGATGACAGTCGAGGGCGCGCTTGAGTTCGCGTCGTGGAGATCCGATCACAGGAACACGCGTTGCTTCCCAACGTCAGCCGGGGTCAGCAACTCAAGGAAACCCCTTCATGAAACTTTACCTGAATGATGAGCCGATCACGCAGGCCGTCGCCAGCGTCGCGGAGGCGATTGATGTGGGAGGCGAGCAGGCCCGCGAGGCGGGGGATGTCATCGTGGATGTGCTCGTTGATGGTCGGCCGCTCACCGACGATGAACTCGACCGCGTTTGCGATCATGGGGCGGAGATCCCAGCGGATGAGGTTCGGCTCATCTCCGCGAACCCGACCGAGTTGATGCGATCGACGCTCACCGAAGCGATGGAAACGCTGACGGAGGCGACCGAGGCGATGCGTGTGGTCGGGGAGCTGATCCAGGCGGGCAAAGGCGGCGAGGCGATGCCGGCGCTATCCGAACCGCTTGAGTCGTGGGGGGCGGTGCATCAGGCGGCTGTGCATTGCGGGATGATGATGGGTGTTGACTTCGCTACGCTTGAGATCGCGGGCGAGCCGGCCGAGGCGATCGTCTCGGGCTTGGCGGACCGTCTGCGACAGATCAGAAACGCCATGGCTGAGCAGGACGAGGTGGCGTTGGCGGATGAGTTAACGTATGAGACGGCGGACACCGCTGCCCGCTGGCACGATCTGCTCACTGCGATGCGGGATCTGCTGGACACGTGACGCCCCCGACGCTTCGCCGGATGCGGGCCGACAGATGGATACGACTGACGAATGACGACACAAGCCAGCTCAAAAGTGAGAAGCCGGATTGATCAGCTCTTGGCCAAAGCGGACAAGGCGCTGACGCGGATGCACTACTTCGAGTGCCAGAGTCGATGCCTCGAGGCGCTTGACAAGGCGATGGCGAGCCTGGAATACGACCTGATCGCCCAAGCCTGCATGCCGCTGCTGGAAGCTCGCAGGCAGATCCGCGTTGCTGCCGTTGAATCAGGTCGGCTTGAAGTGATCGACGGTGAGTTGCCGAAGCCCGGCGACATTGAATCCGGCGTGTACCTGCTCGCGCCGCCTCGCGTCGGGATTGATGGCCGACGGTTGCGCGAGGCCGCCGATGAACGCAAGGTCCCCGTTTTGGCTCTCGTGCGTGAGCCTCCGACGCAGACCGGCTTGGTGCCCGTCGTGGTCATTTCGCGGCGGACGATTCGCACGCTCGTCTCACCTTACGATGAACTGACGGTTGATTGGGTCCTTGCCGCAGGCGATGCGCTGGGCGATGCGGCGATGGACGTGATCGATCAGGAGATGTCCGTCACGGATCAGGTGGAGTACCTGCTCGCCTGCGTTCAGACACACCCCGATCACGAGGGGCTGCACCACCGCTTGGCTGACACCGCATGTGAGGCGACCCGTCTGGGCAGCGATAAAGCTCCCGCTGCCCCCGCGCCCGCCCGCGCTGCGGCACCACCGGCAGACGAGTTGGCCGATGACGACATCGAAGACGATGGTCACGAGATCCTCTGACTTGCACGGGCCATCGCGGCAAGTCCGCCAGGGCCATCCGCCCAGGCCGCCTCGCCGACGCATCCTCATCACGCTGACCGTCGTTGTCGCTCTGGTTGCGCTCGCCGTCGCCGATCACTTCGGCCTGCTCCTGGCCAGCCCATCCGATGACGGTGCGTACACCGGGCGGTCCTTCATGGTTCTGCGCGTGATCGACGGCGACACGCTCATCATCAACGCGCCGGATCGGGCTGAGGGAACCACTTCCACGCGCATCCGCCTATGGGGAGTTGATGCGCCCGAGGCCGGCAAGTCCACATGGCATCCTCCCCAACCCGCTGAACCGTTCGCGGATGAGGCGACCGCGATGCTCACATCCATTCTGGCCGGCGAGCGCATCGCGCTCGTGATCGAGCCGCACCGCACGAGGGGGCGTCACGGCCGACTCCTCGCCCACGTTCTCCTGTCCGATGATCGTTCCGCAGCCGAGGAACTGCTCAAAGCCGGTCTGGCCCGACAGGATCCGCGCTGGCCGCACCGGTTCCTCGAACGCTTCGATCAGCTTGAGCTTCAAGCCCGCCGAGCCGCTGTAGGCTTGTGGGCCGACGACAACCGATAGTCAACCGCAGAACACCGCGACCAAGGATGAACCCGACCATGTTGCATATGCGAACCCGTTTCCTGCTCTGCCTGACCGCGCTGCTGCTTGTCACCACCGGTTGCCGAACCAAGCAGCGCGTCGAAGACATCGTAATTCCGGAGCACTCCGCCACGGCGCCCGCATCACGCATGCAACTCCAATGGTGGGCTGATCGGCACAACAGTTTCAACGCGCTCGCCGCTGCGGGCGAGATCGACCTCGTCTTTCTCGGCGACTCCATCACCCACAGTTGGGAAAACGCGGGCAAGCACGTCTGGCAAGATGTCTACGCGCCCCGCAATGCTGCCAACTTCGGCATTGGCGGCGACCGCACGCAGCACATTCTCTGGCGCATCGACCATGGCAACTTCGACGGCCTCTGCCCGAAACTCGTCGTCATCATGATCGGCACCAACAACGCGCGCGACAACACGGCGCAAGAGATTGCAGACGGCGTCACCGCGATCGTGCAGCGCTTGCGCATCAAGCTTCCCGAAAGCAAGATCCTGCTCCTTGCGATCTTCCCGCGCGGCACGCAACCCGAGAACAATGCCCTCCGAGACAACAACATCGCCGCAAGCGAGATCTTCTCGAACCTCGCGGATGAACGTATGATCTTCTTCTGCGACATCGGCGATGTCTTCATGAACGACGACGGATCGATCTCACCGGACATCATGCCCGACTTCCTGCACCTGTCCGAACAGGGCTATCGGCGATGGGCCGATGCCATTGAAGAGGACATGACGGCGCTGCTCGGCGAATAATCACAAAGGTTCCACCATGCGAATCGGTTTTGCGCAGTTCGCTCCGGTCCTCGGTGATCGCGATGCGACCATCGGCACCATTGACAGACTCGCGCCACAGTTCGCCGGCGCCGACCTTGTCGTCCTCCCGGAACTGTGTAACTCGGGGTACAACTTCACATCCAACGATCAGGCGTGGGAGACATCCGAAACGGTTGAGGACGGCCCATTCGTGCGATACCTGTGCGATCTGTGCGCCTCGAGCACGCTTCACATCGTCGCTGGAATCAACGAACGCGATGGCGATCGGCTGTACAACACATCCGTGCTCGTCGGGCCGGGGGGTGTGCTGGGGACGTACCGCAAGATGCACCTTTTTGTGAACGAACCAGACTTCTTCACGCCCGGCGACGTCGGCCTGCCCGTCTTCGACCTGCCGAAACTCGGCGTGAAGATCGGTATGCTCATCTGCTTTGACTGGGTCTTTCCCGAGACGTGGCGAGCGCTCACATTGCAGGGCGCGGACATCATCTGTCACCCGTCGAATCTTGTATTGCCCGGCCTGTGCCAGTCAGCCGTCCCGACGCACGCGCTGTGCAACGGCATCTTCGCCATCACCGCCAACCGCACGGGAACGGAAGGTGACCTGACGTTCACCGGCCTGTCGATCGTCGCCGATCCGAGGGGCCGAGTGTTGTGTCACGCGCGGGGCGCGACAGACGAGGTGTGTCTCGTGGATGTGGATCTCGCCGATGCCCGCGACAAGATGGTGACGCCGCGCAACCACCTGTTGCGTGATCGTCGCCCCGAGGAGTACCGGTTGTTGTGTGAAGAGTGCCTGTAGCGCATGCGTATGCCGCGGCAGGAGAGCCGGATCGACGTACGCATGCCGAATCAACCACGAGGTGAACGCCATGCCCGTCACGAGAATCACCATCCAGACGCCCGGCCAGGGCTTACATGAGATCACCGACCGCGTCGAGCAGGCTGTGCGCGAGGCGGGCGTTGCCGACGGCCTGGCAACCATCCTGATCCAGCACACATCCGCGAGCCTGACCATTCAGGAGAACGCTGATCCATCCGCCAGGCACGACCTGCAGACTTGGCTGAGTCGCCTCGTCCCCGAACATGATCCGCACTTCACGCACACCGCGGAAGGTCCGGATGACATGCCCTCGCACATCAAGGCAGCCCTCACTGCGACGTCGCTCTCAGTCCCAATCATGGGCGGCAAGCTCGCGCTGGGTACATGGCAGGGCATCTACCTCTGGGAACATCGCAGATTGCCGCAGCACCGCCGATGCGTCGTTCATATCGCGTGACATCCATACGTCGTCTGACGCGACAGGCACTTCGGTGATGCTCAGGAATCGCCCTTTTTAGATTGCATTCCTTTGATTCCTTGTGGAGCGTGGGAGTACTGCGTCCGCTTAAGGGTGTGCGAACCGGTGTCGGTGCGCCCGACTTGACTCCATGCGGCGCACGGCACCACAGCCTGGGAGGGCTCGGTCATGAGGCGGTCAATCCGGCGAACATCCCGATGCGGCAAGGGCAGGCGTTCCGCTAACAACACACTGCCATTCATGGAACGGCTCGAAGATCGGCGAATGCTGGCGAGCGACTTCTTCATCACCAGCGTCATCCCGACCGGCGGTGACGCGGTGCCGTTCGACACGCTCGAGATCACGTTCAGCGATGATGTCGATCAGGCGACGTTCATGCTCGACGACATCCAGGTGACCGGCTCAGGCGGCGCGATCACACCGCACGCCCTCACGCGCCTGGCGGGCACGCAGTACAGCCTGGACATGACCGGGCTGACGGACACGACGACGCTCATCGTCGGGATCGGGCCGACGATTGCGAGCACCGGCGGTGATGCGCTCGATCAGGACCGCGACGGCACGGGCGGTGAGGCGGGCGAGGATGTTCACACCGCTGAGCTCTTCTCAGCCGACTTCGCCATCGCGGGCGGCGATGTCACCCACGATGGCAAGAGCATGTTCATCCACGGCGGCACCGCGACGATCGACGGCGAGCACGATTTCGCTGATCTGGTCATCCTCGGCGGCGCGACCGTCACGCACTCCTATGCCACCCCGGCCGACTCGTATGCGCTGCAAGTGGGTCTGACCGGGGCGCTCATCATCGACGGCACATCGCAGATCAACGTGACCAACCGGGGCTACCTCGTCGGCAGGACAGCGGGCAACAGTACCGAAGGCGCGGCGACGGGCCAGTCCGGCGGAAGCTACGGCGGACTGGGCATGCCCGACACGGGCAGTGCGAACTGGACCTACGGCGACTATCGCGACCCGACTGAACCCGGCTCCGGCGGCGGA
>JAGLTS010000103.1 GCA_023135165.1 Phycisphaerales bacterium | reverse complement strand
CAAACAACAGGCGAACACGCGCGCGATGAGTGCCCGCCCGTGTCGAGTGCGTCGTCGTGTTCAGGGCACGGATCAGTGCGTGCACAAGCAGTCCCCTTGCCATCGGCGCTGGGCGTCTCTCCAGGGACACAATACCGGTGCGTTGCGATAACGGACACATCCCAGAGCATCGGATTCGCCTTCGGTGTACGATTTCCCAGGAATAGGGCTGCCGCGACAGGGTCTATCCCGGCGACAGCCACGCCGATTCGGCGTCGAATCGGGCGGATCGGAAACGACCAGACACATGAGCGAACAACGCTGGAGGCGCACCAGATGACAAACACACACGTTCACGACGCGACGATGGGACGGACGATCCGGAAGGCAACGAGAACCGCTGCCATCCTTGGTTTCACATCCGTTCTTCTCCTGACCGGCTGTGCGGACAACAAGAGCGCCAGCGATGTTGCCTCCGGTGCACGGCACGAGGCGGCGGAACCGGTCGTAAGAGTGCCCGCCGAGCCTGAGTGGTACAGCGATCTCCCTGGGACGGAGGATGCGATCTACGTCACCGCGACGCGCGTCTCACCCGATCGGCAGATGGCGGAGAACATGGCTGAAAACCAGGCCCGCGCGGACCTCGCACAGCACCTGAGCATCATGGTCAGCACGCTGCAGCGGGACTTCGATGAGCAGATCAACGTGGCGGGCGACCTGGAGCTGCTCCAGACGAGCCAGGTCGTTGTCGAGAGTGTGACGCACACGATCCTGGAAGGCACGTACGTCGACAAGAAGGAAACGCACCTCACCGACAAGGACTACTACCGCGTCTTCATCCGGATGGTCCTGGACCGCAACATCGTGCGCGAGCGCTATCTCGAGGAGATCAAGAAGCACAAGGAGCTGGAGACCCGCCTGCGCAGCACCGAGGCGTTCCAACAGCTTGAGCGCAAGGTAGCGGACTACCGTGAGGAGACGGAAGCAGGCGGCTGATTCCCCACCCCCCCCCAAAGCCGCGGGAACCCGTTCCCGCGGGAACCGATTACCCTTTCCTGGACCGGCGCTCACGGAACCGTCTGTACCTCGCTGCCCCGCACCTCCCGCGCACGAGCCGGCTCGTGCAGTATGGATCAAGACGAATTGATTTGGGAACCCGCAACGCGCATCGTCCCAGCGAACGGGTCAGCTTTCGCCTTGTTCTTCCACGACGTCCGACTGCCCGGCGAAACCGTAGTCGCTCCGCATGCGCCCACTCAACAGCGGCATCCATATGCACAGCGAGGCCATCCTCCAAATCCGCAAGGGGTGGCGAGTTGCACAGAACCCTCACCAATCGCTCCTTGTCGAATAGCCGACCTGCCGCTTTCTCATCGATCTCTGCGGTCGTGCGATGCTTGGGAGCAGGCGTGCCATCCTCCTCGTTCCACCCATGCTCGAACGTGTACCCCCCCTCGTGATGAACGCAGCGATGACCGGAACCCCCACATTGGGGTGCTTCTTAGCAAGCGAAAGCAGCACGTCTGAGAATGCAGCCCATCCCTCAAACGGCTCGCCTTCACGCCGACCCGAGTGGACCTGTTTCGGCCCCCAAGCAACGTAGTACAGAACGAGCGGATACCCGTCTCGCAGCGCGGCGAACAGGTTATCCTCGCCGTCCGGCGAGAAACTCGCCTTTAACACGGACACAACCTCGCGCCAAGCGGTGACTCGCATCTCCTCATTATTCAGCAACTCCGGGGCATCGTTGTTCTGCCTGTCACCGGCGAAAAGCCAGTTGATGTTCCATGCAAGCGGCAGATGAATCGGCACAAGCTCCCGCGTCAGCTCAAGCAGAGTCGCCAGCAAGACATCCTCGGGCGGTGGGCGCCGCTGACATATCCCCCATATGTTGCTGATGCCCGGCGCATAATGCTCCGCGTTCCAGGTCACATCCGGCTGATGGCGGACGGCGTGTGCAACCTCCTTCAGAAGTCGGCACATGTTCTGCCGTCCAAGCTGCCTGGAGAACGCCTCAATCCTGCCCGCTCGCGAGTTGTCCAGAACGCGAGCCACGAGATCATTGTCCTCGCCAGCCTGCCATGCTTCGATCGCCCGCAATGCAGCTTGATCGCTCTCGTTGTCGCTGACACCCGGCGTCGCCATGTAGCGTTCCCAGTAGTCCGAACGCCGTACCCCCTGCGGGCGCTCCTCCGCCCGAGCGTTCCGTGACGTACCGGATATCGCAGGGAACAGGAACGCGATGACAGCGTGAACTGCCGCACGGAGGCGCTCGCTTGGCTCCGACTCCACGAGCGAGTCCAACTCATGTTGAACGTGATTCGGGTCGGTCTTGTCTGTGCGCGAGGCCAGCGGTTTCCAACCCTCGTCCCTGAACACCTCAATGTTCTCATCGATCAGCGCAAAGACGTCCGGTCGGGCCTCGCGCAGTACTGACGCAACCAGCACATCGTCGAAGTCGATCTCCCCAGCAAGCTGCTTCCACGTCTCCAGCACGACACGCAGCGACGACTTCAGCGCGCGCGGCGTCTCCAGGAGCAAGACGACAGCCTGCTGGATGTTCGACCCAGATTCCGTTGGCATGTGGAGGCGCAACCGCATTGCGAATGCATCCGGACCTTCAGGCGGCACCAACTCCCCCCGGACCTTGGGTCCAACAGGATCGATAATCGTCCTTGGATACCCGTTCAGGCACTCCGTTCGCAGAATCGCTATCTGCCGCCAGACCTCGGTCGGTTTCGTGCGAGGCAGCCGTTCGACAAAGCGCGCGATCTTGCCCACATCGAAGCGCGTGTGGAGCGAGCTGTCTGAGACGACGACGGAAACCGAATCGCATCGATCGAGTTGGAAAAGCAGAGCGCGAATGGCCCCGAGTCGTTCAGCATCACGCAGTGCTGCCTGCTCGCCTGAGAGGCGCGCCCCTCCACCTGACCCGTGGAGACCTGCGAAACGCTCAAGGTCTTCGATCCACAGAATGAACCGGATGTCGATCATCGCGGCAACTCGAGAGAGACGTTCCGCGACCGCCTCCGGCCGCCCGTCACTCCGCAGGAGCCGAGCCGCTGCGCCCCACCTGCCGCCGACGTGCTCGATCGTGCTGATGTACTCATCGGAGAGCCCCGCAATCGAGAGCACATTCACATGCTTGGAGAGCGCCTGCACAAGCGCGCGGAGAATCCCAGCAACAGCCGCCTCGGGCGTGTCGAACGGCCACAGACTGATGTCGACGATCTCAACTCGCCGCTTCTCATTCTCACGAAGATAGTGCTTGACGAAGCACTTGATCGTGGACTTACCCGAGCCGAGCGGGCCGACCACGGCGACCGTCGGGGCTTCATCCTCGGACAGCTTCAGGCGGTCGGCGATGCGCCGGGCCACCTCCTTGTGTTCAAAGCGGTCATCGTCGGGATGTTCGACCTCACGATCATCGCGGAGCCATTCGGTCAACTGGTTGAAATCCACAGGACCGCTCTGACGACCGGCGGGCTTTTCTGAAGCGGAATCTCCACGGCCAACCGGTCGGCGGATTCTCCAACCATATGCATCGAGCACAGTGAGACACACCGCCACCGCAATCAGACACGCCAGCACGGCCAGCGCCGCCAAAACCAAGGCAGAGGTCAGCGGTGCTGCCGGGCTGCCCGACATGGCGACAAGCAGCCAATGCGCCGCGATCGACGCAACGACCGCGACCCAAAGCGGCGGATATGTGAGGAGGTGACGGAATCCGAAGAACCCGCGCCATCGTCCCCGGCCGAGCGCCACGCTGAGCGCCACGACGGGGAAGCAGATGATGCAGACAAGGACCGATGGTGAGAATGAAGCCAGGAAGCCCGATACCGCGCCGAGCAGCGTAGGGAGCGCTGCGGCAATCACGACCCACAAGCACGCGGCAATCACGCCGTACCCGACAAGGTCAACCCAACGCCAGAAAATGGCGAGTCCACGTTTCATATCTCATCTCGGAGATTAGACACACCGCCTCGACACCACAAGACATCCATCTGAGCGCACACGTGCTCGCCGAAGCCGGACCGCCGCGCCGAACGGTAAGGCGCCAATCGTGCGCGCCGATGAGGGCTTGTCTGCTGCAACCACAAGACCATTCCAGCGCGCCGGATCGCAGTCACCCTGCCGGCGATGGGCTTCCAAAACCGACTCAAAACGCTCGAAAACGGTCCAAAACCGCTCGAAATCGCACCAAATCGACCCAAAACGCGTCAAAACCGCCCAAAACCATACCACGACAACTTGTGTTTGAGTGATCCGTGCGCACCGCATCCCGATCGGCACACCCCCTGTTCCGGGGTTTTTGCTTGGAAATCAAACGAACTGCTGAATCGCTCGACGCATCGCCCGGATCGTTGCTGTGAAGGTGTGCTGGCTCGCGTGGCGGAAATGCCGATGATGGGAAGGCGAACCGAAGATACTCGGGCAACGCAGTACGCATGCAACCCATGAGCAACCCGGATGGACAAGTTGTGCAGCCCCCCTCGCCGACCGCTGCGGATCGGCACGTAAGTCCGTATTCCACAAAGGAAAAGGTCGCGCGGATGCTCTGGGCGTTCGTCCAGGCAACGCTCTTTCGCTGCTCCTATCCGACGTGGTACCGCTACAGGGTCGGCCTGCTTCGGCTCTTCAAGGCGAATGTGCACCCGACGTGCCGATTCCGGCGAACCACACGATTCGAATGCCCGTGGAACTTCACCGCCGGCAGGCATTGCTCAACCGGTGATTTCACAGTGATTTACGCGCTCGGCCCGATCACGCTGGGCGAGCGCGTGTCGATCAGCCAGTACGCCCACCTCTGTGCCGGGTCGCACGATCACACCAAGGCTGACATGCCGCTGCTTCGGCCTCCCATCACAGTCGGCAACGACGTCTGGATTGCTACGGAAGCATTTGTCGGGCCTGATGTTACGATCGGCGATGGCGCGATCCTCGGCGCCAGGGCTGCGGCGTTCAAGGACTTGCAGCCCAACCAGATCTACGGCGGCAACCCCGCGCGGATCATCCGCGAGCGGGACCGAGCGAGCACGCCCCCGCAAATCTGACGCAGTTGACGCCGGTCGCTATACTCGCCGCGTAGCCCGACCATGGCTGCAACTGTAACACACTGATAATACTGGAGATAGCAGAATGCACGGCCTGATCCAGCCGCACGGCGGCGAACTCGTCAACCGTCTCGTCACCGGCGCCAAGCTCGACGCCCTCACGTCCGAAGCCGCTGGCCTGACGCGGATCGACATGACACCCAAGCAGTCCTGCGACCTCGAACTCATCGCCAACGGCGGCTACAGCCCGCTTGAAGGCTTCATGGGACAGGCTGACTTCCAGGCTGTCTGCAAGGACATGACGCTTGCCGACGGCACCGTCTGGGCCATCCCGATCCTGCTGGCGGTGGATTCCGCAAACGCGCCTAAAGTCGGTGACCGCTGTGCTTTATACGCACCCAACGGCGTGCTGCAGGGCGTCATTCATGTCGAAGAGGTCTATCCCCACGACAAGAAGCTCGAGATCCCGACCGTCTTCCGGACCGAAGATGACGCCCATCCGGGCGCTGCGAAGGTCATGCAGGAAGGCGATACCTGCATCGCCGGCTCGGTCGATGTGGTGACGCTTTGCGTGGACCCCGACGGGCCGGAAGCCTTTATGGACTTGAGACTGAGGCCTGCGCAGACACGAGCGGCGTTCGCCGAGCGAGGCTGGCATACCGCCGTCGCCTTCCAGACCCGCAACCCGATTCACCGAGCCCACGAGTACATCTGCAAGTGTGCCCAGGAGATCTGCGACGGCCTGCTGATCCACCCGCTCGTCGGCGAGACGAAGGCGGGCGACATCCCAGCCGACATCCGTATGGACTCGATTGCGGTCCTCGTCGAGAAGTACTTTAACCATGAAACGACAATGGTTTCCGTGCTTCCCGCAGCGATGCGATACGCCGGCCCGCGCGAGGCGATCCACCACGCCATCATGCGGAAGAACTACGGCTGCTCGCACTTCATCGTCGGCAGAGACCACGCAGGCGTCGGCAACTACTACGGCACGTACGACGCTCAGAAGATCTTCGACGACATCGACCTGCAGAGCCTCGGCATCACGCCGCTCATGTTCGAGCACGCCGGCTTCAGCAAGTCGTTCGGCGGCATGGTCACACGCAAGAGCTTCGGCTGGGACAACAAGGACATCGTCTTCCTGTCAGGCACGAAGGTCCGCGAGATGCTCGCAGCAGGCGAAATCCCACCCGGAGAATTCACTCGTCCCGAGGTCGCCAAGGTCCTGATGAAGTGGGCGCAAGCAACAAGCTGAGCAGCCTCGATTGACATTCGTTTGATTTCCAAGCGACAACCCCGGAACAGGGGGTGTGTCGGTCGGGGTGCGGTGCGCACGGATCACTCAAACACAAGTTGTCGTGGTATGGTTTTGGGCGGTTTTGACGCGTTTTGAGCTGATTTGATGCGATTTCGAGCTGTTTTGGACCGTTTTCGAGCGTTTTGAGTCGGTTTTGGAAGCCCATCGCTGGCAGGGTGACTGCGATCCAGCGCGCTGGGATGGTCTTGTGGTTGCGGCAGACAGGTGCTCGCAGGGGCGGTTTTGCCCGTCATTAATTCTTCGGATTCATAGCGATTGTCGTCGCGTGTGCATCGTGCGCACGGCTGGACCGGTCAGGGAAGCCCTCATCGGCGCGCACGATCATCGGTGTCTGATTCCGTGCGCGGGAGGCAGCGCTACCGCGCATCTCTCGCGACAGATTTATCCGTTGATGAGGGATGATCGTGACGGCGCGCACGATTGGCGTCTTTCAGTTCGGTGCGACGGTCCAGCCTCGGCGCGGCAACATCACCGATGGCCGAGCACGTGCATGCTCAGGTGGATGTCTTGTGATCCAGGAATGGGGGACCGCAAGCGTCGCATGCTGAGGGATCGGCCCTTGCCCTCACTTTCTTGATTCGCGGGCCTTTCCGCAGATTGCACGTCGCAGACAGAATCCGCGAGTGTCGCCTCTTACGCGGTCGGCAGACACTCGACGCATGGGCTATAATTGGGACCACTGGAGGAGGCTATGTCTCAACGACGGCGAATCGACAATCGACGAGACATCCTGCTCTTGCTCCTGTATTCGCCGGGCGTGTGCAATCAACCAAACGAGCCGGTTGTGGGCAGCACCCGCCTTGTGAAGATGCTCTTTTTGTTTAGGGAGGAAGTGCTCCCGCAGTTCCGCAAGGGCACGAAGATAGACTCGCAGAATTTCTACCAGTTTTTTCCGTGGTGGTTTGGTCCGTTTTCCAGGCAGGTGTACGACGACCTCAACTTCTTCATCCTTCGGGACTTCATTCAAGCAGACGAGTCCGACGAAGATACGCTACCGCAGTCCCTTGGAGAATGGGAGTTGTGGCTCTCTGGTTCGTCGGGTGCTGATGACGAGAGCGCGATTGTGGACTACGTGGAGCATGAATATTGCCTAACGGACCGCGGTCTCCGCTTTACGGCAGCGCTGTATGAACAACTGACCGCCAACCAGAGGAAAACGCTCTGCACGTTCAAGAAGCGGATGCTGCAGGCACCGCTCCGCTCCATCTTGAAGTATGTTTACGAACGGTATCCGGATCAGATAGAAAGGTCGGAGATCAAGGATCAGGTGCTGAACAGTGGGCGATGACCTGCCAATCTGGGCCGCCTTTGCGGGGCTGGTGCCATTGTTGCTTGGCGGTGCCGCAGCGGCCATGCGGCTGTTTATTGAACCGATCAAGGAGTTTCGCGATCGTGCAACTCGCATCGAGACTCGACTGCTGGAAGAAACCGCAGTCCGGCTTTCCACACTGCTTAAACATGCACGGAACATCAATCGCGACTCACTCCTTCGCGGTGACGGGCGAAATGAGCCTGATTTAGTCGACGACTATTCTGTAGCCGTATTCAGACTTCATCGGATGCTATATCGACTCGAACTCCTCCGGCTCACCATCCGATGGTGCTTTCATGCCTTGCTGGGAACCATGATACTCGGCGTTGCAGGCATGTTGATCGGGTTCGTTTCACCCCCGACTCGTTGGTCCGTCATCGTCGCCACGATCTGCATCGTTGTAATCCAGATTCTGTGCATCGTCGTCAACTATGCCTCTGCCCGACAATTGGAGCAGTATGAGGACATCGCTTAGCCAAACAGTCTCGCCGGGACGGCATGAATGCGAGATCGTGCGCGCCGTCGCTATAACGCTTATCGAAGAGGGATACCGTATTCGGACTGAAGTGCCGAACATGGGTCAGAGTGCAGACATCGTGGCTACTCGGAGTCGCTGGCTCACCGCGATTGAGGCAAAGACGAAGGATTGGAAGACAGCTCTTCGGCAGTGCCGTGCCCACGAACTTGTAGCGGATTTCATCTGCGTGGCCGTCGGCACGGTGGGTGTCTCTGATGAGCTTCAGCAGGCTGTACGCGATGCCGGCTACGGACTTATGCACTGTCCACCCGGTGACAGCACCTGCAAATGGGTGATCCGTCCTAGACGGAACATATCCATCTGGCATCCCGAGCGAACGCGCCTGTCTCGGACAATGAGGGTCATCGAGTATGAGTCTTGACCACTGGATGATGTTTGGCACATTTGCCCAGCAGGACGTGTTCACCTACCCGAGCAAGAATACGTATAAAGGTGTTGTGATCAACGCCAACATGGCAACACATGCTCCCGCCGGATTGGCAGCGTTTCTTCACGAGAAGACCGCTGATGCCACATACATAATCGATCCATTGACGCACGCCTTCCAGCACGATCCAAGGTCGGTAACCAATCCTAAGGGTGAAACCAAATCCTCCGTTCAGAGCTTGGCCGTGGCGTACGGTGAGCCGGTGGAGTCGGTCGTTGGCGATCACCCGCTACTCCCCGATGATCTTCACGACAATGGTCTGGTCGCCGAGTTCGCTGAACGCTGCGTCACATTTCAGACAGATCACCTCGCTTCTTATATGGACGAGACTGATGCGTCGAAGTACTTCGACGAAGACGAGCGACAGAAGCCGCCCTACGCGGTGGTGGCTCCGTACTTCTTTATCTCTGAAACTACGATTGATGCATGGTTAGAAGTTAACACCAGGTGTATAGAGCATGCGCGCAATGCTTGTGGCAGTGGACAGAAACTGTTCGCATCGGTTGTAATCGATCAGGGAGTTCTTGAGGATGGTGCTCTACGGACGCGGATCATCGATGCCTACACTGCCTCAAGTGTGGATGGCTTCCTTGTATGGGTGGACGACTTAGATGAGCAGACGGCGAGCGGAAACGAGCTCCGGGCGCTTGTTGATCTAGCGAAGCGTCTTCGGGGTGCTGATGGCGTTGAGGTCATCAATCTACATGGTGGCTTCTTCTCAATCATGGCGGGCAGTGAGCTGGGAAACCACGCTTTCTCCGGCGTGACGCATGGTCCAGAGTTTGGAGAATACCGCAGCGTAGTTCCCGTTGGAGGGGGGATCCCTATCGCTCGGTACTATATCCCGCAACTGCATGCCAGAATCCGATACCGGGATGCGGCCCGAATGTTTAAAGAGATGGAGTGGCTAACATCGTCCACAGCTTTCCACAAGAACGTCTGCGATTGCGAGATGTGCAAGGGCACCTTGGATGGAGATGCAGCCAACTTCCGGCGATTCGGTGACTCGAATGCGAAAACAATGCGTCGGCGGCATGGGCTCGTTCGGATCGATTTCCCAACAAGCGACGCTCGGAACCGGTGTCTGCGACATTATCTGCAACGGAAGAAGCGAGAGTATGTGGCAGCATCGGGATTTGACGAACAACAACTGGTGGAATCGGTAAGCCGAGGCTACCACGACCTCAAGCGAGTTGCTGGTCTGGAGGGTGTCAAGCACCTTGACCTTTGGCTTCGCGTCCTTGGCCGCGAACTGACTCCACAGCCATGACATCCACGATGGGCCGCACTTGAAGCGAGGGGCTGCTGGGCGAGTCATCCTCGGTCCGTTGAGGGGTTGGTTTGCTTTTGGCCCGTGAACTGTTGGGGTGCTGTCACGGGGCGGTGTTGGTGCGATTGTGTGCGTGAGGCTGGTACATCGAATGGGCGGTGGGTGATCGGCTCCCGCAGCCTTGGGGGGGTGTGCAGATGCGCGAGGCTGTAGGATGGGGGTATGTGTACCAACGCAAAGACGACGACGGCTTATCTGGATAACGCGGCGACGAGCTTCCCCAAGGCGCCGGGCGTGGGGCGGGCGATCAAGGAGTTCATCGAAACCAGTGCGGCGAATCCGGGCAGAGGGGCGCATCGACTGGCGGTGGCGTCGGAACAACATGTCGTGCATACGCGGCGACTGCTGACCAAGCTGATCCATGCGGAGGACCAGGACCGGGTCATCTCGGCGACGAACACAACCGATGCGCTGAATATCGCGATCAGCGGCGTCATCGCGGCGGCGAATGCACGCGGTGAGACGCCACATGTCGTGACGACGGTGCTTGAGCACAACTCGGTGCTTCGGCCTCTTGTCCTTGCGCGAAATGAAGGGAAGATCACGTTCACGAAAGTGGGCTGTTCCAGCGAAGGGATCGTCGACCCGGATGACATCGCTGGCGCGTTTGAGGCTGGGACGAAGCTGGTCGCGGTGACCGTGGCGAGCAGCATTCTGGGTGGGGTGCAGCCGATCGCGGAAATCGGTCGGCTGGTGCGTGAGAAGAGCGATGCGCTGTTCTTGGCGGATGCAGCACCGGGGATCGGGCTTGTGGACATTGACGTGCAGCGTGACCACATTGACTTGCTGGCGTTTCCCGGCCACAAGGCGTTGCTCGGGCCGACGGGGAGCGGGGGGTTGTACGTCGGGCCGAGGGCGTATCAGGTGGATGACGAGATGCCGAACATGCTGGCGACGCGTGTGGGCGGGAGCGGCGCGGATTCGGCGAGTCCTGGGATGCCGCGCGGTTTGCCGACGTATTTCGAGCCTGGGACGCCGAACACGGTCGGGCTGGTTGGGTTGGGGGCAGGCGTTGAGTATGTGATGGAGAGGACGCCGGCTGCGATTCTAGCGCATGAACGTCGGCTGACGGCGAAGTTGATCGCGGGTCTGTCTGAGATTCGCGGGATCACGCTGTTCGGCCCGCCAGTGGAGCAGCGGGTTGGGATCGTGAGCGTGGCCTTGGCCGGTCAGGAGCCGGGCGATGTGGCGGCGATTCTGGATGAGCGGTTCAACATCGCGGTGCGCGCAGGGTTGCAATGCGCGCCTCACCTGCACGATCGTCTGGGCACGTCGCCGAACGGGACGGTGCGATTCAGCGTCGGGCCGTTCAACACGGATGCGGACATCGAGCGTGCATGCGAGGCGATGCGTCAGATTGCGGCGGCGTAGGGGCAGCGGCGATCAGCGCAACGGGACGAGCGTGGGGCCGTCGGCGGTCATCTTGACCGTCAGGGGGATGCACGGTGGGGCCGTGTCCCACTGTGCTCCGATTCGGTGCATCATATTGTCTTCGTAGTCGCAACGGACGACCTTGATGGCTCGCATGATCGCCTTGTTGTCGGCGGAGGTGAGGAGCATGATGCCGATCGTTCCGAGATGAATGAGCTTTCTGGAGAGGAAGCCGATGCCGCCCTGGCTGATGTCGGTTGTGGCGACGGTAGTGGGCGGTGTGGCGTGCTTGTCGGTGAGCCAACTCACGGTGACTTGCCGGCGAAGCCGCTTACGGTGATGGGTACGTCTGGTGTCATGGAGAGGGTCGACTTCCTGGCCGTGTCCATTCATGTTCCGCACTCCGAACCCCCCGTTCAAGGGGCATCGGAGCAATAGGGTGGAGACTGAACCGGAAAGGGGTGAGAGGGTGTCTTGTCCTGACATGGGCTAACACCTCCGGAGCAGTTTGGGGGGCGTCAGCGATGCGAGATCGGACCATTCTGCAGTGCAGTGCGTGCTTCAAACAGGTGGTGTCTCTCTCGGCTCTCCGACGAGCCGTGTTCGCCGAGCCGGTCATCGCGTCGCCACCACCGAATCAGGGATGTACCGCGCGAAATGGGCCGTTTTTGCTTGACGCGGGGGCGGATGCGCGCGATCCTTTTACAAGCGACTGGGAGGACTCTGGGCACCCGCCGGCCGGCCTGGGGCGTGGTGCGGCGCATGCCGGGCGATGACCCAAGCATCGGCAGGACCATCTGGTGACTGTCGGCTCGAACTGAGGAGACGAACATGCGATACGTCATACTGCTTCTTGCCGCGGCTGCATCAGTCCTGAACGCCGCACCGGCTCACGCCGACTTCGGCGAGCAGCTCTTCAAGCTCCTGCCGAGCGACGGTGTGGCGGATGACCGGTTCGGCGTCTCCGTGGCGATCAGCGGCACGACCGCAATCGTCGGAGCGTGCCATGACGACGACAATGGCACCGACTCCGGCTCCGCCTACCTCTTCGATACGACCACAGGCCAGCAGATCGCCAAGCTTCTCCCCAGCGACGGCGAGGAGGACGACTGGTTCGGCCTCTCCGTGGCGATCAGCGGTACCACCGCCATCGTCGGGGCCTACCGGGACGATGACAACGGTTACGACTCCGGCTCAGCGTACCTCTTCGACACCACCACCGGCCAGCAGATCGCCAAGCTCCTCGCCAGCGACGGCACTGTGGGCGACAGTTTCGGCTGGTCCGTGGCGATCAGCGGCACGACCGCAATCGTTGGGGCCTACTACGACAACGACAACGGCTCCGACTCCGGTTCGGCGTACCTCTTCGACACCAGGACGGGCCAGCAGATCGCCAAGCTCCTCCCCAGCGACGGCGCGGCGGACGACTACTTCGGCTACTCCGTCGCGATCAGCGGCACGACTGCCATCGTCGGGGCCTACGGTGACGACGACAACGGCAACAAACCCGGCTCGGCGTACCTCTTCGACACGACCACGGGACAACAGGTCGCCAAGCTCCTGCCAAGTGACGGTGCGTTGGGCGACTACTTCGGCATCTCCGTCGCGATCAGCGGCACCACTGCCATCGTCGGGGCTCACTATGACGACGACAACGGTCACGGCTCCGGCTCCGCCTACCTCTTCGACACAATCACGGGCCAACAGGTCGCCAAGCTGCTCCCGAGCGACGGTGCGGCCGAAGACCGGTTTGGCTGGTCCGTTGCGATCAGCGGCACCACCGCCATCGT
>JAGLTS010000102.1 GCA_023135165.1 Phycisphaerales bacterium | reverse complement strand
CCGGGCGGCGAATCGCGACGGCCTTGACCAAGCTCGACAGGGACAATCAGCGAGCGTGGATCGAGTCGTGGCTGCCGTTGGTGCTGGCGATGCCGGTCGTGGGCATGGCGGCGGCGGCGACGCAGATGGGGGATGCATCCCTGGCGGTCCGCGCGTTCCCCGGCCTGGGTGTGCCGACCGTCAGCGGCATGATCGCGCTCGGGCTGCTTTTGTGTTGCGGGCGAGGGACAAGCGTGGCGGAACCGGCGATCCGCCCGTGGCACGCCGTATTGTGGGCATTCGTTGGATTGATGATGCTGCTCTTCGCCGCTGTCGACCGCATTGAGATCTGGCAGGGGCAGTGCCTGATGACCGCCTCTTTGGTTCTGATCTGGCATGGGTTGCCGCCCGCTGCCCGCTCGGGACTTCGGCTCGCCGATGCCAGCCAGACTGCGGGGCTTGACGGGAGGCTGCTTCTCGGGGTGCTGTCGCTCGGCATCCTGGCGGCTGGTCTTGGATACGTCGGATGTCGTTCGATCGGCGCGGATGCGACGACGGCGGGGGGTGTGATCCAGCTTGCTGTGCTGTGGCTGATCGCCGCGCTGGGCGGCGCAGCGGTCGTCACGGCGGTCGGTCGGCGCCTGGGCATTGCGTCAGCGGGTGCGGTCGTCGCATGTTGGGCGGCGCTGGCGTGCTGGCTGTCGCTTGGCGTGTGGACGTTCCGTTCGGCCGTCTCGCGGATCGACCTCGCGGCGTACGGCGATCAAGGATGGCTCAGCAGTCTGGCTGGGGAACTCACGTTCAACGCACGGGTCTGGCTCCCGCTCAACGGGCTGGGGCAGGCGTCATTCGAGGCGGTGGGGCTTGTGATCGCGCCGGGCATCTGGCTCATCTGCGGTCGATCACGTGTCGGCCGGCGGCGGCTGGGCGTGCTGTGTGTCGTAGCGGGTGTGGCGGCTCTGCTCGCCCGGGCGGGGGCGGAGCTGGCGTGGTAGGCCTGTGGGGCAGCCGAGCCGGGGTCCACCATCGGATGTGGAAAACTGCTCGCAGGTTCGCCCATGTAGGGGATTCGCCGGTCGCCTGTGATTTGCTAAGCTGGTTCGTGATGGATCGTCGATAAGCCGACATGGAAGTTCTCACCACCATGAGCCGAATGCAAACGCGTCGTCCGTTGCCCGCTACACGTCGATCCGTGACGCACAAGTTCGCGATCACGCGGCACGAGGGCTATCTGACGATCGGGCTGCATGAGAACGGCTCGGTCGGCGAGATCTTCATCAAGATGGCGAAGGAAGGCTCGACGCTGTCGGGGTTGATCCAGGCCTTCTGCCGGGCGTTCAGCATCGCGCTGCAGTACGGCCTGCCGCTCGAAGAGGCGGTCGCGCGGTTCAAGGGGATGCGCTTCGAACCGATGGGCATGACGAACAACCCCGAGATCCCGGAAGCGATGAGCATCGTCGACTACGTCGCACGGTACCTCGAACTGCACTACTCCGACATCGAGCAGGTCGCATAGATCGACCACGGTCGATTTGTCTTGGTGATGCGCAGGATGGAGCTTCGCTTCTTCGCGCGTCCCGTGGACGCAACAGCGCACAAGAATGACCTCCAGTCCGCATCACGTGTGCCGTGCGCGATATGCTGTGGGCATGACGCGGAACGTGCAGATCAGCGATGCGGTGGCGCATGCGATGGCGACGAACCGGCCCATCGTCGCGCTGGAGACGGCGGTTGTGACGCACGGCCTGCCCCGGCCGATGAATCTGGAAGTCGTGCGCGAACTGGTCACGCTTGTCCGTGAGAGCGGCGCGGAGCCTGCGGTCGTCGGCGTACTCGACGGCGTGCTGCACGTCGGGCTGGGCGCTGCGCAGCTCGATCGGCTTGCCAACGATGATGATGCGGCGAAGCTCAGCGCGCGGGATCTGGCGTGGGCTGCGGTGACGGGTGCCAACGGGGGCACGACCGTTGCAGGCACGCTCGCCGCGTGCAGAATCGTCGGGCTTCGCGTCTTCGCGACCGGAGGCATCGGCGGCGTGCATCCCGACTTCGCGCGCCGGCACGATGTCTCCGCCGACCTGCACGCGCTCGCCGCGACGCCCTGCTGTGTCGTCTCAGCCGGGGCGAAGGCGCTGCTCGATCTGCCCGCGACCGTCGAGCACCTCGATCGGCTCGGTGTGCCCGTCGTCGGCTACAGGACCGATCTGTTCCCGCGGTTCTACTCGGTCGGCTCGCCGTCGCTGCGCGTGCCACGCCGGCTGAACGATCCGAAGCAGGTGACGCGGTTCCTCGACATCCATTGGGGTGATCTCAAGCAAACCACGGGCGTGCTGCTCTGCAACCCGATCCCGGAAGAGGCGAGCCTCGATGCCGATGAGATCAAGCAGGCGCTTCAGCAGGCCGAAGCGGCTGCCCAGCAGGCGGGTATCACCGGCCCGCAGCTCACGCCGTATGTGCTCGATCAGGTCGCGAAGCTGACCGACGGCCGAGCGTTGGATGCGAACCTGGCGCTGCTCTACCACAACGTGAAGTTGGCGGTTGACATAGCGCTCGCGCGCGTCGAGCCTCGCTCGTAAGTTCCCACCCTGACCCCTTTTGCTGGTCAAAGCCCGTCGTCGTCAGCCGGCTGTCAAGCCGGAGCGCCTCCCTCTGCTGGTGCTGTGCCGAACGACTGAAGTGCCAGGTAGCTTGGGCCGAATCTCTTGATGTTGTCGAGCTGCTTGTCGAACTCGTCGAAATGACCTTCTTCGTCATTCACCAGGGATTCGAATACCTGCTTGGAGACGGCATCGGCGTTCGCACTGCATTCCAAGGCGAACTTGTTGTACATCTCCACGGCTCCACGCTCCATCTCCGCTGCCTTGGTGAGTATCGACTCCGGTTCGGTGATGTTCTCGACCCCTCCTGCCGGCACCATGTTGACGTCACGCTTCAGAAACAGAATCCTCTCCGCAAGCGCTTCCACGTGCATCATCTCCATGATGGCGATTCGCTTCAGGAGTGCGGCAAGGGGCGCGAAGCCCTGGTCATCCAGGTGGAAATGCCAGTACATGTACTGATGTACGGCTTGCAACTCGTCTGCAACTGCTGTGTTCAACAGATCCACGCTTTTCTGAGCATCCATGATGGCCTCCTGATGACGGTTCCAGCATTTTCGACTGAAGCAGACTACCACACGTGTGCGCCTCACGCGGTAGCCTTGGTCCTTTCTTCTTTCGACATGACAGCGAGGCGCTGCGCATCCGTCACGTCCAGTTCAAGGCCACTGGCGACGCGGGTACTGTACTCGGGGTCGGCCTTGCAGAAGATCCCCGGCCTGGACGAAGTCGTCGTTTCTGTGAATCCGGTGGATGCGAGGTTCGCGTGCGGCGTCTTGGCGTTGCCCTTCCATTCGCAGGTCTTCCGGCACGTTGCTCATTGACCGGGCGGCGGGTGCCGATATGCTAAGAGCATCATGCCTGACCCGCGCGTCCCAGCTCGACTGATGCGAATTACCCGGCCCCTTTGAGGGCTGACCGGGTTGGGGATGCCATTCCACGCACATCCTGAGGCCGGCCCAGTCCTTGACGGGGCAGTTCGCCGCTACGATGGTCGGCTGGACGGTCGGCAGTTGCTTTCACCGCGCCCGACCCCCACGACCCCCCCGACCCCCACGACCGACGCCACGATACCCCCACAACGCCACCCCATGCTCACTGGATGCCCCGATGAGTGACACGACAGACACGACCGCGACCGACAAGCCCAACTACAAGAAGACGCTGAACCTGCCCAGGACGAGCTTCCCGATGAAGGCGAACCTCGTCCAGAACGAGCCTGCCAGCCAGAAAAGGTGGGCCAGGGCGAAGCTGTACGACGCCATCCAGGAGGCTCGCTGCGGGTCGCCGAGGTTCGTCTTTCACGACGGTCCGCCTTACGCCAACGGTTCGATCCACCTCGGGCACCTGCTCAACAAGGTGCTCAAGGACCTCGTCGTGCGATCCAAGACGATGGCGGGCTTTGACTGTCCGTTCGTGCCCGGCTGGGACTGCCACGGCCTGCCGATCGAGCACAAGGTCATGACCGAGCTGGTCGCATCGGGCAAGGCGGAGATACTCAAGAACCTGGCTGACGACGACCGCATCATGGCGGTCCGGCGTGCGTGTGAGAAGGATGCAGCCAAGTACGTGAAACTGCAGAGCGGGCAGATGCAACGGCTGCTCACGCTGGCGGACTACGAGCACCCTTACCTGACGATGACGCATGATTACGAGGGCGCGGTCCTGGAGGCGTTCGCGGACATGCTGGGCCAGGGCTTGGTCTACCGCGCGCTCAAGCCGGTGCACTGGTCGATCGCGAACGAGACCGCTTTGGCGGAGGCGGAGCTTGAGTACCGGGATGTCGAGGACACGAGCATCTACGTGATGTACGAGGCGGAGGATGCCCAGGCCGTCGCCGAGGCGTTCGGTTGCGAGACGACCGGTCCGCGTTTCATGATCTGGACGACGACGCCTTGGACGCTGCCTGCGAACCTGGCGGTGGCTGTGCATGAGCGTGCGTTCTACGCGCTCGTCGCCACGCCGGCCGGTGATGTCATCCTCGCGGAAGAGCTGGCTGCGTCCGTCCTGAAACTCGGCGGGCTTGATGCGTCGAAGATCAAGGGACGGGTCACGGGTGACAAGCTCGTCGGGCTGCGCTACCGCAATCCGCTTTGCCCGACAGCGCCCGTTGAAGGCGACATCTACCGCGTCGTCCCCGCTGATTACGTCACGCTCGAGGATGGCACGGGTCTGGTCCACACCGCGCCGGGACACGGCGCCGAGGACTACTTCACCGGCCTGTCCTGTGACCTGCCCATCTACTGCCCCGTTCAGGATGACGGTACATACGACGACACCGTCCCCGATTGGCTGCGCGGCGTCTCCGTTTGGAAAGCGAACGGCATGGTTGTCGATCGGCTCCGCGAGACCGGGCATCTTTTCCACGATCAGATGTTCACGCACAGCTATCCACACGACTGGCGCAGCAAGACGCCTGTGATCTTCCGCGCGACCGAGCAGTGGTTTATCACCGTGGATCGGCCGACGAAGCGCGAGGGGAAGAACCTGCGGGATCTGGCGCTCGCTGAGACGGCTTCGAGCATCGAGTTCATCCCCGAATGGGGCAGAAACCGCATGCGAGGCATGCTCGAATCGCGGCCGGACTGGTGCCTGAGCAGGCAGCGTTCGTGGGGCTTGCCGATCCCCGCCTTCGTCATGCCCGACGGGTCCACCTTCATGACCGGGGCATCCGTGCATGCGGTTGCGAAGGTCGTGCGCGAGCGCGGTTCGGAGTACTGGTTCCAAGCATCGCCATCGGACCTTCTTGCGCATTACAAGGCGGCGGATGATGCCGAAGCGCCCCCGGATCTGGATGTCGCTTCGCTGCGTAAGGGTCACGACATCTTCGACGTCTGGTTCGAGTCGGGCACATCATGGAACGCGGTCATGCGCGAGCGCGATCTCGGGTATCCGGTCGATCTGTATCTCGAAGGGTCGGATCAGCATCGCGGGTGGTTCCAGCTCTCGCTCCTGCCCGGCCTGGCGTCCACCGGTCGGTCGCCCTACAAGTCCGTTCTGACGCACGGCTTCATCGTTGACAAGGACGGGCTGAAGATGAGCAAGTCCGGCGGCAATGCGCTGGATGTCGAAGAGCTGCTCAAGCACTTCGGCGCGGATGTCTGCCGATGGTGGGTCGCGTCGCTCGCCTACGAGAATGACATCAAGGCTGACCTGGACTTCTTCAAGGTGGCGAGCGATGCGTATCGGAAGGTGCGCAACACGCTCCGATTCATGCTGTCGAACCTAAGCGACTTCGCACAAGCGGATCATCGCGTCGATGTGGGCGGTTTCGCGCCGACGAGCCTTGAGGCGTGGGTGCTGTCCAAGTTCAACGATGTCAGCGCCGCGATCCGGCAGGCATACGAGGCCTACGACTTCCGAGGCGCGACACAGATGATCTACAACCTCTGCAACGACACGCTCTCGGCGGGCTATCTCACAGCGGCGAAGGATCGGCTGTACTGCGACCGGGTTGACTCGCCGCGCCGCAGGGCGACGCAGACCGTGCTTTTCGATCTTGCCGACGGGCTGACGAGGCTGCTTGCGCCGATCATGCCTCATACGGCGGATGAAGCGTACCGCGCGCTGTGGAACGTCGATCAGGGCGATGCCGAGACGAGCGTGCATCTTCAGACGTTCCTGCTCGCGATCGAGGCATCCGCCGACGCCGGTTGGGAGGCTGTACTGCAATCACGTGAGCGAGCACTTGCCGCGCTGGAGCGCAACCGCGCGAGCGAGGGCGGCATCGAAAACCCGCTCGATACAGGCGTCACGCTACCCGATCCGGATGGTGTGCTGAAACGGTTCGACCCAGTTGATCTCGCGGACCTGATCGGCATCAGCCGTGTGGCTTTCGATGCGAAGAGCGAGGATGTCGTCGTACATGACCTGCGCGACGAGCTGCGCTGTGAGCGGTCGTGGAAACGTGATGGCACGGTGAAACAGCGAGGTGACGGCGGCCTGCTCTCTGACCGCGATGCCGAGGCCGTCGGTCAGGCGTAACGGCTCGTCGTTGTGGCGTCGCCCGCCCGCGCGTACAATTCCAGCCGGTCTGGAGGCTTCCTCATGAGCAGTCGGTTCGGTCGCTTGCCTTCGCCCGCCGCGCGTCTGCTGTCGTGCTGGTGCGTGCTGCTCATCAGCGCGATTGTCGGCTGCGCCGCGCCGCCGGGCACATCGACGAGAGGTGAGCCTTCGGCCACGCTCACGCCGGAGGATTTCGTTGCCTCCCCGGACGAAGCGCTTGCCGAGCCTGCTCCCGAGGATGGTTCCGTCACTGAGACTGATAAGGTAGCGCCGCGGTTAGCATTGCAGCCTGCCCCTCAGGCTGAATCGCCCCCCCAAGCCGTCCCGCTCGACGATGTGATTGCCACGGTCGGCGACCCGCCCGTCGGCGATCATGCGGCTCCGCTCACGAGCTCCCGCCGCGTCGTCGATGCCCTTGTTGGACAGATCAACGGTCGGCCGATCTACGCATCGGAAGTTCTCGCACCGCTCGACGCGCGCCTTCGTAGCGACGGCAGACTCGTCGCGGAAGGCGAGATGACGATCTCGCAGTTCAAGAGAGACGCCGGTCAGAGCATTATTCGCCGCCTGCAGGATTTGATTCGCAACGAGGTGTTCCTCACAGAGGCGGAAACGTCAATCGATGATGAGCAGCGTCAGGCGTTGCTTGGATGGCTCAAACAGCAGATCCGGGCGAGACGGATCTCGCTCTCCGGTGGCAGCGTTGAGGCGGCGCAACGTGACGTCCTGGCGGAATACGAGATGTCCCTGGATCAGTACGTCGACGAGACCGCCAACGCTGAACTCATCCGCAGGGAGCTTGATGAAGAGGTATTCGGCAGAATCCGCGTGACATGGCGCGAGATCGAGCGAGCCTACTACGAGCAACAGGAGCGATTCAATCCGCCAAGATCCGTGCGCGTTCGATTGCTGACGATGCTCAACGATGAGGAGGAACGCGCCGCGGTTGGCGAGGCGCTCGCCAGGGGCGAATCGCTCGGCGAGATCATCGAGTCCGACGAGATCAGTCTGCTCTACCTGCGGCGCGACGCTGGGCTTGTCACCGGCCCGCTTGATTTCGAACTCGCCGAACTGACCTGCTTTGACGAAGCGGAAGGGCTTGGCCCGTTCAACGAGGCGCTTCGCACGCTGGCGGAGGGTGAAGTCTCCAGCCCGATCGAATTCCTTTCCGGCGCGGCTGTCGGCTGGGTCTGCATCGAAGAGGTCGTCGATCCCGCACCCGTCAGCCTGTACGACGCGCAGCAGCTACTCCGTGAGGAGATCCTGCGAGAGAAGATCCTCCGCGAGCAGAACAGGTTCATCGGCGAGTTGACCCCGCGCACAAGCCACACCGACCTGGGGGTCATGGCTCGCCTGCTGCTGGAGTTGGCACAGCAACGGCACCTCGACCTGTGAGCATCCTCGGGCGATTGCGGCGCAGGACCATCCCGATCGGTCGGCGAGGCGAGACGATCGCCTGTCGCTTCCTTCGGAAACACAGCTACCGGATTCTGGAGCGAAACACGCGCATCAAGAGGCTCGGCGAGGTGGATGTCATCTGCCAAGCGCCCGACGGCTGCACGATTGTGTTCGTCGAGGTGAAGACGCGCCGAAGCGCTGCCGTCGCGCCGGAGGTCAATGTGGGCGCACGCAAGAAGGCCAAGCTGCGCATCCTCGCGCACGCCATCGCAAGGAATCGCGGCTGGCTGGACCGCCCGCTCCGCATCGACGTGATCGCCGTCATCCTGCCCGACACGGGTCGGCCTACGATCCGGCATCATGAGAACACCGTCACAGCATGTTGAGTTCCGTCGGCTTGCGAGCCTCGCCGTTGACAACGGACACGTATCGCCCGCGGGTCAGACGTGATCGGTCGTGGTGATCGGCCTCATGACCTGCAGCGATCGCACTGACTTAAACTGCCCGATGTTGGCCAGGAACTTCTTCCGCCCGCCGACGGTGGCGACGACCGGCTCGCTGGTGGGCTTTTCGGTCACGATCACATCGCCGACAGAAAGCTGCATCAGGTCACGGAGCGATATCGTCGTCTCCGCCAGGATGCCCGCCACCTGTACTTCCGCCCGGTCAAGCTGCGTGCACACGAGGTCCGTGTACTCGGTCCTCCCCTGCATCCGGGCGGTGGCGAACCAACTCTGGGCGGCGAGGTCATCCACGACCGGCTCGATGACCGCGTACGGAATGCACAGGTTCATCGTCCCCGCACGGTTCGCCATCTTGATCTCAAAGCCGAGCACGACGACGACTTCGTTCGGCGGGACGATCTGCACGAGCTGCGGATTGGATTCCGTCTCCTGGAGTTGGAAATCAAGCTCCTTGATGCCCGCCCACGCCTCTTTCATCGCCACCAGCGCGCGGTCGATGATTCGGCTGATCAGGCGCGTCTCGATGACGGTCATCGGCCTCTGCGGGATGAACAGGTCCATATTCGATCCGCCGAGCAACCGGTCGATAACTGGGTAGATGATGAGCGGGCTGATCTCCAGGCACATCCGCCCTTCGAGCGGCTCGGCGGAGAGAAGGTTGAAGCTCGTCGGATTGGGCAGGCCCGTGATGAACTCGTCGTAGGTCATCTGCTCCGTGTTGGCGACCTTGACTTCGACGATCGTGCGGAGAAAGCCCGAGAGGGCCGCCCCGAAGTTGCGAGCGAAGTTCTCGTACAGCGTCTGGAGCGACCGCATCTGATCTTTGCTGACGCGCTCGGGACGCTTGAAGTCGTATGGCCGGATGTCGACGCCTTCCAGATCCCGCCGATGCCGCGTGAAGACCTGACCGGTCGCCGTTTCCTGCTTGACTTCACCGGTGTCAACGGCGTCGAGCAGTGCGTCGATCTCAGACTGTTCGAGGATGTCAGCCAAGTGCCGTCCCTTCCGCGTGGACACACCGCCACACAGCACGTATCGGAAGGTCAGGGCAAGATTCTTGACCCGTAGTGGGAAGAGACGGAGCGACAGCATGGTCTATACTGGCACCATGCATATCACCCGCGCCGCCATCGCCCTTCTTGCCGCCGCGTCGGCCCTTGTCCACCCTGCGGTTTCACAAGGCCAGGATGACCTGCTGACAGCGCCGACAGGGCTTGGCTCGTCTGACGAGCCGGTTGCCGTGGCCGTCCAGGCATCCACGACGACCGCCGCACCGGGGGATCGATTCGTCCTGGCTGTCATCTTCGACCATGCTGAAGGCTGGCACACGCAACCGCACGAGAGCGGAGAGACGCCCAGCCTGGAGGGGTTCGTGTCGATCCCGACGACGATCGCCCTGCCGCACCCCGCACCCGTGGGCATCATGTTCGGCCCGATCCAATGGCCTGAAACACACCGCGTCGAAGTTGGCTTCCTCGGCGATGAGCCGGTCGAGATCGACGTTTTCGATGGACGAGCGATCGCCTACGTTCCGATCGTGCTCGACGCCGACGCCCCGCTCGGGCCGCTTGTGTTCACGATCCAAGCGGGCTATCAAGCCTGTGACGACCAGACGTGCATCAGGCCGGAGACCGTCGAGCTGGCTGTGGCGCTCACGGTTGTTGATCCTGCGGACCGCCCCGCCCCTTCGGTCATGGGCGGTGAGCTGTTTGGCGGGTTCGATCAGGCGGTCTTCGCATTGCTCAGCGATTGGCCGGATGCGCCGAAGCTTGCAATCGCACCGACCGAATCCGCCGGCGACGCCGTCCCCGCTGCTGAAACAGTGGCAGCAGACGAAGGTGAAGCCGCTGCGCTGGGTGCGTGGGAGATCGGCCTGTGGCTCGTCTTTGCCATCGTCGCACTCGCCATGATCTGGATGGTCGTACGCACGTTCGCGATCACGAACAAGGCTGCCTGGCGGGCGCTCACGATCATCTTCGCGCTCATCACGATTCTGTCGGCGTTTCTCGTCGTGCGTGCGTTCACATATCACGACGATGACTGGAAGCCGTACACCCACGCGGCATTTGAGGAGGCATCCGCCGCGGGCCGGATCGTCGTCATTGACTTCACCGCCGACTGGTGCGTGAACTGCAAGGTGATTGAGGCGACAACGCTGCGCGACAGCCGTGTGGTCGAGGCGCTGAGCGCGCCGAACGTGACGGCGCTGCGGGCCGATCTAACGAGCGAACAGGCCATCGGGTGGGAGAAGCTCGAAGAGCTCGGCCCGGGCGGCATCCCGCGCGTGGCGATCTACCACCCCGGCAGAGAACCGATCCAGTGGAAGAGCTTCTTCACCAAGGATGTCTTTCTCGCAGCGATGAGCGGAGAGATCGATCTGCCCGACGACGGGGGCGGTGCGTCGATCGACTTCTTCGGCTGGACGTTCACGATCCCCGCCGGCGCGTGGTGGCTGATTCTCCTGGTCGCTGCCGTGGCCGGGTTCCTGCTGAATTTCACGCCCTGCGTGCTCCCTGTCATTCCAATCAAGGTGCTCAGCCTTCACCAGCAGGCGGGCAACCCGCGTCGGTGCCTGGCGCTGGGCGTGACGTTCGGCGTGGGCATCATCGCGTTCTTCCTCGCCGTGGCGATCCCGATTGTGGTGGTTCGATCGGGCACGGCGCCCGTTCTGGATTGGGGTGAGATCTTCGGCTACTGGTGGCTCAACGCGATCCTTGCACTGGTCATCCTCGCGATGGCGCTGGGCATGATCGGCCTGTTCACCATCAAGCTGCCGCAGAAGGCGTACATGTTCAACCCGTCGCACGACACGCATGCGGGCAGCCTGATGACGGGGTTTCTCACGGGCCTGCTCTCGACGCCCTGCACCGGGCCGATGCTCGGCGCGACGATCGCATGGGTCGTGACGCAGCCCGTTGCGATGGGGCTTTCGACGTTCGGCGCGATGGGGTTCGGGATGGCGCTGCCTTACGTGCTGCTCGCTGCGAATCCGAAGTGGGTCGATCACCTTCCTCGCACCGGCCCGGGCAGTGAACTGGTCAAGCAGGTGATGTCGCTGCTTCTCATCGCGGTCGCCGTCTACTTCGGCACGCTCGCGGGCAGCACGCTCGGCTGGTGATCAACCGGTCGCACCGCTTGCTGAAGTGGCCGCACGTTGTCCCTGAGCCTTGCCGGTGATAGGCTGGATATAAGATGAAGGCATCCTGAGCACCAACAGGAAAGGGTACGTTCATGCGACAGACCTCGACTGGACTCCGATTCACCGCAGCTGCGCTCTCGGCGCTCACACTCGGCGCGCTGCTCGCAGGCTGCTCCGCGACGGAAAGCAGCCACACGATCGCGCCGCAGACCGTTATCACCTACCGCACCAACTACACCGGACCGAAGTACGCCCTCGTCATCGGCAAGCTTGAGAACAAGTCGCCGTACATGCGAGGCATCTTCTCCGACGGAACGGACCGGCTTGGCACGCAGGCGCGTCAGATCCTCATGACGCATCTCTCGCAGACCAACCGATTCAATCTGCTCGACCGCTCCAACATGGACATCCTGGCGGGCGAAGCGGAGTTGGGCGGCAGGACACAGAACATCCAGGGTGGCCAAGTCGTCGTGACCGGCGCGGTCACCGAATTCGGCAGGCGAGAGACGGGCACGCACGCGATGGGCGGGTTGCTCGGCAAGTCAAAGAAGCAGACCGCGTACGCCAAGGTCTCGATCTCCATCGTCGATGTGACGACTTCACAGGTCGTGTACTCGGTGCAGGGTGCGGGCGAAGTAAACCTCTCGAACCAGGAAGTCCTTGGCTTCGGTTCCTCCGCCGGCTACGACGCCACGCTCGCCGACAAGGTGCTCAACCTCGCCATGATCGAAGCGGTCAATCGTCTCGTGGAAGGCCTTGAGGCCGGCCAATGGAAACCCCAATAGGAGTGACGGCCATGTACGGACATGCACGTCGCGTGCTCTTGTTCATCGCGCCGATGGGTCTGCTCGGCTGCGGCCCCGGGACGATTTACGATTGGGGCAGCTACGAAGGCTCGGTCCTTCGGATGTACACGAGCGAGAACTTCAGCGTCGAGACAGAGATCCGAACCCTCTCAGGCGAAGTGGAAGAGGCTGCGCGCGAGGAGAAGCTGGTTCCGCCCGGCAAGTACGCGCATCTCGGCTATCTCTACTACCTCACCGGCGACCACGACGCCGCCCGACGCAGCTTCGAGGCTGAGAAAGCGGCGTTCCCGGAGAGCGCTGCGTTCATGGACCGCATGTTGGAGCAGTTGTGATGAAACACACACTCTGTTCGCTGATTGCGACGACGATTTTCCTGAACCTCGCGGCATGCGCGCCCGAGCCGACGGACTACGGTGCGTTCGTCGCGCACATGCCCGCGTCCATCCTGGTGCTGCCGCCGGTCAACGAGACGGCGGAGGTCGGGGCGTCCGATGCATTCCTCTCGACGATTACGGCGCCCCTCGCTGAGTACGGGTATTACGTCTTTCCCGTCGCGCTCGTGGACGGGATGATGAAGGAGAACGGCGTCCCGACGCCGGGCGATATGCGTCAGGTGTCCGTCGCCAAGCTCGGCGAGGTTTTCGGCGCTGACGCCGTCCTGTACATCACCATCAGGGACTGGACGACGCGATACGTGCTTGTCAACAGCACCACATCCGTCACGCTCGACTACCAACTCGTCGATATCCCGACCGGTGTGGTGCTCTGGCAACGGTCGCAGACGTTCGCCGAAGGCTCCGGCAGCGGGGGCGGCGGCATCGTCGGCATGGTCGTCAGCGCCACGGTGCATGCGGCGGTCAACACTGCGACCGACCGGGAGCGCGACCTTGCGCGCGCCGCGAACTACCAAGCGTTCTGGAATCGTGGGCACGGCCTGCTCAAAGGACTCCGACACGCCAAGTATGAGCAGGATCAGGCTCGCGCCGCCAAGGCGATCGAGAAGGCGCAGCAGACAAGCGGGTGAGCAGCGCCTGCGGTCGCTCTACCCGATCCCGCGACAGTGCCCGCCATCGACGACGAGACTCGTCCCGGTGATGAAGCTGGCGCGCTGGCTGCATAGGAACACCACGGCGTCAGCCAACTCGCGAGGGTCGCCGATCCGGCCGAGCGGCACATCGGCCGCCAGCTTCTCGAAGTACGTCTCCGGATCATCCACCGTCGCGCCCTTGGCCAGGTGCAGCAGACGGTCGGTGCGGTGCAGGCCGGGGCAGACGTTGTTGACCAGCACGCCGTGCGGCGCAAGCTCGTCGGAGAGATCCTTGGCCAGACCGATCACGGCGGGCCGAACGGCGTTGCTGATCGTCAGCCCCTTGATCGGCTGCTTGGCGGTGATGCTCGTGACGTTGACGATTCTGCCCCACCGGCGTTCCTTCATGCCGGGAGCGACGAGACGCACGAGGCGGATGACGTTCATCAGCGTACTTTCGACGCCGGCCGCCCACATCGCATCATCGCAGTCATCGAAGCTGCCCTTCGCCGGGCCGCCTGTGTTGGTGACGAGGATGTCCACGCAACCGAACTCCTGCTCAGCGGCGGCGACGATGCGCTCGCAGTCGGTTGAACTGGCGACATCGGCGACAACCGGGAGTACGTGCCCGCCGATTGCTGCGATCTCCTTCGCCGCCTGTTCAAGCGGTTCTTTCGTCCGCGCGCTGATGACGACGTTCACGCCTTCCTCAGCCAGCCCTTGCGCGATCGCCCGGCCCAGCCCTTTGCTCGATGCCGTCACCACCGCTGTCTTGCCTGCAATGCGCATGTCCATGGCGTACCTCCGCTGTGATTCTACTGAGTTACCCCCAGCCCCCCGGCCGCTTGCGGCTTCGCGTCCCCGCACACGAGAACCAATCGTGTAAGCTCTCAACGCCATGCCAGACATGCGCGTGACAACAAGCGACTCGACGCTACTCGATCAGACTCGCCGCCGCCCGCCTCAGCGTACAACGATGCTCGGCCTGATCGGCGGGACGATCATCGTCGCCATGCTGATCCTCTGCCTCGGCACACTGCCTTACACGCTCGGCCGGGGTGAATCGGGTCAGCAGCGTTACGAGCAGGCTGATGAACATGCCGCGCTGCTGGCACCGACTTGGGCGCCCCAGACTGAGGATGGCCGATCGCGCAACGAGGCGCTGCGGATTCACATGGCGGAACAGGAGGGCGTCGATCTCTCGCAGATCCACCCACCCGCCACGTGGATGGGCACCGACAAACTCGGGCGCAGCCTGCTCATCCGCTGTCTGGCCGGAGGCGGGATCTCGCTGTCGATCGGCCTCGCCGCAGCGCTCATCTCCGTCATCATCGGAACGCTCTACGGTGCCATCGCGGCGCACTTCGGCGGGCGCACCGACGCCATCCTCATGCGAATTGTCGATGTTCTCTATGGCCTGCCTTATATCCTCCTGGTCGTCCTTCTCGCCGTCGCTGCGGACTCGATCATCGAGGACCGCTTCCCGAACCTGGGCGGCACCGCGCGCCAGACGCTCAACGTCATCACGCTGCTCGTCGCAATCGGCGGCGTGAGCTGGCTCACCATGGCGCGCGTCATACGAGGCCAGGTCCTCAGCCTCAAAGAGCAGCAGTTCATGGAGGCGGCACGCGCGATCGGCGTCCCGTTGGCGGGCCAGTTTCGCAGGCATCTGCTGCCCAATTTGATCGGGCCGATCATCGTCTACGCAACGCTCACCGTTCCGCAGGCCATCTTGCAGGAGTCGTTTCTCAGCTTCCTGGGGATCGGCGTCAAACCACCCCTTCCGAGTTGGGGCAATCTCGCCAGCCGGGGCCTGAGCGAACTGAATCTCGTTGAATCGCGATGGTGGTTGTTGCTTTGGCCCTGCCTGCTGCTGGGGATGACGCTCCTGTCGCTGAACTTCGTAGGCGAGTGGCTGCGAGAACGGTTCGACCCGAAACGCCGATCGCTGACCGGGCAGGTAAGAACCGATGAATGATGACGCTCAGCCGCTGCTTGAGATCATCGACCTGTCCGTCTCGTTCGACAACGGGCGCGGGCCTCGCATCCGTGCCGTCGATGGGCTGCACCTGGCGGTTCATCCGAAGCAGACGCTTGCACTCGTCGGCGAGTCGGGCTGCGGCAAGTCGGTGTCAGCCATGACGGTGCTGCGACTGGTCCCCTGCCCGCCGGGGCGCATCGACGGTGGGTCGATTCTCTTCCAGGGCGGGGATCTGCTCGCACTCAGCGAGCGCGACATGCGCCGCGTGAGAGGCAACGACATTGCGATGATCTTCCAGGAACCGATGTCGAGCCTCAACCCGGTCTTCACAATCGGCGACCAGATCATCGAAGCGATCCTCCTGCATCAGGATGTGAATGCGAAGCAAGCCCGGCGTCTCGCACGAAAGGCACTCGACGATGTGGGCATCGCGGATGCGGAGACGATGATCGACCAGTACCCGCATCAGTTCTCCGGCGGGATGAGGCAGCGCGTCATGATCGCCATGGCGCTTGCGTGCGAGCCGAAGCTGTTGCTCGCCGATGAGCCGTCAACCGCGCTCGATGTGACGATTCAGGCGCGGATACTCGACCTGCTCCGGTCGCTGCAGGATTCGCGCGACATGGGGATCATGCTCATCACACATGACATGGGCGTCGTCGCTGAGAACGCGGATGTCGTTTGCGTGATGTATGCGGGTCGGGTCGTGGAGTACGCTACGGTGTTTGATCTGTTCGAGAACCCGCTGCACCCGTACACACGGGGACTGCTCGCGTCGATCCCCACGTTGGGCGATTCCAAACGCAGGCTCACGACGATCCGCGATGTGATCGACAATCCGGATGAGTTCACACGGCTGCCCGGCGCTGAGCAAGGCGTGCGCCCGTGGTGGCCCGATCACGAGCAACCGACGGATCTTGTGCCTGATGCGCGCGGGCGGGATGACGTGCTCGACGAGATCGCACCGGACCATTGGGTCGGCGTTTGGCGGACCGAAGCGGTCGCGCAGGCTGCGCCGCGCTGGCCGAACCTGACGTATCGCGTCCAGGACGGCGAGCGTTTCCCTTCCGGGCGCGGCTGAACCGGGGATCGCTATACTCCGCCCATGTCCAAAAGCCGCGTCAAGTTGGTCTGTTTCGACCTCGGCGGCGTCGTCGTGCGGATCTGTCAAACATGGCGAGAGGCGTGCGAGCGCGCTGGCCTGACGTACCGGCGTGAGGTCGAAGCGCCATCGCTTCTTGAACGCTGGCGTGTGATCTCGATCGAGCACGCCACGGGGCTGTACGATGATGGTTCGTATTTCGAACGAATCGCAGCCCACACCGGCGGTGCGTATACGACCGAAGAGGTCCGGCGAGTCCACGACGCATGGATCATCGAGCAGTACCCCGACATCGAGCAGCTCATCGAACGCCTGATCGCTCTGCCCGGCATCGAGACGGGGTGTCTTTCCAACACGAACGCGGAGCACTGGAACGAGGGGATGAACCTCGATCATGATGGCTGCCCCGTGGATGGGCCTGTGTCGTACCCAGCCGTGCGCATGCTCCGGCACCGGGGCGCTTCGCACTTGCTCGGCGCGTTCAAGCCGGATGAGGCGATTTATCGGAAATACGAGCAAATGACGGGCTACCGGGGCAAGGAGATTCTGTTTTTTGACGATCTGCAGGAGAACGTCGATGCCGCTCGGGAGATCGGCTGGCGAGCAGAGCGCATCGACCCGGATGGTGACACAGCATCGCAGATACGGAAACGCCTCCAGGCGCTGCGCATCCTACCCAGCCCCGCGGATCGGCTGACCTCGGGAACCGAAGCATGACCATGACGCAGAGCACCGCGATACCCGACGATGCGAAGACGCAAACGAGTGACGAGACGGAAAGTGAGCCGATCAACCCCGGCGCGCCGCTACCGCATCTTGATACGCCGCTCACCGTTGAGCAGATTCGTGAGCGTCTGAAGCGCGCCAACTACCGCGGTCGGCTGCCCAATATCACGTGGGCGGATGGTTCCGAGCAGCGTTTCACATTCGACATTCTTGGGCATCACTTTGAACACGACGTGTTCGCGTCGATTGACACGCGCGAAGATGAACAAGGTTGCCGGCTTCGTTTCACGGTGGCGCTGTGCCGCCGGCCGATCTGGATCATGATCGCGGTGATTATCATCTCGACGCCGATCGGCGCGTACTTCATGGATATGGTGCCGCTGCTCAACAAGATCCCATATCCGTGGGTGTGGTTCCCGATTGCGAACATCGGCCTGAGCGCGTGGTGGCTTGTCGCGGAGATCCGCAAGACGATCCCCAAGGGTTGGTCCGAGGCTGTGCGCTACATCGGCAAGCTCGCAGATGAACTGGACGGCACGGTCTCCGACGCTTAACAGCGACGCACAGCGGAGCACGACTATCCGTCAAGGCCAAGCCTCGCACCATACACAACGGTCAGCAACAGTTGAAACAGAACCGCAGCTTCGATCCGAACCGCTGCGAGCTGTTCTCCGACGATGCCCGGAAGCACCAGGATCACGGTGGCGAATCCGACGACGGGCAGAATCGCCATCGCGCCGGGGCTGATGCGGTTGATCGACAGGTGCGCCATCATCGGCGGGAAGCAAAGTGCGACCGCGAAGGCGGCGTTCAGATTCACAGTAACCGCCAAGATGATCGCAATCAGGATGAGCAGTGAGATGAAGCGAGCGGTGGGCATCATCGCGCTGCCGCATCCGTCGAGTTTGTCGATGTTGCGGTGGATCAGCATCCGCTGCGCCGCTGCACAGATGATCGCCATGATGGGAACGTGCAGGAGTGTCGCCGACTCGCCGTGCAACCACTGCGCCACGCCCGCGCAGAACGATGAGACCACGATGAGCAATGTGAGCAGATCGGGCGTCGCGCGAATCATGCGCGCCGCCAGCAGCCCTTGCCGCACAATCGGCCAACCGGCGGCAAGGACGATGCCCGGCACCAGGACGACTTCGATCCCATGTACAAGATCGACAGGCCAGGGCGCTGCGTAGTGCAGCACAAGCATCGGCAGGCCCAGCACAAGCGCCGTGACCAGCCAGCGCATCCATTCACGCCGAAGCACCAAGCGCAGCGCGGCGCGTGTCGGCACATCGCTGCGCGCGACGAATCCCCATCGGCGGACGACCGCTTCGACATCGCCCCGGCGCGCCTCACCATCCGGCGCATCGACCTCCAACCACTGCCCAGCTGGATCACAGCGAGCGACGACGCCGAGCCGATCCTTCAGATCCGCGGTGATGCCCTTCGCATGGATCGGATCACCCAAGCCATCAAGATGAAACTGAACGATCGACATGTGGCAAGTGTAACCGCGACGCGCAGCGGAGCGCTTGGATCAGAAGTCGCGCCGGCAGAAGAACCACCCGCCGATCGCCAGCACAACCGCTTCGAAACCGAGCGATGTGCCCACGATCCACCAGACGGACCTGCGGCGAAGCTCCTCGATCAGATCCATCTGGAGCGCCGCTTGATCGACATAACGACCACCACTACCGAACGTCATGACCGCGCCGCCGCTGTCGTCCGCCTCGGCGACGGCCTCCAGCTCAGCACTGCTCACGAGCACGCGCTCGAGCAGGTCAATCGTCTCCGCAGTCTTGGGAAGCGAGGTCTTGACGGCGAACGAAATGCGATGCGCCTTGACCCAGCGTGCGCCGATCTCCCTGGCGTGCTCCAGATCGTTCTCACGGTCGTCGATCCGCTCCCGCAGGCGCTCCTGCTGGGGTGTCTGCGAACCTTCGACGAGTTGGCCGCGGAAGCGATCAAGCTCCTCAACTCGGCCGGCAATCTCACGGTCGCTGAAGAGCCTACCCATGAGAACTACGTTCTCCGTCGTGTTCAACGAGAACGTGAAGAACCAGAACAGCAGCGTCAGAAGCAGCGCCGCCATCGTCGAGCGAGTGAGCAGGCCGAGCAACGTGCAGACGCAGAAGAGGTAGCTGTAGAAACACACGACAATGGGCACCGCCATGAACAGGCCCGGTTCCCAGGCGTTGCCTCGAATGCCGATCACAAGGTACGAGGCGATGGAAAACACCGCGACCTGGAGCGTCACGAAGAGCAGCCCGGCGATGTACTTCGTGAGATAGAGCCGAAGCCTGCCGATCGGCTTGGACAGGATCAGGTCGATCGACCCGCCACTGATGAAATCAGGGATGATGCCCGCTGTCGAGACGAGCGCCAGGATCGTCGCGATCCACCCGAGCCAGAAGCCGATGCCCAGGTTCACGAACATCAGTTTGTAGAACATCTCCTCGGACATGATGGCGGTCGTGAACGGGAGCCGGATCGTCCAGAAGAAGATGGTCAGCCCCTCGTCGTTGATCCCGATCGCTGCGAACGCGCCGACGACCACGCCTGAGATGACAAGGACAAACCAGAAGAGCTTGCGCGCGTTCAGTTCCCGGTAGGCATCGTGGAGGATGGCGAGCGTCTGCATCATGTGCTGTGCTCTCCATCATCGCGCGAAGAATCGTTGCTGCCTGGATCTTCCACCGTCCGCATGAACAGGTCTTCGAGCGACTCGCGCTTGGGCGAGACCGACACGATCGTCAGCCCGGCGGCGCGAAGGGCATCAATGACGGGCTGAACATCCGCCGCCGCCGCCCCGGGAAGAACCACGCTGGATTGATCGTCACCGAGCGACACCACTCGCCAAGGCTGACCCTCGCATAACCCGTCGGGCACATCACCCTGGACCGTCACCTCATACCGCTGGCTCTCCGCCGTCAGATCATCGAGCATGCCTTGCCTTTCGACCGATCCATCGACGAGAATCGCCACGCGATCGCAAATCATCTCCAGCTCGCTGAGCAGGTGGCTGTTGAGGAACACCGTTTTGCCCTGACTCCGCAGGTGAAGCAGGACATCGCGGATATCACGCCTGCCGACCGGATCAACACCGTCGGTCGGCTCGTCGAGCACGATCAGGTCGGGGTCGTTGACAAGCGCCTGCGCCAGACCGACGCGCTGCATCATGCCCTTGGAGTACTGCCCGACGCGCGTCTTGGCCCAGTCCTTCATACCGACGGTTTCGAGCAGCTCCCACGCCCTGCGTCGGCGAGCTTGGCGAGGCATCTTGGCCATCGCGCCATAGAACGTCAGTGCTTCGTAGCCGGTGAGGTATCTCGGGAAGTGATGATGCTCGGGCAGGTAGCCGACCCGGCGCAGCGTCGCCTTGTGCCCGATTCGTCGCCCCAGGACCGTGCCGTGCGCTTTGGTCGGCCGAACGACGGTCATCATGATCTTGACGAGTGTGGACTTGCCCGCGCCGTTCGGCCCGAGCAGGCCGAAGACCTCGCCCGGGTGGACCTGCATTTCGATGCCGCGCAATGCGTGGATCTTTCGGCGATAGATCTTCGTCACGTGATGCAGGTCGAGCGCCAGATCGTTCGAGGACGCCGAAGGTTGGCTGTCACCGGATTTGTCAGCGTCAACGACCACAGGCCCTTCCTTTCGCCATCATCATCGGATTCTACCACGTGATGTTTCACTCGGCATCGCGCGAGCGGTCCCGACGCTGGACTTGGGCTGCGTAGCAACGCGGCTGCCCGTATCCTGGGGTCATGTACCGCTCGTTCCGCGATTTCCTCAGCGCACTCGAATCCGCAGGTGAACTGCACCGCATCGCCGCGCCGGTGAGTCCGATCCTTGAGATCAGCGCCATCGCTGACCGTGTGAGCACGTCGCCTTGTCCGACGGTGAGCGAGGCCGCCCGGCGCACCGATCCTGCGCACGCTGCGCTCGGTGGGCGGGCGCTGCTTTTCGAGCATGTCCAGGGCTGCGACTTCCCGCTCGCGATCAACATCTTCGGGTCGTATCACCGCATGGAGCT
>JAGLTS010000101.1 GCA_023135165.1 Phycisphaerales bacterium | reverse complement strand
TCCTCGCCGACGTAGCCCGCCTCGGTCAGTGTCGTCGCGTCGCCGATGGCGAAGGGGACGTTCACGACGTTGGAGAGCATGCGTGCGATGAGCGTCTTGCCCGAGCCGGTCGGCCCGACGAGCAGGACGTTGGACTTGTCCAGTTCGATGTCGGATTCGTCGTTCTCGACTTGCGCGAGCCGTTTGTAATGGTTGTGGACGGCGACGGAGATGACGCGCTTGGCCTGCTCCTGTCCGATCACGTACTGATCGAGGTAGTCCTTGATGTGGCGCGGGCTGAGGATCGTGGTGAACTGCGGTTTGGCTGCGACTCGCCGACGTTCCTGCTTGAAGATGTTCTGGCACAGGTCGGTGCAGTTCGAGCAGATGTAGACGTCGCTTGGTCCCTCGACCATCGGGCCTACTTCGCGTGAGGTCTTGCCGCAGAAGGAGCACGTGGTGATCTTTCGGCCACGAAAGCCTCCGCCTCCCGAGCCGCTTCCGCCGCTGCCGCTGGAGCCACCGCCTCCACCGCCGGTGTTTCCGGACGATCCACCCTCGCCTTGGCTCCCGCCGCCGCTCCGCTCAGTCACTCTGTCTTTGGCCATCCTGTCCCCGATCAGTTACACAACTCGCCCGGTCGCTCGGCGACACACCGTCCCCTTAGTCTATCGTCGCCTCTGGTCCGAATCTCCACGATTGGGCGGCCCGGGATCATCAAAATCCTCACCAAGCTCGACCCCAGCCCGTGCATCCCGATCCGTCGCCTCCGACGGATCACCGCCGAGCTGCCGAATCACAACATCACGGGCACGGGCGTATTCGTCATCGCTCAGCTCACCGCGGCCTCGCATCGCCCGCAGGTCGCTCAGGCTGAATCCCTCTCGGTCGGGTCCGCCTGGTCCGCCGATTGCTCGTTGTCGCACGCTCAGAATCACCTTGGTCGCCACGATCACCGCCGCGACGAGCAGTCCTGAGATGACCAGGATCCATGTCGTGTTGGTCCATGCAAGCGTGCGCAGGGTCAGCGAGGCGGTCAGCATGTGTGTGATTCTAACGCTGATCGAATGATGAGCGGCTCGTGCCCACATCGCTGAGAGCAGAAGGGATCGATGCTCCGCGTCCGATATCGCGCCGGTGAGCAACGCTTGTCCAGCCGAGCGGTACGATGCGGTGCATGGTTGTCAGCTCCACCCATCCCGACGCGGCATCCGACGCTGCGCAGCATCCGGTCACGGCGCTTCATGGCATCGAAAAGACCTACTACAAGCCTGACGGGTCGGTCGCCGTCGCGGCGCTGGCGAGCGTCGACGTTGTGATCCAGCGTGGCGAGTACCTCGCGATCATGGGGCCGTCCGGTTCGGGCAAATCGACGCTCATGAACATCCTGGGGTGCCTGGATCGGCCAACCGCCGGCGAGTACTTCCTCGATGGGATCGACGTGGCGTCGATGGATGACGAAACGCTCAGCCGCATCCGTGGCAAGAAGATCGGGTTCGTGTTCCAGGCGTTCAACCTGATCCCACAGCTCACGCTCGAGGAGAACATCGAAGTCCCATTGCTCTATCAGGGGATTCGCAAGCCGGGCCGGCGTGCCGCAGCGCGCGAAATGCTCGAGCGCGTCGACTTGAGCGACCGGCTCGATCATCGGCCCAGCGAACTGTCAGGCGGTCAGCAGCAGCGAGCCGCGATCGCCCGCGCGCTCGTCAATGATCCGGTCATCCTCTTCGCCGACGAGCCGACCGGGAACCTCGATTCCAAGACGGGTCGGGACATCCTGAAGCTGTTTGAGGAGTTGCACGCGGGTGGCATGACGATCGCCGTCGTCACACACGATGAGGCGATCTCTGAACGATGTGAGCGCATCATTCGCCTGCGGGATGGCAGAATCGAGACGGATGAGCGTCTGCGACCGACCCGCCCGTCGCGGCGACCCGCAGGAGCGGATGGCGACCGGTAGCGCCATCTGCGGTGACTCACGGGCGGCACTCGCTGCTGATTGTGTCGAGGGGATGAAGGGGGCGCAGCCGCACAGGTTCCGAACAGTCGCAAGGCGGCCATGCATGAGGCTCATCCGGTCGGCCGATCTCCCTGGTCGGCGTGTTGCGTCGGTGCGGGCGAATGGCTATCCTCTGCCGCTCGATTTCGAGGACCGTTATGCCCAAGAACAAGACTCACAAAGGTATCTCCAAGAGGGTCCGGATCACCAAGTCCGGGAAGGTCAGGCACGCTCGCCCGTACCGCAGCCACAAGCGGAGCAACAAGACGGCCAAGCGCCGTCGGAATCTCCGGGGTGGGATGTACGCATCCGGACCCGAGGCCAAGCGGATGAGGCGAGGCCTGTTTAGGCGCCTGCGCGGACGAAACACGCCGGCGCAGAAGCCGGCGACCGCCCCCGCTGAGGAGTAGAGACACCACAACCCCTGGCTGACAGCCGGGCCAAAGGACTGCCGTATCGCATCAGCGTGCGGCAGGACCCCGAGCTGACGAGGAGGTCACACGATGCCACGTGCACGCAAAGGCGCTGCCCGCACGAGAGCCCACAAGCGAACGCTTCGCAAGGCTCGCGGGTATCACGGAACCAAGTCCAGACACTTCCAACAGGCGAAGGTCGCCCTCACACGGGCCGGCCAGTTCGCGTACCGCGATCGGCGCGCCCGCAAGCGTGATTTTCGCCGGTTGTGGATCACCCGCATCACCGCCGCCTGCCGAATGCGAGGCACGCGATACAGCCTGTTCATCAACGGCATCCAGAACGCCGGCATCCTGCTGAACCGCAAGATGCTCAGCCAGGTTGCGATCGAAGATCCGGACACATTCGACACCCTCGTCGAGATCGCCCTCAAGAACAGCAAAGCTGTTCCCGCTCAGTCCGCTGCTGGGTGATGCAGCGGCACAGAGCGCTACCGCAAGTCGCCTGCCCGTGACTGTGGCGCCGCGCGCGTGACGGCCTTGGTCGCATGCACCACGTGCCTGTCGGCGCTTGGCTGTATACTGCTTCCGACCGATAACGAACCATACCCACCTGGAGATATCCCATGGCTGACAGCGTCTACAAGGTCATCGAACTGGTCGGCACGAGCGAGAAGTCGTGGGAAGATGCTGCGAAGACGGCCGTCGAGGCGGCGGGCAAGAGCCTCAAGAACCTCCGCATCGCGGAGATCAGCAAGCTCGACATGAAGGTCGACGATGGCAAGGTCACCGCCTACCGCGCACGCGTGAGCTTGTCCTTCAAGTACGAGACCGACTGATTGTCACCGGCCGAGCGCCACGCCGACCAACCGTCGAGTCGCGGCCGATCGGGCGGTTACTACGCCAAGTCACTGTCAGCCGAGCGACTTCGGCAGTGCTATGACAGTGCGCCACCTCGTGTTCAGCGGTACCTCGAAGCTGAGATCGCGTTCGTCTTGGAGCGCATTGGGCGATGCGATACCGTGCTCGAACTCGGCTGTGGGTACGGTCGAGTCGTGCGCAGCCTACTCGGCACCGCAAAGCACATTGTCGGGATCGACACGTCGGCTGACAGCCTTCGCCTGGCGCGCCAGTTCATCGGCGACGCCCCCGGCTGCTCGCTGCTCGAAATGGACGCAGCAAGCCTCGCGTTTCCCGATGACCGATTCGACGCTGTCATCTGCATCCAGAACGGCATCAGCGCCTTCGGGACCGATCCGCATCGGCTCATCGCAGAGGCGATCCGCGTGGCTCGGCCTGGCGGCACGGTGCTCTTCTCCAGCTACTCGCCGCGGTTTTGGGACGATCGGCTTACCTGGTTCCGCCTCCAGGCAGAGCAGGGGCTCATCGGCGCCATCGACGATCGTGCGACGGGCGATGGCGTGATCGTTTGCACGGATGGCTTCCGTGCGGAGACCGTTTCTGCTGAGGCGTTCGAGGCGCTTGCATCAGCGTGCGGGTGTTCGGCGACGATCACCGAAGTGGATGCGTCGAGCATGTTCTGTGAGCTGCGCGTGCCGGGATCTCGCTGACGGATTGCTGCCGAATAGGTTGTTGCCGTCGGTTGCGCCGGCCCATCTGCACAGCGGATGCGAGCGACGCACCGGGCGTGGTCAACCGAACAGCAGATCGAGCGCTTCGTCGTAACGTGCGATCGTTCCTTGCACGATGTCGTCGGGAAGGTCCGGGCCGGGCGGGGTTTTGTCCCACTCGCCGCGCTTGACGAGATCGAGCAGGTGGTTGCGCACATACTGCTTGTCGAAGCTGTCCTGATCGCGGCCCGGCTCGTACGTCTGGGCCGGCCAGAAGCGTGAGCTGTCGGGCGTGAGCGCTTCGTCGATCAGGATGGGCGATTCGCCGACGCTGCCGTCCGGGCCGAGGGGCAGGCCGAACTCGAACTTCGTGTCGGCGATGATGATGCCGCGCGGTCGTGCGTAGGCGGTTGCCATGTCGTAGATGCGCAGCGACCAGTCTCGCAGCGTGCACATCGTCTCTCGGCCGGCGACGTGGCATGCCTGATCGAAGCTGATGTTCTCATCGTGCCCTGTCTCGGCCTTGGTCGCGGGCGTGAAGATCGGTTCCGGCAACTTGTCGCACTGCCGCAGTCCCGGTGGAAGAGCAATGCCGCAGACGGACTGGTCCCGCTGATATTCCACCCAGCCGGAGCCTGCGAGGTAGCCTCGCACGACGCACTCAATGGGAATGACCCGGCACGCTTTCCCAATCATGATTCGACCGGCGAGTTGTGCCCGCTCGTTCGGCGTGAGGTTCGGCAGCGCGTTCGGATCGGTGTCGAGCAGGTGATTGGACACAATGCCCGCGGCGTCGATGCGTTGGAACCAATGTTGGGATATCTCGGTCAGAATTCGCCCTTTGCCGGGGATGGGCGTGGGCAGGACGACATCGAACGAACTGATCCGATCGCATGCGACGATGAGTACGCGAGGTTGCGAGCCGGCGGGCACGGGAATCTCGTAGATGTCACGGACTTTGCCCTGTCTTCGCCCGGGGAGAGGGAGGTCTGTGGAAACGGTTGCCGTGTCGGTCTTCATGGTTGGGGCACTGTACCAGAGATGATGTGATGCGTTACGATTCGCACTGCGGGCACAGTCGTCTCCCTGCGATGGGCCGCTACCGCACGGATGCGGGCTTTGCGGGCCGATCGTTGCTCAAGATCAAGGACTGGCAGGATGTTACGTTTTCGGGTGCATGATTCTGACGCACTCTGCTCCGCGACGATGCCGGATGCCGCGTACCTCGTCGGTGCCGATGACATCGCACTTCCGTCGACGATCACGTTTGATGACGGCGTGGTTGAGTGCGACAAGCGGTCATGCGACGCCGCCGCACTGGTCGTGGGCTACGACGCCGGGTCGGCCGGCCAACTCACGTTGCAGACGTGCCAGCTTCCAGAGCGTGATGAACCCTACATCCTGGCTTTGGAGTTGGCCCGGTCGCGCATCCGCCTGTTCCTCGCCAAGCTCGAAGACTGGATGCTCTACGATCTGGACAAGACGCACCCGGCCATGGTCCAGTTCGACGAGGCGAGGGATCTGTTCGTCCGGGCGCTGACGCTGGGCAGCGGTGAGCAGGCTGAAGCCCTGGCGCGCGAGTCGCTGGACGTGTGCATCCAGGCGGGTGAGGCCCTGGCGCTTCATCACGCCGAACTGCTACTCTCGCGCCGGCTCAAGTCGCCGCTCGCCCCGAGGACGACGCTCGGCTGCATGGTGCATCCCGTGCAATGGTCCGAGCGGCTTCGATCCGTCGTCGCCTCGCACTTCGACTACCTCTGCATGCCCATCCGATGGCGCGATCTGGAGCCGGAGGAGGGGGAGTACGGCTGGCGTTTGACGGACCGGTGGATCGAGTGGGCCGTCCGGACGGCGCGCAAGCCGGTGATGGCGGGACCGATCCTCGACTTCAGCAAGCTCGCAGTGCCAGATTGGCTCTACATCTGGGAGCACGACTACGAGACGCTGCGCGAGTTGGTGACCGAGCACATCCGTGCCGTCGTCACGCGATACCGGCGTGTGATTCAAGTCTGGAACGTCGCATCCGGGATCAACGTCAACGGCAACTTCTCGCTGACCTACGAACAGATGATGGACCTGACGCGCGTCTGCCTGATGCTCGTCAAGAAGCTGCAGCCGACGGCGCGTGTCATGCTGGATGTGACGCAACCATTCGCAGAGCACCACGCGACGCAGGTGCAGTCGTTGCCGCCGATGATGTACCTGGAGATGGTGCTCGAAGCGGGCATGCCTGTGGACAGCTTCGGCGTTCATCTGCAGGTCGGTCAGCCCGTGCCGGGTCGTTCGACGCGGGATCTTCTGCGGCTGAGCCACGTGCTGGATCGTTTTGCGAGACTGGATCACCCCGTCGTGGTGACAGCGTGCGGCGCACCGAGCGAGATGATCGAGCCGGGCGAAGCGGCGCCGGGCGAGGCCGGCCCGACTGGTTGTGCTGGGTACTGGCGAGCGCCGTGGAGCGAGACGATCCAAACTGACTGGCTGACCAAGGTCATGACCCTCGCGCTGAGCAAACCGTACGTCGAGTCGGTGTGCTGGCAGGAGCTTTACGATCATCCCACCAGCGAGATGCCTGCCGGCGGGCTGATCAGTTCTGTGGGGATCATGAAGCCCGCCCTCCGACGTGTCGGGCAGATCCGCGCCTGCCTCCAGTCCGGCCGACTGCCCAGCGAGGCGGAAACCGTGGTCCTCGAAGAAGAGGAAGCCCAGGCATGAACCGCGATGCGCCGACGCGCGAGGCAGCGCGTGCCGGGATGCGCGGCGCGGTCGTCATCGGCGCGGTCTGCTCGCTGGTCCTGCTGCTCGCATCGACTGTACTTCTGGTCGGAACGCGCCCCGGTGACGCCTTGGCCGACGTTGAGTCGGTTCAGGCCGTTCCCGACATGCGGATCAACATCAACACAGCCGACGCGGCGACACTGCGCATCCTGCCCGGCATCGGCCCAAGTCGCGCGGAAGCAATCATCGCACACCGCGAGCAGTTCGGCCCGTGGCGCAAGATCGACGACCTGCTCG
>JAGLTS010000100.1 GCA_023135165.1 Phycisphaerales bacterium | reverse complement strand
TGTCTCCGGCATCGGCCCCAAGACACTCGCCAAGCTCCGCCCGCACGTCACCATCGAGTAGATCCCGCGACTCCGACCCGGCAGGGCGCAAAGAAAAGCCCCGCCTGCTAGAGACGGGGCTGTTTGACTCATGCAACTCATTCCTTCAGGTGAATGAAGGGGATCGGTCATCAGACGCGATCAGCGACGACGACGGATCGCCAGAGCGCCGAGGCCGAGCAGAGCCGCAGTACCGGGTGCCGGTACGTTGGCGCTCAGCAGCCAGTAGCCCGGAAGGCCGATCGAGTTGTTCTCCATGATCCCGATGCTGGTGGGGAAGGAGTTGGGATCGAAGGGACCGTCACCGCCGGTGACCCAGGAGCGACCGATCACGTAGCCGCTATCCTGGTCGAGCGGAGCAGGGTAGCCCCCAGCAGCGTGCTCCAACCACGCGACCAGGAAGAAGCTGCTGCCAGCGGCGATGGTGACGTCGGGAATGTCAACGATCTGCTTGACATCGGTGTCGATGGACCCGGCGGCAATTTGGCCGACGGCCTGCGACAGGAAGACGGCATCGGTCGGATCACCGTCATTGTTCGGATCGGACAAAACGCCGACGCCGAAGGACTGGCCGACAGTCACGCCAGACGAGTTAGGATACAACGGGGTGCCGAAACACAAGCCGATCTCAGCGATCGGCTGCAGGCCGCCGTCGGCCGTGAACTGGTTGTACCAGCCGAGGACGCCGCCGGCGGTCAGGCCGACGCTGTTCTCGGACGAGCCGTCATCGCTCTGGTAGTCGAAGGTCGTCCTGAAGTCCGGGCCGTTGTCTGGCACAGCGCCGTGCCAAACTGAATCAACCTGAGCGGAAGCCACGGAACCTGCAGCGACAATAACACTTACAGCAAGGAGCTTAATCATGACGTTTTCTTCCTCCTTAAAGCAATCGTTTCTGAGAAGCCGGTATCTCAGCGCGATCACATATCGCGCAACGTGAATATGAGCCAGCATTCCGACAGCCTCGGGAGATCCGGGACGTGCGTCTTCAGCCTTTCTTCCTGGTTCATGTGCGACGCAGGATGTACGAGGACTCACGAATCGCCAGAGGCAGGAACGCTCTCTCAACTTATGGTGCATCAGGCTCTAGAGATGTCAAGACGTTTTTCTCACAATTGCCTATCTCTAGCAATCCAAGTAATTACGCCCAAAAGAACCACGACACCTCACTGTTTGCTTGCCCCACACCCCCCGAAGCTCGATGAAGCGGCCAATCGCCACCGGGAACGCCGAGTGCTCACCGCCGATAACCCTCGCCAAGCTCCGCCCGCACATTACGATCGAGTAGATCCTGCGACTCCACCCCGGCAGCGCGCAAAGAAAAGCCCCGCCTGCAAGAGACGGGGCTGTTTGAGTCATGCAACTCATCCCTTCAGGTGAGAAGGGGATCAGTCATCAGACGCGATCAGCGACGACGACGGATCGTCAGGGCGCCGAGGCCGAGCAGAGCGATGCTGGCCGGGGCGGGGATGGGTACGCCGGTGAGCGAGAAGACCATGTCGCCGTAACCAGGATCAGTCCAGTAGGGCATGCCGAGGAGCGGGAAGCCCTGCTTGGCATTGGAACCGTAGTAGACCTGGCTCGTGGCGCACGCCATACCGTACTGCGGCGGGAAGAAATGCTCACCCTGGATGGCGATCCAGTACTTCGTATTGACGTTGGCCGTGAAATCGGTCGGCAGGTCAACGGAGTAGTCGTAGTACGTGCCGTTAGGCGTGCCGGTCACGCTGTCGAAGTGATATATCGCCAGGGCGCTGGTGGGCACCGGCGTCGTGGGGAAGTTCCCCGTGCCATCATCGGCATAGAAGTAGATGTTGAAGGCGATGGGATTGAGGGGATCGCCGCCCCAGAAGCCGCCCGTCCAGTGGACGTCGGTGACGTAGTAGCCCATGTCCGTGAACATGAAGTCGTCGGCGACCTGCGAATCGAAGGGGTACGCTGTGTCGAGCTGGGACGACAGCAGCGTGTCCGCAGGCACGTTGTTGTTCCAGATGACGGGATCAGCATTGGCGGCGCCAGCGGCCGCAATGACGAGAATCAAAGCACTCGTTTTCATGACGTGTTCTTCCTCTTGAGTAGTACTCGTTTCTGAGAAACCGGTTATCTCAGCGCGACCACATATCGCGCAACACAAATATGAGCCAGCACTCCGATAGCCTTGGGGGATCCGGGACGTGCTTCTTCGGCCTTTCTGCCTGTTTCATGTGCGACGCGAGACGTAAGAGACCCCCGAATCGCCCGGGGCAGGAATGCTCTCCCAACCAATGGTGCATCAAGCTCTAGCGATGTCAAGGTGTTTTCTTCGCAATTGCTTATCTCTGCCAATCCAAGCAAGAATGCTTACATAGATCCCAAGCACATCGTTGTCTGTTTGCCTCTCCCCCCCTCCTTCCCTAGTGTGAGGCACGAGTCCGGCCCTGGAGGACTTCAGCCGGTCCCATAAGCGCCGCCAGACTCGCCACAGTGACCCAAGAGCGGTCGATCGGACCTGCCAGAACTGCCTGCTCGGGCCTGACGTGACGCCTGGGCCTCTCAAGCGGCCCTTTCGCCCATGCCGCAGCCCTTCTCGACGCAGATCTCGTCCGCAAGCGAGCAAATCGGGCTTCAATGTTGCGAGACGGGCGTTATGTTGGGGTAAAACGTCCTGGCGATGGAGCCAAGCGAAGGTCGCATGAAAAATGTCGGATTGAAGGTGTGAGTATGGCGAGGGCCACGCTGCGGTAGGGCTGGAAGGGCAGGCGCGAGCAGGTCCTGGTGAATCGAGACGAAGAGGAGAGCGGTATGCAGGGCGCGAGAGAGCATCAGTTCATGACCGAGGCGGCCAGGTGTTATCACGCCAACGACGTGGACGGCGCGGAAGAGCTGTGTTCGCAAGTGTTGCGCCGCAACCAACATTCCGTGCAGGCCCACGAACTTGCGGGTCTGATTGCGCTGAAGAAGCAGCAATGGTCGAAGGCGAAGCAGCACTATCGCTGGTGCATCGAACACGACCCGTCCGATCCGCGGTTCGTCTATCTGCTGGCAAAGGTCGACACCGCTGAGCGTGCATACGACCAAGCGATCAAGCGATTCAACGAGGTGTTACGGCTCGACCCCGAGTATCAGCCGGCGCTGTCGTGGAAGGCGATGGTGTTGGAGCGGCAGGGCCGGTTCGACGAAGCGCGGGCGATTGTGGAGCCGTTCGTCCAGCGGGGTGGGGAGGACGCGGAGATGGCGGAGGTGTACGCGAAGCTCGAGACGCACGCGGGGCGGCTGGAACCGGTGATCCAAGTCGTTGAGCGGCAGGAGGCGCGGACCGATCTGAAACCCCTCTCGCGACAGATACTGGGCTTTTGCAAGGGTAAAGCGCTGGAGAAGGCGGGGAAACACGACGCGGCGTTTAGCGCGTATGAGCAGGCAAACGCAGCCATCGGCGCGATGTTCGATCCTCAGGCGTATGTTCAACTCGTGGACCGTCTCATTGACGCGTTCTCGGCGAGCCGGATGGCGTCGCTCCCACGAGGGGATGCCTCACCGGTGCCGGTGTTTATCGCGGGGATGCCTCGATCCGGGACAACCTTGGTCGAGCAGATCATAGACCGGCATCCCGACGCTTATGGCGCCAGCGAGATCACCAACTTGGAGGCGATTGCCCGGGATCTTCCGCAGCTCATCGGCTCCGAGACGCCGTGGCCGGAGTGTGTAGCGGAGCTGGTGCAGCGACCGGCGGAGGGGCTGGGTCGACAGTACGTGCGCAACGTGCAGCGGATGGCGCGGGCCGCGAAGCGGATCGTCAACAAGAGCCTGGAAAACTACAAGTTGTTGGGGCTCGTCAACCTTCTGTTGCCGGCTTCGCGGATCATTCACTGCAGGCGTGACGTGCTGGACAACTGCGTGTCGTGTTACCTCAGCCCGCTGATGCCGCCGAAACATGCATATGCGTTCGATCTGCGCCACATCGCGATTGTGTATCGACAGTACGAGCGCCTCATGCGCCACTGGGCTGATGTGCTTGACATCGAAGTCCTCGAGATCTCCTACGAGAATCTGATCGCCGACACGGATCGGTGGACGCGGGAGATCATTGACTTCTGCGGATTGGAGTGGGACGACGGCTGCCTTGAGCCGCACAAGTCGGGGCGGGTGGCGGAAAGCCTGAGCTATGACCAGGTGCGGCAGCCGATCTACGACTCGTCGGTGGGGCGGTGGCGGCGGTTCGAGGCGCATCTGGGGCCGTTACGGGAGGAGTTGGCACGGGCCGAGTAAGAGATCCCATCCCGGCAGTTACCAGGCAAGGCGGCTCAGAATCGACTCGTACTCGAGCTTCACATCCGATGGATGCGCGACCGTCTCAGCCACAACGTCACGCAAGATCGTCAGCAGTCGCTTCCGCACCGCGCGAACGGTGACGTAGACCTGACTGGGACTCGCGAGGCCGAATCGCTCTGACAGATCGGCTGCCGACGGCGCCGTGTTGGCATGGATGGAGGGAAGCAGGATCTGCGCCTCGAAAAGATGCCACGACTGCGCTCGATCGCTCGCCTCGTAGTGCGCGCGACATCGCTCAAGCGCAAGCTCAAGAACCGTCGATGCCCAGCGCTGCTCAAACACATCCGAGGGCTTGGTATCAACCAGCCCCACGAAGAGATCCTCCTCGTGCTCAAGCACATCGACTGCGAGGACCTCGCGGGTGGACCGCCGTCTCTTCTTTCTAAACTCGTCACGCAGGTAGTTCGCGACGGCAGTGGAGAGAAGCGATCGGAGGCTACCTCGCTGCGGATCGGCACATGCGAGGAGGCGGCGTGCGAAAACGACATCCTCGAAGAAGGAGAGCGTCAATTCGGATGCGCTGCGAGGGTCGTGACCGCCGCGCCTGATCAACGCATAGACGGGAGGCCAGTACTGCTCCGCGAGCTGACCGAACGCCTCGCGCTGCTGGACGGTATCATCGCCGCCAAGAGCGCGGATGATGCTCCAGTGCGTTTGGCCGAACGATGCATGGGTGTCTTCGTTGGGCACCTGCTCCGCCTGTCTGTTGGGGGGCTGGCCCCGGACCGCCTTCAGTACACGGGCGCAGCGGATTCCCGTCAATGTTCTTTTGGGCCTTTTGGCGGATTTTTCTGCGAATCGGCCGTTGGCCGTCGTATCAAGTGGTGGGCATAGGCTGTCGTCTCGACTCTCGGGCCGTGCCAGGAGCAACACAATTGGCGATTGATACCCCAGATTTCGCGAGTCACCGGCACTATCGGCTCTCGTCGGGAGCCGCGCAGCGGGTGATGGCACGGGTACTCTCCGACAGTCAGGACAACGCACCCGATGCGGCGCGCTTCCCGAGCATCAGGGGGTACGAGATCTTCGATGTGATTGGCAGGGGAGCCAGTGCAGCCGTCTACGTTGCGGTCCGGGACGGATCGCCTCAGCCGGTCGCGCTCAAGCTCTTCCACGAACCGCTCGGCAGTGGCCCCGTGACACAGCGCGCCTGGCGGGAGTTGGACACCCTTCAGGATCTGTGCCTTCCCTGCGTGCCGAGGATGCTCGACTACGGCGTGGACGATGAGGAGCACCTCTACATCGCCACGCAATACGCTGCGGGCGAGCCGCTCGACGTGTACTGCAAGTCCCATCCGCTTTCGGTCGAGAGAAAGATCCAACTCCTGATCGACGTGGCGACATCGCTTCAAGCCGTCCACGATCACGGCATCATCCATCGGGACATCAAACCGAACAACATCGTCATCAAGCCCGACGGCACGCCGATCATCGTTGACTTCGGTATTGCTTTCGTCACAGGCGCTGATCCATCCGCGCGCGTCACGCATGAGGGGACACCTCTCGGCACGCCGGCGTTCATGTCGCCGGAGCAGGCAGCCGGGCGACACGGTGATGTCACCGTGCGCGCGGATGTCTACAGCCTCGGCGCCACCGCGTATTGGATGTTGACGGGCGAAACGCCGATCGACACGAGTGGTTCGTATGGCGAGGCCATAGGTCGCATCATCCACGAGCAGCCGCGACATCTGCACACGATCGACCCGGATCTCCCATCTGATCTTGCTGCGATTCTGTGGCGAGCTGTTGCCCGGGACCCGGATGTGAGGACGCCTTCCGCAGGCGCGCTGGCTGAGGATCTGCAGGCGCATCTTCGCGGCGAGCCGCTGTCATGGAGCGAGCCGTCAAGGTTGTCCCAACTGGTGTACTGGGTGCGGACGCACCGCGCCTTGGCTGTGTTGATCGTCATCGCCGCGATCGGATGCATCGGCACCGTTGCAGGCATCACGGTTGCTGTCAATCGCTCGGCATTAGCGGATGAACGGCAGCAGTTGGCGGAGGAGCGGGCACTGATCATCGAGGCCTGGGAGGACTGGTCTTCCGGGCAATACGAGCCCGCGGTCGAAGGTGTCAAAGCGGTTCTGGGGCTTGTTGAAAGCGTCATGGATCCAAGCGACCCGGAGTGGGCTGATACGTTCACGCGCATCGAGGTCACCCGCGCCAAGCTGCGCCGACTTCAAGTGCGGCTTGAGAGCGAGGCTCGCGAGGTTGCCCCTGAGTCGCCCGAGGAAGACTGAGCGGTCTGATGCGTCGCGCAGCCGCGCGAGCAAGGACATGGATGTCATGACGCCGGATGATGCGGCGCGCACCCGAGGAACTGGGTCGTGCGGTTGCTGGCGCAGTCGTTGTGCGCCAGCCGCCGATCGACGAGAGAACGAGGAGAAGAAAGATGGACCAGGAAAGGCGTGAGAAACTCAAGCAGTGGATTGAGGATGTGCTCGATGCGATCGATGATCTGATCGACGCGATCGATGGCGAAGCGAACGGGCCGCTGCAAGGTGGGCCTCTGTCGAATGCGACGACAGCACATACGACATCGAAGGGGAAGATCAGCACGCTGCGCG
>JAGLTS010000010.1 GCA_023135165.1 Phycisphaerales bacterium | reverse complement strand
CCCCGACGTGCAAATGTGTGTTCCCTGCACAACGTACGTACCGCTGGCGGGGACGCCGCGGCTCGCTTACGAGACGGTGTCTTCATCACTGGTGGGCAGCGACTTCAGCTCGCTTGCCGTCACATCGCGGACTTCGACTTCGACCTGCGCCGGCGACTCGATCTCATCTTCCGTTGTTACGCCGAGGGCCCGCAGCTTTCGCGTGCTGGGCAGGATGCGATGTTCGAGCGAACCGACCGCGTCGTTGTACGCAGCCTTGGTCCGTCGCAAACCCGTTCCCACCTTCTCGAAGTGGCTGACGAACGTGGCCAGGCGGTCGTACAACTCCTTGCCTGTTCGCTCGATTTCTCGTGCGTTTGCTGCGACATCCTCTTGTCGCCAGCCGTACGCTACCGCCCGCAGCAGCGCCACGAGCAGCGTCGGCGTGGCGATGAGGATGTGGTTCTCCATCGCTTCAGCATGAAGGTCCGGCTTCACCTCCAATGCCGCGACGAGCGCTGATTCGAGCGGCATGAACATCACCACCAGCTTCGGCGTGCGCTCGAACTGCTCCCAGTACCGCTTGCCTGCGAGCTTTTTGTAGTGCGCTTCGACCTGTCCGGCATGTCGAATGAGCAAGGCCTCACGATCCGCATCCGGTTGGAGCGCATCGAGGTACGCATCCAGCGCGACCTTGGAATCGACGACGATCACGCCGTCGCCCGGCATGTGCACCGTCATGTCAGGCCGATCTCGCGTGTTCGGGTCGTCGGTTTGGACCTGCTCGTGGAAGTCGCTGTGCTCGGTCATCCCCGCGAGTTCGACGACGTTGCGAAGCTGCATCTCGCCCCAACGTCCGCGCTGCTCCGGCCTGCGCAGGGCGGTGACGAGGCGACCGGTCTCACGATCGAGCTTCTCGTTCGACGCGATGATCTGCTTGATTTGTTCTTCGATCTTCACGTACGCGCCACTGCGCTTTTTCTCAAGCTCGCCGACCGCGATGCCCTGTTTTTCGAGCAGTTCCTTGATCGGCTTGATGAGCGCATCGACCGCCTGCTCTTTTTTGCCAAGCTCGCCCTTGGCCAGTTTCAGGAAACTCTCGCCGCTTCGTTCGAGCGCTTTCAGCGCGAGCGAGTCGAACGCCTCCCTGAACTGTCTCTGCATCTTCTCGAGCTCTTCAACCTGCTGCGCGCGAAGCTGCTCGAATGCGTCTCGCTGCCCCTCGAGTTCCTTGATGCGAACCTTCAGCTCGGTTTCGCGCGACTGAGCGGTGGCGAGTTCAGTCTCACGTTTGCCAAGGTCGGCGCGCAGCTCCTCCGCCTGCGCTTGCGCGGCATCCCGCTCGCTCTTCGCAACGGCAAGTTCGGCGCCTCGGTGCGCGCGTTCCCACAACAGGTATGCACCCGCCGCAGCCAGTAGGGCGGACAGAATCGAAAGGATGATGATGACAGCGGTCATGCCGTTAGTGTACGGCAAGCGGAGAGGATCGGTCGCCTCAGTCGCCCTCCGTCTCGTCGATCGTTGTTCTCGCACCGGTGGGACGAACAATGATGTCGATCAGACGTTTCTTGTCGTAGTACCTGCGGACCACATCGCGGACATCCTCAGCGGTGAACTCAGCGTAAGCATCAACCTCGCCGCTGACCTCCCTGAGCGATCGGCCCCGCAGCGTCATGTCCGAGAGCCTGCCCACCCAGTACTTGGGCGTGGCGCGCCGTTCCGCCAAGCGGTTGAGGAGTTGCTCGCGCGCGATGTTCACCTCGGCGACGGTTGGGCCGACGCTTGCGAACTCGTCGAACATGTCCTTGATCGTGCCGCTCAATGTTTCAGCAGCCGCCGGCTCGCAGGGGCAGAGCGCATAGACCAACCCCTGCCCCGGGTAAACATCCGCCGGGCTGTTGTAGACGCCGATCGAATATACAAGCTGCTCGTTCTCGCGGATTCGCTCAAACATACGGGAGTTGAGGATTCGGGCTGCGAGATCCATGAGCCTGCGATCGCGCACGTTGTCCGCGTCAACAGCGAAGAACCCAGTGAGGACGACCGCCTTGGGTGTGGCCGTCTCGACCGTCACGGTGCGGGTGAAGGGCGGGTCGTTGAGTCGCAGCATGCGCATCTCGTCGAGCGTTTCGCTGCTCATCCGAGCGCGCGGCGGAAGCGAGCCGACGTACAACTGCGCGAGTTTCAGTGAGACGGAGCGCTCCACGTCTCCAACGATCGCGACCTCGATCGGCGCGTCGGCGATCAGCCGATCGAGCCACGCCTGGGCGTTGTTCAGGTTGATCCGCTCGATGTTCTCCGCGGTGAGCGGCAGACGTTGCGGCTCATGTTCGCTGTAGAGGATGTTGCGGACGGCCTCGTGCAACATGCTCATCGGGTCGACGCGGCGCTGTGTGATGTTTTGGAGTTGCCTGCTTTTCCACTGATCGAGCGATGCCTGTTCAACGCGCGGCTGCGTGAGCAGGATGTGGGCGAGTTGGAAGCCGGCTTCGAGATCAGCGGGATGACCGGTGATCGTCAATACGAGGGCATCGTCCTGCGCCGATCCGCTGACACAGACCTTCAGCCCGGTCATCAAGTCGCGGATGTTGGTGGAGGTGAGGCTGTGCGTCGCGGGGCGAATCCAGGCCTGGAGCGCAGCCCACGTGAGGCCGCGGTCGTCGGCGGTCTCCTCGATTCTGCCACCGGCCAGCGTGATCGTGACAGTGACGTTGTCCTGCTCCTGGTCCATGAACCGGTAATGCACGCGGACGCCGTTGTCCAGCCATGTCGAGAGCACGTGCGTCGTTGGATCGACGGAGACGTTGACCATCTTCGTCGGTGTGGGCGTCTCGGCCAGGAGCGTCGTGGGTCGATCCGGCTCATCGAGTGGCTCAATCTGGAGCGACATCGCCACTCGCGCGACGGCCAAGACGTCATCACCGGTCGGCGACGGCGTATCCACGGACGACCGGGTTGTGACCAGGAACGTCATGGCGGAAGGGTCGAAGTTCGACGAGAACGCTTCGGATACCTCATCCGGCCCGATGCCGGGGAGCAGCGTGCGCATGATTTCGAGCATTTGCGAGGCGCTGGTCAGGGGCGTCTTTTCCGCGACTGCGGTGCTCATGCGATCAAGCACCGATCGGGCGGGGATCGTCGATTCCTGTGCAGCAAACTGTTCGGTTTGCGCGAGCATCTCTTGCCGCGCATCCTCAACCTCGCGCTGCGTGAATCCGTGCAGGCGAGCACGCTGCATCTGGACGACCAGGTCGGCCAACATCGCGAGCCACTCGCCCGGTTCGCCGACCGCCTCGACGGAGACGATGTGCGCCGCCTGGAACAGGTTACGCATCGTCGCCAATCCGGCCCGGTATGGGGCCTCTCCGGCGTTGACGCGCGCGGCGAGTCGGCGATTCAGCGCGACCGTGCCGAGCATGTCGATCATTTCATCGCGCGCCTGACCGATCGTGAGCACGGGCGGCCGAGCCTTGTCCACCATCATCATCTCGACGTGGCAGTCGGTCAGATCCGGATCGGCTGCCGCCAGCCCGCGCTGCTCGATGTAACGAGCGACGTTCACATTGCGCGGCTCGGGCACATCATCGGCGGGTAGGTCGCTGAAGTTCTCCTCGATCACTTCGATCACGAGGTCGGTGCTGCAATCGGCGACGACCAAGAGCGTCATGTTGCCCGGTACGTACCATTTCTTGTAGTAGCTGACGATCTCAGCCCGGGGCGCGTTCTCGATGATCTCTTCCTGCCCGAGGGGGAGCCGATCGGCGATGCGCGAGCCGGGGAAGATCGCCGGAAGCAGCATCTCGTAGAGCCGAAGCCAAGGCCCTTTGTATGCGGTCCGCTCGCCGAGCAGGACGCCCCGTTCCTTTTCGATCTCCTCCGGGTCGAAAAGCAATCGGCCGGCGACATCCGAGAGAAACAGCATGCCGTCGTCGATCGTGTCTCGCTCCGCGTCGGGCATGAGCAGTGTGTACGACGTGCCGTCGAACCCCGTCCTGGCGTTCTGGTGCTCGCCGAACGTCAGCCCGAGCGATTCGAAGTACTTGACAGCCTCACCGGGCGGGAAGTTCACGGAGCCGTTGAACGCGAGGTGTTCGATGAAGTGCGCCAAACCGCGCTGCGCATCGGTCTCGTTCATCGAGCCTGTGGCCACGTGCAGTTGCATCGACAGCCGACCGGGCGGGTTGGCGTGGCGGAGGATCATGTATCGCAGGCCGTTGTCCAGCGTGCCGGTGACGAGGTCTTCGCGCTGAGGGATCGGATCGCCCGGTTCACCCGCGCCGGCGGTGCATGACCATGCGGCGCATGTCACGCTTAATCCCAGGGCAATCCATCGGACCGTGATCCGACGCATGAGCAAAGCCTCCAGCGATGTCGCCTCGTCACCAAACAGGCTCGAAAGGCCTGCATCGCCGATGATACCAGTCTGTCCCGACGGTGTTGCAACCCCCAACCCCCAACCACCAGCCTCGCGCCGACCAGCGCAGGGCAAAGCCCGGGAACGATCGTTCCCGGGCTTTGCCATTGTCCTTTCCGTCAATCAGTCATCCAAGGGCTGCTCTGCCGCGAACAGCCGTGCCCGCTGCGCTGTTGTGAACTCCGCCTGGATTTGCTCATCTTCGCCATCCACCACGACGACCGCGTCGGCATCGGTGATCTGGACGACGACGTTTCGGTTGGCAGCCAGCGCCGCACGCAGGTCCGGCCGGGCCAGCACCAGCTCGAAGTACGCATCGGAGCCGAACTGGATGAACGTCAGCTCCGTCTCGTCGGTCATCGTCTGGTCGATGAGGAAGCCGTCCGCGTAGTTGTACCACCGTTCGCCGTAGCGCTGGACCGCCATGCCTCGCTGCTGCATCGCCACGGCGTCCAGGTTCTTGCCTTCACGGAGCTGCTGCTGGACACGTGCGACGATGTTCGCGCCTCGGCCGGTCTCATCGGCGACGGCGTGCAGCGCTTCCTCCGCGTCGAGCCGATCATCACCGCTCGTGATGCTCATGTCCTCCGCCTCCATCGAGACCGACATCGTGTCGATGCCCGCCTTCCGCAGCCGCAGCAACTGTCGCCCGGCGGATTGAATCGCGTTGGCATCCATCGCCCGTCGGGACGGGACGGAGGAGGGAACGCCGAACCCCGCGACTTCCGCGAGACGTTCCGGAGCCACAAGATACGAGGCGTACGGCGTCTGAATGCCATAGGCCTGGCTGAGCGCGATGACCTCAGCGACAAGTTCATCCGTCTCGCCGTTTTGACGGATCGTGTCGATCAGGTACGCGATCTTGCGCCCAGCCCACAGGCGAGGCACGTACGTGGCGGACGGGTTGCTTTTGAAGGCCACATTCTCCCACGTGTACCGCACATCCTCACCCCGCCGGCGCGCGGTGAGCGTCACCGAACCGATCGTCTCGCGCCCAAGTCGGCCCGCTACGATGATCTGCTGGCCGTGGTACAGATCCCCGAGCATCGGCGGGAACATCTCCATCGCGGCGATGTCCGGCAAGGTGAGCTGCAAGTTCGTCAACACGGGCCTGCTGAACATCGAGAAGAAGTCGCCGAGCACCAGTTCGAGATTCTCGCCCGGCTGCACGTACGTCGGCTTGCCCGCGTGCTCGGTTGAGAGAGCGTCGAGCAGCATCGTGTTCACATCATGCCCCACGCCGAACGGGAAGATGCGAATACCCGTCGTGTCCGCCTCATCGAGCATGGCGAGGACCGGCTCGCGTCCCCGGTCGCCGTTGCCATCCGTCAGGAACACGACGAGCATCGGCCGATCCGCATCTCGTGATGCGCTCAGCAGTTTTACCGCCGACCGCAGCGCGTCAAGGATGTTCGTGCCCCCGCCCGCGCTGAATCGGTCCACGAACTTGTGCGCGTCTCCGAGCGATTCCTTCGTGCGCTCCGTCATGACGGGAAAGAGTTGATCGAATCCCGTTGAGAAGCGCACGATGTTGAAGCGGTCGCCTTCGCCGAGTTGGTTCAAGCAGAACCGAAGCGACTCGCGCGCCTGCTCGATCTTCTCGCCGGACATCGAGCCGGATGTGTCCATGACGAAGACGACATCCTGCGGAATCCGCGTTTCGTCGGGCCAGAGCGTCTTGGGATTGAGCAGCAGGAGGAAGTGCCCCTCATCCGCGCCGGCGCCCGGGTCGATGTACGTGATGACGGACAGCCCCATGTCGCCATCCTCCCGATCGAAAAGCAATAGGAAGTCCTCATCGAGCGAGCCGGCCGACGTCTCGTACGCTGCGAGCGCATCGTGTTCGCTGTCGCGCACGACCTCGACGGGATGCGTTGGCGACCAGACGGACTTGAGCGCGACATCGCTGCGAAGCGTCACGGTGAACCGCAGTGCCGTCTTGCGACCGTCCGTCCTCGATGTGCGCAGCGGATAGTGGTACGCGAACAGGCCGGAGTCGGCGGATGACGATTCCGTGGCGATCGGCCGGCAGATCTGCTGGTAGGTCAGCTCGATCGTCGTGTCGGAGTTCGGCTCGATCGGGAAGATGCGCATCTTCAGCAGCCGCCTTCCGATGAACTCGATCAGTCCCGGGTCGCGGGCCTGGCGGACGATCGACTCGTAGATCTGTTGAGCCTTGTCCGCCGGGAGGACTTCGCCCCGGACCATCTTGCCGTTGAAGGTCATCGAGAAGCCGGTGATGTCCGAACCCTCGGGGATCGGGAAGAGGTACGTCGCCTCGAGCCTGCTGCCTGTGTCGTTGTGGAACGTCTGTGTGACGCGCGTGCGGGCCACCAGGCCGTCGATTTCCGCCCGGACGGAATGTGAGGTGATGGAGAGGGGTGGCAGACTCTGATCGGTGGGCACGAGCAGTCCCGCCGCCGCTGCCGGGTGTGCGGAGAGGCCCGTCCACAGGCTGATGAGTCCGAGGACCCCGAGCCACCGTTGCAGTCGCGTCATTGCCATGACCAGCTCCTTTCGATGTTCTTGGCCGATGTGGTCCGACGCATCACCTCGTGCTGGGTTCCCGGGTCGATCAGGATGATCGCACGATCCCTCCTTCTCGGACGACCCCCACGACCCCCACGACGCCACGGCCGGTGCCTGGCGCTTGCTCGACCGTGACCGCCTGCTATCTTGTGTGGCTCGACCCGCCGTGTCCGCACGGGTGGGTTCTGGACGTCTTGGCTGACCCCAACGGTCGGGGACAGGCGTCCTGGATTTGATTGATAGGAATGAACGCTATGACAGACTCGGCTGCTGACACGAAGACGGAATCACGCAACATCGTCACGATCGAGGACAAGGGGCCCGCCCTCAAGGAGATCACCATCGAGATCCCCTACGAGGTCATCGCGGAGAAGCTCGATGAGTCCCTGGCCACCTTCACCGGAGAGGCTCAAGTCCCCGGCTTCCGCAAGGGACGCGTGCCCCGCCGACTGATCGAACGCAAGTTCGGCAAGGACATCCGTGAAGAGACCAAAGGCCAACTCATCGCCAGCGCATACTCCGAGGCGGTCGAGGAGCACAGCCTGCGCGTCCTGGGCGAGCCTGATTCCGAAGAGCTGGCGGACCTGAAGATCGTCGACGGCCAGCCTCTGAAGTTCTCCGTCAAGGTTGAGATCCTCCCCGAGTTCGACCTGCCCGACACCGAGGCCATCGAGATCGTCCGCCCCGTCTCCGAGATCACCGATGAAATGGTGGAGAAGGAGGTTTCCAACTTCTGCCTCTATCGCGGCACGCTCGAACCGATCGAAGGCGAGCTGGAGGATGGCGCTTACCTCACGGGTCACGGCGTCATGAAGCTCGCCGACGATGATGAGGTCATGCTCGATCTGCCTGGGGCTGTCGTACGAATCCCGCTCCCGGAAGATGAAGGCAAGGGGGCGATCCTCGGCATCATGGTCGACGACTTCGCCAAGCAGATCGGCCGACCCAAGGTGGGCGAGGAGGCCACGATCACATGCGACGGGCCCAAGAGCCACGAAGATGAGCGCATCCGAGACAAGAAGCTCGTCATCACGTTCGCATCGGAGAAGGCCGAACGCGTCATCCCCGCGCCGGTCGAGGAACTTCTGACGCAGTATGGCATGGAGGATGAAGGCCAGCTTCGCGAGCAGCTCAGGCTCCAACTCGAACGGCGACTCGAAAACGAGCAGGCCCATGCGATGCGAGCGCAAGTCGCCAAGCACCTGCTCGACAACGTCGAGTTCGACCTGCCCGAGAACATCACCGCCAACCAGGCTGCCCGCAACATCGAACGACTGCGCCTGGACATGATGCACCGCGGCGTCCCCGGCGAAGAGATCGAAGCCAAGATCGCCGAGGCGCGGGGCTCATCCGAGGACACCGCCCGGCGTGAACTGAAGCTCTTGTTCATCATTGAACGATCCGCTCAGGAGCACGAGGTTTCCGTCTCCGAAGCGGAAGTGAACGGGCGAATCGGCCAACTCGCCGCCCAGCGCGGCGTGCGTCCCGAGCAGCTTCGCCAAGAGCTGGTCAAGAGCGGTCAGATCTCTGCGTTCGCACAGCAGATCCGCGAGCACAAGGTGCTCGATCAGGTGGTTGCCGGCGCGAAGGTCACCGACATGCCCGTCGAGGAGTACAACGAAAAGGTCGCGCCAACACTGGGTGGCTGACGAGTCGAATCACAACACACACCCAAGCCCAGGGAAAGCTTTCCCTGGGTTTTTTCACGTGTTCGTCGTGCCGACGGCCAGTTCGGTGCCGAGGTGCTGCACCATGGCGATGCGCTGGGTTGACCAATCCGTCACGCGCAGGTCGGGGTATCCTCGCCTATCGCCACTGCAACGCTCGCAGGCTGTCAAACACCAAGGCCGTACACGGCTTCTCGCCGTTTTGACGCTTCCTCCTCCGCGAGTCTTTCTTGTGCAAATTTGACGCCGACTCGTCCCACCTCACGAACGTCGTCACGACAGTGATACAGGAGCCTCGCATACCAAGAAATTCGCTCCCGCCAAAGATCGCATCCCCTGTTGTACGCGCCTCCCGGGTCGAGCACCCACCATGCGATGTCATCCGTCGCTAGACCTGATTCCAGGGCAACATGGGCAAGTTCCAGCCATCCGGCTTCGTCGAATGCGAGATGCTGGAGACTTGGCCGGCGCAAGGGAGCGAGAGTCACCTGTCGCAGTCGATCCAAACTCAGCAGGAACCGATAGAGTTTGGGATCATATCCCACGAGCGCCTGGACGAGGTTCTCAGCGTGACTGTCAGCAGGTACCTCGGAGAGAAGATGCTGTTTCTGCTGTGCCGTCAGAATCCTCGCGGCGGTAGGCAGCGCCTCATCGTACCGGAACCAATACACATCATTGTCTGCAACGCGGCGCTCTAACCACCTGAACGCGACATCGGCTTGCTCCTCGAACACACGAGCCAGGAACCAGTCGTCGTCGCAACTCTCGACGATGGTTGTCTCCCATTCAACCCGGATCTCATCTACGCGCTTCAAGTGGTGAACCAGGCGGGCGGCATCCGATGCGACCGCTTTCCTGGAGTGCCGTAGCAGTCGGCGCAACACCTCTTCCGAGAGTTCGCCGTTCCCCCAGATCACGCGAGCATCGATCGATTCATCCTCCAGCCTCTCCAGCGCGGCATCCAGGAGATCCGTGTGCGCCTCTCCCGCCCTCAGAATGCTGCTGACCGCTGCGTGAGCTGCGTCCGAATTCGCGAGGCAGGCTCTCGCGAACTCCGCAGCACCTTCATCGCCGCGCTCCAGGCCCAGGTCCAGGAACGGCTCCAAGGCCGATCCTGTGACTCCGGCCTCAAACACCGCTCGTCCCCACACGATGGCATCTTCGACTTCGCCCGCGATTACGCGGCAGAGCGTCCAGATCCGGGCTGCCTCAGGGATGCTGGCTTCGCGGGCTTGCTGTTCGTATCCCGCTATGCGGGCCGCGATCTTCTCGCAACTCTCGGCTGCCCATGCCCTGCCGAGTTGCTCCACCTTCTCCTGGTGCTGCCGTCGAGCCTCCTCGACATCGTCCGCACCCCGGGGATCCGAGAAGAGCAGTTCGAACTCCTCATCCAAATCAAGCTGCGTGTCCCCGAGAAGGCGGGCGAATCGTTGAAACTCGTGCATCAAACCCGGGTTGCCTTCGGCGAGTTCGACGAGATCTGATGCCATCGTGCTGGCGACCTCGCCCATCGCCCGGTAAATCCCCGCTCTCGCCCTCTTTGCCTCCTCGTTCGGCGGCGAACCAAAGAAGTGCCAGTCGGGAGTTGCCCAGTCTTGGAGGAGCCTCAGGAGCGTTGGCCACGCTCCGTCCGCTCTTCCGCGGAGCGCCTCCCTGGCTTCGGGCCACCATGCTCCAACATCTCTCAGTTCGTCGGTAGATAGGGTTGCCCTGTGAACATGGAACTTGCGACCTGCCCCGGGATCCGTCGAGGTGGACTCAAACGCAGGCGATAGGGCAATCCGAATCGCCTGGACTGCAAGCGCAGTGCAACGCGCCTCTCCCAGCCAGAGCATGGCTTCATCAAAGACCGCGCGCCGACGCGCTACGGCGTCCATACCTCCCGGAACTGCCCTCCGCACCCATCCGCCCAGCCAATCGAGCGGCTCGCCGGTTTGATCCCCGTCCGCCTTTTTCTCGGCATCCTCGAACGCAATCCGGACGGTTTCCTTCGGCAGGTGACTCAAACAAGCCTCGGCGCACTCCGCAATGGATGGCCGGTACCGCTCCAGAACATCCCTTGCCTCCTCTATGCCCAGTGAGGCGTAAGCCCGCAGGATGTCGCCGCTCCTTCGCCTCCCGTAGAGTCCTGCCAGCGCTGCATCAACTTCTTTGCGGAGGCGACACGTATCTACGTCCCCGCCGAGGTGCTTTACCTGAAGCAGCACCCATGCCCGTTCGGAGGGGTCCAGCATGCTTGCGAGAGACGACCATGGATCGAGCGCGATCGCACCGCTGAAGTACTTTTCTTTCAGCAGCACGTAGCGGAGCTTCTCGGGACGGACAGAAAGCGCTTCACCGCTGGTCTCGGTGATGATCCCCGCCGAGAGAAGCTCCAACAGCCTCGTCTGTACGTTCGATTTCGTCATCTCGAGTTCCGTGGCAACGTCACCCAGTCCACGACCGAGGCAGCCGCCCAACGACAGGGCGGCAATGATCGAGACAGCTTTTTCGCCGATGTTCGGCACAAGCCAGCGTTTCACGGCCGTTGCGAGAGCTGTTCCGTCCCACACGTCTCGCCAACCTTCGTCCAACGCCAGTTGGGCCAGTGTGACCGCGAGGCCGGGCTTGCCTTCCGCTTGGTTTGCGATCTCCCCAAGCAGGACATCCGGGCCTCTGATACCTACCGCTTTGCAGATCCGCACAATCTCATCGCGCGTAAGCTGGGGGAGTTCAAGAGCGGCCTCTGTCGGGAGCCCAAGTTGCAGCGACAGAGCTTCCCGGGAGGATGGCCATCCGATCACCATGATGCGATACGAGAGGCCATACTCCCGCCTTATCCTGTGCAGTTCGGCAATCGTCGAATCTCGCTGAGCCGCGTCGTCCACGATCAGCAGTGTGGGGCTCAGCGTCTGAATCGCGAGGGCCAGGAACCCGTCAGCGCTGTCTCGCACGAAGTACCCGTCGTTGTCCCTCGCATGCTGCCTTGCCAGATAGGTCTTGCCGGAACCGGGCTGCCCAATGACGACAGCATCGCGATCGATTGAGCCGCTCAGCCAGGCAAGCTCCTCGTCGCGGCCGACTAGGGCGATATCGCGGTACGGACGGTCCGTGGCAGGGAGCCGAGACAGCACACCCGCGCCGTGTGCCACATCCGCGATAGCGGCCCGCAGTTGAGACCCGATCTCCTCACGGAGTTGTGTCTCGTCGAGACTGCAGAGATTCGGGAGCCCGGCCACGATCGGCTCAATCGCCTGGAGAAGAAGCTGATTCTCGTGGATCGCTCGCAGCGACGCATCATGGCGTTCACGCGCGAGGTATTCCTGGAAATGATGTATCGCCCGATCTGATTCGCGCTGCCGGTGTCCCCTTCGGATCATCGCATACTGGGCGATCGCCGAGGCCAAAGCAGCAAGCTGTGGAAGCAACTCCAGCATCCCGGGTGGCTCCATTCCCTTTCACATACACATGCTAGTCCGTCCAGGGCGCGAACGCGATTGTCCTTCGAACGCAATCTCATCAGGCGGCGGCAGCCCGCCCCCAGACGGCTGGATTTGGCGCTGAGGGGCTGGTCTGCAATCCGACTGCAATCACTCCGCCTCATTCACTCGTCGCACCGATGCTGGGTTCCGTCGTCGCGCTCGCCTCCGCATCGAGGTGTTGCACCATGGCGGTGCGCTGGGTTGACCAGTTCGTCACGCGCAGGTCGGGGCTGTTCGGGCCGTCGTGGACCGCAAGCAGGTTGTACTCGTTGTCACGCTGGGCAGGCGTGAACCCCGCGCCGCGGATCAGCCTGCACAGCACAGGCTCGCTCATGCAGTATGTCGTGCCCGCTGCGGAAACGACGTTCTCTTCCATCATCACCGAACCGAGATCATTCGCGCCGAAGAGCAGTGCGGTCTGGCCGATGCCCGGCCCCATCGTGACCCAACTCGCGCCGATCGAATACACGTTGTCGAGGATCAGTCGGCTGATCGCTTGCGTGCGAAGGTACTCGGTTGACCCGGCGGTGCGCAGGCGCTTGCCGAACAGCGGATGCGCCAGGTCACCGGTGTCGCCGGGGAAATCACCGTAATCGTTCGCATCTCGGCCCCACTCCGGCACACGCCCCAGCGGCGTCCCGCCCGGCTGGAACGGCCAACTGACAAACGCCTTGTATCGCCCGCCGAACGGTGCGTGATCCGTCCCTCGCGCGAAGTCGGCGATCGCCTTGTCCTGCCAGTCGCGCACGAGCATCATGTGATGGATGCGGTCGGCGATGCCCTCGATGTGGCCGAACATCATCGTCGCGGATGTGAACATGCCCAGCTCGTGCGCGACGTTCATCACGGTGAGCCATGTCTCGGCATTGCACTTCTCGTAGCCGATTCTTCTGCGGACGGGATGCGCGAAGATCTCGCCGCCGCCGCCGGGGATCGAGTCGAGTCCCGCCTCGCGCATCTTCGTCATCATCCAAAGCAGTTTGGAGCGCAAGCAGTCTCCGGGCGGATCGAAGAACGAGACGAACTCGATGAACTCCGGCGGGCTGAACCCGTGTACGTGGATATGCGGGAACCGTGCTTTGATGAGTCGCAGCAGATCGAGGTACCAGTTAAGCGGCAGCTCCGGGTTCATGCCGCCTTGCATGAGGATTTGCGTTCCGCCCGCTGCGGCCAGTTCGCCGATCTTGTCGAGCAGCTCATCGTGGCCCAGCGTGTACGCATCGTCGGCCCCGGTGCTGCGGCGGAAGGCGCAGAATGTGCAGTGGGCGGTGCAGATGTTCGTGTAGTTGATGTTGCGGTCGATGACGTAGGTTCTGACCGTCTCGCCGTGCAGGCAGCGGCATCGCAGGTCAGCCCATCGGCCGAGTTCGATCAGGGGCATCGTGTGGTAGAGGTCGAGCGCCTGGTGCGGCGACAGACGAGCTTCGCCGTGAATGATCGCCTGCATGAACCCGGTGTCGGTGATGGCAGCGGCGGGGGCGGTGGGTCCGCCGGAGGTCCGCCACGGGCGGACTTCGCTCAAGGTGGTGGGTCCGCCGTTGGCGGATTTCGCTTCGCTCAAGGTGGTGGGGGCAATGGGGGTCGCCATGGCGTAGGCTCGTTGCGGGGATGGTCATTTTCAAGGAGTTCTGAAAACTCAGAAAGCATAGCGGACGCCCAGCCGGTGTCCACTGGCCGATTGTGCCGATTGAAGCGTCTGCCGCGCCTGCCCAGTGTGAGAGCGGGTGCGTGTGGTCACCCGTCGTGATTCGCCTGGTCGGGCTGGTCGATCGTGGAGAGTGGTGGGTGCCGTGCCCCGGTCCCTGTCTCGCCATCTTTTGGCAGAGGTGCATCATGACGAATGAGTCGATACATCTGTTCACCCGCGCGCTCGCCGCGAGGGGAGGCGGGATTGCTGTGTGCTGCGGACTGATCGTCCTGTGCGCTGTCGTGCAGCTTCTCACATGGGGGGTCGTAGAGTTCACGGACCTGCGCTACGAGCACATCGAGTCGGCCGGAGCGGAGGCTCAGCCGCTGATCGTCACACGGCCCGCCGATGTGCCGCAGCCGACCGAGGGGACAGCCCGTGTGTTCGCATCATCCGACGCGGGGCCGACATCGCAGGTAAGCGGCGCCGTCGACGCGAATGTCGCGTTCTCCAAGTACGACATCATCTTTTCGACGAACGTGACGATTGCCCGGGCGATCGCGCTGATCGCGGCATTCCTGCTCGTCGGTCAACTCATGCTGGCGTCGATCCTCGCGGCGCAAGCGCGGATCGTCGGCCTGCCTCGTGTGGCGAGCGCGACGTGCGCCGCGATGCTCCTGGCGCTCATCCTCATACCGTGGGGTGATGTGTTCCCGCAACTGGGCTACCCCGGCGCGCTGCCGAGCTACCAGCACATCGTGGCAGGCCCCGTGTCGCAGGGCGAAAGCGCAGCGCCGTGGTCGATGATCGCGTCGGTGGGGACGAATCTCGTGCTTCCGTTTGTTGTGTTCGTTCTCGCTGCGCTGATCGTGCTGCGCTACCGCATCGCGCTCGATGAGGAGTTGTGGTCAGCGGATGATGCGCTTGAGGGCGCACCGTCGCGGACGACGGAGTCTGCGCAGGCAACTCCGAGGCGCGTCCGTGCCATCAAGCAGCCCGCCTCTCCGCCTTCACCGGCACATGCATCCGCGTCCAGTTCGGAGTCGCCGCCGTCTGCGGTGCCCGGTCGTCTGCCTCGGGAGGTTCACTCCGTACTCGACAAGCCACTCCGGAAGCCGCGCGGCATGCAGCCGGACGCCGAGCCTGACCCATCCATAACGCAACCGGATGCGAAACCCGGTGATCCCGACCGACGCGCCACACAGATCGGATCAGCCGGGCCGCTCCGCCGTCCGATCTGAACCCGCTCCACATGCCACAGCGGATTCCGCGCACTGTGCCCGTCACTCGGACACGGACAGGTTCATCACGTGCACCTGTAGCGCTCCCTCAAGTTCCGCTTCGCGCTGCTCCAATTGCTTGGCCTGCTGCTGCAAGTCCTCGATCTGTGTTTCCTGATCGCTGAGCTTGGTCATGTAACGCCGGTACAGTTCGCTGTCGCGGTCGATTCGGCCGATGTTGTCGCGGATGCGCGACTGGTCCCGGCTGATCTCGCGCAGCATCTCTTCCACGCCGGAGCGCTGCTGCGCGATGCGGGCGATCTCATGCCGCTGCCTGATGATCTCCTCAAGCGCCGCCTTGACCTTCGGGCCGACCGGGCCTCGTAGCGTGAGTTGCATAAGCTCATCGACCCCTCGGTGCAGGATCGCCGTCGTTTCACGAAGCGTTCGATGCTCGATGACGGTGAGCAACTCGCCCGCGCCGCCGGCCAGTCCCACCTCGAACCTGTAGTGGTTCGCTGTGGTCGCTGCGGGTTTCTTCGGCGTGGTGAGATCCCAGTCCGCCTGACGCGGGTGCTCGACGATGACCGCTCGATCGGCTCGGCCGTGATTGGTCAGGTCGTACGTGTTCCGCCGTTGCAGCCGGCGCGTTTCCTCCAGCACGCCGCGGACGATCTTGATCGCGGTCACGTCGGTTGTTGATTTCACGTCATGCTTGACCTCGACATCCAGGTCCACGGCATAACTGATGATCCGGTCATCACCCTCAGCCACGCGCGGCAGGCGAGCGTCACCGGCGTACAGATTGCCGTCAAAGACGGTGACGGGTCCGGGCATGAGCGCCAGGCCCGTCTCGTTGGTCACTTCGACGCCTCGCATCGGATGGTTCGCAAGCACGCCTTGGTTGTAGATCGAGATGCGCTTGGCGGCGAGGGATTGGTTGAGGATCGGCACCATCGCGGACTGGCGACGGGGCAGGTTGACGGGGTTGTCGAGGCGGTAGAAGAACTGTTCACCCTCGACGCCAGCCGTCGCAGCGGCAACGGCGCCGCTTATCGCTTCGCCGAGGTAGTTGGTTTGGCCCTTCGCCATCGCCCTGCCTCCCGACCGCCTTAACATCGGTGCGCGCGCAAGAGCGGCGTCGGCGGGCAACTGACCGAACGAGTTGGACTCGCCGCGCATCTCCGCATCGTACACAGGCGCTTCCAGCAGCGCGATCAGGTCCAACTCCACCCTCGGCCGATGCATGAAGACCGGCTCATACAGTTCCATGACAAACGACACCGGTTGGCCCGATACGAGTGACAGATCGACATCGGTCCAGTCCTCATCGGTCGTGTTCTCGATGATCGCCCACCCTTGCATGTGTGCATCATCACCGTCGTCGAGCACGAGGCGGTAGGTCATCTTCCACACGGGCATCTCGGTGATGTAGCCCGCGATGATCTCTCGCTCGCCTGTGCCGGATAGCCCGATCACGACCTGGCGTTTGTCAGGATCACGGCTTTCAGCGAGTGCTGCGAGCGCCTTGCTCAGTTCGCCCGCCAGCGCGTTGTCAAGGATTTCGAACCGATCGACCTTGAGGATGGGCACGGACGCCAGGCCGGCCTCCGTGGCGATGGTCACGAAAATCTGGGTGAACGCCTCGGCGCCATCTTGGCCGGGCGTCTTTCTGCCCTCAACGCCGAACACCGGTCCGGTGACGGTGCGGTCGGGCAGATGCAGTGTGACGGGCACGCCGCGCAACTGCTCCAGGATGTCCGGGACGGTCGGCGATTCGGACAGGTCCATGCCGAACCCCGCGAGCCTTCGGGCGAGCGGTTCCTTCGATGCGTAGCCCACGGAATCGACGCGACCCCCGTCCAGGTCGAAGACGACCATCGACTTGAGGATGTCGTTGATCTGGTCGGCCTTGAAGCTGAGCTGGATGGCGGCGTCCCCTTCGACGATGCCCTGGCGGTGGAAGTACCCCACGCCTGAGCGGAAGAGCGCGATCTCCTGGATCGGCAGCGTCGCATCGCCTGCGAGAAGTCCAGCCGGTGCGAGCGCCGCCGCGGCGACGAGCGCGACAGCCAGGCGATGTGTCAGATGTGTCGTGGTCATGGGTTCTGCTCCTGGATCTGGGTGCGGAATGGCGGCAGCCCGGCGGATTTGGCCGGATAGGCGGTTGGACGCACGACCGCATGCTCGGTTCCCGCTGTGCTTCGTACAATCGCAGCCTGCTACTGATCTGTCGAATCGAGGGACTCCGCATGGAGCGCCGCCCCGTTACTGAAGTTGAGCCTGAGTTGGAGCGTCGTCGGCAAACGATCGCGCGCGATCTGTCGCACCTGATCGCCGGCGAGGTTCGATTCGACCCCCACAATCGGGGGCTGTACGCGACGGATGCCAGCCTGTACCAGGTCGAGCCGATCGGCGTCGTGATCCCCCGGTCGACGGATGAGGCGCTCGCCGTGGTGCGGTACGCGTCGGATCATGATGTGCCGATCTTGCCTCGCGGGGCGGGGTCGTCGCTGGCGGGCCAGACAGTGAATCGTGCGGTTGTGATTGATTTCTCACCACATTGTCGTCGTGTGCTGGAAGTGGACACGGCTGGGCGGTCGTGCTGGGTTGAGCCGGGCGTCGTCCTGGATGATCTGAACGACTCGCTCGCGCGCCAGGGCGCCGGGCTGCTCTTTGGGCCTGATGTAGCCACCAGCGCCTATGCCTGCCTCGGCGGGATGATCGGCAACAACTCCTCCGGTGCGCGGTCGATCATCTACGGCCGAACCGTCGAGAACCTGCTCGCGCTCGATGTCGTTCTCGCGAATGGCGAGCGAGTTTGTTTTGACGCCGAGGCTGGGCGTTCCAACGCTACGGCAGGGCGGATTACCCGCGATGTCGTCGATGTTGTTCATCGCTGCGCTGACGAGATTCGCGCACGCTTCCCCACGACAGGGCGGCGCGTCAACGGCTACAACCTCGACCTGATCCTTGATGCGATCGAGCGAGGCGGGACTGACGCGGTGAATCTCGCACATCTGCTCTGCGGGAGCGAAGGCACGCTCGCCGTTACGCTGCGCGCCAAACTCAAGCTCGCGCCTGTTCCCAAGCACACATCGCTTGCGATCCTTGCCTTCGATTCGCTTGACGCGGCGCTGCAAGCCGTCAATCCGATCCTGGGCACCGCCCCTTCAGCGGTGGAACTGCTCGACGACATGGTGCTTCAAGCCGCACAGCTCAACACGCAGGCTCGTAGACACTTGCGCATCATCGAGTCGTTCACCGAGTCGCCGCCGAATGCGGTCCTGTACGTCGAGTACTACGGTGACGCGCCTGATGAGTTGGCGGACAAGCTCGGTCAGCTTCGCACGGTTGTTGCCGACGCGCCGCAACGACACATCACCGATGCGGATGAGATGGCCCGCGCCTGGGCGCTTCGCAAAGCGGTGGAACCGCTCCTGCACGCGATCCCCGGCCTGCGAAAGCCGCTCACCTTCGTCGAAGACACCGCCGTCGAGCCGCGCGATCTGCCTGCGTTCGTCCGCGAGTTCCGCCGAATCGTCGAATCGCATGGCACGACCGCTGCCTTCTACGCGCACGCATCCGTCGGCTGTCTGCACATCCGTCCCATGCTCGCCGTCGCCGACCCGACCGACCGTGAACACATGACGGCCATCGCCGAATCCGTCACCGATCTGGTCAAGTCCTTCGGCGGCGCGCTCTCCGGTGAGCACGGCGACGGTAGAGCACGATCGCCCCTGCTCGAGCGCTTCTACAGTCCGCGCATCATCGATGCTTTCCGTGAAATCAAAGCAATCTTCGATCCAAACAATCTGCTCAACCCCGGCAACATCGTTCAGCCCGCGCCGCTGCTTGACCATCTGCGCGTCCGACCGGGCACGAGCGACGTGACCGTTCCGACGATTGATGCGCACTACGACTACGCGGATCAGCACGGATTCGCTGGTGCGGTGATGGCATGCAACGGCGCGGGCGTCTGTCGGCGCACGGCTGAGGGAACGATGTGCCCATCCTATCGCGCGACGCTTGATGAACGGTACTCCACGCGCGGGCGCGGCAACGCACTGCGCCTTGCCATCACCGGGCAGTTCGGCGGGCCGGCCTTCAGCGATCCCGCAACGCTCGAAACGCTCGATCTGTGTCTGAGTTGCAAGGCGTGCAAGTCCGAGTGCCCCAGCAATGTGGACATCGCGAAACTCAAGGCGGAGTACCTCGCGCAGCATTACGCAGCGATCGGCCGAGTCCCGCTCAAGGCGAGGGCAGTGGGGCACGTGCGGGCGCTCAGCCGACTCGCCTCGATCATCGCGCCGCTGTCGAACATCATCGCGGGCAACCCGATCGTGCGTCGGCTCCTCGAACCGCTCGTCGATCTCGATCGTCGCCGACCTCTGCCGAAGTTCAGGGCGTCGCTCTACCGTTGGCAGCGCAGGCGCGACAAGGCGGATTCGGCTCGCCCGACTGTGTGTCTGTTCGCCGACTGCTTCACGACGTATCACGAGCCGAACGTCGGCCGGGCTGCGATCCGCGTGCTGGAGGCATTCGGCTATCACGTACTGCTGCCCGACGTCGACTGCTGCGGGCGGGCGATGCTCTCCGTCGGCATGGTGCGCGACGCGATACGGAAGGCGGATCGGACGCTCTCGCTGCTCGCACCGATGATCGAAGATGAGGATGTGCTCGCGATCATCGTCTGCGAGCCGAGCTGCTTGTCGATGTTTCGGGATGACTATCTTGATTTGCGATGCGAAACGCCGATCGAGCTGCGCCGCGCGCTAGCGGCGAAGGCGATGCTCGTCGAGGAGTTCCTCGATTCCCGGTGGGGTGAGCATCCGATCCGCCCGGTTGTGAAGGAATCACAGGGCGAAGTGCTCTTGCACGCGCATTGCCACCAGGAATCGCTCTTCGGCCACGAAACCAGCTCGAACCTGATCCGTCGGCTCATCGGCGATCGACTTCGCGTGCTCGACACCGGCTGCTGCGGCATGGCGGGGGCATTCGGCTACCGAAAGAACCACTATGAGCTTTCCATGAAGATCGGCGAGGAGTCGCTCTTCCCCGCAGTGCGAGCTGCGGCTGAAGATGCGATCATCGTCGCACCCGGCACAAGTTGTCGCCAGCAGATCCATGATGGCACGACCCGCTCCGCCCTGCACCCGATCGAACTCGTCGATCAGATCCTGGATCTGTAGGGGGCGCCTCTACGCTGTTTGCCCTTTGTCGGTTGGGATCAGACGGCGGCGGATGTTGTCGCACATTCGGTCGGCGATGCGGTCGAACGCGCTGCGGTGCGCATCGCAGCTTTTCTCGTATTCCTGCCGGTCGATGCCCGTGGCGCGCAGCCGATCCGGCGAACCGTCCGCGAATGTCGCCATCGTCTCTCGATACGCCTCGAAGTGGAACTGGAATCCGTACGTCGTCTTTCCAACGCGAAACGCTTGGATCGGGCAGAGCGCAGAGCTTGCGAGGAGCGCGCCATCATCGGGGAGCTTTGTTATGTGGCGAGTGTGGTAGTGGAACATGGGTGTTGTCCACGCAATTCCCGCGAAAAGACTGTCATTCCTGCCGTGCGGCGAGAGCTTCAGCGGATGGAACCCAAGCTCCGGCTCGGGCATCGGCGCGACGCTCCCGCCGAGTGCTGCGGCGAGGAGTTGCGCACCAAGACACACGCCAACGATCGGCCGGCGAGCTGCGTGCGCTCGTTGCAGGAACGCCATTTCGTCGTGCATCCAATCCTCGGGTTTGTCGAGCACCTGAGGTCCGCCGAAGCTGATGACCGCATCAACGGCGTGCAGGTCCGGCAGCATTGACTCACCCCGGTCCGGTCGAATGATGTCGAGCCGTTGCCCGCGATCGCGCAGCGCCGCACCCAGTCTGGCAGGCGGACATTTGTCATCGTGCTGAAAGACCGTGATCGACATGCCCGCAGGATATCACAGTCTGCCGCGAGCTTGGGCCGTCAGTCGTCGAGCTTGAACATCGCCACCGTTGCGTCGTGCCCGTCGAAGTAGTCCTGACGGAATCGCACCTTCGGCGTCATGTCAAGTGCCCACGCCACGACTTTTGTCGGGTCGTAGCGATTCGCAGGCCCGGTATCCAGCGCGCTATACCTTGGGTGGTGGCGCGTGGACAGGAAGTTGAACACCACGCCCACGCGCGACTGGTCATAGGCCCGGCCGACCACGTCGAGGGCCTGCTCCCGCGCCAGCGTGTTCAGCGATCCCGAGAAGACGGTCAGATCCGGAACGTACGTGCCGAAGACTGATGTGTCGGCCACGAAGTCCGCTGTGTCAAAGACAACCTCCGGCAGACCCTCGATCGGATCGGAGCGAGCGGCGCGGATGAACTCCGGCAAGGCGTCCAGCCCGATGTATGCGGCAGGCGCCTTGCCCAGCGCCGCAAGGTGCCGGCCGAGTTCGCCCCGCGCGCAGCCGGCGTCGATCAGACGCAGGCCCGTCGGGTCGATCATCTCCACAATGATGTCAAATCGACGAATCTGTGCCTGCGGGTTCATCCACAGCGTCGCCTCGAAGCTCGGGCCGTGGCGCGCGATGGCCTGGCGATAGGGTTCCAGGTAGCGGGCGGCGCTGTCCGGCTGATGAGGCTCCATGCCGTCATCGTAACCCAGGTGAGGCGGGCGCTGGTAAGCTGAGCACACCAAGTCAGGAACCGAACCATGAATACCACAGATGAACCAGATCCACGGCCGCCCTCCGATCAGCCAACGCCGCTGCACGATGCTGTGCAACCGCCCGCCCCTCCGCCGACCCACACAACACCCGGAACTCCCGGTACGGGACCCGGTCAGCCGCATTACGCGCAGGTTGTCTACGCTCAGCCGCCCGGTGATCCGCGTGATCGTCGGCGAAGTCGATGGTTCGCCCCGTTACGACTGGGCGGCATCCTCGGCCTGCTTGCGATCGCATTTATCGCCGGTGGGTATATCACGATGTTCGCCGTGTTCCGGCATACGGGTCCGGTCGTGTCTGTCTACCAGCACGGAAACAGGGACTACACGATCGCCGTCGTTCCGGTCGAAGGGTTGATCGACGATGCGCAGGCATCATTCGTCACGACGACACTGCGCGATATCGCTGTGGACGATGCGATCAGCGCTGTGATCCTGCGCGTCAACTCGCCGGGCGGGTATGTGGCGCCATCCGATCAGATCGCGAACGCTGTGCGGAAGCTTCGCCAAGCGGGCAAGCCGGTCGTCGCGAGCTACGGCGGCATCGCGGCCAGCGGCGGGTACTACTGCTCCGTCCTCGCCGATGAGATCTATGCCGAGCCGACAACGCTAACCGGCAGCATCGGGGTGATCGGGCAGGCGTTCGTCTTCGAGGGGCTGCTTGAGAAGATCGGCGTCGATCCGATCGTCCTCGTCGCGGAGGGATCACCCAAGAAACGCCTCGCGAATCAGTCGTACCAAGCATGGACGGATGAAGACCGTGAGCAGTATCAGATCATGCTGGACTGGTATTACGACGCGTTCCTCGCTGTTGTGCAGGATGGCCGGGGCAAGCAGTTCGATTCTGAACAGGCGGTTCGTGATGTGTGCAACGGCCTGGCGTATCCCGCCCAGACCGCGATGGAGTTGGGGCTGATCGACGCGCTTGGGTATCTCGATGACGCGATCACCGGCCTGAGCAAGCGAATGGGCGTGCCCCCGGCGGATCGGCCGCACGTGATTCGGATCGGACGGCGCAGTGGGTTCTCGTTGCCGTTCTTCGCATCGCACGATTCGACCGGGCGCGATGCCGACACTGATGTACTGGAACTACGCGACATCCTCAGCGCCCGCGCCGATCCGCAGCAGATTCGATCGTTCATGCTGGAACTGGCTCGGCCGCGCGCGATGTACATGATGCCCTGAGCGTCAATCCGCCATGAAGTCTCCACGGTACGATTCGATCGACCGATTTCTTGCGCGATGCGCAGCGATGACTGCTGTTGCGCTCCTCCTGCTCGTCGCCCGCGCACCCGCGCAGACCACACCGCCGATCGACGAAGAAGTCACCGCAGCAATCCGTTTGATTGTTGATGAGCTTTACGAGCGACATCACACCCGCACGCATTGGGAAGAAGGTCTGCGGCACGAGAATGCCGATGGCAGGCACGACGGCGGGCAGACGGCGCTTGTCGTGCTGGCCCTGCTGTACGCAGGCGAATCGCCGCAGACGCCCGCCCTTGCCGAAGCGATCGAGTACCTCACCGAGCTTTCCATGACAGGTGTGTACGCGCGCAGTATTCGCGCGGGTGTCTGGGCGCAGTTGCCGCCCAAGTACCTTCCGCTACTCCAGGCTGATGCAACGTGGTTGATGGATGCGTTCAGCAGGCGAGTGGATGGGTGGACGTACACGCACGATCCGAACAGCGGCCGATTCGATAACTCGACAACGCAATACGGCGCGCTGGGGCTTTGGGAGGCGGCGAAGCGCGGCATCGCCATCCCGCCCGAGTATTGGAGACGCCTGGAGGAGCGGTTCATCACAAGTCAACTCGAGGATGGCGGCTGGCAGTATCAGCGAAGCGGCCCACCTCGCGGCTCGATGACCGCAGCCGGCCTGACGGTCCTCTACATCGCGCGCGACTTGCTTCATTCCGAGCAGTTCGAGCGTGTTGAGCAAGGTTGGGCCGGGCGCGATTCGGTTGCCTCCGGCCTGGATTGGTTCGCGAGCCACTTCGATCCGGCGGCGCACCCGGGATACGGCGGACACTACACGTACTACCTCTACGGCGTCGAGCGCGTCGGCTTGGCCAGCGGCGCGAAGTACTTCGGCGAGCGGGACTGGTACCGCGACGGCGCAGCGGCGCTGATCGACTTCCTCACGGTCCATGACGGCGGCACGCTGCGCATCCGCGCCAAGGTCTCCACCGTTGACCTCGCCTTCGGACTGATGTTCCTCAGTCGCGGCCGCGCTCCCGTCATCGTCAACAAACTGCGAGATGACGACATCGCTTGGAACAATCGGCCGCGCGATGCCGCTGCGCTGGCTAGGTTCATGTCCGATGAAACCGAGCAGGCGCTGAACTGGCAGGTTGTCCCGATCACCGCCGACCCATCCGGCTGGCTTGATGCGCCGCTCCTATACATCGCGTCCCATGAAGCGCTCCCGTATGATGTGGAATCCGAGCAAGTAGACAAACTACGTGACTATATGATGCGGGGCGGCATGATCGTGGCGACCGCCGATGCGCAGAGCAGGCGATTCGGCCAGTCGGTGGAAGCACTGGCGACCGCAATGTTCCCTGATGCGCGCTGGCGGAAGCTCTCAGCCGACCACGAGTTGTTTCACGTGGTGTATGACGTGTCCGACCCGCTGCCTGAGGTGTGGGGATTGAGCAACGGCGTGCGTGAGATACTCATCCTTCTGCCGCGTGGCGATGTTGGCGAGATCCTGCAAGCCACGGGTGGCGAACCGACAGGCAAACGAAGCGAGATCGCTGCGTATCACCTGCTGTCCAACATCGTGCATTACGCATCCGGCTTGGAGCCGTTCCCGCAGCGACTCGCCGGCTATGCGGATCAGAAGGATGACGCTCGGCCCGCAGCGTCAACCGTGCGTATCACCAAGGTTCGCTACGACGGGAACTGTGATCCGGAACTCGCAGCGCTCACGCACTTCGCGCAGTGGATGCATCGGCATAACGCAACCGATGTGACCATCAGCGAGATCGCGCTGGATGAACTGGCAGCCGATGCGCACCCCAGGCTCGTTGTCATGACAGGCGTGGAGGCGCATATGCTCACAACCCGGGAACTTCGCGCAATCGAAACATACATCCGTGCAGGCGGAACGATCCTTGTCGAGACGGCGGGCGGTGTCGGCGAGTTCAGCCGATCCGTCGAACGACAACTCAGCGAACAGCTCGGCGCACGAACCGGGCCGCTCGCCAGGCACGCCATCGTGACGGGCAAGGGTGTACGAGGAGCGGGGGACTGTCGTAGCGTCGCTTACACGCCCTCCGCGGCGCTTCGGTTTGGGGCCGGTGAACATCGGCCTCGTCTACGCGGACTGGCGCTCGATGGCGATATTCGCGTCATATTCAGCCATGAGGATCTGACCCACGCCCTGCTCGGAAGGCCCGTCTGGGGCGTTTGCGGCTATGACACCGACTCCGCACGGCGGCTGCTCCGCAATATCGTCGCCTATGCTCGCTGATTTGAGCAGCCCCGCCCCCCAACCCGCCGATACGATGCGTAGCGGAACGACCCATCGACCCGCATGCAGGGAGGCATCGCATGGCGGACAAGGACAAGTCCAGCACCACCGACCCCAAGTGCTTCGTCCTCGACACCAACGTCCTGCTCCACAATCCCAACGCACTCTTCGCCTTCGACGACAACCAGGTCGTCATCCCGTTCACCGTCATCGAGGAACTCGATCGCTTCAAGACTGAGAACAACGACATCGGGCGAAACGCACGCCAGTGCATCCGTCATCTGGACCGACTCCGTGTTCGCGGCGATCTCACGCAGGGCGCCAAGTGGTCCAACGGCGGCAACGGCCATGATGGGACGATCCGCATCGACCTCGGCGCACACGATGTCCCCGATGCGCTGCGAACAGAGACCGCGGACAACCGCATCATCGCCGTTGCCTGGCAACTCAAGCAGGCGGGTAGGCGCACCGTCTTTATCTCCAAGGATCTGAACGCGCGCATCAAGTCCGATGCGCTCGGCATCCGTACCGAGGACTTCGAGGCGCAGAAGGTGGATGCCGACCGCCTGTACTCCGGGTACGCCGAGACGACGCTCCCCGGTAATGTGATCGACGAGCTGTACTCCGAGCGCATGCTTCCGCTTGAGAAACTCGCGCCGTATCTCATTCGTCAGGAGGCGGACGGCTCGGAGACGCCGCTTGATTTGCAGCCGAATCAGTTCCTGGTGATGCACGACGATCAGGACGACTCGCACGGAGGTCTCGCACGGCGGCTCGCCGATACCGAGCACTGCATACCCATCACCGGACCTCGCCGGCCGGTGTTCGGTATTCTCCCGCGCAACAGCCAGCAGATCATGGCGATTGACCTGCTCCTCGATGATGAAGTGAAACTCGTCACGCTCCTGGGTATGGCGGGCACCGGCAAGACGCTCATCGCGATTGCCGCGGGCATGCTCAAGACGCTCAACGAGGAACGCTACGACAAGCTGCTCGTCGCCCGGCCGATCATGCCGATGGGGCGCGACATCGGCTATCTCCCCGGCGACAAGGATGAAAAGCTCGCCGCCTGGATGCAGCCGATCTTCGACAACCTCGCCTACCTGCTCTCCACGCGCGGTTCGTCGTTCCAGACCGCTGAATCGCACACGCCGGAGCAGCGGATTCAGAAGCTCCTCCTCGACGGCAAGCTCGTGCTCGAACCGCTCACCTACATTCGAGGCAGATCGATCCCGCATCAGTTCATGATTGTGGATGAGGCGCAAAACCTCACGCCGCACGAAGTCAAGACGATCGCCTCGCGCGTCGGTGAAGGCACGAAACTCGTCCTTACAGGCGACATCGCGCAGATCGACAACCCATACCTCGACCAGTCGAGCAACGGCCTGTCGTACCTCGTCGAACACATGAAAGGCGAGGCGATCATCGGCCACGTCACACTCGCCAAGACCGAGCGCAGCGAACTCGCCAGCCTCGCCGCTGAACGACTCTGAGCGTGAGCACGTGCTCACCGTTGCGAAAGGGGGCGCAGCGCTGTTTCCACGGCGACGTCGGAGGTCTCCTCGTCGGCGATCACGGCCCGATCCCGCAGCCAACCCATCCAGGCGGTCATGATGTGCTGCTTTCCCGCACAGTTGCTTGAGATGTCCATTCCTCCGGCCGATAAGCGGGAATCGCATCACATGTCCCTGCGGTATCCGGTCACCGCTGATCCGTCTGTTTCGTCCATCGTGAGCGATCGCTCACGCAAAGGCAGCGTCATGGCTCAGGCCAATCGCAAACTGCTCATCCTGCGAAGGCCCGGTCGGTCCAGCGGATTCTGGATCGAGGGGATTCACCGTGCAGCCGATCGGCTCGGCGTCGATTGCGTGGCTGTCGATCTCGCATCCATCTGGCGACGCAATCAGACCAACCGTGCGGAGGTCACACGCCGGATGCGGCTGCTCGTCGAGCAAGAGCGCATCGGCGCGGTCGTCAGCTACTGCTGCAGCGGCATGATGGAGTTCAATGCGATGCGTGAGGCGGATGGCTCACCGCGCGGCTTCTTCGATGCGCTCGATGTCACGCATCTGATGATGTGGGCGGACCATCCGCAGTGGGCGATGGGCAACATCGCCTTTCGGCCGGACCTGCAACCACTGCTTCGCTCCAAGAACTGCCATCACTTCGTCAGCAGCAAAGCCGCGGCGCGTGAGATCAAGACGGTGCTTGGCTGGTCCAACGTACATGCAGCGATGCCGGCGGAAGACCCGGACATCCTCGCTCCGGCAAACGAGGCGCACGCGGAGTACGACATCGTGGCGGTGATCGGGACCAAGCCGAAGCTCATCACCGAGACCGCACCGTTCCTGAAGCAGGAACAGCCCGATCCGCATCAGATCGCAGCAGTGATCGAACGCAAGGTTCTCAGGCAGTTCGCAAGTCTTTGGCACAGGGTCGCTCCGACCGAGCTGCAATCATCCCTTGCGAAGCTGGGCGCTCGTTGGGCGAGGCTGCGCCGTGACGACGAGACGACTGCATCGGTGTACTACCTGCCCGACTTGCAGCAGGAGTTCCCGAAGGAGATGGGCTGGCTGCTCTCGCACCCGGATGCGTACCGTCAAGCGGTGCGCGTGCTCTGGACGTTCGGGATGTGGCAGCGCACGTTCTATCTCGCCTACCTCGCCCGCTTCTTCCGTGTGGCTGCCTTCGGATCGGATTGGTCATCGCTCGGACTGCACGGTTCGCCGGACTGGGTTCCTTATCACGAGCAACCGGCTGCGTACGCGCGAGGCCTGCTCGCGATCAACATCTCCGAGGGTCACGACGAGGAGGGGCTGACGCACAAGCCGTTCCAGATCGCTGCGAGCCGAGCCCCCATGTTGCACATCACGCGATGCGGCTTGGCTGATGCATTCGTCCCGGGCGTTGAGGTCGGCGTATTCGACACGCCGATGCGCGCCCGCACACTCGTCGCAGAACTTCTGGCCGACCCGGAGCGCCGCAGCGCCCTGGCCGAGGCAGCTCACACGCGTTTCCTTCAGGATCACACATGGGAACGTTGGCTGGCCCACGCCCTCGGCAGCGCCGGCCTCTCCATCGACGCATTCAGATCTCGCACAACACAGGCCGCGGCATAGCGTCTGGTCCTTATGCACAGACCTGTGCCGGGGACGGGTTCCGGCGATGAATGCCGTGGCGCTACGGGGTGTTGGGAGTCCCATCGGATGCTGACAGGTCGCGTGCGCGGTTGTATGCCCGCAACGCCGCGGCGAGCATGCCCTTGCCCTTGAGCGCATCGCCGAGTCCCCGGTAGGCGCGTGCATCGGCAGGGTCCGCCTCGATGCACCTGTGGTAGACCGCTGCAGCGCCGTCGAAATCGCCCTCGGCAAGCAGCGCTTCACCACGTGCGTGAAGCAGCGCCGGATTGCCCTGATCCAACTCCGCAGCGCGAGCCAGGAGCATCGCGGCGCCACCCTGATCCCCGGCCAGCTCAAGCCCTCTCGCCAACTCGATCAGTCCATCGACCGTTCGGCCAATGTGACTGTGCAGTAGCCCGAGCGTCAGATGCGCATCGGCGGCATCCGGATCGTCAACGACCGCCTGTTCGGTCTCAGTCATTAATGATGCGAGCTCTTCATCACTCACAGGCAGATGCACCGGGCGAAACGCGAAGCTCGGATCGGACGCCACAGCCGCTGCATATTCGCGCAGCGCCTCGGCAACGTCGCTCCTGTCCGCCAGCGCGAGACCCAGCACATAGTGAGCTGGCGCGTTCTTCGAGTTGAGGCGGATCGCTTCGCGCAGCGCGTTGATCGCCTCGTCTGGCTGCCCGATCCGAAGCAGCATGCCGCCGAGATGCGCCATCGCTGCATCGGAAGATGGGTCATGGATGCACGCCGCACGGAACGCATCCGCCGACTCGTTGAACCTCTTGAGCTTTTCGAGGGCGACGCCGCGGTTGATGTGTGCAGGCGCGTTCGCATCGTCGATGGCGAGCGCGCGATCGCATGCGCGAAGCGCGCTGAGATTCAGCCCGCGCCGCGTGTATTGAGCAGCGAGATTCAGATGCGCGGTGACGAGTGGATTCCGCTCATCACTGCGGTGATCCGCCTTATAGAGAGCTGTCAGCCGATGTTCGGTGTGCCAGTCGAACGCTGCTGCGCCGCGAGTGAAATCCAGCCCGCGCGCTATCCAGATGCGTTCGCCGTTGCGCTCGTCAAACCGGAATGCGTCGCCGGGGAGGACGAACCGGTGCATCACGGAGTCCTGCTCGCGCGCGTGCAGAGCGCCGAAGAGGTGGCCGATCTCATGGATGAGCGTGCGCTCGCGCATGTATGTTGAGATGTGCGGGATGTCACGGACAATGACATACTGGCCGAACGGCGCGGCTCGGCCGAGGTTCTCAGCGTCGGCCCGCTCAAGTTGCTGTGGGTTGAGCAGGCCGGTGTAGAGGAAGCCGATCACGATGTCGGCGTCACCGGGATCGACATCCATCCACAGCGCCTGGAACGCCGAGCCGAGGTCAGCGCGTTCATCGACACCATCCCACGTCGTGATGTTCGTGATCTCGAAGCGAATGCGGAACTGTCCCTTGTAGACATCGCTCGCCTGCGCAATGCGTCGGCGGATGCTCTGCTCCCACTGATCACGCTCACGGAAGAGCGGGCCTGCCACAGCATGGACAGTCACCGTGCGGATCGACGCGTCGTCGCTTGGCAGCGTCCAGAACGTCGGTTCGCTTGTCTCCTGTGCGGGGCACGCTCGCGCGATGCAGGCGAGGAGAATCAGCAACAAGATGCGGCGAAGGGGCATGGGTCACGCCTCACGCCAGACGGGTGACGCGGTCGCCGTCATCCGCCGGGCCGTCCGGCTCGTTTCGATTCGGCCAACGGAACGTTCCACGAGCATCCTTATACCGGAGTCGTCGCAGCGAGTTCGCCGCCAAGCCGAACTGCGTGCCGCCGTTGTCGGTCTGGGCATACACGTACGAGACTCGGCCGAGCGCGTAGGCTGCGATGTTGGTGTTGATGAACGAGAACGGTTCATCGCGCAGGCCTCGGAAACGAATCGACTCGATCCCAGCCTCCGTCGTGAAGTCGGTCGCCGGATCGGGAAGCGTTGTAACGTCCGCATCGACACCTGCGAAGATGAGTGAATCGCGTGCTGCGCGGGCGATAATCGTCTTCACATTGCCTGCGAACCGCAGCACCGAATCGGTGATCCAACCGGCGACGGTCAACCTCCGGAGCGCGAACAGTTCGGGATCAATGCCTTGTGTGAGCGTGATCGTCGCCCCGTCAAGATCGGCGCCGACGCGCATGGATTCGACGATGGTCGCGTCGAGCGTGCCTGCGAAATTCTCCTTGGCGGTGATCTTCCGCAGCGTGCCGTCGATGTCCGCGGACCAGTCGCCGGCGAACGATGCGCCCGTGATGAGCTTGACGGTGCCCGTGATCTCCCATGTACCGCCGAGCACGTCGCCGGAGATGCGCGCCTGGATGATGGTGAACTCGACTCCGGCTCGCCCCGCAAGGTCAAGCCCGACCTGCGAATCACCTGGGATTCCAACCCGGCGGTCGCCTCGGACAATCAGGTGCGTCATCGCGGGCGCTGTGATCGTGTCGGGCGTTGCATCCGTGTCAAGCCAACGCGCGACGGTTACCTTGCCCAGGAGCATCTCGCTCGTCAGGCTGAGGTCGGCGACATCATGAAGCGTGACGTTCGCTTGTGCAGCGGCATCCGCGAGCGAGCCGAGCGTCACCGTGCTGCCTGCGGTCGCATCGCGCAGTTGCAGTCTTGCGATGCCTCCCGCAAGTGTGAAGTCTCCGCCGAGGTTGACGTTCGCCGCGGAGAATGCCCACACGGAGCCGTCGCCGACGACATCGACAAGTGTTGTGATAACCCCTCGGCCTTGCGGATTCACCGCGACAACGGTCGTTTCATCAGTGCCTGTCAGCGACAGTTGTGTGAAGCTCGATCCGCCGGTCATGTCACCCCGGCCGGCGCCGCGCAACGTGAATCGAACGAGCGCGCCCGCATCGTCGTGGACCAGCATCGCCACATTTTGTCGTCCGTCGACGTTGCCGAACGCCCAGACGAGTTCGTGCTCGGCATCCGAGACCGCAACATTGTTGCCCTCGTTCACCTCCGCGATAACGTCGGTCGTGTCGACATCAGCGATCACATAGTACGTGCCGACCGGAAGCGTATCCTCGACGAGGAACCGCGCCGAGATTCGCGCCGATCGGCCGGTCCTGATCCTCACTCGGCGGTCGTCAACTTGCGCCACCTGCACATCGCTGGCGTCGAGCGTCGCGTCAGCGGAGAGATAGAACTTGACCGTGATCTTGCCATCCGCCTTGAGATCGCCGAGGTTCCGGATCGAGACGGTGAGGCGTGGGCGATCGCCGGGAACGAACGTGCTGAAGAGCTGCGGGTCGGCGATTGTCGGGAAGAGATCCGGGCCGGATGTAGCGACATCGCTGATCGAGAGCACGTACGCCTGTTCGGTCGTGTTGCCTGCAAGGTCGGTCGCGCCGATGGTGACATCGTGATCGCCGACCTGGTTCGCAGCGGGGTTCCAGATGACGATGCCCGTGTCTATGTCGATCGTCATACCCTTGGGACGGCGGACAAGTTCGTAGAGGTGGCCGACGTCACCTTCCTCGTCGGTCTGTGCATCGTAGGTGTACGGTTGCGCAGCGGCGCCGGTGTCGATCGGAGCGCCTGTGAAAGTGGGAGCGGTGGAGTCGATGACGATCGTGAGCACTTCGGAGGCGGCGCTATCGAGGGCGTCGAGCGTTTGGACGGCCGTGATGTCGTATGTGCCGTCAGCGAGCGCCGCTGTTCCTTCCGCTGTGATCAGAACGGTTCCCGCGGTTGCGGTCGCCTGGCCGATGAGTGTGCCGCCTGCATAGAGCTTGACGATGGCATCGACGGAAACGCCCGAGACGATGAACTGGAGTTCGCCATCCGCGACGCCGGCGAGGGATGTGATGTCATCGGTGTTGCTCTGCCCGGTGTCATATGCAGTGACGAGATCCGGTGCGATCGGTGCAGCGGGCGGCGTGATCGTATCGAGTTTCACATTGTCAGCGCCGACGGTGATCGTCTGAACGATCGCGGTGCTGAACGCATCGCCGGTGAATGTGACGGTGTATTCGCCGGCGGGGAGTTGCATCTGGTATCCGCCCGCCGCCATACTCGTCGTGGTGAATGTGCCCGTATCGCCGACGGCTCGCACGATCGCCCCGCCGATGCCTTCGCCCTCGTCATACGCTTGGTCGCGGTCCGCATCGGTGAAGACGACGCCGAGCAGATAGGAATCGCCGAGGTCGGCGCGATTGCCATAGTCCTGTGTGATGATAAGCGGGCCGGTCGAGTTGCCGGAGATCCCATCGACGATGCCGATCCCGATCTCACGGAACGCGGTGTTCATGATGGTGATGCGATGTCCGGGTGGGTCCTGGATGCCGTTCGGCTCATTGCCCCAGTCGATGGCGAATGCTGCGTGGCTGTGGAAGATGCTCTGGCCGAAGGCGTAAACGTTCTCGCCGACGACGGTGTAGTCATATCCCTCAGCGATGACGCGCTGGCCGAGCGGGACTTCGCCGGGAAGCTGATGCGACTGCTCATCGAGGTCGCGCATCAGTTCGCTGTGTTTGACAGCCGCGTTGTAAAGTGATTCGTTCCACGCCACGGGCGGCGCTGCGGTGAGGTCTTCCCACTGCGTACGCAGCACGTCGATATCGACGCCGAACGCAAGCAGCGCCGCGGCAACGTTCACATCGCCTGAGTCGAGCAGAAGATCAATCTCCTCCGCAGGGTTCATGCGCATACGATTGACCAACTCAAGCATGTACTGCTCGCGGTCGGCAGGTTCGAACGTTGAGCCGCTCCCCGTCGTGACGGTGACGCCGAATGTCTGGTCGGCGATATTGCCCGCAAGATCGGTGGCGCGGACGGAGACTCCGGTCGTCCCGAGTTGGTCTTCGGTGGGCGTCCAGGTGATGGAGCCGGTTTCGACGTTGATCGTCATACCGTCCGGGGCGGTGAGCAGCGTGTAGATGAATCCGTTTGCGCCTTCTTCATCCGTCTGCGCGTTGTAGCTGTACTGTTCGCCGAGCGTCGCTGTGGTGATGGCGGACGATGTGAACAGTGGCGCGGTGGAATCAATGGTGACCGTGAGCGCATCCGATGGGTCGGATTCCTCGCTATCGACGGTGGAAGTCGCGGTGATCACGTGATCGCCGTCGGCGAGGAGCGTCGTGCCGTCCGTGACGATCGTGACGCTGGTGCCCGCGGCGGCCGCCTCGCCGATCTGTATGCCGTCCGCGAAGAGCTTGATGGTCGCGCCGCTTGTCACGCCGGAGACGGTGAACGTCAGCGGCTGGCCCGCGCCGTTGTTGAATCGCGTGACGTCGTCGCTGCTGAGCGAGCCTGAGTCGCTTCCCGCGACGAGGTCGGGCCTTGCGGGGACGGTCGTGCCCTCGGTGACGGCGAGGTTGATCAGGAGCGCAACTTCGGTCTGGCCGACGACGACGACATCGGGATCGCCATCCCCATCCACATCCGCCGCGGCGACGGACTGCGGCCTGGATGCGACGCTGAACGTCGTCATGTTGCCGAACACGCCGTCGCCGTCGTTGATGAACGTGAAAAGTTGACCGTTTGAATCGCTGTTGATCGCCAGTGCGTCGAGGTTGCCGTCGAGATCCAGGTCGGCGAGCGCGACGCCGAGCAGTGAAAAGCCCGCGCTGTAGCCGACGGTCGGGTTGAATGTGCCGTCGCCGTTGCCCAGGAGGACGGAGAGATCCTCGGTGGTCTGGTTTGCGGTGACGATGTCGGTGAAGCCGTCACCGTTGAGATCGCCTGATGTGATCTGCTGCGGTTGGCCTCCGACCGTCAGGCTCGTTGTGGTCTGGAAGAAGCCCGCGCCGAGGTTGCGGAGCAGGCGCACCGCGCTGCCCGACCCGAAGCCGAGGCTGCTGATCGCCAAGTCGATCAGGCCGTCGCTGTCGAAGTCCGCCGCCGTGACCGATGTGGGGAAACTGCCCGCCGCGAAGCTGACCGCATCACCGAACGAGCCGTCGCCGTTACCGAGGAAGATCGACACGTCGCTTGAGAAGAGGTTGACGACCGCGAGATCGAGGTTGCCGTCGTTGTCCAAGTCAGCGGTGACCGCGGAGGTCGGCTGCACTCCGGCATCGAGCACGGTCGGATCGCCGAACGATCCGTCACCCGCCCCAAGGAGGATCGAGGTGGCAGCGGCGCTGCCTTCCGCGATGGCGAGATCCAGATCGCCGTTGCCATCCAGATCGCCGACCGCAGCGTATCCCGTACCCTCGCCGAAGGTGTAGAAATGTGCATCGCCAAACGATCCGTCGCCGCCGCCCAGCAGGATCGCGACATCGCCTCGTCCCGGAATGGCCAGGTCGGGCGCGCCGTCGCCGTTGAAGTCGCCGAAGACGACCATCTGCGGCTCCGTGCCTGCGGTGAGCGAGATGGCTGTGTCGAAACTGGCAGCGAGGAGCCGGCGTGATTCGAGCGGCTCACACCAAGGCTGACCGGATCGACGCATCGGCTGGGCAGCTCTGCCGGCAAATCCTAACAACTGGCGAACACGTGTCACGTCATGTCTCCAATTCACGAGCAGCGAGGCGATTCCCTGGGATCGACCGTTGACGACAGCCACTATACGAACGGATCGGCAGGCTGGTTGTTTCACCGTCAATTCCACGGCTAACTCCGGGATGGGTGCCCGCTCGCCGCGCAAATCTCGAATCTCAAGTCTCAAATCCCGCAGCACCGCCTATCCTGTAGCCATGCTCGTTCTCACGATCATCAGCGGGCCCGACAAGGGCAAGCGCTTTGAGCTCACCGAACCGAGCCTCATCGGGCGGTCCAGCGAAGCGCTGCGCACCAGCGATCCATCCATCTCGCGCAGGCACGCCGAGCTGACCCCAGACGACGGTCGGTGGTTCATCAGCGACCTTGACTCCTCCAACGGCACATACGTCAACGGCACGCGGATCACCGAGCGTACGCGGGTGACGCCGGGCGATCACATCCGCACCGGATCGACACTGTTCCTCTGTGGTCAGATTGCGCCTGACGTGGGCGATCGTCGGCTGATCGAGCTGTTGCATCCTGACCGCATCGAGAGCGAGGTCGAGAAGACGCAAGCCACGGGCGACGATTCGGCGTTCTTGCCCACCGAGCAGCCCGAGGCCGATGCGCTCGATCAACTGCGCATCGTGTACCGGCTGACGCAACTCACCACGCACGTGTACGATCGCCAGTCGCTGCTCAAGAAGGTGCTCGACCTGGTGTTTGACGAGTTTCTGCCCGATCGCGGGTTCGTCCTGTTGCTCGGCTCGGGCAGGAACGACCCGCAGCCTGCCGTCGTGCGCCATCGCAAGATGGCGGACGGGCCCAAGAGCGAGAAGATCCGTGTCAGTCGAACGATCGTTCGTCACGTGATCGGCAAGCGTGAGGGTGTGCTCTGCACCAATGCGCGGACCGACGCGCGTTTCGCCGGGAGCGATTCGATCGACGCCCTGCCGACGCGATCGGCGATCTGCGTGCCGATTCAGTTCTACAAGCACGTCTTCGGCGTGCTGTACATCGACACCGCCGTGCGAAGTAACGCCTACAGCGAAGCTCAACTTGCGCTGCTCACGGCGATCGGGCAACACACGGGCCTCGCGCTGCAGAACGCGGAGATGTACCAGGCCCAGATCAGGACGGAGCGTCTTGCCGCGGTGGGTGAGACGGTGGCGAGCCTGAGTCACTCGATCAAGAACATCCTGCAAGGGCTGCGAGGCGGCGCGGATGTCCTCGAAATGGGAATCAAGAAGGAGGATCTCCGACTCGCACGCGGCGGGTGGGATGTGCTCAGCCGCAATCTGGACCGCATCTACTCGCTCACGATGAACATGCTTGCGTTTACCAAACGGACACCGCTTGAGATCGAACTAACCAAACCTCGTCCGCTCATGGAGGAGTGCGCGGAGCTGATCAAAGCGCAATGCGACCGCAAGGGTGTTGCGCTGATCGTCGATGCCGACCCGGACATGCCGCCGATCCCGATGGACCCGAATGCGATGCATCAGGCGATCATGAACCTGCTCACCAATGCGCTTCAAAGCGTGGATGCGAAGACGGGCATCATCACGCTGCGCAGCGAGTACGAGGCGGCGGAGGCGATGCGAGAGGGTGGCAAGACGCCCGCCCTCGCGCGAATCATCGTCGCGGACAACGGGTCAGGCATCGCGCCCGATCAGATGCCGCGGATCTTCGAGGCATTTTATTCCACGAAGGGAATCCGAGGCACCGGGCTGGGGCTCGCAGTCACGAAGAAAATCATCGAAGAACACAGCGGATCGATCGCATCACGCTCATCGGAACAGGATGGGACGATCTTCACGCTGGTGCTTCCCACATCGGTCAGCCACGGCCTGGACCCCGCTGAGACGACGACGCCCGGCTCCGCGGATCAGGACGGCATCGGCGGGCTGTAGCAGGCGAGATCGCAGTCAACTTGGTCGCAAGACGCGAAAAGGCCCAGGAATCGGCTCCTGGGCCTTCTGTTGATGTCGTTCTCGACTGAACCGGAGTCCGCCTATGCGGCGTCCGCGCGCTTTCGGCGCAGGCCGACCGTGCGCTGATCGTCGGCGGCGCGTCGATCGGGCTGCTCGGCCATGCACCGGAGCAGTCGAATTGGATCGTTCGCCCACAGGTCGGCGCCGATCTCCTCGGCGAGTCCATCCGCCCGGTTGAAGACGCCGCCGCCCACGACAACTTGCACGTCGCCGCACGTTCCAATCTCGCGGATCGTATCGATCAGTCGCCGAATGCCGGGAAGGTCGCAGGGGGCTGAGGCGAAGACGAGCAGAACGTCCGGCTGCGTCTCACCAAGCTGTGCGAGGACCTCGTCATTGGCGATGCCGCCGCCGGCGAAGGTCATCGTGTAGCCGTCCGCTTCGATCAAGTCCACGGCGATCTGTGCGCCAAGCTCATCCGCGTCGGTGGGTCCGCAGATGGCGAAGACCGTTCTGTTCCGATCCGGTTTTCGTTCATAGCGAAGCGCCGCCTGATCGACGATGGAACGGAGCAATCGCGTTCCGAGGTGATGCGCCAATCGGCTGATCTGATCGGCGCGGTGGAGGCGATCGATCAGGTCGTAGCATGGCCAGGCGACGCTCGTGACAAGTTCCTCGGGTGGGAGCTCCGCTTGGATGGTCTCATCCACGATCTGTCGAGAGCCGGCCCGGTCGCCACAAACGAGGTACTGGAAGAGACGTTCAATCATCAGTTCAATGTTCACAGCACTCCTTCTTTCGTCAGCCGCACCGGAAGGCGCCGTGGACACGAAGGCGGCGGCGACGCAGCTCCGAGGCGCGGTTCGATTCAGGGCATCAGGATTCCGTGCAATTGATCGTTCCATCGCCGCGGCAAGCATGATGTTCGCAGCCGGCTCGACACGCCCGGGAAAACAGGTCACGGGATGCCGTGAACCGTGTTTTTATTGGCACAATCGCGAGACGGTCGACCGATAAGCCTTCGCACGATCCGCCCGGCGCGATGCGTGACGCTCACAAAGCCGGCATCCTCAAGCAGACCGATGATCTGTTCCCGGCCCACGAACGTGTTGACCGACTCGGGCAAGAAAACAGTGTCGGATACCGTTTCTTGGAAAACGGTATCCGACACTGTTTCTCTGGCTCGCCGCTTCGACAACCCTCACACCCCATCAACCGCGACTTAGCGATTGCCCTGACGCCAGCCCCGTGGAACTCGCTATGCGCGCTCGCCACGGTAGAGTACGGCGATGCCGAACGTGAGCGGGCGATGCGTGACGTTCACGAAGCCGGCATCCTCGAGCAGACCGATGATCTGTTCCCGGCCCACGAACGTGTTGACCGACTCGGGGAGATACCGGTACGCACCGCTTCGATCACGGCTGATGAGCGTCGCGGTGATGGGCATGATTCGGCGGAAATAGACGTTGTAGAGCAGGCGAAGCGGCGCTCGGCGCGGCAGGCTGAACTCGAGAATGACGCATCGCCCGGCTGGCCGAAGCACGCGGTGGAACTCAGCGACGGCGCGAGCAGGGTCGGCCACGTTGCGGATGCCGAACGCAATCGAGACGACATCGACACTGCCGTCATCGAACGGGAGTTGCATCGCGTCGCCTTGAACGTATGTGATCGGTGCGGCATCCTTGAGCGGCGGCTTGGCCTCGGCGACGCGAAGCATGTCGGGCGTGAAATCGACGCCGATGACTTCCTTCGCAGGAGAGATGGCGAAGGCGCGCGTCAGGTCGCCCGTGCCGCACGCTACGTCGAGCACCACGTCCTCAGGGTCCGGGTTGGCTGCACGGACCGCGGCGCGTCGCCACGCCTGATCGCGCCCGAGCGAATGAACGCGGTTGTTGGTGTCGTAGGACTCAGCGATCGCGCTGAACATCCGCTGCACACGTTGCGCCTTGTCCGATCGGCTATGCATATCCTTTAGTTCGTCGGCTGACCACGCGGTCTGCTCAGCGTACGGGTTGGGTTTCTTCTTGCTGGTCATGTGGCTGGGCCTTCGGTTAACTCGCCGGGTACGATATCGGTATGGAACACCGCAAGGCAATTCGCATCGTGATGAGGCGCATGGCGCTTCTCATCGCCGCTCTGCTGCTGCTCGCGCCGCTCACCGGCTGCACGACGAACCCGGCGACGGGACGCAAGCAATGGAACCTCCTGAGCACTGCCACTGAGATCCAGATGGGGCTTGAGGCGAAACCGACGCTGATCCATGAGTACGGCGGCGAGATCGACAGCATCGCGTTCAAGCAATATGTCGACGAAATCGGGCATCGGCTGGCAGCGGTCACCGAGGGGGTCGGCCCGGACCTGCCCTGGTCGTTCACCGTACTGGATTCGGATGTGATCAACGCCTTCGCCTTACCGGGCGGACAGGTCTTCATCTCGCGCGGTCTGGTCGGAATGTTGAGCAACGAAGCGCAACTGGCGGGTGTGCTCGGGCACGAGATCGGGCACGTGCTGGCTGAGCACGCGGATGAACAGATCAGCCGCAGACTTGTCTTCGCGGGCATCCTGACCGTCGCGGTGTCCGTATCATCCAGCGCCGATGATGACGCTGTGCGCGAGGGCATTCCGCTGCTCGTGGGCGTCGGGGGGCAAGGGTTCCTGCTGCGGTTCAGCCGGGACCACGAGTTCGAAGCGGACAAGCTCGGCGTGCGCTACATGGTCAAGCTCGGCTACGACCCAATCGGCCAATTGCAGGTCATGCGGATACTCAAGCAGGCGATGGGGTCGAATCGGCCGCCTGAGTTCCTCAGCACGCACCCCTACCCCGAGCACAGGATCGAGCGCATTCGTCGGATGCTCAAGAACAAGTACGCGTACACACAGAACAATCAGAATTTCGGATTGTTTGAAGCGCGATTCCAAGTGAAAGCGCGGCAAGCGGGCTTGGCCGGGGCGTCGAATCAGATGATGGGGCCGATGCCAGGCGATTGAGGCGAGGTATCAGGCGGCGTGTTGTCACTCCATGGTCGTCAGGATGATCTCGCGTCCCTCATCGTGGGTGATCGTGACGGTTCGGGTCTCCACGTCGATCTTCGTGATGGTCCACATCGGTGCGACATGGTCCCCCTCTCGCAGCAGTTCCCCTTCGATCAATGCGACGCTGTTGGCGCCGTCGCCCATCACACCGTCAAGTCGAACCATCGGGGCGTCGTTGTCTACGATCGGATCCTCGAGGCGGACCGGGTCGATGGATGCGATATCCACGACCTTCGGGTAGTACATGGGGAAGTTGCCGAACGACTCATCGGCCATATCCGTCGCCCACGCAGCGGTGGCGAGCGACTCATCGGACGGCTGGATGGCCCGCACGACGACAATCGGCGGCGCGGGGTCGGTGTTCACGGCCTCGCCTGCAAGCATCGGCGCGGGGCCGGAGACCGCTCGCAGGCATTGCAGCGCCACGATCGGGATGATCAGCGGCATGGCGGCGACGATCGCATCCTTGTTGATGGTGAGCCTAGAGCTGCGCATCGCGGTCCTCCGACAGCATGGCCAGCGACTTGGGCAACTCGAAAGTCAGAAAGCCGGTCGAGATGGTTGCACGGACGAGCGCATCGGGCGCGTCGCCGATGGGACGGACCGTGACGCTGGTCGTGCGGCAAAAGCCTGGCAAGTCGCGTAGCGCGTTGAGGAACGTCGCAACATCGTCGTACCGACCCGTCGCGATGATTCGCAGTGAAAGCACGTCAGGCTCATCCGTTTCACCGGGGAGATGCCGCGGCGTGAATGGGCCGAGTTCAAGCTCGTGGTCCACGGCAAGCTGGTACAACTGGTCGTACAACTGCGCAACATCCTCGGCGACCTTGTTGCGCTCACGCACTTCGTTGGCCAAAGCTCGCACGCTGTCCGCCTCGACTAACAGATCCTCCGGTATCTGCCGTGACTGGTCGGGCGTCGCGACATCGGCTTGCAGCGTCTCAATTCTGCGCTCAAGCTCAGCGAGCCTCGTCCGTTGCGGTTGAATCAGCATGACATGCGCAGCGGCGACGATGCCAATCGCGATGACCAGATGTGTGAGCAGTTCTCGCGAGAGGTAGGAGTTCACGGCTGCACCTCACTTCCGCCCGCCACTGATCGGCCGATGAGTCCGGTATGCTTGAGCAAGAGCGCGGCGCCCTGGACCTTCAGGTCGAGACGGAACTGCCTGCCGTGCATGTCGTCGATATCCATTTCCTGAGCGCTCGCCAGCGACGCTTCGCCAATGGCGGGGAGTTCCTGGAGCCGGCCGATGAAGTCGCGGATGGCTTCGCCGCCGTTTCGACCGTTGATGTCGATCGCATAGCCGACGAGCGTTCCGATCGGGCCTTCCTCGCCGATCTGGAATTCGATGCTGGTAAGGCGTATGTCGGGCGGGGTGATGCGCGACAGGGCTTTGAGCAGGGCGCCGCTTGGAGCTTGGGCTTCCAGTTCCCGGTTGATCATGTTCTCAATGCGATGAGACGCCTGGGCGGCGGCGAAGAGCTGCCCGTGACTGTCGGACAGACGCTGCTCCTGGTCGCGGGTCATCTCAAGACGAGCGACAACCTGCTCGGCATCACTCAGCTTGCCCTCGAGCATCAAGGCGTCGACGGCGACGAGCAGACCGGCTGCGGCCGCGCCGATCCAGAGTTGCTTCTTGATGCGAGCGTTCCGGCCCGCGGTGGCCAGTTCTTCAGGCAACACGGAAACCAAAGGCTGTGGAGCATCCGCCAGGCAGAGCGAGAACTCGTCATCCCCCGAAGTCATCGAGTCGTCGGCGGTCACAGCCAGGCCCAGTTCATGCGAGAGAAGATCCGCGAGATTGGGAATGCCGCTTCCGGGTCCGGTGAGCTTCAGTTCGACTTCGGTCCGCAGTTCTTCCGGGACGCCGAATCGAAGCGACTGGCGCACCTCGGTGACGAGGCGTTGCAGAACGGGCTGCATGAGCGGACGAAGCGAGGCGCCTGTGAGCCCGCGATCCGCATCGATCACGTCGTCTCGGTCGGGCACGCCGAACGTCGTCAGCCAACTGCGAGCCTGCTCTCGACTGACGGCAGCGTTGCCTGTCGGCGCCGCCTTCATCGCCGCCTCCACCAACTGCGACAGACTAAAGCCGATCCGTCGGAAAAGAAGCAGCTTCCCATGATGACCGACGGCGAAGACGGAACACCGCTCGCCGAGGTAGGCGTGCCCACGAAGATCCCGGTCGCTTGAGCCGACCACGCGTGATGTAACAGCCCGAACCAGCGGAACGTCAATCGGTGAACAACCGACAGGTCGAAGACCGACGGCTGTGACCAGATCGGCGATGGCACGGGCGATCTCGGACCGCTCACCAGCTGCGATGACGTGGGCCGTTTGTCCACGCGCATCACGTGCTGCGAGGACCGTATCGAATACCGCAGCATCAAGCGCACAAGACAACGCCTCGCCGAGCGCGAGCCTGGCGGCGCCGAACGCGGCTTGCAGATTCTTGGTCGGCGACGAGACAAGCTCAACCGTACTGCTCGGGCTGCGGTAATACACGATGCAGCCAAGCCCCTCCGCACCGAGTTCCGTGATCGTCTCAGCAACGACCGAGCGGATCGCCCGCAGCGAGGAGATGAACCCCGTCGACGTAAATTCCAGTTCAACGGAGAGGTATTTCCGCGCAACCTGCTCCGTGCCGTCAAGTACGACGACATCAACGTGGTCCGATTCCAAGCCAATCACGACGGTTTTTGCACTCATCTTCTACTCTCGCTCGATGCTCGTGTATCGGTCCAATCAGATGGGCACTTTCGGGTCATTAGCGCTCTTCACCTCTCCCGATGAAGCATGCACGCGATGCGGTTATCCGGTCCCTGGATGTGTCTCGAAAGGGCCGTCGCGTCATTGTGGAGCCACCTCGCGTCAGCGAAGGATGCGGAGGGAGGGTTGCTCCGTAAACGCGCTGGCCGGGATCACCATCTCGAGGTGCTGTCCTTCGTATTACCGGATGTACAAGCGCCGCGGAGCGATCAGTGCCGGTCAAGCTCGGGAGGGGTCTGCTGAAATGAGTTACTCCTGATTCACTTCCGTCCACTCCACGATTCGCAGGCGCGACCCTCCGACTTCAGGCTCCGCACGGTGTGCATCTGCGGGATCGTTGTCATTCCGAGGGTCGTGGCAGCGTCCTCGGGCTTCACCTGCACCGTCTGCACGCTGCTTTGGAAGTAGACCCTGACGGTATACGTACTCATCGGATCGCCGCCGCCGAAGTGTGCCCGGAGGAGCTCGGTCCCGCCGAACCCGCGAGCGACACCGATCTCGCGACGGCCGAGGTATGTCGTGCCGTCCGACGCGTACAGCTCAACCTCGGTGCCGGTGCGCCGGATTTGTTCCCCAACGGTCCTCTCCGACGACACGAATGTTGAGGGACGTGTTACTGCCGCTCTCGCCTAGTTCCCGGGCTCGCTCTCAGTCCACAGGGTTATATGCGCCATCTGGAGTGCCACGTGCGGCGTCGCCAGCGCAATGTTGTGGTACTCGCCGCTGCCGTGCGAATCCGTCGCCAGCTCAGTCGCGATGGACATCGAAGACCCATCCCAGATGATCGCATTTGTGTCTTCGTCGCCGTCTCGAGTGAGAATGAACATCTCGCCAGCTGACTGGCCGGGCGAAAGCCTCACCTGATACGCCTGGTTCCCAACGGTCGTACCCAGCGACTCTGACGACCATGACGACCCGGACCACGTCCGGTAGCGCAGCGCGTCCTGGTCCTTCTCACCCCAGACGATGAGCGCCCTGTTGGTGCCCGGCTCGATGGCCACGTCAAACGGACGGTAGTTGATGTCCTTCAAGTTCGTTTCGATCTCAGTCATCCCCCCGCTCGCGTCAGTCGCCCACGTAGATCCGTTCCAGATGTTGACGTTGATGTCTTTGCTTTGGTCCGCAACGGCAAGGACGATCGTGTCGTTCGTGGGATTGCGGGCCAGGCGCACCCAAGCGCCCTTGCCGCCGATATCGCCGACGATGTTCTCGCCCGACCAACCGCCGTCATAGGTCTGGAATTTCGTCCTGCTCGTGCTATCGCAATACACGACAAGGGCATCGCCGGACCGCGCTTCGAACATCAAGCAGTAGGGACGCTTGTCATTGCCGGAGTTGTAGAGAGAATGATCAACCGTCCCCAGCGTGGTGAACCCTCCCCAGGCCGTGCCGCTCCAGATGTTGACCTTCAGATCATCCTTGTCGTTCACGCACAGCAGGAAGATGCGGTCGCTTTGCGGATCGGAAAACAGTTCCACGCTGGCTATATCCGACGTTGAAAGAAACGTCGTTTCACCGGAGAGGGCGCTGCCTACGAAGGTCTGGTACTTGAGGCTCCCGCACTCGTTATAGACTATCAACCCGTCGCCGGACATCCGCTCGTATGCAACATCACACAACCTCATTCTCTTCTGACTGCCCGCCTCGCCCCCGTCGCTGATGTCGCTGCTCACCTCGGTCGGGGAGCTCCACGACGTGCCGTCAAACCAGAGGAAATAGGCTTGGTAGTTGTGTATCTGGAACAGGCCTGCGATTTCGGCGCGAGTCGGGCATTTGGCCAAGCGGATATGCTGCGTTGTGTTCGGCAATGCCGGCATGTCCTGCGCGGGACTCCACGAACTGCCATCCCAGAGTGAATACCCCGGTGTTGTGTCGTCTTCATCGAAGACGGCCATGAAGAGCGGCGCGGGATCTGGATCAGCGATCGTGAATTCCAACGTAACTTCAATCTCGCGGCGAGCCTGACTCGAGCGTCCTTCACTGGTAACCACGACATCTGTGACATCCGTGGTAAGCGCGACGGCGACTCTGGCAACGCCCAATGTCGGATCGGTATTGTCGTCGCTGTCGTTGGAGATCGAGCCGATCCCCCCGTCGCCGTCTTCATCCTGACTCAATGTGACCTCGCGGATGGCGAGGTTCACGCCAGCCTCGGCGGCGTAGAAAGCGCGAACCGTGGCGAGGCGTTGGACGGCGATGTGTTGCTCGCGGGCGCCGCCCTCGACGACCGCTGCGACCACGACCACGCCGATGGCAAGCAGCACCACCACGACGAGCAGCGCGCTTCCCCGGCGGTCATGACAACGTATGCGCTTCATCAGCTCGTCCCCGTCATGGTGGCGCGCATGAAGACCTTCGACTCAACCGTCTCGCTTTCACCGTTGCGCGTCACGGTGATTGAGATCGACACACGCCTGGCGCTGATCGTGTCCGCCGCGCCCTCGTCGAGTGTGTCGCCCGGGCCGGAGAGCAAGGCTGAGTCATCTTCATCGTAGAACTGCAATACGAAGGCGCTGACATCCGTGAGCAGCGTGTCGTAGTTGGTAAGGTCGGCGCTGATCTGCACATCCGTACCGTTCAATTGGATATGGGATAGCTCGCCGAATTGGATCTCCGTCGCGGATGCGCTTCGGATGTCGGCTGCCACCTGGCCGGCGTCGGCATCCACGGGGATGCTGCGAATTTCGCGGACGATCCGATCCAGTGCGGTCGATGCCTCAACGTGAAGCCGGGAAGCCACGACGGAGTCGGCATACGTCTTGCCGTACGTTCCCACGAGCGTGGCGACGAGTGATCCGATCACGCCGAGCACGACGATTACGCTGATCGACTCGATGAGTGTGAACGCATTGGTTCGGTGCGGCTTCATGATGCGGAGTAATCCGTCAGGACGGTGGAAATGGCGAGCGATCGCGTGCCGTGTTTCGGATCAGGCCAGGTGATCGTGATGGTGACGGTCATGCACCCGGCGCCAGGCGTGACGAGGTCGGCCTGCGTCTCGGTGAACGTGACGGCGCGCGTGAAGTCGGGATAGCCGGCGATGGGGTTCTCCGCCGGGTAGTTGGCGGTCGCGAGGTAGGCGTACCCCCGAGTCGTGCTGTGCCGATCCGCGATGATGTCCTCGAGCTTCGCCGTGGCCAGCCAGCGCGCTCGTGAGATGAGGACAGGTGACGCCCGGTCGATCGACGCTTCACGAACGGCGAAGAGCGTCGGCGGGACGGCGACAGCCAGGACCAGAATGATGCCGATCATTTCAAGCAATGTGAATGCCTGATGGCGTCGCTTTCTCATCGTCCGCCTCCTCGTTCCGAGCAGCCGCCTGGTCGGTCTACTGCCGGATCACGTGACCGGTCCGCCCGCACACGACGATTGCGTGCGAGCCGGCCAACGTGATCGTCGCATCGCTCTCCATGGCTGTTTCATCCTCAAGGAGCGGCCGGCCGAGGTAGTCGAAGCCGATCTCCGCTCCGCTCCCGGGGATGGTCACCGACTCGATCGTCGAGCCGACGTAGCTGCCACTCCCAAGCGTGACGACGAACGTCGTGGACGTCGCCGGATCGGTGAGCAGCGAGCGATTGGCGCGCCCCGGGTTATCCGGATCCTCGCCGTAGAGCGACCATGTCTCAGCGCCTGCGTCGAAAACGACCCACGACCGCGTGCCCATTGAGACGGCGAGTTGCCGTGCGTAGGCGACGTGCTGGGCAAGCGCCGTCGCGGCGAGCGCCTGTCTGTTCCGGCTCACGGAGCCGAGCATCGGCCCCGCGGAGACGCTGAGTATGCCGAGGATCGCGATGACGACCAGGAGTTCGATAAGGGAAAAACCACGGCCGGCGTGTTGTGCCGGCCATGGTCTGCGTGGACGAACTCGTGCCGACCTTGCCATGCTTCGCTACTCAGTGTTGGCGTTGCCGCCGCTGGCTGTCGCGTCGGTCGTGTTGCCGTAGAACACGTACGCGGGAGGGTCAGTCGTGTTGTCAACGTAGTAGGCCCATCCACCGTCACCGGTGACGGTGCGTGCCGCAGCCTGCACCGCGGTGGCGGCGTTGATGGTGTTGTCACCGTCGTACGGGTTGTCGGGAATCGCTTCCTGCATGACCGTGGCGAGCGTGCTGAGCTGGACGAGCGTCGGGTACTGCGCGTTGCCGCTGATGGCCTGGTCGGCATAGAAATTGGCGATGCCCGCCCGGACGCCGCCGAGCGCGCCTTTGAGCGATGCTTCCTTGGCCCGGTCGGCATAGTCAAAGTACCGAGGCAGGGCCACGCCTGAGAGAATAGCGAGGACGACGATCACGGCGATCAACTCGATCAACGTGAAGCCGGCCCATCTTGTGTGACGAGTCTTGCTGGCTTTCATTCCGAATCTCCTTGATGTGGCTGACGACTGGTCAGCACGGTTCGAACAACTTGAGTTCCTACGAACTTCCACAGATCGGTGCGCTGTCGTCATTCGATCAGCGCCATCATGTTCCACATGGGCAGGAAGATGGCGAGTGCGAGGCCGAGCACGACGACCGCGAGGCCGGCGATCAGGACCGGCTCGACGACAGTGCCTATGTTCTTGGCGAGATACTCGACATCGCGGGTGTAGTGCCGCGCGACGATCGAGCACATCTTGGGCAGTTCCGCGGACTCTTCGCCCGCGGTAATCATGCGCTTGGCGAATCCCGGGAAGTAGGAACACGCCATGAGGACGTCGCTGAGCCTGCCGCCGCTGTTCACCTGCTCGACCATCTTCTCCGTATCCCGTCTAAGCAGCGGTCTGCCCGAGGCGCGGCCGCTCATCTCCAGGCACTCGATCAGGCCAAGCCCGGAGCTGAGGCCGAGTCCGAATACATGTGCGAACCTGCTCACACCCAGACCGATGAGGATCTGGCGCAGGTAGGGCACGCGGTGCAGGTATCGGTCGATCGTCGCTCTCCCTTGAGGTGAGCGCCAGGCGCGCTTCAGGCCGACGATGCCCCCGATGCCGCCCACTGCGAAAAGCCACCAGTAGCCGCAGATCAGTTCGCTCCCGCCGATCATGATTCGAGTGGGCAGCGGGAGAGGTACGCCTCGCTCGGCAAACATCTCCGCGAAGCGAGGCACGACGAACATCATCAGGAAGATCACCGCCAGCCCAAGCGAGATAACCACCATGAGGGGATACATGAGCGCCGATTTAACCTGCTGATTCGTGTCCGTCTGCTTCTCGAGCAGTTCCGCGAGATGGCCGAGGATCTTGATGATGTTGCCGCTCTTCTCCGCGGCGCGGATGGTTTCGATGTAGATCTCACCGAAGAGCCGATGGTGCGCGGACAGCGCGTCGGTGATCGTGTTGCCGGCGACGATTCTCTGCGCGATGTCCTCGATGACGGTCGCAAGCGCGCGGTTGGGTTCCTGGTCGGCAATGCTCGTCAGGCCGTCCGCGATCGGGATTCGCGCTTCGGTCAATACGGAAAGCTGATAGGTAAAATGCGAGATGTCGCGCGACGTGATGCGTTTGCGTCTGCCTCGAACCTTATTCTTGATGAGGCGCAACTTGACGGGTGTCAGGTTGGCTGCGGCGAGCTTGCGGTACGCCTCTTCCTGCGACATGGCGCGCGTGACGCCCCGGCTGGTCGCGCCGTGTCGGTCGAGTGCACGGTATTCGAACGCAAGCTGATTCATGCCGACCTCTTCAGGTTCATCCGGTCGCTTGTTTCATCCGACGACGCTGACTGCTGCGTGACGGAGACGACCTTGGCGATCTCTTCGAGCGTGGTCAGACCCAGGCGAGCCTTGTCCACGCCGTCCATCCACATCGGGCGGAAACCCGCATCCACCGCAGCCCGGCGGACGGCTTCCGTGCCATGGTCCGACTCGATCGCATGCTTGATATCGGGCGTCATCGGGAGTAACTCGTAAATGCCGACTCGGCCGTGATAACCGGTCTGCAGACAGCGCGAACATCCGTGCCCGTGAATGAAGTTGCGATCCTCCTCGGTCAGTCCAAAGCGACGCCTCGTCACCTCGTCAGCGACGTGCGGTTGGATGCAATGCTCGCACACACGTCGCACGAGCCGCTGTGCCGCCACGCCTAGCAGTGACGAGTTCACCATATACGGCGGTACGCCGAGATCCTGCAACCGCGTCACGGCCCCGCCGGCATCGTTGGTGTGCAGCGTCGAAAGCACGAGATGCCCTGTGAGCGATGCTTGCATGGCGACCGTGGCGGTTTCGTTGTCACGGATCTCGCCGACCAGCACGACATCGGGGTCCTGCCGGAGAATCGACCGCAATGCATTGGCGAACGTGAGGTTGATCTCCGGATTCACCTGTATCTGGCGCACCATCGGCAGGCGAATCTCGACCGGGTCTTCCACGGTCATGATATTGCGCTGCGGCGAGTTGAGCCGATCCAGCGCGGTGTACAGCGTCGTCGTCTTGCCGCTGCCCGTCGGACCCGTGACGAGGATCATGCCATACGGCTGGCTGATCCACTCTTCAAACAGCTCGATCTGCAAAGGAGCGAGACCGAGTTCCGCGAAGTCGACGATCGCTGCGTGAGGCCGAAGGATACGCATCACGACGTTCTCGCCGTACACGGTTGGGATCGTGCTGAGGCGGATGTCGTAGTCGCGTCCACGAAACGGGAAGCGGAGCTTTCCATCCTGCGGGCGGCGTGTCTGCGTCAGGTCCAGGCGCGCCATTACCTTGAGCCGTTGAACCAAGGCGTTGTGCATGGCGAGCGACGGACCTTGGCGAATCTGCAGCGCGCCGTCGATGCGGAAACGCAGGTGCAGATCATGCTCATCCGGGCTGAGGTGGATGTCCGAGGCGCCCTCTTCAATCGCGTCAGCGACGAGTTGATTCATGGCCGCGACGACCGGCTGGCTGTCATCGTCGATCATCGCGTCGGCCTGATCGTCAGCCCCGAGCGAATCATGCTCGCTGCTCGCGCTGAGCCGGTATGCACGACTGATCAGTGCTCGCAGTTGCTCAGGCTCGCAGAGGACCACTTCGACATCCCTACGCGCGTGCTGGCGGACTTGATCCAGCGCGTTGAGGTTCAGAGGCTCATCCATTCCCACGGTGAGCACGCCGTCGATGTCAAAGAGCGGGAAGAGCGTGAACTTCTCAGCAACGGACCTGGGCACGAGGGTTGTATTCGTGAAGCTGATCTCATAGTGCGCCAGATTGAGGTACGGGACTTCATGCACGCCCGCTTTGACGATGGCGAGTTCGTGCGCCTTAACGAATCCAAGTGCGACCGCCGCCTCGTGCGGCTCGATGCCTTCATCCGCAGCCTTGGCCTTGGCTTGGGCGAGTCGATCGTCGTCGAGGTAACCCGCTTCAGCGAGCGCCTGCTGGATGAAGTCGCCGACGTCGATCACGGCGATCCTCCTTGCGTCTCGCCCTGCGTCACTGCCGCCGCCGCATCGAGGAGCCGATCCAGGTCGGTATCGTCCTGTCCGTCCTTATCGAGGAACTGAGCGCCGAGGGAATACGTCGGCGAGTCGTCGAACATCACCACTCGGCGGATGCGGACGTTCCCCTCAAAGAGCAGTTCACGGTTCGACGGCGAACCTGTGAAGATGCGGATGGACCCGATCGTCCTGCACGGCACGACAACGGTGGAGCCGATGCCCAAGCCGCCTCGGCTGACATCGCGGACAGTGACGCGGAGCGTATACGGATCGACAACGCTCGTGTCGGCGGCGCTAAAGCGGATCTGCGAGCGGTGCTCCTGCTGGACCGTGAACTCCGCGGCGAGGCTCAGCTCGTGCCGATCGTGATGTCGGACGGTAAGTCCTTGGTATGTGGTCATCAGCGGTCTCTGGACGCAATGCGAGTGTGATGCTCATCGCATATCGTCAAGCGGCGCGTCGGATGTGAAGCGGCAATGGCTGGATTGGATGGGGTCTCGTCTGCGCAAAGCGCATAACCCACACGGTGGTACCGTGCGCGTGGCAAGACGGACCAACGCTCAGATATGGCGCGACCCGATAACCTCAGCTACGGGGGAAGGCGAATCTGCATCGCTACTGCAAGGGGGCGCTGAGGGCGACGAGGTCGCGCGCTTCGCCGGGCAGGCCGAGGTAGGAGAGCGTGCGGTCGATGATCCGCCGCACTGCCGGTCCTGCGACGCTTGAGCCGTAGTAGCCGATCGGGCTTTCTTTGTCGGGATCGTCGATCACGATCAGCACGACAAGACGCGGGTGATCGACGGGTGCGGCGGCGACGAAGCTCGATGTGTAGCGATCGTCGTGGTATCCACCCTCGATCCAGTTCGGCAGCTGCGCGGTGCCCGACTTGCCGAAGATCGGGAATGGGCCGACCTCCTGCCCACGTCGGCCAAGCTTTCGATCGAGCTTGGCGCCGACATCCGCCATGGCGCTGCGCGCTGCTTTGGCAACGTCGACGGGCAGTACGCGGATCAATGGGGGAGCTTCGGCGCCGGTCGTCCTTTGGAGCGTGAGATACGGAAGCGTGCCTATCTCCCGACCGCTGCGCGCGAAGACCGAAAACGCTCGCGCAAGCTGCACCGGCGTCACGGCGATCTCGTGACCCATCGCCACGCTCGTCTGCGTATAGCGCGACCAGTCCGCAGCGGATGTGACGATCCCCGACGCCTCGCCCGCCAAGCCGGTGTTCGTGCGTGAGCCGAAGCCGAACCGCAGGACCGCGCCGCGCATCCGAGCCTGCGGCATGCGCTCCGCCACCTGTCCCATCCCGATGTTGCTCGACTCCACGAGCACCTCACGCCACGTGAGCTTGTCCTTGGGGAAGGCGTCATGGAGATACCGTCGGCCGTAGGGAACCTTCCACGACCCTTGATGACAGTCAAGCACTTCGTCAAGGTCGGCAAGCCCCAGCTCGGTCATCGCGGACCACATGAAGACCTTGAACGTCGAGCCGGGTTCGTAGACATCGGTGACGCATCGGTTTCTGCCGAGCGCGGGATGCACGCTGCGAGCGGGATCGGTGGTGAACGGTTCCCGACCCTCGCGCGGCCGAAGGATGTCCGTCATCGCGAGCACCTCGCCGGTGCGCGGGTCCAGAACGACCGCGCGCCCGCCTCCCGCCTGGGCGTTCTCGACAGCGTGGTCAAGCTCCTCTTCAACGACCTGCTGTATGAACAGGTCGATTGTGAGTTGAACTGTCTGGCCGTCCGCCGCCCCTTGGTGATCGCCGGGCTGAACCCAAAGCGGTCGGCGTCGCGCATCACGTGCGAAGACGATGTGCCCGGGCTGACCTTGAAGCGTTGTGTCGAACGCGAGTTCAACACCGAGCCTGCCTTCGTGTTCGAAGCCGACCTTGCCGACGAGGCTCGTCGCGATGTCACCTGCCGGATACTCGCGCACGAAGCGAGGCGCCAGTCCGACGCCGCGGATCGGGTGCTGTCGCAGCGCGCTGACTTGGCCGTCATCGAGCAGGTGCGTGATGACGACGTACCGGCTCGACAGGTTGGCAGCGTTGAGCTTGCGTTCAACCAGCACCGGGTCGATGCCCGCCGCATCGTGGAGCGTCTCGGCGATCAGGTCGGGGTCTGTAAGCTCGCGCGGGTCCAGAAAGAGGCGGTAGCCGAGGCGCGATGTGGCGATGACACGGCCTTGGCGGTCGAGGATGGACCCTCGGCGGGCGAGTTCGATGCGCTGTGAGGTTGTAGAACCGGCGCACTTGGTCAGGTGCTCGGGCGGATGAACTTGCAGTTGGATGACACGGCCGAGCACGACGAGCAAGCACACAAGGATGAACACGCTGACGGAAACGCCGGTGAGGCCTGTGCGATCGTAGTGAGCGCCGGCGGTCATACGGCATCCCCCTCGTCTTCATCACGGTCCGCATCGTCGCCGGCCGGGAGCGTTCGCGGCTCGGTCAGTTCGTGTTGCCCAGCGAGTTGTGCGATGCGCTCGGGTGTGATCCGCTGCGCCAAGGTCGCCTGGAGTTGCCAGATCGTTTGCTCGGCTGCCTGGAGGTCCGCGTGCTGCCTGGTGATCTGCGCCGCGGCGACGTAGCGCTGTTGTCGCATCACAACCAGGCAAAGCCCGATCAGTGCGAAGCAGAGAACAAGCGAGAGCAACTTGGCGAAGAGGTGAGGCACGGCGGCGTCCCTGGAGTCAGCCGGCCCGCGCCAGATCGGGCGGGATGCGGATCTCGATGCCGACCGGGAGCCTGTCGATGTCTCTGATGACGTTGCGGTTGGCTTCAAAGAGGCGCTGTGTGTTACGTGCTGAACCAGTGAGGTTCTGGGCCACGACGGAGAGCACATCGCCCGGCTTGATGCGGTACGTGCGAGGGCGGGCCGGCTGTGTGCCGGGGGACTGCGCGGGTGCGGCCTGAACGCCGGGAATGCGCAGGACCGTGCCGACGGGCAGGCAATCCTCATCGGGGATGCGGTCGTTGTTGGCGCGGTGGATCTCACCCCAGCGGTCACCATCGCCGTAGTAGCGTTGCGCGATGCCGTAGAGCGTGTCGTTCTTGCTGACCGTGTGGGTGATGGTGGTGGTGGGGGTGGTGGCGCGCGTGGTCCGCACAGGGCGGGCGCCGGCCTGATTGCCGGTTGTGGGAGGACCGATCAGCAAACCGGCCTGGGGATCGCCCATCGTAAGCGGCTCAGTGATGGCGATGACGGGTCGATCGTCGCGCATCGCCTCAGCGCGGTCGGCCGATTGGGGCTGACGCTGCGCCCGGGGCGTGAGATCAGACAGCGGGTCGCGCTCCGGCGCTGCGGTCATCGCAACGATGTCGATCGGCGTCGTGGCGTGCGTGACGCTCCGCGACGTCTGGCCCAGCGGCGCAAGCTGCTCGTTGGAGCCGGCGGAGAAGTGATCGGAAATGAAGACGCCCACGAGCAACACGATTCCAAAACCGATGATGAGTCCGAGCTTGTTCTCTCGCGTCATGGTGCCTCGGCTTCCTTGCTGGGCATGCGACCGTTCCGTCGGTTCCACCACCGGCTCGTATCGTGCCGGTCACGTTTGTCTGGCTGTCGGCGAGTCGAGCGACGCATGGGCGCCGCCTGCGAGCCGAACAGCACGCAGTTTAGCGGAACGTGCCCGAGGATTCTCCTCGATCCCTCGCGCGTCGGCGGTGATGGGCTTTTTTGTCAAACCCGTCGCCCAGCCTCGCTCCACCATGTCGGCGAACGCTCGCTTGATAAGGCGGTCCTCCAGCGAATGAAACGAGATCATCGCAATCCGTGCGCCCGGAGCAAGCCAATCCGCATCCTGTCCTCGCCCGGCAGACCGCGCTACATCCTCAAGCAGCGATCCAAGGTTGCCGAGCTCATCGTTGACGGCGATGCGAAGTGCTTGAAACGTGCGAGTGGCGGGGTCGATCCGAGACCGACCGCGCTGCCTGCCATAGGCGCGTCGGACCAACATCGCGAGCCGTGCCGTTGTCGTTATCGGTTCCGCCTTTCGCTCGGCGACAAGAAAGCGGGCGATTTTTCGGCTCAGCCGCTCCTCGCCGTACTCGTAGATCAGATCCGCGAGTTCCTTCTCGGGAAGCTCCGCGACGAGGTCCGCTGCGGTGATGACAGCGGTCGGATCGAGCCGCATGTCCAGCGGGCCGTCTCGCTTGAAGCTCAGGCCTCGCGCCGGGTCATCCACCTGGTTGGAGGCGAAGCCGAGGTCGGCGAGGATCAGGTCGGCTGCCCCTGGCAGTTCTCGCAACAGGCGGGCAAGCTCGGTGAAGCTGGCGTGGATCGGGATCACCTCGCACTCAGCCGCACCGCGCACCGTCTCCGCCGCCCGAGCCACGTTGTCCGCATCGAGATCCAGCAGGATCACCCGCCCGGTCGGCCCGAGCCGTTCCGCCACCCGCCGCGCGTGCCCCCCAAGCCCAGCCGTGGCGTCCACGTATGTCTCGCCCGGCCGTGGATCGAGCAGCCGAAGGACCTCATCCGCCAGGACTGGCGTGTGCGTCATCGGCGGAATGGGAGTATGACCTGTTTCCACGCCCGCGACGGTAGCGACCAGCGACGATCCGCCCAAGTCGAGCTTCACCACGTTCGCGCCCGCCACGCGTCTCATGCCGGGGCGATTCCAGCCACAGCCGTCATCTCACCACGGAGAAACTATGAAAGT
>JAGLTS010000001.1 GCA_023135165.1 Phycisphaerales bacterium | reverse complement strand
GGCTCGCCTGGGGCGAAATGGGGGGCGAAGTGGGGGGCGATGCTCGTATGATGGCCGCTGATGCGCGAGTCACGGGTGAGGGCGCAACAGGATGATGGGTAACGCGATGAGTGAGCTGACTGACCGACAGATACACGAGATGAATCGGCAGTCATGGAACGCTGCGACAACGGCACACAACATCCACAAGCGCGATCAGGTCGAGTTCCTCGGACACGTGACGCAAGTGCTTTGCAGGACTTGGATTGCGGTTTGGCGTCGCAGGCGAACCAAGTGCGATGTGGTGTGGGTGCGGGCGCACGGACGAGGTGGGGTGTCTTCCCAAGCTCTCGGGTGATTGCGACACACGGATGGGCCGATAGTGAGAACAGGTCCACACCTGGAGGTATCGCTGCATGGGCCGGTCTGACGGCCATTTGAGTCAGTTTGCCCGCCTGCTCGCGGGATCGGCGGCAGCCTGCTGCCTGATCTTCGGCTGTGAGCGTGCGGAGGTCGCCACGGCGACACCGGTGTCGAGCCAGGAGATTCGTGCCCAGTACACGCGTCTGATCCTGGAAGGGCTCGATTCAGATGGGCTGGAGATCCGGGCGGGTGGCATCGATGACGCCTCGGGTGATCTGCTCTCGCTGCGGATCACATCCGACACGTACATGCTCTCCGCCAGCCGGGCCACCCTCGTCATCGACACCGCAGCGGACACCGTGGCGATTCGGATGCGCGATGTCGTCATGGTGAGAACCGATGATGACGGATCGCGGATCACAACGCTTGAGACGCTCGTGACGACGCCGATCCCGGTCGAACGGGACATCTGTGATGAGCGACTCCTGATCCCGCAGATGCCTCCCCCCGCGACGGCCGCTGCTGCTGGGGAGTGATCCACGATTGGCTGGACGCGGGGGAGGGCGATATACTTCCCGGTTCGCGTCGCTGGGCGGAACCCCGCCAGGGACGCTGCGGCGGCTCATGTGAAACAAGGTTCGTGGCGGCACGGCATCCGGAGAGCACGGGTCATGATCGAAGCCCTCAAGAGCGATGAGATCGTCAGGAAGTTCGGCGGCCGATTCAAGATGACAGCACTCGTCCAGCGCCGGTTGATCGAGCTGTTGGACGGCGCCCGGCCTCTGGTCGAACGGAAGGGACGCAGCGACCTGGAGCTGGTGATCGAGGAGATCATGCAGGACAAGATCACCATACGCACCGACGATCAAGCGCCGGATGGCTCAGTCGAGGCTGAGACGGCTGACCAGTCGTAGCAAGGTTGAGCAGCGACGTGCCCGACCCCGCATTCCAAGACAAGACGATCCTGGTCGGACTGACCGGCGGTATCTCGTGCTACAAGACTGCGTCGATCGTCAGCAGGCTCGTGCAAGGCGGCGCCTCCGTCTCGGTCTGCATGACGGAAGCCGCGACGCGCTTCGTAGCGCCGTTGACGTTCCAGGCGCTCTCCGGCCGACCCGTGTACACAAGCGCGTGGATGCACATTGAATCACACGACCCGCAGCACGTCAGTTCAGCCCGACAGGCCGACTTGATGCTCATCGCGCCCTGCACGATGGACATGCTGGCGAAACTGGCGATCGGGCGCGCTGATGACATCGTGTCGCTCATCGCAGCAGCGGTGGACCGCAATCAGCAGCCGGTCCTGCTCGCCCCTGCGATGAATGAAGCGATGTGGAATCAGCCTGCAACGCAGCGCAACTGCGAGCAACTTCGTGAAGACGGGTACGAGTTCATCGGTCCGGAGACAGGCTGGCAGGCGTGTCGAACATCGGGTGCAGGACGAATGAGCGAGCCGGAGCAGATCATCGAGCGGATCGAAGCGATCCTGTCGAGTCGGTAGCCGAGTCGCCGCGCGACGCCGGGACGGGAGCGTGCGCAAAGCAACTCGGGACTACCAGATGATCTTCGCCAAGGTGAACAGGCCGAGCGCACAAGTCGTGACGCCAACGCTCGACCGCATGAAGCCCTCGGGCAGACGACGCACGGTGAGCGTCGCGATCGGCACGGACAGACAAGCGCCGATCGTCAACGGGACCGCCAGAGCGAAGTCAACATGGCCGCGAAGCAGCAGCATGTACGCGCTCAGACCGACGAGGCAGGTGAGTGATTCGGTCAGCGATGTCACCGCAACGGCACTCTTGGCGGGCATGCCTGAGACGACCTGACCGCCCGTGACCAGCGGACCGTAGCCCCCGCCGCTGAGGCCCTTGTTGAACGCCGCGATCGCCCCGATCACGATCATCCTGCTGCGCCGGTACGCCAGTTGGTGACGAATCGTGGCGAGAATGACCACGCCGATCGACAGAATGATGATCGCGATGATGAGCTTGAGCCAGAACTTGGGGATGCTCAAAGCGAGCGTCACAGCCGCAACCGCGCCGACGACGCTCAGAAGCGAAAGCAGCACGAGCGTCTTGCGGACCTTCCGGTCACGGATCAGATCGACGTTCCCATCGCGATGGTGCATCAGGCCGGCCCCCAAACCGGTGATGAACTCGCTGAGCAGAACGCAAGGCACGATCTGGAGCGGGTCGAAACCCGCGAGGAGGAGCATCGGCGTGAGCGTCGTGCCGTAACCCATCCCCAGGCTCGAATCGACGTACTCGCAGATCAACGCTGCAAGAAAGATGGCGAGCACCGCGTGATGGCCGAGATGGCCGCCGAGATCGGGCACGAAACGCCAGCCGGGCACAACGGACTGGATAATGAGCATGGCGACGATGGCTGTGACCATGACCGCCCACACATGAACCCGCCGTCGGCGGATGCCCGGCACGTGACTGATTCGATCCCTGATGTCCACAAGCGTCATGGCGGAACTCCTCTCTGTGAAATCGCTGAGCGGTGACTCGCGTGGTCGGTGACGGCGGGTGCCATCATCGGAGCCGTTGCAAGAGGGGTGCCAGGTACGGCGATCCGCGTTTCTGAGCCGTGAGGCGGGATTCCAGGCGTGTTGGCGCGACAACCCCCACGATTTCCGCTTGATACCACGTATTTTCTGTGGTATTCTGTGGATCCTGCTTTATATGGTGGAATACTATGGCGATGGAACGGTTCATGCGGTTGCTGCTTGATGTCTGGCGGGAGGCGTGCAGGCACATCGAGATTCGCGAGTCGGTGTCGCGGATCGCCCCCTTGCTGGTGCGCCGACTGGATGTGGACTTGGTGCTCATCCGCCGGCTGAGACCGGACCAATCGCGGGTGGTGACGGTGGGTGCGGGCCTGACGCGCGCCGGCGACCCGCCGTCGATGACGAGCAGTCGGTGTGATGAGGCGCAGATTGAGGCGCTCTTGCGCTGGTGCCGGGCGGGGCGGATTGTCCGAGGCCCGGCTGAGGATGTACGCCGGGAGTTGCCGGGACTGCTGCCGGATGAGATCGAAGGCGACATCATGGCTGGGGCCTTGAGCCTCGAGGGTGAGCCGGTCGGCATGCTCATCCTCAGTGCAACGGCGCCCGGCTCATTCCGCGACGAGTACGAACCGGTGATCCGCGCGCTGCTCGAACCCTTCGCCGTCGCCTTGGTGAACGACCGGCAGCATCGCGAGCTGCGCCGGCTCCGTGAGGCGGTCGAGGCGGATAACCGTTCGCTTCTCTCACGTCTTGGAAGACAAGATATCAGCGATTCGATCATCGGCGCGGAGAGCGGGCTTCGCACCGTCATGGAGCGAGTCGAGCTGGTCAGCCAGTCGAACGCGCCGGTCCTGATCCTTGGTGAAACGGGATCGGGCAAGGAAGTCGCGGCTCGGGCGATTCACAAGCGATCGGCGAGACAGGCCAGCCCGTTCCTGCGGGTCAACTGCGGTGCGATCCCGCCCGAGCTGATCGACTCGGAGCTGTTCGGCCACGAACGAGGCAGCTTCACCGGGGCTGTGAGTCTGCGAAAGGGCTGGTTTGAGCGAGCGGATGGGGGAACGCTCTTCCTCGATGAGGTCGGCGAACTACCCCTCGCGGCCCAAGTACGGTTGCTGCGCGTGTTGCAGGATGGAACGTTCGAGCGAGTCGGCGGACAGCGCGAGTTGAGCGTGGATGTGCGAGTCGTGGCGGCGACGAACCGCGACCTGCGCGCAATGGCGGCGGATGGCCGATTCCGTGAGGACCTGTGGTATCGGATCGCCGTGTTTCCCGTGAAGATCCCCCCGCTTCGTGAACGAGTGGATGATATCCCGCCGCTTGCCGCTCACTTCGCGCTGCGCGCGGCGAAACGGCTGGGCACGACGCCGATCGTGCCGGCGCCCCGCGACAATGAACTCCTTGTGATGTACGCCTGGCCGGGCAACGTGCGCGAACTCGCAGCCGTCATCGAGCGAGCGGCGATCTTGGGCAACGGGCGAACACTCGACGTCGCCAAGGCGCTGGGCGTGGACACACGGATCATCCGCTCCGAGGAGCCGGCCGGGCCAAGCGCGCCGCCGCCGATGCCATCGCGCACCCTCGCGCTCGACGCTGTGATGAAAAGCCACATCGAGTCGATCCTGACGCGGACGCACGGCCGAGTCGAAGGACCGCACGGCGCGGCGCGACTGCTGGAGATGAACCCCAACACGTTGCGCAGCCGCATGCGCAAGCTCGGCATTGACCGGACGATGTTCCACGACGCTGATCGCCGTCGCATCCTTCCCTGACGGATGTGGTGCGGATGGTGGATGAGCGATCGTGGCAGCGTCACGTGGGTTGGGCGCAGCGGTGCGAGTGCGGGTACCTTGTAGCGATGCTCACCTTGGCGGCGTGGCTGCATGACATCGACCCGTTCCTGCTGCGAATCAGCGGGAACTTCGGTATCCGCTGGTACGGCCTGGCGTACATCGCGGGCTTCGTCTTTGCGTATCTCGTGCTGCGATCGCTGGCTCGTCGGGGGCGGATCGACCTGACAACCGCTCAGGTCGGCGACTTCATCATGGCGATCGTCATCGGTGTCATCGTCGGCGGTCGGCTCGGCTCGGTGCTGCTCTACAACCCGACGCTCCTGTGGGAACTGACATCCGATCCGCCGTGGTGGGGCGTGCTGGCGATCAACAAGGGCGGCATGGCGAGCCACGGCGGAATCGTCGGCGTCATCCTCGCCTGCTGGTGGTACGGCAGGCGACACGGGATCGCCTTCCTTAAGCTGGCGGATCTGGTCGCCCTGACCGCGCCGCTTGGGCTTGCAGCAGGCCGGCTCGCCAACTTCGTGAATGGCGAACTGCTCGGCCGCCCACTGCGTGAGGGCGAACACATCCCCTGGGCGGTCAAGTTTCCACATGAGATGGCGGTCTACTGGGATGCGGATCAGTTGGCTGACCTCGCGCCGCTCTGCGAACGATTCGGGATTTCGCAGCCGGACTGGTTCGCCGCAGTGTACGGCGGGTCGGTCGGGCTGATCGAGCAGCTCACGGGTAGACTCGTTGAAGAGATCCAACGCGGGGATCAGGCGGTCATCGCGGTTGTGGAGCCGCTGCTGTCAGCGAGGCATCCGTCGCAGCTTTATCAGATGCTCGCTGAAGGGCTCGTGCTCGGGCTTGTCGGGCTCATCATCTTCGCCCTGTCAAGGCGTGCAGGCATCCTCAGCGCGTCGTTCTTGATTCTGTACGGCACCCTGCGCATCGTGACCGAGGTGTGGCGTCTGCCCGATGCGCATCTGGAGGTGCAGCGTGTGCTGGGGCTGAGTCGCGGGCAACTTTTCAGCCTGCCGATGATCCTGGCGGGACTGCCCCTGCTCGTGTGGGTGCTTCGGCGTCGCGACAGGTCAGAGCCGCACTCTGTGAATTCGGAGAGCGAGTGAGACCACGTCCCCGACGGAACGGGTTCCGTCGGCTTTCCGGGGTGTGAGAAAGCGAGGCAGCCATGCAGGAAGTCAACACCACCGTGTTCGGCGCCGCGTTCGCGGTCTACACGCTCATCATCGTCGGCGTGGGACTCTACTCGGCGAAACGTGCGAAACGAAGCGATGAGGATTACTTCCTTGCCGGCAGATCGCTCGGCAAGTGGATCGCGGCGCTCTCCGCCTCGGCGTCGAGCGAATCCGGATGGGTCACGCTCGGTCTGGTCGGTTGGGCGTACGGCTCGGGCATGTCCGCGTACTGGATCATCCCGGGTTGTTTGCTCGGGTACATGTTCAACTGGTGGGTGATCGCGGGGCGCATGCGCGATCGTGCGGGGGAACTGAACGCGCTGACGCTGCCGGACCTGTTCGCGTTCCACTACAAGGAGCGGCTGCCGATCCTGCGTGTGTTGAGTGTGGTTGTGATTCTCGTCGCGATGACGCTGTACGTCGCGGCGCAGTTCAACGCTGCGGGCAAGGCGTTTGAGTACTGCTTCTCGGAGCACTTGAACTACAAGTGGGGCGTGCTCATCGGAGCGGCTGTGGTGCTGATCTACACGGTGACGGGCGGGTTCCGCGCGGTCTGCTGGACGGACTTTTTGCAGGCGCTCCTGATGGTGACGGCGCTGGTGGTGTTCCCGGTGTATCTGCTGGCGACGCACGGCGGATACGGCGCGGCCTTTGAGACGCTGCGCTCGGCGGGCGAGGATGATCTGCTCAAGTGGATTCCGGCGGGCGAGGCCACGGGGGCGGCGTTGGTGGGCTTCCTGATCGGCCACGGCGCGCTGGGCATCAACTTCGGGTATCCGGGCCAGCCGCATGTCTTGATTCGCTTCATGGGACTGAAGGATCGGCGTGATGCGAAGATCGCGGGTGTGATCGCGGTCGTGTGGGGCCTGCTGATCTACTGGGGCGCGGTGACGGTGGGGCTGCTCGCGCGGGCGATGACGGTGGAGGGTCAAGCATGGGCGACGGCGCTGACCGACGGCGACCTCGGGCTCGTTGCGTCGGCGATGCACCTGTTGCCCGCCGTCGTCGGCGGCCTGGTGCTGGCTGCCGTGCTGGCGGCGATCTGTTCAACCGCCGACAGCCAACTTGTCGTGGCGGCAAGCTCAGCGGCGAACGATCTGTTCCGGCGCCTGATTGACCACTCGTCCGACGGCGCGAAGACGGCGCCGGCGCACAGCATCATCAATCGCGGCACGGTGCTTGTGCTGGGTGTGATCGCGGTGCTCCTGGTCATCGACAAGGAGTCTGAGATCAAGGTCTACGAGTACGTCCTAACGTACGGCTGGGCTGTGTTGGGCGCAGCATTCGGACCACAGGTCATCCTGATGCTCCTGTGGCGGCGGTCGTCGTACGCGGGGTGCATCGCGGGAATGGCGACCGGGTTCATCGTCGCGATCGTGTGGAAGCTGACATACATGGACTACCGGGCGATGCATCCGGAGGCGGGGCTTGTTCACGTGTACAATTTGCCGCTCGCGTTTGTCGTGGCGCTGGTTGTGAACATCCTGGTGAGTCTGATGACGCCGCCTCGGCCGAGCCAACACGGGGCGTGATCTAAACGGGACACGCGTTCGGTATATGATCGGCTGGGTGGCGTCATGCCGGTCGGCCAGTGAGCCGGGCCGCGCCCCTTCGTGTCGCGGCCAAACCGGATCGCTTCGCCTGTTTCGCTGAATGCCCGGATCGGCTAGACTTCGCCACTTCCCACGCATCGAGGCGCCGTATTGAACAGAACCGAGGATGAGGACAACGTGGTTGTCGAGTTTTCATGGCACGCACACCCGGCGGCGAAGCATCGCGGGCGAGCGGTTGTGGCGTTTGTCGTGATCCTCGCCGTCGCTGCGGCGGTCTATCTGATGCTCACGGGCGTCGCGGGGGTCTGGCAGAACGTCATATGGTCGGTTGCCGCCGGTGCAATCCTCTTCGCGACGCTGCACCGGTTCTACTTTCCAACGGCGTATTCGATTGATGCGGATGGGATCACGAGCGAGCATCTGCTTTCGACTCGCCGGTACCACTGGGCGCAGATCCAGCGGTTCTTTGTAGATGAGAACGGCGGCTTTCTGGCGACGACGCGGCACCGGCCACGCATTCGGCCTTTGCAGGGAATGCACATCGTATTTGGAGAGGATCGCAAGGAAGCGGTGCGCCATATCCGTGGTCATCTGCAGCCTGGAGGCGGTGGATGAACAAGGGTTGGCTCAAGCACGCCTTCGCGGTCGATCCCCCGGGACCGGCCGAGCCGACGCCCGAGCAGCAGCCCGCGGTGGATGCCGTGTGCAGGCAGGTCGCCAAGCGTCATCTGATGACCCCGGCCCTGATCGGCCTGGAAATGTCCCGGCCGCTCAACTACATGGCGGCGAGTCTGATGCACGTCTTTTCGCCCGGGGTGTGGGCGATCGCTCGACAGCAGACGCACGAGAACTACAAGCACTTCGCTACGTTTCTTGAGCATCGCGGTTCGATCGAGTATTTGTGCCAGCGAATCGAGCATTTTGAGTCCCAGTTTGAACGTCGTGCGCGTGAGGCGAAAGCATCCGCCAAGCGCGACAAGGCCGAGCGAACCGGGCATGACCTGACGGAAGACCATGAAGAAGATTGACCCTGACAAGGTGAATGTGATCCTCGCCACGGACTGCGGCAGCACGACGACCAAGGCGATCCTGATTCAGAAGGTCGACGGCGCATATCGGCAGACGCACCGCGGTGAAGCACCCTCAACGGTTGAAGAACCGTTTGCCGACGTCACGATCGGCGTCCAGAACTCCGTGACCGAGGTGCAGGAACTGGCGGATTGGCGACTCCTGGACGACGACGGCCGAATCATCCAACCCGCGACGGAGACGGAAGGGTGTGACCTCTACATCTCCACATCCAGCGCGGGCGGCGGGCTGCAGATGATGGTCGCCGGCGTCATAGCGGAGATGACCGCGGCGAGCGCCAAACGCGCTGCGCTCGGCGCGGGCGCGATCGTCATGGATGTCATCGCAAGCAACGACAAGCGCCGGCCTCACGAGCAGATCCAGCGCATCCGCGAGCTGCGACCCGACATGATCCTCATTTCCGGCGGGACCGACGGCGGTGACACCAAGCACGTCGTCGCCATCGCCGAGCTCATCGCACCCGCCAAGCCGCAGCCTCGCTTTGGCGGCGCGTACCGCATGCCCGTCATCTATGCGGGCAACCATGACGCGGCGCCGACCATCGAGAACGCATTCGACGAGTCCGTCGACCTGTCGATCGTCGCGAATCTCCGCCCGGTCCTTGAGCGCGAGAACCTCAACCCGGCTCGCGATGCGATTCATGATGTGTTCCTCGAACACGTGATGGCGCATGCCCCCGGCTACAACAGGCTGATGGAATGGACCGACGCGCCGATCATGCCCACGCCCGGCGCCGTCGGGAACATCCTGCAGACGATCGCTGAAGACCAGGGCATCCACGCCGTCGGCGTCGACATCGGCGGGGCGACCACCGACGTCTTCAGCGTGTTCGACGGCACGTTCAACCGAACGGTCTCCGCGAACCTGGGGATGAGCTACTCGATCAGCAACGTGTGTGCCGAGGCGACGCTGCCGAACATCCTGCGCTGGGTCCACTTCGACATGGATGAGCGCGAGCTGCGCAACCGCGTCAAGAACAAGATGATTCGGCCGACGACGATCCCGCAGAGCCGCGAAGCGCTGATTTTCGAGCAGGCGGTCGCGCGTGAGGCGCTTCGTCTGGCGTATCAGCAGCACAAGGAATTCGCGACGACGCTCAAGGGCGTCCAGCAACAGCGCAGCGTCGGCGATACGTTCAGCCAGGAGACGGGCGGACAGACAATCGTCAACAACATGAAGCTCAACCTGCTCGTCGCATCAGGCGGCGTGCTCAGCCACGCACCGCGGATGAATCAGACGGCGATGCTGCTCATCGACGCCTTCCAGCCCGAGGGCTTCACCACGCTCGCTAAGGACAGCATCTTCATGATGCCACATCTCGGCGTGACGGCGCAGGTGCATCCCAAGGCCGCGATGGAGGTGTTTGATCGCGATTGCCTCATCTACCTCGGCACGTGCGTTGCGGCGAAGGGGCATGGCAAGGAAGGAAAACCCTGCTTCTCGTACCGGATCGAGGGCGACACGCTCAACGAGTCCGGCGAGATCATGTACGGCGAGATCAAGCTCCTGCCGCTCGGCTTGGGCGAGACGGCGATGGTGACCGTCGAACCGACGAAGATGTACGACATGGGGGCGGGGCTTGGCAAGCGCGTGAAACGCGAGGTCAAAGGCGGTACCGTCGGCTTGGTCCTGGATGGCCGGGGCAGGGAGCTGCGACTGCCCGAGGATCGCGCAACGTGTCAGCGCACGATCAAGCGCTGGATCGAGGCGTTGGATTTGTATCCGGAGACGGGTAGCGCGGGCGCGTAGGACGCATCTCTCACGGCGGATCGATCGGCGCTCCGCCGCTTTGTTCAAGAGCAAGGATTCGGCATTTCCCATGGGACAGGCATACACACCCGGGTTGAAAGTCACCAACCGTGTAACGCACCGTTGCCGGCGCATCCTGCCCATCAAGGGCGAGGTCCTCGCCAAGGTCGGCGACCAAGTCGAAGCAGAGCAGGTCGTCGCGCGAACCTTCATGCCCGGTGACATCGAGCCACTCAACCTCTCCAACCTTCTCTCCATGCCGCCCGGCGACATCATCGAGTGCATGCTCAAGAAGGAAGGCGACCGGATCGAACTCGACGAACCGCTTGCCCAGACCAAGGGCATCTTCGGCCTGTTCAAGAACACCTACAAATCCAAGTACGCCGGCGTGATCGAGACGATCTCAGGCGTGACCGGCCAAGTCATCATCCGCGGCGAGCCGATCCCCGTTGAAGTCAAGGCGTATCTCCAGGGCACGGTCATTGAGGTGGTCCCGGATGAAGGCGTCGTCATCGAGGCGGATGTCACGTTCGTCCAGGGAATCTTCGGTATCGGGGGTGAGACGCACGGCACGATCAAAATGGCGGCAGTTAGCCATGAGCAGGAACTCACGGCCGACATGATCACGGCTGACATGAAGGGCTGCATCGTCGTCGGCGGCGGGCGTGTCTGGCATGAGGCGATCACGAAGGCGATCAACGTCGGCGCCGCGGCCGTCGTCGCTGGCGGCATCGACGATCAGGATCTCAAGGAGATCCTCGGCTATGACCTCGGCGTCGCCATCACTGGAACCGAGAAGATCGGTCTGACGATCGTCATCACCGAGGGATTCGGCGACATCGCGATGGCGGAGCGATCGTTCAACCTGCTCAGGCACCGCCAGGGCGACTTCGCTGCCGTGAACGGCGCGACGCAGATTCGTGCCGGCGTCATGAGGCCTGAGATCGTCATCCCACTCAGCGAAGAAGAGAAAGCTCACGAAGCCGAATCTGAGCACTACTCTGGGCTGCTGGAAATCGGCAGGCCCGTGCGGATTATCCGCGATCCGTACTTCGGGTTGATCGGCGAAGTTGCGGCCTTGCCGCACGAGCCGACGCCGCTCGATTCGGGCTCCAAGGCCCGTGTGCTTGAAGTGAAGCTTAAGTCCGGGGAAAGTGTCGTCATTCCACGCGCCAATGTGGAAATGATCGAAGCCTGACTCACAAGGAGCGAGGCATGAGACCAATGTCGTTGTTGAAACATCCATTCCTGCTGGCGCTCACGATGGGATTGCTCATCACGGGTTGCAGCCATGCGCCGGAGGAGGAGGTCGCGCTCACCGAGCCGACCCAACCGCCGACGCCCGCCAACCTGAAAGCTACGGACCATCCGCTGGACAAGGGGGAGAAGATCGACCTGACGTGGGATCTCACCGAAGCGGATGTCGAGCTCATCGACGTCTTCGAGATCCACAAGGCGATCACCCAGGTCGGCGACGTGATGATTGAGCCGAGCTTCGAGTTGCTCGAAGCGGTGCCCGCGAAGGATGCGTTCAGAACAGGCGGCAAGCGCGGCGGCAAGTTCATCGTCGATGCGCTCAATCGCCACCTGACCGCCCGGGAGCTCAAGAAGCTCGACGAGACGCTCGCCGGTTCGGATACACCGTTCCAGGTCGGCAAGATGGTGTATGACTCGGATGGCGAGATCTGGGATGACCACCCGACCTCCCCGATCAGTTACGTCTTCAAGATCATCGCCGTCGGCAGAGTGCCCCAGCCCGATGGCGAAGGCGAAGCCGACGAGAACGCGGCGGACTTGCTGTTAGCGGCCACACAACGCATCGAGCCGCTGCGGGCTGAGTCGGCGGTCACGGATCCGATCACGCCGGGGATTCAACTCTTCGACGGCCGACTCGGCTCGCTGTGCGTGATCGTGCTCATCATCAGCCTCTCGGTGATCTACTTCATCATCGCGGCGAGAAGCGGCAAGCCGCTCAAGATCCGCAAGATCGCGGGCTTGGAGGCGGTGGACGAGGCGGTCGGCCGGGCGACGGAGATGGGCCGGTCGTGCCTGTTCATCCCCGGCATTCTGGATATGAACGACATCCAGACGATCGCAGCCATGACGGTGCTCGCCCGCGTCTCCAAGACGGCGGCGGAGTACGACGCCAAGGTCGAAGTGCCCAACTGCCGGTCGCTCGTGATGACGACGGCCCGCGAGACGGTGCAGGCTGCGTTCCTCGCCGCGGGCAGGCCCGACGCCTACAACGAGAACCTCATCTACTACGTGACGGACGATCAGTTCGGGTACGTGGCCTACCTGCAAGGCATGATGGTGCGTGACAAGCCGGCTGCGTGCTTCTACATGGGCGCGTTCTTCGCCGAGTCACTGATTCTCGCTGAGACGGGCAACTCGATCGGCGCCATTCAGGTCGCAGGCACCGCCATGCCCGCACAGCTCCCGTTCTTCGTCGCGGCGTGCGACTACACGCTGATCGGCGAGGAGTTCTTCGCAGCGTCGGCCTACCTGTCGGGCGAGCCGGATCAACTCGGCAGCCTCAAGGGACAGGATGTGGGCAAGGTCATCGTCGCCATCGGCCTCCTCGTCGGCGCCGCTGTGGCGACGGTCGCAACGATCACCGCATCGCCTGCGGCATGGGATGCGCTTAACTTCATTCTTGACAAGATTCTGGCGTAAGGAGGCCGGTGGATGAAACGAACCGTACCACTCTTCATCACCGCGGCCGGCGGATTCATACTGGTCGTCGCCTACTTCATCCCGCACACGCAGGATTGGGGCGAGATCTCGCTGATCTGGTTCGACATCATCGCATCATTCGCGATGATCCTCGGCGGCGGCAACCTGTTGAAGATTCACCTGAGCAAGGTGTCCGACAGAGGAAAGGGATGGGCCTTCTCGGGCGTCACGCTCGCCGCGTTCATCCTCATGCTCATCATCGGGTTGTCGAAGATGGGTGTGCATCCGAACGATAACTATCCCGGCTTCGCATGGTCTGGAAACTACCGTGAGACCGGTGCCCCGTTCTGGTGGATGTATGAGCACGCACTCAAGCCGCTCACGGCGACGATGTTCTCGATGCTCGCGTTCTACATCGCGTCGGCTGCGTTCCGTGCGTTCCGCGCCAAGAACTTCGAGGCGATCCTGCTGCTTGGAACCGCGTTCATCATCCTGCTGGGTCGAACCGCGGCGGGCGTTGTGCTGACCGGCTGGATGCCTGAAAGGCTGTCCGGTCTGCGGCTTGAGAACCTCACGATCTTCATCATGACGACGTTCAATACGGCGGGTAACCGCGCCATCATGATCGGTATCGCGCTCGGTATCGCGTCGATGTCGCTGAAAGTGCTTCTGGCGGTCGATCGGTCGTACCTTGGATCAGGAGATTGATAAGCCATGTTTGAGTTCTTCAAGAATCTTGATCGGCGATGGGTCTTCCTGATGATGGGATTCGCGGTGATCGTGCCGATTCTCGTGCAGGTGAAGTTCACGGAAACTCCGACGAATCTGGCGCGGGCCGTGTTCAATGAGTTCGAGAAGCTCGAGCCGGGCGACAAGGTGCTCTTGTCGTTTGACTACGACCCCGCCAGCCAGGGCGAGCTTCAGCCGATGGCGACGCTGTTCGTACGCCACGCCTGTGAGAAGAAGCTGAAGTTGTACTTCATGGCGCTCTGGCCGCTCGGTCCGCAGATGATCGATGACACGGTCAGGAACGTCATCCTCGAGGAGTACAACGAGCGCGAAGGCGTGACGCCGCTTGTCTACGGCGAGGACTACGTCAACCTCGGGTTCAAGTCCGGAGCCGAGGGCGTCATCAAGGTCGTCGTCACCAACATGAGGCAGCTCTATACGACCGACAGCAGGGGCACAGCGATCGACGACATCCCCATGATGGATGGCGTCAAGAACATCCGACAGATGGACCTGATGGCGAACGTCTCCGCGGGCGGCGGCGGAACGAAGGAATGGGTCCAGTACGCTGTCACGCCTTACCCCGATGACATTACGCTCGTCGCGGGTTGCACCGGCGTGCAGGCTCCGCTGCTGTATCCCTACATTCCGCAACAGTTGCCCGGATTGCTCGGCGCCATCAAGGGCGCTGCTGAGTACGAAGCGCTCGTCAATGAGAAGTACAACCCGCCAGTGCCGGATGATCCCAAGGAGGCTGCCAAGTGGCAGACGCGGTACGAGCGGTACACCGAAGGCGTGCGGCGCATGAGCCCGCAGCTCTTTGGCCACCTGCTCATCATTCTGCTCATCGTCGCTGCGAACGTGATCTACTTCGTTGAGAAGAAGCGGGAGGGCTCGTCATGAAGAAAGAAACCCTCATCTGGACAATCATCCTGATCTTCGGCGCGGCTTTGCTGGCGATCAATGCAGCGACACGTCACGCAGGTCAGGTGCATGTTCAGTCGGAGCCGCACGACCATTTCTATGTGGCCGATGAACTCGAACTGCCCTGGGGCGGCGAGGTGCTCGTCGCGCGATCGGCGACAGCCCCTGGTACCTACGTGCATCCATCCGGCGAGACCATGACGCTTCCCCCTCGCTCAGATGGCGAGGTCGTCGAACTTGTGTGGAAGGACACGACCGTCAGGGCGAAGTGGAGGAAGGTCTGGAAACCCGTGGAGGAACGGGAGGAAGGCGATATCGCCCTGCCTCAGGAAGACGACAGCCCGGACCGGAAGACATGGACGACCTACAACCAAGTCACGTACAAGGAGTACGTCGAGGCGACCCGTGCCGCAGGTCCCGATGCCAGAACATATTCCTTCAGCTGGACACGAACGGTCGGCTTGTGGGTCGGCGCGCTCTTCACACTGGCGATCTTCTCATTCCTCTATCGCGATAACCCCTTCTACAAGTTCGCCGAGTCCGTCGTCGTCGGCGTGTCGGCAGGTTATTGGATGGTCGTCAGCTTCTGGGATGTGCTCGTCCCGAACCTGCTCGGCAAGCTCTGGCCCGGCATGGTCAAGAGCTGGGCAATGCCCGGGCTTGACGGCGAAACGGAGTGGCTTTACCTCGTCCCGCTGATCCTCGGCATCATGCTCGTATGGCGCCTCGCGCCCAAGGGCGCGTGGATCAGCCGTTGGCCGCTCGCGTTCATCATCGGGACCACGGCCGGTATGCGTATGGTCGGCTTCATCCACGCTGATTTCCTCAGCCAGATCAAGAACTCAGTCAAGCCGATCTATTTCCCAGTTGATAGCACGAGCAACGCCATCTACAACAAGGCGGGCGAGATCATCGCCATGCCGGATTCGTATCTGACGATCTGGTCGTCGCTCGGCAACATCATCATCATCGTCGGCGTGCTCGCATCGCTGGTCTACTTCTTCTTCTCGATCGAGCACAAGGGCATCGTTGGGAAGACAGCCAAGCTCGGCATCTGGTTCCTGATGGTCACCTTCGGCGCAGCCTTCGGTTACACCGTCATGGGCCGAATCGCACTGCTCGCCATTCGCGTCGAGTTCCTCGTCGACGACTGGCTCTGGCTGATCGACCCGTTGCATCGGCACGCAATCGGCGGAGGATAGACCTAGCGGTCGTTAGAATCGCAACATACCACGAAGCCCAGGAATAGCTTTTCCTGGGCTTTTTTCGTAAGGTTCACCGCGCGCATGACAAAGCCCGAGGCAGTTGTCCTCGGGCTTCGGCCGGCGGGTGGGGGCGTGGGGGTGCGGTGAAGGGGCTGACCGCCGGGGCGCGACGGTGCGCGCCCGCCGGCCATGCGAGCCAGCCTCCTCCGGGCCGGCTTGTGAGGCGCTATCGGAGTTGCCGGGTCGAGTCGACCGTGCAGCCCGGATAATACGCCTTGATGATCCGGTGGGCTTCTGAATGCGTCGTGGCGCCCACCTGGACAAGGTGGCTCCCTGCGTGCCAGTTGATCCGAACGATGTATTGACGATGTGAAGCCATCATGGGCCTCCGGGTTGAGCGACTGTCGTGCGCCAGGTGGGGGGTCGTGGGGGTTGTCGCTCAGTGTTCGCAGGGATCAGCCCGTCGGTTGCGTGAAAGACCGTGTGTTTCGCAGCGTTTCGCACCGCAACCCAAGGTCACATCAGCGGATAGCCCGGGCCGAATTCACCGTGCAGCCGGGATAGTGAAGGAGCACGATTCGGCGAGCTTCAGTGATCGACGCAGCGGTCACTTCAACGAGGTAGCTCGCAGCATGCCAACTGAAACGAACAAGGAAATGAAGTGGCGTCGTCATGGCGCACCTCCGGAGACCCACGAGTTTCGCCCGGGTCCGATAGGCGGGCAGGGGCTGTATCTCTCCAGCCGCCGTGCCGGTCTTCCTACCCGTCTATTCGCAGCGGTGGGAGGGCCGGTTCCTGCCGAGAGATGTCGCCGAGCCGGAAGCGATCGAGCAGATCGAACTGATGTCGCTGCACGAAGCGTGGTGGGCTCGCCTGTACGCAGCACACATCATGCAGCAAGAGCCGGAGTTCCAGTCGCCAGAGCGCCTGGCGAGACTGGCAACCGACCAGAACATCCTCGTGCGCGAGACGATCGCAACGATCACCAGCGACCAGACCGAGGAGGGCAGCGAGCCGGAGCCGCCGAACGACGCAGGCGACGGAGGTGGTGAGGGTGCGGGGGGATGAGAAAAAGCCCAGGGAAAGCTTTCCCTGGGCCTTGTGGATCGGTTGAGTTGTCGATGCGATTACGGGCAAGCGGTGTCGTAGACGGAGAGGAGCAAGCCAAGGTCGGCCTGGTCCGTGTCGCCGTCGCCGTCGATGTCGCCCGCACTGGTGTTCTCGTAGGCCGAGAGCAGGATGCCGAGGTCTTCCTGATCGATGTAGCCGTCGCCGTTGAGATCCTCAGGGCACGGCGGCTCGCCGGGGGCGAGTCCCCAGATCTCGACGTCGTCGATGTTCCAGCCGCAGTACCGCCAGGAACTGTCGGTCGTACCCATCGTCCAGCGGATGTAGACCGTCGACTGGTTGTTCGCGACGGCGGAGATGTCGTACTCCTGTTGCGACCATGAGGAGTCGGTGATCTCAGAGCCGTTGGTCCAGACCTGCGTCCAGTTCGTGCCGTTGTTGCTCACACGGATGTAGGCATGGTCGTACGACGGCTGTTCGACGCCGAGCCAGCGCCAGAACTTCACGCTGACCTCGGTCAGTTCAGAGCAGTCGATGGCGGTTGTGGTGAGGTCATACTCGGGCATGTAGTTCGTATAGTCGCCGCTCAGGTTGTAGCCGTACACGTTGGACCCGGTATGTCCGTTGTTGGGATCGGGTCCGCCGTACTCACCACCGTTGCCCGTCGGGTCGCCGAACGCCCACTGGCCTTCGGTGGTCCAGCCTGGATTCGAATCCATCGGGAAGGAATAGACGAGGCTCGGTACGCCGATGGTGAGTGTGGCGTGACGCGTCGTGTCGCCGTCGTGCGTCGAGACGTTGACGAACTGGATGTCGTCGGCATAGCTGCCGTTGCCGAGCGAATTCGCATTGGAGTTGATGGCGACGGTGACATCAGCGGTCAGCCCGACGGGGATCGTGCCTGACCCGTTGGTGATCGTCAGCCAGTTCGCGGTCTTGGTGACGCTGTACTGAATCGGCGCATCGCCGTTGTTCTCAACGGTGTAGACGATCTGGCTGGGCGTGAAGGGTCCGCCCGCCTGGCCTTCCGGATCGAAGCCGCTGAAGGGGGAGACGCCCATATCCGTGTCGCCGCCCGGAACGGGGATGTACAGGCTCGGGTCGCCCATGAGGTTGTACATCTCGAAGTATCGGCGAGTCGTCGAGCCGGTGCCCATCTGGGCTGCGTACTCGACGCGCGTCGCGTTGAAGCAAGGCCCAAGCTCTCGCACGCCGTCGTCGTAGATGACGTCAAAGAGCACCTTCTCGAGCACATCGTCTTCCGTCCAGTAGCTGCTGACGGATGAACCCCACGATGCGGCAGCGGCCTTGTCCGCCGCCCGCAGCCATGTTTCCATGAAGCACTCGCTGTATACGTAGTCGCCAGTGCTGCATGAGAAGCTGAGCACGATCGAGTACATGCCGGCATTCGTCAGGTTGTTGACATCCGATTGGGAGAACGGTGGGCCGTCGCCCCAGGATGTCGTGCTCCCGTGTCCGCTGAAGACGCCGTAGATCCTGCCGCCGTTGAAGGAGTTACGCACATCTTGCGTGGTGGCGCCATACGTCACCTGATAGAGCTTGTCAGAGATGATGCCGTTGGGATCCAGATGGTTGTTGATGACGTAGTTGTGCGTACCCTCGCTGATCTGGTAGTTATCGACGGACGCCATGAAGCACGCGCGGGTGACGTACTCGGGATCGGCCCACGGGCCGTCCTCTGTGATGAGCGTCTTCTCGACGATGTTGCTCAGATGCGTGCTCGAGCGTACGGAGAAACGCCCGATTGCGATGTCGGGGAACCAGTCAGTGGAGCCGTCCATGCAGCCGTAGGGCAGGTCGGTGTCCGGGCTGCCTTCCCCACCGCCGGTCCACGCGGGGATCGTGTCGGTGTCACCGACGAGCAGGACATACGCCGGGGCGTCGGCCGTTCCCCACAAGCCCTGGATGTAGCTCTTGATCGTCGAAGCGCTCGTGCCCGGCGAGACGACGTGCGTCATCACCGTATAGCCCTGGTCGGCCTTGGCTTGCGCGAAGGCTGTGATGCCGGACTCATACGTCGTCGAGACGACGATCAGGTAGTTGCCCGCACCGTTCTGGCGAAGCGGCTGGGAAAGCTGATCCGGATTCAGCACGATGTGGTCCAGCCCGGGCATCGGAGAGATGGCCGGGGCAGCGTGCTCGCCGCCTGTGAACCGCATCTGCGCCCCGATATCGGTCCAGACCTGGAGTGTGCCCGTTGCGGGGTTGTAGGCCACGGGGAACATCTCAAGCAGGTAGAGGTGCTCGCCGCGCACAATGCCCATGTTGGTCACGGTTGCGCGCTGCGTCGGCATGACGCTGGCACCGGCATAGGCCTGGGCATTGAAGTCGAACGGGGCAGCCTCGATGGCGCCGGGCAGCTTCACGATCGGCGCCTGGACGGGCATGAGCGGTCCGTCGTAGCCGGCCGTGGCGAGGTTGATCAGAATCGGGTCGCCGACGCTGACATTGATCGACACATCCGCGCCGCCGGGGGCGACGAAGATGCTCCGATAAACGGGAATCGCCGGATGGCCGATCTCGCCCGCGATGGACGCATCAGGCCAACCCACGCTCACGAATGCTCCGCCCTTGGTCTTCTGGGCGGTGAGGTCCAGCGAACTCAGCGTGAACTGTACGTCAAGCCCGGCATCATCACTGCTGAGAACCACGAGGCTCGGCTGCTCGGCTTGGGTGTTCTTCTGTAGCGAAAGACCATCGTTGCCGGCAAGCGACACGGTGGTGTGTTCGCCCGCCGCAGTGAATGCGAGCGCCAGGGAGGCGACCGCAGCGAGACACTTCTGGAAGGTTCTGACGGGTACCGACATGGATACTGCTCCTTTTCTTCCGGAGACGACCGGGGCGGCGATGGGGCCGCGGGTTGTTGACTCGCCTCGCCTCGGATCTGGCGAGAGCGCGATGTCAGGCTTCAAGCATCGGCAAGAAACCGCCGTCAGATCGGCGGCGATCACCAGCGTGGGGAAACACTCTGCGCACGCAACGTGCCGTGCGGTCAACTTTCTCGTCACATGCGTCCCTGTGTGGAACGGTGCCGACGGGCGACAGCAGCGCGCACCGCAAGAACAGCGGCACCCCAGGCGCTTGCCAACAGTATCGGACAAGAACGCCCCGGATCAAGTGGAGTTCCGATCATATCCAGCAAATTCATTGCGTCAGCAGTGACAGCTTGCCCTGTCTGATGTGAACAAGCCCGTCCTCAGGCCCGGTTGACATCCTTCGCACAGCGCATACCGCTTGCCGGCTTCGCGTCGGCAGCCGGTCGGCCGTGGTCGGGTACCCTACCACCATGCCGGCGGAGCGGACCATCCTGCATGTTGATATGGACGCCTTCTTCGCGGCGATCGAGCAGCTCGATCACCCCGAACTGCGCGGCAAGCCCATCGTCGTTGGATCGGATCGGCCACGCGGCGTCGTCTCCACAGCGTCCTACGAGGCCAGGCCGTTCGGCTGCCACTCCGCCCAGCCCACCGCCGTCGCCAAACAGCTCTGCCCGGACCTGATCGTCGTGCCCGTTCGGGGTGAGCGGTACGGCGAGGTGTCACGGCAACTCTTTGACACCCTCGATGACTTCTCACCGCTCGTCGAACCCGTCAGTGTCGACGAGGCATTCCTCGACCTCACGGGAACGCAGCGACTGCTCGGCCCACCGGGGCAGGTCGCGCTCGCAATCAAGCAGCGCATTGCGGCGGAACTGCACCTCACCGCATCCGTCGGCATCGCGCCAAACAAGTTCATCGCCAAGATCGCATCCGACTTGGAGAAACCGGATGGCCTCACGATCGTTCAGCCGGATGGGATCGACTCGCTCCTGCGCGATCTGCCGATCAACAAGCTGTGGGGCGTCGGGCCGGTCACTGCCAGGCGAATGGACCGACTGAGCGTGCGGACAGTCGGCGATCTGCGCGCGATGTCGCGCGATCGCCTCACCGAACTGTTCGGTCAGGATGGTGAGCATTTCTACCGACTCTCGCGCGGCATCGACGACCGACCCGTCACACCTGACGGCGAAGCAAAGAGCATCAGCCACGAACAGACGTTCGAGACGAATATCGTCGACGCGGATGAGGTGCGCGGTTTCCTCCTGGGCCAAGTCGAGCTTGTTGCACGCCGGCTCCGCAAGCACAGACTGTCCGCGGGCAACGTCACGGTGAAGATCAGATATGGTGACTTCCAAACAATCACACGATCAATGATGCTGACACCCCCCACGGATGCGACGGCCGACCTGTGGGAAGCGGTGAGAACGCTGTACGACCACTGGGCCGAGGCGTCGTTCCAACCGGTCCGCCTGATCGGCGCCGCGGCGGGCAAGCTCGGCGCCGGCGAGGCTGAGCTGGGGCTTTTCGCCGATGAGCAGCACGAGAAGCAGCGGAAGCTCGACGAGGCGACCGACCGCATCGCCGACCGTTTCGGCAAGCGCGCCATCCGCCGAGGCGGGGCGAAGCGATGATAAGGACAAGGTGGCTGCGTCGTTACGCGACTACGTACCAGCGAGGCGGCTGAGCAGGACGCCTGCGGCGACGGCCGATCCGATGACGCCTGCGACGTTGGGTCCCATCGCGTGCATGAGCAGGAAGTTGTGCGGGTCCTCATCCAGGCCGAGCCTGTGCACGACGCGCGCCGCCATGGGAACTGCCGAGACACCCGCGGCGCCGATCATCGGGTTGAGCGGTTCCTTGCTGAATCGACTCATCAGTTTCCCAAACAGCACGCCGGTCGCCGTGGCGACGCCGAACGCGGTGATGCCGAGGATGAAGATAAAGATCGTCTGGAGTGTGAGGAAGTTTGGTGCGGATGTCTTTGCGCCCACGGTGACGCCCAGCAGGATCGTGACGATGTCGATGAACGTGCCGCTGGCCGTCTTCGAGAGCCGATCGGTGACGAGCGATTCGCGGAGCAGGTTACCGAAGAAGAGCATGCCGAGCAGCGGCAGCCCGCCCGGTGCGACAAACGCCGTGAGCAGGAAGGCGACGATCGGGAAGACGACCTTGACGCGCTTGGAGACCTGCTTGGTCTCGGTCATGCGAATGAGCCGTTCTTCCCTGGTCGTGAGCAGCTTGATGATCGGCGGTTGAATGATCGGGACGAGCGCCATGTAGGAATAGGCGGCGAGCGCGACGGCGCCGAGAAGGTCCGGCGCGAGGCGACTGCACGTGAAGATGGCGGTCGGCCCGTCCGCGCCGCCGATGATGCCGATGGATGCGGCCTCCTTGAGGTCGAATCCGAGGGCGAGCGCCCCGAGCAGGCTGCCGAAAATGCCGAACTGCGCCGCAGCGCCGAGCAGGAGCGTCTTCGGATTCGACAGCATCGGGCCGAAGTCCGTCAGCGCGCCGATCCCGAGGAAAATGAGCGGCGGGTAGAAGCCCGCCAGGCCGACGCCCGCAAAGAGCCACCAGAAGACGCTGGCGTTGTGCGGATCCTGCTTGACGACGCTCCAAAGCTCGGGGTAGCGGTTGTCATCCGCGAGATCGTTGATGAACAGACGCCGTCCCTGGCCGTAGTTGACGACGGATTGCTCAGCCACGTCACGGCGCGCAGCGAGGACGCTGTGCATGTTGACCATGACAGCCCGGCCCTCTTCGAGCAGTCGCGTGGCTTCCAGGTGCGAGTCGATCCGCTCGACCGAATCGAACGACACGCGCTGCGATGCGTAGATCAGGCTCATCATGCGCTCGTGGTTGAATAACTCGGCGTCAATGCCAAGCTCATTCAGCGCCTCATCGAGCGTGAGGGCCTCGTCGCCCGCGCGCAGGACGACCTCGCCGATCCGCACCTCGTAGTACGCGATGTCGTGTTGCGAGACGGGGCCGTCGTAGACGCTCAAAGGCAACGTGCTCGCGTCGTAGGGGATATTGCCGATGAGAATGCCGAACCCGATCGGAACGAGCAGAAGCGGCTCAAACCCCTTCTTGACGGCGAGGAAGATGAAGAGGAACCCGATCAGGATCATGACCCCGTTCGTCCAGTGGAACTGTCCGAATCCGGAGTTGATCAAGTAGTTCGTCAGTGTATCCATGGTGAGCCTTGCCGGTCACGCCGACGGATTGGTGCGCTTGGGGGACGAGACGCGTTGCCGAAGGGGGCGGCGCGGCATCACCCGGTGCGCATCAGGATCTGTCCGGTAGTGACGGCGTCGCCGACGCTCACGCAGACCTCCTGGACGGTCCCAGCAGCCGGCGCAACGACGTTCGACTCCATCTTCATGGCTTCGAGGACCAGCAGCGTGTCGTTGGCGGCGACCGTGTCACCCGGCTTGACGGCGATGCTCATGACGTTGCCGGCGATGGGGCTTTTCACGTTGGTCGGTTCAGCGGCGGTCGGAGGCGGCGGGGGCGCGGCGGGGGTGGGGGTCGGTGCCGGGGCTGCGACCACTGGTGCCGCTGCGACAGCCACAGGCGCCGCAGCGCTCGCGTCGAGAACCTGAACATCCACGTCGTACGCCACGCCTTCTACGGTGATCCGAAGTCTCATACTTCACCTTTTCCTACGTATTGCCTGAGTGCCTGATCTTTGCATTTGCGTCCGATGCGGGACCGGCTGCACTACACATCTGTCTGGGCCGCTCATGGACCCGCCTGTTGTTGAAGCACCTGCGTGCGAATCGGGCCGTCCGTCGTGATGGCTGCCGTCGCGGCGAGCATCGCGACATGGCGCAGCTCGATCGGTCGATTGATGCTTGCCGCTGCCGCTGCCGCGATCACGACAAGGTGGTGCGGGTCGATGCCGCCGTCTCGCTCAGGCGGCGCTAGGCCAGCGCGGGCGTCCAAGGCGTCGGAGGCCTTCTCAAGCAGAACCACCAACCCGCCGAGCACCGCCAGCGCGGTGAACACAACGAGCATTCCGACGACCATCAGAACCAGTCCGTCTCCGAACATGGAATCCGCAACTGTGACGATCGCCGGCTGGGTTGCTGCCAAGAGGCTGTCCATGAGATCGCATCCTTCGCTGGGCCTCGACGCTGCTTCGCGGCGCTCCTTCGCTTACGACGCCGCCCGCTTCTCCAGAAACGCCTTGGCCGGCCCTGGGAAGAGCAGGTACAAAAGCGTGTCGCGGTTCGACTTGAGAAGACCGCCAGCCTCCTTCTGCGCCTTGGCGAGATCAACGTCATCGACGTAATCGCCCGGCCGCTTGGTGAACGTCTTGCCGTCCGGCGAGCACTTGAGGACGACCTCTCGGCTGGGTTCGCCGGGCAGCTTGCCGTACTTGCCGAGCACCAGGTTGCGGAATTCGTTGCTGATCATGCCGTACCGCTCGCCCGTGAGCACGTTCATCGCCGCCTGCGTCCCGACAATCTGACTGGTGGGCGTGACGAGCGGCACATAGCCGGACTCGGCACGAACCTTGGGGATCTCCGCGAGGATCTTGGGCATCTCGTCGAGCTTGTCCTGCTGCTTCAGTTGGTTGTGCAGGTTGCTGATCATCCCGCCGGGCACCTGGGCGTCGAGCTGCGTCCGATCGACCGGCGGATAACCCTGCGGCACGATGATCTGATCTTCGATGATCTCGATTGCCTGATCGATCTTGGCGCGGTCGCGCGTCTGCACGAGTTCGATCGCCTGGGCGAGGAGCTTGCGCACCTCATCGCTGGGCTTGGCCGGCCAGGGGTTGCCGAACTGGTCCGGATGCCGATCGACCTCCGCCAGCTCCGTTCGGATGACTCGCAGTTTCTCGTCGATGATCGCTGCGTTTCCGAGATCGACGTTCGTTTCGTAGCCCGCTTCGTCGGCGATGTACTGCATCAGCTCGACGGAGGGCTGGGCCGTCACGCCCGCCATCGGCCCGTAGCAGGTGTCGAGGTGATTGACGCCGGCGAGCATGGCCGCGAGGTAGGTCGTCGTCGCCAGGCCGTTCGTGCCATGCGAGTGAAGCGTGATCTCGACATCGCCGAACCTCTCGCGAAGGGCGGCGACGAGATCGAAGCAGTCCGATGGGTGGAGCAGGCCGGCCATGTCCTTGATGGTGAGCGAGTCCGCGCCGTTGTCCAGGACGTTCTCCGCGAACTTCAGGAAGTAATCCAGATTGTGCACGGGCGACGTCGTGTAGCTCATCGCCGCCTCGGCGTGGCCGTTGAACGTCTTGGTCGACATGATCGCCGTCTGGAGGTTGCGCGAGTCGTTCAGCGCGTCGAAGATGCGGACGCGGTCGTTGCCGGCGCGCGACGCCTCCTTGAGAAACTCGTAGACCACCTGATCGGGGTAAGGCGTGTAGCCGAAGAGGTTCTGACCGCGACAGAGCGATCGTATGGCCACCTCGCCCTTGAGGACTTCCAGGAAGCGGTCGAGACGCTCAAATGGGTTGTCTCCGGTGAAGCGCAACGCCGAGTCGAGCGTCGCCCCGCCCCACAGTTCCATGATCGAGTAACCCGCTTCGTGAAGGTGCGGCAGCACGCGAAGGCACTGTTCGGTGCTCATCCGTGTCGCCAGAAGGGACTGATGCCCATCGCGAAGAGAACAGTCGATGAAGTTGATGCGTTTGCCCATGTCACACTCCCGTCGCCGAACGGCGGATACCACCTGCCGCGGCCGAACTCAGCCGCCAAGTGGGCGAGAGTGTAGCACAATGCGCGGCCAGGCCCACGTCGGCTCGCCCGGATCGCATCTTCGCCGGTAGCCGGGCCGCTGTGCGGTCCAGCTCAGCCGTTGCGCAGCGACACAGCCGCCGCGCCGCCCCGGCTTCGCCCGGCGATCACATGGCGCGGGCGCTTAGCTATGTGCAATTCGTGCCGTAGTTGGAGAGCAGGATGCCCAGGTCCGCTTGATCCGTGTCGCCGTCACCGTCACAGTCGCCGGCTGCGCTGTTGCCATACGCGGAGAGCAGGATGCCCAGGTCCGCCTGATCGACGTCGTTGTCACCGTCCAGATCACCCGGGCAGCCTCCCTCGATGATGGAGAACACATCATCGCTTTGGTCCCACTCGCCGTAGATGTTGCTTCCGTAGTACGCGCGAACGCGCACCAGGCCGGCCTCGGTCTCGCTCGGCGGCGACCAGCTCGTTGACATCACGCCTGGATCGGTCAGCGCGATGATGTCGGTCCACACCGCGCCGTCATCGACAAGCTCAAGATCGTCGATCCAGACGGTGTCGCTGCCGTCGGATGTATTGACATCCTTGGTGTATTCCCACTTCAGTTCATGGCTGCCCGGATCGAGCGTCGTCACATACTGTTGCCACGCGACGTTGCCCGCCAGATGGAGCTTTCGATCGCCGTCGATGTAGAAGTTGAAGAAGTCGTAGTTCGCCTCGGAACTGACGCGATACCAGAAGCTCATGTCGCCGCCGGAGTTGACATCACGCGTCATATAGGAAGTCTGATTATGTGATATATTACCCGCACGCGCCGCGTATGCGCCGCTGTGCGAGCTGCTCGTCGTGACATACCACGGCGCGCTGCCTCCGGTCGTGTAGGCGGGGTCGAGCGAGCCGGTCTCGAAGTCATCGACGATGGTCGTCAGATCATCCGCGTTGAGCGTGTACTGGACGTGGAACTGCGCATCGGGGTGGCCGGTCCACTCAACGAGCGTGGGCGTGCCGACGGGAAGCTGCTCCCCGCCGTTGGGCGCTGTGACCTGAGCGGGCGGGCCAAGCGCGATATCCAGGCGGGTCGCGTCGCTGGCCGCCACGATGACGCCCGTAACGAGCATCGGATCGTAGTTGTCCGCTTCGAACCGCAGATCATACGTGCCGGGCAGAAGCATGCGACAGTAGTCACCGACATCCGGATCGGTGTAGACATTGTGATCGCGGCCGACGACGGTGATCGTTGCAGCAACAGGCAGAGCGGTCTGCGCATCGGTGACGACGCCTCGCACGCCGATGAATACCGTCTCGATGTAGCTGAGCATCGACTCGCGGTTGTTGTTCCAGTATGTCGGGATCTGCGAGGAAGGCGGATCATTGTCGGCGAGTTCGATCGTAACCTCGTTGCCGCCCATGTACACATAATCCCAATCCTGCATGCCGCCGGCGATCGCGTACCAGTCCGCGCCGTTGGTGATGCCGTGGTAGAAGTACGGACTGTTCCACATCGGCGAGTTGTGCTGCGAGTACTCCTCACTGATCCAGATGAAGAGATCATCATCGGGTGAAGCGGTGTAGACGCTCGACCCGCTTGCGTTGTTGTCGAACGGGTAGTTGACGACGAGCGCGCCGCTGTGGAAGTTCGCGGCAAGCGCGAACGAATGATCGAACGACCAATTCATAATGTTCGCGGTTTCGATTGCCCTGCCGGCGGGTGTGTTGTTCGGGCTTGTATATGGATCGGGGAAGTCGCGGTTCAGATCAACCCAGTTCGCGTTGTAACGATTGCCGGAGACGAATCCGTCCGGGTTCATGCAGGGGATGATCCACAGTTCGACTTCGTCGATGATGTTCGTGATGCGCGGGTCGCTGCCGTAGTTGGTCAAGAGATGGTCGATCAGAAAAAGGCACATCTCGACGCCGATGATCTCGTCGCCGTGCATCGTGGAGATGTACTTGAACTCCGGCTCATCCTCCTGCGTGTCGGGGTTGTCGGTGATGCACAGGGCCCACATGTCCCTGCCTTGCACGGTCTGGCCGAGGTTGATGAGTCTGGTGATGGCGGGGTAGTTGGCAGCGGCGTCTGCGAGTTCCGCCTCGACCTCGGAATAGGTGTGGTAGTCCGCCTTGTCGCGCGTGCCGCCGGTGTCGCCTGAGCCGAGCTTGCCGCCCGCAGCGAGCAGCATCGCCGCGAGTCGGTCGTGCCCGCGATCGACCGCATACTGCAAGGCGGTGCAGTCACGGCCGTCTCGCGCGTTGACATCGGCGCCGTGCTGAATGAGAACGTCAGCGAACAGGGCGAGCTGATGATCGAACTCGGGACTGCGAGTCCACTGAGCCGCTGAGAGCAGCAGGGGTGTCTGATCGGCGTCATTGCGGGCATTCACATCCGCGTCGTGTGCGATGAGCAGATCAGCAGCAAGCACACGCAGCCTGCGCGCAGCGGTATGCAGCGGCGTGTCGCCCCACACATCCGTGGCGTTGACATCCGCACCGGCTGTGAGCAACTCCAGGATCTGCGTCTTGTCGTTCGCCAGTGCGGCGTAGTGCAGCGCGGTTCTGCCCGTGGCGTCGGTGGCGCTGACGCCTGCCTGGGTGAGTCGTCGGGCCTGGGCCTGTTCCGGGCTTTGCACCTGGGCGGCAACCGGGCCGGCAGCGAGCAACACACCCGCGATGGCGAGTGCAGCGGCGATCCGGGTCGATGCGTGTGGATGGCGAATGGGGGACATCATGCTCTTCTTCCTCGTTTGCGGTGTCGGACTCGCCGCGAGCACGGGAGCCAAGCCGGCCGGATGCACGCATACCTTTGTGCAACGATCGGCCAATGCTCGAAGCGGCAAGAGGCAGGATAGGCGGACCGGGCCGGACATCAAGCCAAAGGGCGCTGCGGAGCGTCAGATTCGAGCGTTCCCATGCGTTGACCGACGTTATCGGGCGAGCCTCGATCAGCCGACAGTCCGCGCGTTGAGCACTCGGTCAGCGTCACCACCCACCAACAGGACAATGCCGTCCGTTTAGCCGCGACGCGCAGTGGAGCGCGTTGCGTCCCCGTCGGACGCCGAAGCTTCGTCGCCAATGCAGTGAAGGGCGGAACTCTTAAAGGTGCAGTACAAGTCCGCGCCCTCCGCGATCGCCAACTCGCGGAATGATGTGTGCGTGATGATCGCCGTCAACAACAACTCACGTACAGCGATCCGCACGGCGAGCAGACTGCCGCTGTGCTCCCAGTCCACGACACGACACTCAAACTGGTTGCGGGCGCTCGAGTCGAACGGCTCAGCCGAAAGCAGTATCTCCTCCGGCCTGATCCAAAGGTGGCGCGTGGATCGACTTGCCATAGCGACGGCGACCTCCACGCCTGCGACGACGCAGAACCCGTTGCGGACAGCCTCGACCGGCAGAACATTTCGCAGGCCGAGGAAGTCGGCGACGCGCTGATCGGTCGGGCGAAGGAACACCTCATCTGGCGTGCCGGTCTGCTGGAGTTGGCCGTCGAGCATGATGCCGAGGCGCTGCCCCAGCGACAGCGCCTCCTCAACATCGTGTGTGACATGCAGCACGGTCATGCCGGTCCTCTGGTGGATGTCGCGGAGCAGACGGCGAAGTCGCGTACGCACGTTCAGGTCCAATGCCGCGAGCGGTTCGTCCAAGAGCAGCATCCTCGGTTCAATCACCAGCGCGCGCGCAAGCGCGACGCGCTGCTTTTCGCCGCCGGACAGTGTTTCGGGCGCTCGATCGACGAGATGGCTGATTGTGAGCAGTTTGAGCATCTGTCGCGCCTTGTCACACGCGTCGGTGGATGCAATGCCGCGCGACCGCAGACCGTACGCGACATTCCGCAGGACGCTCAGGTGCGGGAAGAGCGCGTAGTCCTGGTAGACGAGCGCGAACCTGCGCTGCTCCGGCGGCAAGGACGTGACGTCGCGCCCGTGCCAGTGGACGGATCCCTCATCAGGCCGGAGCAGACCTGCGATGATCTCAAGGACGATCGTTTTCCCGACGCCGGTCGGCCCGAGCAGCGAGAAGTACTCGCCTTCGCGCAACGAAAGCGTGAAGTCGCGGAGATGAAACTCGCCGAGGCTCTTGGTGATGGAGTGCAATTCAAGCATCCTCGCGCCTCCGCACGCCGCGCCAGCCGGCGACGATGCGCAGCACGATGAAGATCGCCACGCAGATGAGGATGAGGACGACCGCTGCGGAACGTGAAGCGGCGAGTCCGTAGTCGCCGAACCGCTCGAAGACGAGGATGGGCGTCGTCATCGGGTGGTATGCGATGATGATAACGGCGCCGAACTCGCTGATGCCGCGCCCCCACATCATGACCATCCCGCCGAGGATGTCGCGCCACGCAAGCGGCAGCGAGACGGTCCGGAAGACGCGCCAAGGCGAAGCACCGAGCGTTCGCGCGGCGCGTTCAAGCCTGCTGGGCACAGCCGCGAACGCTGAATGCGATGCGTTGACGAGGAATGGCACGGAGACGAACGCCATCGCGACCGAGATGCCCGCCGCCGTTCCGACCAGTCCGCCGTCCGTCACGGAGCCGAGCAGCGACTGCCTGCCGATCACGGTGAGTAGCGCGATGCCCGCCGCCGAGTGCGGGATGACGATGGGCAGATCGACGATCGCCATGAGCGCCGCCCTGCCGGGGAACCTTTTGCGCGCGAGCAGGTACCCCAGCGGCACGCCTGTCACCGTACAGACGAGCGTCGCCGTAGCGGCGCACACAAGCGTGAGCTTGATCGACTCGATGAGCTGTTCATCACGCGCCGCCCCGCCCAACTCGCCAAATGATGTCGCAAGCAGGATCCGGATGAGCGGCGCAACGATGAACAGCACAACCACCGAGCCGAGCAGGATGAGCACAAGCTCGAACCATGGAAGGCGTCGGCGGTCATGCGCGGATTGACGAGCAAGCGGGGCGACGAGCATGATGGTTACGGCGACGTGCAGTAAGGCTTCAGTTCATCGGGAACGGCATCAAGCTCGGTGGTCACTGCTGGCGCGATGGGCATCTGACCGTTGCGATCCATAATGGCTCGGCCTTCCGGTGAGAGGAGTAGCTCGACGTATGCGAGCGCGAGGTCGCGATTGGGCGCGTTCTTGGGAATCGTCACACCGTACACGATGGGCGCACCTGCGCGAGTGATGAACTCGCCCGGTTTCTTGCCTGTGACCTGGATGACCGCTGTGCTGTACAGATCCGCGAACTCGGCGTTCTTGAGGTTCACTTCATCGGGCAGCGTGACGAACTTGAGATCGTGCTGCGTCGCGACGGATCGGTAGATGGGCAGGTAATCAATCTCGCCTGCTTCAAGGAGCGCAAGCAAATCGGTTTCCTTGGGTCGGATGTATCTGCCGTCGTGCGCGTCTTCGAGGCGTTTCGCCAGGCCCGACGTGCCAACGTGCTGCTCGGCGAGCTGGAAGAGCATGACGGTGCGGTAGCCGCACGGATCGCTGTTCGGGTCGGCCCGGCCGAAGATAACGCCATCGGTGAGTAGGATCTCCGTCCAGTTGTCTGTGTTGATCGTGTCCGCCATCTTCGAGTCATCGGTGTAGGCGATGGCCATCTCGTTCGTGGCGAATCGGATGTTGAAATCCGCATGCTCGGGCATGAGCAGGTTCTCGATGACCTTGTAGTCAGCCGAACCGAGCACATCGCAAGGCCGGTGCAGATCACTCACCTTGCGGGCCGTGTCGCGGCTGCCCGCAGCTTCGGCAAGCACCGTCACGCCTGGATGTTGTGTCTCGAACAGTTCGGAAAGCTCACGGAATGGGATCGACAGGCTGCCCGCGTGGAAGACGGTGAGCGTGGCGGTCGTCTTCTGAGCGGCAGCGTCATCGTCGTCGGCCTTTTCACCGCAGCCGACGAGAAGACTGAGCGCAAGGATGGCGATAAAAGCGCGCCGAAACGGGAGATTGGTCAGGTGTATTCGCACGTGTGTCGGAGCTATTGCTTGGTGCATCGCGTGGAGTCCTTTCTACTTCGGTTACGAGCGTTCGGCGTCATGCCGATGATTCGATGAGGGTGTGTGTAGATCGCGAGGCGGTCATCTCGCACGAAACTGCAGAGCGTGATGTTGCACTGATGGGCGGCATCGACCGCGAGCGATGTGGGTGCGGAGACGGCGGCGATGAGTTCCAGGCCCGCACGGACCGCTTTGGCGACGATCTCCATGCTGATCCGGCCCGAGAGGATCGCCCCGCAGCCGGCTGGGGTGCGACCGTCGAGCAACACCATACCGATCGCCTTGTCGAGCGCGTTGTGTCGGCCGATGTCCTCCGCCATGGCGAGCAGTTCGCCGTCAGCGCTGTCAGCGTTGTCGGGGTCGAAGATCGCTGCGGCGTGTGTGCCGCCCGTGGTGTGGAAGAGGGTCTGCCTATCGTGCATGACACGGGCGAGATGGTTGATCCGCTCGGGCGGGATGCGCAGCTCATCGCCCACCCCGCCATGCGCGAGCAGCCCCTCGATGTTGCGATTCCCGCAGAGCCCGCACGAGCTGGTGACGATCAGATTGCGAGGCCCGGCGGCGCGCGACGGATCGTCCAGTTGCATACCGATCACAAGCGGGCCGGCGTCACCATCGCGTCGCGCTCGACCGAGCTGCACGACGTCATCGCAGTCCTCGATCAGCCCTTCGGTGTAAGCGAAACCGACGGCGAGCGCTTCAACGTCGATCGGCGTACACATCAGCGTGAAGCTGCCGACCTCGTCGATCGAGAGCGTGAGCGCCTGCTCGATGACGACGGGGTCGCGGTCCTGAGCAGGCGGCGCGCCGCGATCAACACGCCAGCGAACGACCGACCTAGTTGCCTGATCCGATTGATCGCACATCACCAATACCTCGGGATCAGCAGGAACTCGACGCTGCACCCGGCTGGGAGATCCGTCACGCCCTCGGGGATGACGAGGAAGCCGTCGGCATCGCGCAGGGCGAGCAGGTGAGCCGGCCCGTTGTTGGGCAGGGGCAGGACCGTGCCTGCGTCTGTGAGCCGGGCGGGGACGAACTTGCGCCGCCTCGGTGCGCGGCGATGCTGCGCCTCTTCGAGCGGAAGAACCAGTGTCCGCAGCGGCGGATCGGCGCCGACGAGCACCGCACGGGCGTAGAGCACGAGCAGATGGAACGTGAGATACACCGCAGCGGGGTTGCCCGGCAGACCGAAGATCGCCTTGCCCGGCGCCGTCGCATAGATGGACGGCCGACCGGGCTGGATCGCGAGCGTGTCGAAGTGCATCCGCAGGCCGGCCTTCTGCATGGCGGGGCGAACGTAGTCTCGCTCGCCGGCCGACGCACCGCCCGCCAGCACGACAAGATCCGCCTGCGCTGTCGCCGCGTCGATCGCCTGCGTGAGCGAGTTGAGATCATCGCGCACGTGCGCTTCGTGGACGACCGACAGGCCGTGCGCTTCAAGCAACCCGGCGAGCAGCGGGCCGTCCGCGTTCATGATCCTGCCTGGCGCAAGCTGCGCCGGATCGTCAACGATCTCATCACCCGTCAGGAGCGTCGCGGCGCGGATCGGCTCAAAGACCTCGATGTTCATAATGCCGCACGAGATCAGGTTCGCGACGTCCAACGCGCGCAGCCGATGGCCGGCGGGCAGAACCTGCTCGCCGCGGCGGATGTCCTCAGCTTGCGAGCAGATATTTCGGCTGTCGCTTCGGCGTTCGATGCGGACGATGCCGTCGTGCTCGTTCGCATCCTCGATGGGAATGACACAACCGGAGCCGGCGGGCACGGGCGCGCCGGTCATCACCTTCACGGTCGTGCCGGGCTGAAGCGCCGCAGCACCCGCATGACCGGCGAGGACCGTCTCGAGCAGGTGGTACGCATCACGCTCATCACCGGCGAGGATTGCGTAGCCGTCCATCGCGGACTTGTCGAACGGCGGCAGATCGAGGTGCGAGGACTGATCGGCGCACAGGATGCAGCCGATCGCTTCACGACAGGGGCCCATCACGCGGGCAAGTACGACATCCGCAAGTGTGCTGCGAATGATGCGGTGTGCGTCGTCGAGGCTGATCACGTCGATGCCTCCACGGGGGCTGAACCTTGCGCGCCGCAATATCGGCGGGCGAAGCGCTCCTGCGCGAAGTCCGCCACTTCGACTTGCAGTTGTCTGTACACATCGAGCAGGCGCCTGCCTTCGTCGGTAAGGCTGGCCTGTCCACCCGTTGCGCCGCCTGGTTGGAGCGTGAGCAGTGTTCTGCCGAGGTGCTTCTCCGCCGTCTTGAGCAGATCCCACGCATAGCGGTAGCTCATCTCAGCATCCCTCGCCGCATCTCGCAGCGTCCCGTGTTCATCAGCCAGTTCGAGCAGTTGCGCCAAGCCCGAGCCGAACACGTGCAGGTCACCGACGACGAACCACAGTTTACAGTGCGCCGTCGGCCCGAGCCGGCAGACGTGGCGCTTATGCTCGACGAAGAGATCGACGACGGACTCACACAGCGCGCGGCTGCGCACATGCGCCTGAAGCCGGCGGCGCCACCCTCGAATTGACCCGCCTCGCTCGATGACGATGTGCGCTGCGGCGCGCAGCTCGTCGGCGTCATTGCGCACCTTGGTGTGCCCGACGATCGGGCCGATGTAGATGATGACATCGCCGCGACCTTGCCGGGCCCAGCCGTTGTACTCGACGACGATGTGCTTATGTTGCTCCGTCTGCTCGCTGACGAAGGCATCAAGCTCCGCCTCGCTTGAGAACAGATTCTCCGGCCGACCCGGTTTGCGTCGGCCTCCCCCGCACTTGGCGTAGACGGCGTCGGGAAGAAGCTCGCACAGCGCCAGCGCGACATGCGTCTTACCAACATCTCGGCCGGCCCCGGAAACGATCCACAAACAGCTCATTGGAAAAGCCCCAGTTCGCAGTGTCGCGCCTTGATGTCGAGCAGGTTAAGCATGGCTCCAACGTGGCGCGGCGCGATGCCGAGCCGATCCGCCACATCGTGAGCCACGGCGCAGGTGATCCAGCCACCGACCTGCAGCGTCGTCGCGTCGCACGGCAGACGGTCATCGGGTTGCAGAATACGGACAACACCGTCGGCTCGTGTGAGATCCACACCTAACCCCTCATCACGGATGAACTTGGTGAGTATCTCACGAAGCGGCTCAGGCGCGCTGAGCGTCGCGCGCGGCGGCGTGCTTTTGTGGTCAGATCCGGTCACTGCTGCCTCTCCTCAATGCTCGGCTGACTGATGCGCGAGTGCGGCGTGCGGGTCCGAGCGATATGCATTGCGAAGCATAACGACTTCCCGCGCGGTTGCATCCCGTTCAGTGCGCCCACGCATGTGATGCAGCCACGCACCTGTCGACGAGTGCGCAACCGATATGCACGGCTGTGCATATTGCCTACCACGACGTCGCCTGATCTTGACGCTCATTGCCCCACCCCCTACCGTGCGAACCAATCCACTGTGGCGATGTTCACTGAACGGAAAGACGAGGAGTTCCCTCATGGAGTTGACTCGACGAACATTCCTCTCGGGCGCCGTTGGCGCCGGAGGGTTGCTCGGCTTCCTCGGCCTCGACATGAGACCGACGGTCGCATACGCGAGCAAGATGGCGCAGGCTGTCAAACACAGCCGAATCACGACGACGATCTGTCCTTACTGCGGCGTCGGCTGCGGGGCGATCGTGATGTCCGAAGTGGTGGATGGCAAGCGCAAGGTCATCAACGTCGAGGGTGATCCGGATCATCCCATCAACGAAGGCACGCTCTGCCCGAAGGGCGCTTCGTTGTATCAGATGGCGAACGGCGAAAAGCGTCTGACCAAGGTTCTCTACCGCGCGCCCAAGGCAAAGGAATTCGTCGAGAAATCCTGGGACTGGGCTGCGACGGAGATCGCCAAGCGCATCAAGAAGACGCGCGATGAGTCCTTTGAGCTGCGAAACGCCGCGGGACAGGCGGTCAACCGCACCAACGCGATCGCTTCGGTCGGCAGCGCTGCGCTCGACAACGAAGAGTGCTGGCTCTACCAGCTCTTCCTCCGTGCGATGGGACTGGTTCAGATAGAACATCAGGCCCGAATATGACATAGCGCAACCGTCGCCAGTTTGGCGGCTTCGTTCGGTCGTGGGGCGATGACCAATCACTGGATTGATCTCAAGAACAGTGATTGCATTCTGATCATGGGGGCGAACCCGGCTGAGAACCACCCGGTCTCATTCCGCTGGGTGCTCAAGGCCAGGGATGAGAACGGTGCGAAGATCATCAACGTCGATCCTCGCTTCACACGCAGTTCCTCGAAGGCGGACATCTATACCCGCCTTCGCAGCGGGACCGACATCCCGTTCCTCGGCGGGATGATCAAGTACATCATTGACCACGACCTCGCCCACCGGGAATACGTCGTCGAGTACACCAACGGCGCGTTCCTTATCAAAGATGAGTTTGGGTTCGATGAGGCGGCAGGCCTGTTCACAGGCTATGACCCCGAAGCACGCAAGTACGACAAGTCGAGCTGGGGCTACCAGCTTGATGCTGACGGCGAGCCGATCAAGGATCCGACGCTCACCAATCCGAGATGCGTCTATCAGCTTCTCAAGAAGCACTACAGCCGATACGACTTCGAGACGGTCGCGGGCGTGACGGGCACGCCTGTCGAAGATCTGAAGACGGTCTACGAGACGTATGCCGCGACGGGCGCGCCGGAGAAGGCCGGCACCATCATGTATGCGATGGGCTGGACGCAGCACACCGCGGGCGCGCAGAACATCCGTACGATGGCGATGATCCAGCTTCTGCTGGGCAACATCGGTCGTGCGGGCGGCGGCGTGAACGCGCTGCGAGGCGAGTCGAACGTGCAAGGCTCGACCGACCACTGCCTGCTCTTCCACATCCTGCCCGGTTATCTCAAGACGCCCAAGGCATCCCAGCCGACGCTCGAAGCGTACAACACGAAGTACACGCCCACACAGGTCGGCGCGCTCAGTGCGAACTGGTGGGGCAACTACCCGAAGTACACCGTCAGTCTGCTCAAGTCGTTCTTTGGTGCCAACGCCACGGCCGACAACGGCTTCGGCTACGGTTGGCTTCCCAAGCTCGATGACGGCGTGAACTACTCGTGGCTGACGATCTTCGACCGAATGTACAACGGCGAGATCAAGGGCTTCTTCTCATGGGGTCAGAATCCGGCATGCAGCGGCGCGAACTCGCTGAAGACGCGCGAGGCGCTGTCCAAGCTCGACTGGCTCATCAACGTCAACATCTTCCCGAGCGAGACGGGCTGGTTCTTCCAGGATGAGAAGCTCGCGCGTGCCGACGATGGCAAGCGCATCATGCCGGAGGACATCGACACGGAGGTGTTCGTGCTCCCGGCCGCGGCGTCGGTCGAGAAGGAAGGCTCGATCACCAACTCCGGCCGATGGATGCAGTGGCGCTACAAGGCAGCCGACGCACCGGGCGACGCCATCCCCGACGCGGAGATGATCAACAAGATCTTCGTCGAGTTGCGCAGGCTCTACCAGGAAGAGGGCGGGGCGTTCCCCGACGCGATCGTCAACCTCAAGTGGGACTACTTCGACGCGCACGGCGAGTGCGATGCGCATGCCGTCGCCAAGGAGATCAACGGCTACTTCCAACGGGACTGCAACGTGAAAGGTGTGGACCGCAAGAAGGGCGAACTCGTCCCGAGCTTCGCGCACCTGACTGACGACGGCTCGACCTCGTCGGGCAACTGGCTCTATTGCCAGTCCTACAACGAGAGTGGCAACAATGCCGCACGGCGCGTCCGCGAGACGGAAGGCATCGGCCTGAACGCGGGGTGGGCGTGGTGCTGGCCGATCAATCGCCGCATCATCTACAACCGCGCATCGGTCGATCCGCAGGGCCGGCCGTACGATAAGGACTGCCCGGTCATCTCGTTCGAAGGCGAGGTCGAGAACGGCAAGTACGTCTCGAAGAAGTGGGTGGGCGATATCCCCGACGGCGGGTGGTATCCGCTTGAGAACCCGGATGGCACGCGGCGCGATGACGCGAAGACGGCGTTCATCATGAAGCCCGAAGGCCACGCGCAGATCTTCGCCACGGGCTTGCAGGATGGGCCGTTCCCCGAGCACTACGAGCCGCTCGAATCGCCCGTGACGGTCAACCCGTTCAACAGTCAGTCGGTCAACCCGGCGGTGAAGCTGTTTACAGGCCCGGCGGACAAGTGCTCGACGTGCGGGTCCAATGAGTTCCCGTATGTGTGCTCGACGTACCGCGTGACGGAGCACTGGCAGTCGGGCGTGATGACCCGTCATACGCCGTGGCTGCTTGAGATGCAGCCGCAGCTCTTCGTCGAGATGAGCCATGAGTTGGCCCGGGAGAAGGGCATCAAGCCGGGCGATCAGGTGCGGGTGTGCAGCATCCGCGGCGTGGTGACGGCGATCGCCTTGCCGACGGCCCGGCTCAAGCCGTTCGTTATCCATGGCAAGACGGTGCATCAAGTCGGCGTGCCGTGGTGCTTTGGGTGGAAGATGCCCGAGGATCGCTCAGGCGGCGACAGCGCGAACCTGCTGACGCCGAACGTCGGTGATGCGAACACCATGATTCCCGAGACCAAGGCGTTCCTGGTGGACATCAACAAGTTGGATGTTGAGCGGTTCGGTGAAGTCGCCCTGTAAGCGTGAAGGAACTGACCGATGAGTAAGGCTTGTCTGGTTGATTTGACGAAATGCATCGGCTGCCGTGCCTGTCAGGTGGCGTGCAAGCAGTGGCATAATCTGCCGCCGGAGCCGACGCGGTTCCAGGGCACGGGTGGGTGCTATGAGAATCCCCCAGCCCTCTCCGCCAAGACGTATACGCGGATCACGTTCCACGAGCTTGTCGATCAGAACGGTGATCTCGAGACGTGTGTCTTCGTGAAACGGCAGTGCATGCACTGTGATGATCCGGCTTGCGTCGCGGCGTGTCCGGTGACGGCGCTGCGCAAAAGCGACGACGGTCCGGTCACGTACGATTCGTACAAATGCATCGGTTGCCGATACTGCGTGCTGGCGTGCCCGTTCGGCGTGCCGACCGCGGACTGGGATACGCCGTTCCCGCAGATTCACAAGTGCGACTTCTGCTTCGACCGGATCGAAGAAGGCGAAGCGCCGGACAAGGTGAACGGCATCGCACTGGACGATGCTGGCTCGCAGGCTCGCTTCGCCGAGACGCAGGCGACACCCGCCTGCATGAAGGTGTGTCCGACCGGGGCGCTGAAATTCGGCGATCGCGATGAACTGCTCAAGGAAGCCCAAGAGCGCATCGCCGCCGAGCCGACCGAATACGTGAAGCACGTGTATGGCGAGAAGGAAGTCGGCGGAACGAACTGGCTGTATATCTCGCCGGTATCGTTCGACAAGCTGAACTTCCGGACCGATCTGCCCACGCGGAGCATTCCCGATCATTCCGTCTGGGCGCTCAAGGCGGTGCCCGCAGCGGTTGTGGGTTTGGGCGCGGTGCTCGGCGGGATCTACTGGGTCACCAAGCGGCGTGACGAAGTTGAAGCGGAACACGAGAGTACGACAAACGCGTAAGGAGTGATCGCTCATGATCCACGAGGAAGCAAGAGGAAAGCTGCTCACCGGGTGGAGCGCGATCATGATCCCGCTCATGTTGGCGGGTGCGGTCGTGTTCGTCATTCGCTTCATTCTCGGCCTGGGGGCGACCACGAACCTGAGTGACGCCTATCCATGGGGGCTATGGATCGTCATCGACCTGCTCTGGATCGCGCTCGCGGCAGGTGCATTCGTCACCGCGGGCACGGTGTACATCTTCGGCGGGGAGAAATACCACGGAATCGCACGATCCGCAGTGCTCATGGGGCTGCTGAGCTATACATGCGTCGGCATCACGCTGCTCGCTGACCTCGGGGCGCCGTGGAACTTCTGGAACCTCCTTCTATGGCATCCGGAGCACTCCGCGATGTTCGAGGTCTCCTGGTGCGTCGGCCTGTATGTCTGTGTGCTGTTCTTCGAGTTCCTGCCGGCTGTGTTCGACCGATTCGGATGGGAACAGCTCCGTGACGGCTGGCGGAAGATATCTCCGATCCTCGTCGTTCTTGCGGTGACGTGGTTCACGTTCCTGATGTCGCATCTGTCGATCATGTGGACCGTCATTGCGTTCGTCGTCTTCTCGATCTTGGCGATCGTGCTCAAGCCCAAGCCCAACGACAAGAGCGGCGTGCCGATCATGCTTATCATCGCGGCGGTCGTCTTCTCGACGATGCACCAGTCGTCGCTGGGTTCGCTCTTCCTGCTCATGCCCGACAAGCTCAGTCACCTCTGGTGGACGCCGATCCTGCCGATCTGCTTCTTCCTGTCGGCGGTCACGGGTGGCTTCGCGACGATGATCTTCACCGAGATGACCCTGTCCAAGTTCTTCCGCCGACCGATGAACGGCGACGTGCTCGCAGGGCTGGGCAAGCTCGCGTGCGGGGCCATGTGGGTGTACATGATCGTGCGTATCGTCGATCTGGTCGTCCGTGGACAGCTTGGTGCTGCGTTCACCGGCGGCGTGGGCAATCTTCTGCTTATCGAGATCATCGCGGGCGGCCTGCTGCCGGCTGTGCTGTTGCTCGCGCCCGGCATCCGCAAGAACCTGGGCGGGCTGATGTTCGCCTCGCTGCTCATCATGGGCGGCGTCGTGCTGAATCGGCTCAACGTCGTGCTGCTCGGCGTCGACCCGTTTGCACCGACGCCCGGCGCAACGCCCTACGCGTACTACCCGACGCTGATCGAGATCCTTATTTCCGTCTCGCTCATCGGTGCGACGTTCTTCTTCTTCGGCCTGTTTGCGAGGGTGCTCCCCATCTTCACACAGCCGCATCAGGAGGCGTAGAAGCACAGTCCGGAACCTACGTACCTCAAAGCCCAGGGAAAGCCTTTCCCTGGGCTTTTCTGCGGAAGAATTCAGGCCGCCCGCGCGTTGGTATCGGGTCTGGTCGCAGTCCATCGGAGTCGTTGACTCCCCCCTGCACCGCCCCTAATGTTGGAAGCCCGTCGGCTTTCGTTTACATCACAAGGAACATGCCGCATGCGACGCCTTTTGATCGCCACCCTCGCTGTCTCGCTCGCTGCCGTGGCCGGCTGCCGTGATGAGGCGCTCTCGCAGTCATCCGCCTCGGCGCCTTCCGAGCGAACCGGTGTGATTCAACACAAGGGCATGCCCATGACGTTGCTCGGCCCGGAGTTGAAGGTCGGCGACATGGCGCCCGACTTTGCCGTCGTGAACGCTGACCTCCAGCCGACTACACTGAGCGAGTACCGCGGTCGGGTCGTCGTCATCTCGAGCGTCCCATCAATCGACACACCCATGTGCAAGCTCCAGACGCACCGCTTTGACGAGGAGGCGGGGCGCTTCAGCCCCGATGTCGTCTTCCTGACCGTCTCCGTGGACCTGCCCTTCGCGCAGCAAAGGTGGTGCGATGACGAGAATGTGCATCAGACCGCCCTGCGATCGGATTATCGGGACCACTCCTTTGGCGAAGCGTATGGCCTCATCATCAAGGAACAAGAACTCCTGGCGCGTGCCGTGATCATCGTCGATCGTGAGGGCGTCATCCGCTATCTCCAGATTGTGAAAGAGCAGTTCTCCGAGCCGAACTACAATGAGGTCTTGACGGCACTGGCCGACATGCTCTAGTTTCCCTCCAGCAAGGCGAAACGGGAGCGCTTCATGGCCCGGTGCAACTACCTCCGTATCTCAGTGACCGACCGCTGCAATTTGCGCTGCCGCTACTGCATGCCGCCCGACGGTGTCCAGCTTCTCGCACACAGTGACCTGCTGGACTATGCGGAAATCGAGGAACTCGTCCACGCCGCCGTGCGCTGGGGCGTGCGGAAGGTGCGGATCTCCGGCGGTGAGCCGCTCCTCCGTCGCGACATCGAACACCTCATCGCCAATCTCGGCCGCATCGCCGGGCTGGAGCAGCTCGCGCTGACGACAAATGCGACTCGCCTGCGACGTCTCGCGCCGGCGCTCAAACAGGCGGGCGTCACCGCGATCAACATCAGCATGGATTCCCTTCAACCTGACCGGTTCGCACGAATCACCCGAGGCGGTGATCTCGACGCGGTGATTGACGGCGTGGATGCAGCCATCGAAGCGGGCATCGAGAGAATCAAGCTCAACGCGGTCGTCCTGCGAGGCATCAACGGCGACGAACTCCTCGACTTCGTCCGTTTCGCATGTGATCGCTCGGTGACGGTGCGGTTCATCGAGCTCATGCCGTTCGTGCCCGGCTCCCCGCTCACGGGAGCGCTCCTTCCTGTGAGCGAAATGCGAGCATGCATCGAGGCGGCGCATCAACTTGAACCTGTTCAGCGCGACAACCTCGCCGGACCGGCATGCGAGTTCATCGTCGATGGCGGCCCCGCGCGCATCGGCTTCATCTCCGGCGTGACCGAGACGTTCTGCGACAACTGCAATCGCCTGCGCCTCACCTCCGACGGGAATCTCCTGCCATGCCTTGCCGGCAACTCGTTTGTTCCGATGCGCGACATCCTCCGTCAACCGCACACCGAGGGTGATCTGATCGCCGCCTTCGATCGGGCGGTCGCGATGAAAGCAACGTGCGATGGATGCTATCAGTCGCTCTCCATGTCGCAGATCGGTGGGTAGACTACGGTGCACCCCGTGCCGTACATCAGGCCGCTAGATCGGTCGAGGACAGACCATGACGCAAACAACATCATCTTTCGACCAGGCAACGATCATCAAAAGTCTCGAAGCGCTTGCGAACTCTCCCAACACGTCCGAGCAGTACATTCGCTTCCGGATCGAGTTGCTCAAGGCGCAACACATCGCGCTCACATCGCTGCAAGGTCGCGAGGGCGGCGCGGAGCCGACCGGCTGCTCGCTTTCGCCAAGCGATGTGCCGTTCGATCATGGGCTTCTGACCGATCTCCTCAGCGACCTGTGTGGTTCGCTTCAGTCACGCGACCATTGCAGCGACGACCTGATTCGCCTGTCGGATGCCGCTGCCGATGATCCAGCCGTGCTGGAAGAGCTTGCCCGTAGCGCCGCATTCGGGCCTGATGAGACAGGCCTGACAGCACTCCGCGAACGACTCGGCATGTCGGTGGACGGCCTGCTCTTCTTCGGCCGCGTGCTCGCTGCACCGTGTGTGACCGATGTCGTCAGACGAGCCAGGCAAGCCGGCGCCGAAGCACCGCAAGAGCCTGTCGCGATGTGCCCGTGGTGCGGGTCGCCTGCCGGGTTGGCGATGCTCGATCAGGATGGCAAGCGCATTTTATGCTGCGGGCTGTGCGGCGAGCAGTGGGGCTACCACCGCATGAACTGTCCGTTCTGCGAGGGAAGCAAGGATCTGGGTCGGCTGACCGTCGATGACTCGGACCCGCGCTGGGTCGAGGTCTGCGACCACTGCCTGCGCTACATCAAGACGGTCGATGTGCGGAAACTGCCCGAAGGTGAGCAGCTGATCCCACTCGTCGAGGCGATTGCGATGACGCACATGGATCTGATCGCGGAAGAGCAAGGCTGCATCCGGGCGCTGCCCTACACCGCGCTGCTATGACCAGCCCTGCCACGCGCACACGCCCAGCGCCACGGCGTTGAGCACGTTCGTCGCAAGGTTCCAGATGACGTTGCCCGCCAGTGCACCCGTCGGCACGGGCTGGCTCGCCTTCGTGAACGTCCACCGCAGCGCAGGTGCGACCAGTAGCGTCGGCAACACCGCCACAATGCAAAGTGCAGGCAGCGCCCCATACACAACCGCAGCGACGATCGAAGCGGGTGCAGCGATCGCAGCGATCGCGTAGATCCGCGCAGCGCCAGCCCGACCCAGCAGAATGACCAGGTGCCGACGCCCGCCCGCGCGGTCCGCCTCCGCGTCAGGAAACTCGTTGAGCAGCAGCAGATTGAACGTCATGAAGAAGGCAGGCGCCGCCGCGCCGACCGCAGCCGGCCCGATGACGCCATCCTGCACTACCGCAGCCCCGACGATCGGCAGCGCGCCCAGCCCCAGCCCCGCGAACACCTCGCCGACGCCGATCCGCAGCAGCAGGTGTGTGTACATCAACACCGAAAACGCGCCGACCGCAACGATCGGCACGAGTACCCATCCGACCTGGATCAGAAACCACACACCGATTGCCAGCCCGACCGCCGTGGCGACAAACCCGAAGCTGTACGCGGCGCGGATGCTGAGCTTACCCGCAGGCAGCGTGCCGCTTCCCCCGCTGAACGGCGTCCGCACAGTCTTCAGGTCGATCCCCGACCGCATGTCCGCCGCTTCGTTGATCGCATTGACGCCGATGTGCAGCGCAAGCAGCCCGACCAGCGCCGCCGCTGTGCGTAAGAGTGAGATGCCGCCGTCATACGCCGACGCCGCAGCCCCCGCAGCAACAAGCGTGACAGGCAGCAGCAGAAACGGCGCGCGAGCCACACCCAGCAGTGACTTGATGATCGTCAACACAACGAACCTCCAGCGCCCCATTGTGGCCGATCACCCAACCGCACGCGAGCCCACACCCCCTCCCTCCGTGTAGCCGCGACCCAAAGAGGGGCGCTCCCCCCGGAATCGACGGTGCCACACCGAGCCTCGCCCCAAGACGCCGGTCCGCAGTTCCCATCGCGCCGCTTCGGCAGAGGTGGTGATGGTGGGGGGCGTGGGCGTTGCGGACAGATTGACACCGCCGCCCCCTCATCGCTAGACAAAGGACATGGCACGCCTCCGGCAGACGGTCCAGAGGCGTGCCATGCGGATCAACCTAGTTATTGTCAAGCCGGAGGAGAG